>NZ_JBRFUV010000002.1:0-429962 GCF_052947655.1 Bacillus pretiosus | reverse complement strand
CATCACTATCAAGCTAATAAAACAAAATCCCCCCTAAAATGAAAAAATACGCTATTCTTTCTGTAGAATCATAGGAAAGGGTGGCGTTTTTTATGTCTGTTTCTGTGTCTGATGAATTACAACTATTTGCTCAAGAGATTCAAAGTTTTTTATCTCCAAATACCTTACGGGATCTTGCTAGAGATGTTGGTTTTGTACAACGAACTAGTAAGTACCAAGCAAAAGATTTAGTCGCTTTATGTGTATGGGTGAGCCAAAATGTAGCTATGACTTCTTTAACTCAGTTATCTAGCTGTTTAGAAGCATCAACGGAAGTACTCATCAGTCCTGAAGGACTGAATCAACGGTTTAATAAGGCGGCCGTCCAACTTTTACAACACCTACTAGCCGAACTACTAAGCAAAAAATTGGCCGCATCTATGCCGATTTCTTCTCCATACACTTCTGTTTTCAAGCGTATTCGTATTTTAGATTCAACTGCATTTCAACTCCCGGATGTATTTTCATCGGTTTATCCAGGTGCAGGAGGATGCAGCCATACAGCTGGGATAAAAATTCAACTTGAGTATGATTTGTTAAGTGGACAGTTCCTACATATTCATACAGGTCCAGGTAAACAACATGATCGCACTTACGGCTCTCTGTGTGCCCCAACTGTGACAGCGAATGATTTATGTATCCGAGATTTAGGTTATTTTCATTTAAAAGACCTTCAATATATACAAGATAAAGAGGCCTACTATATCTCTCGTATCAAGTCGAATACACGTATGTATCAAAAAAATCCTAGCCCTGATTATTTTCAAGATGGAAGAATTAAGAAAGGTACAGAGTATATACAGATAGATATGGAGACGTTAATGAACTCCCTTCAACCAGGACAAACATGTGAAATAGCTGATGCTTATGTAGGAATGATTGATAAAGTGCCAGCTCGTGTAATTGTTCATCGATTAACAAAACAACAGCAACAAAAACGATTACAAGATCAAGCTGTAAGAGAAAAAAAGAAAGGAATGAAGTATTCTCCTCGTAGTAAACGACTCAGTGGTATCAATGTATATATGACAAACACCCCTACAGATATTGTCCCGATGGGACAGGTACATGACTGGTATTCTTTGCGTTGGCAAATCGAAATTTTATTTAAAACGTGGAAGTCATTCTTTCAAATTCATCATTGTAAAAGGATAAAACCAGAACGATTGGAGTGCCATTTATATGGTCAATTGATTGCCATTCTACTCTGTTCTTCTATCATGTTTCAAATGCGACAATTGCTCCTCATGAAGAAAAAACGAGAGCTTAGTGAGTATAAAGCCATGTATATGATTAAAGACCATTTTCTTCTTCTATTCCAAACTATACAAAAAAACACCCAAGAGCTATCAAAGGTGTTACTTCGCCTGTTCAATCTCCTACAGCAAAACGGGCGGAAATCTCATCGATATGAGAAAAAAACAGTCTTTGATATATTAAGTGTCGTTTACAATTGTACCCTGTCTGATAATCAAGCCGCTTAATTCAAAAAAGTGAAACCCGATAGGGTTTATTTCGTATGCAAATCTTTAAATCACCTATACTTGCCCTTTAGGAAAAAGAAACAATCTCGTCTAAAATTGACTTTGCATAAGCTTAGCTTGATAGCGATGGGGTACTGCCACACATCCATCAACTTAAGGTATATTTTTATACAAAATACGGTCTTCCCATATAGTTTTTTATTATCTTTTATAGATTTTATAAAAGTGGGCATATCAAATAAACCCTGGCGGGCTTCAATTTTTTTACTATGCTACCTGATGAGTAGAAGTGGTATACTCATAAACAACACCCAAAATATCAAAGACTGTCTTTTTCTCATATCGATGAGATTTTCGTCCGTTGTGCTGTAGGAGGTTAAACGGACGAAGGAGAACCTTTGATAATTCTTGGGTGTTTTTGTGTAATGCTTGGTAAAGAAGTAAAAAATAATCCTTAATTATATACATCGCTTTATATTCACTTAGCTCTTTCTGTTTCCTACGTAACAGGAGTTCTCGCATTTTAAACATAGTAGAAGAACATAATAGAATACTAATGAGTTGCCCATAAAGATGACATTCTAATCGTTCTTGTTTAATAGATTTACAACGATGAATTTGAAACCAAGATTTCCATATTTTAAATAACAGCTCAATTTGCCAACGTAGTGAATATAGATCATAAATTTTCTCTTTTGGTACCCATTCCGTAGGAATGTTTGTCATATATACCGTAATACCTTGTAAAAGTTTTGTACGTTCTGTATATGTAATTCCTTTTTTCTTTTCACGAATAGTTCGATCACGTAGACGTTTCTGTTTTTGCTCCTCGGTACATCTATAAACTACAATACGAGTAGGTAGTTTGTCTTTACTCCCTACATATACATCATGTAATTCATACACTTGGCCAGGCTTTAATTGTTTCATGATGTCTTCCAAATGAATTTGTATATATATCGGTTTTAATTGAGCGGGTTTTGTTTTAAATACCACTGTTTCAAATTCTTTTCTATATATTTTAGTTGGTAACTTAAGACGTGATAAATAATATCCCTGCTTATCTTGAATAGACTTAAAGTCTTGTAGACGAAAATATCCTAAGTCACGAATATATAGTCCATTCTTTTGTGCCATACCTGTTCGAGTCGCACCATATGCCTGATCACTTCGTTTTCCTGGTTCAATTTCCACATCAGAAAATTTTCCACTCAACAAGTCATATTCTAGTTGAATTTTTACACCAGCTGTATGGCTACATCCTCCGGCACCAGGATAAGTAGTTGCGAATCGATCTGGAACCTGGAAGGTTGTAGAATCAAGGATGAGAATTCGCTCAAAATAAGAAGAAAGGGAATGAGAAATCTTAGATACTCCTCCAATTTTAGCTTGTAGAAGTGTAGTAAATACAGTGCGAAAGAAGGCTACAGAAGCCGAATTAAATCGTCGATTAAGTCCCTCCGGACTTAATAAAATTCCTGTTGAAGTTTCTAATTGACTACAAAGTTGAGTAAGAGAGGTAGTAGCGATTTGTTGATTTAACCATACACACAAAGATAAGAAATGGTGCCCGTGGCACTTGCGCTTTCGTTTCATTCCGCCTGCTTCTATAGCTAATTGATTAAGTGTAGCGGGAGACATATATCGATATAACTCTTCGGCAAATAAAGATAACTCTTGTTTTTGGTTCATATTCATAAAAAGCACGTCATCCTTTCTCATTAACATAAGAAAATAGTAACGTGCTTTTAAATTCAAGAATAGTCTGAATCCTTAAGTTGATGGATGTGGGGTACTGCCACATGCCTATCAACTTAAGAAAAGTCAACACCTCAAAAATAAAAAAAGAACTAATTCCCTAAAATTAACAACTATAGAGAAATTAATTTTTCGTTTAGAGGGTAATTAAAAACCTTAGCTTGATCGCGCGAGACCCCTATTAGCTAAATAGCAATGTGGAGTTACCCCTAACATATGGATAGAAGTGTTTTCAAACAACATTATTTTAAAGCATTCATTTATTTGCAACAAAACAAAATATTTTATGTATTATGTGAAGAACAATAAATTTCAATTAAAAATAGGGCGGAATAAGAATGAAAAAATTAAAAATGAGTATGATGGCATTCGTAACGACGTTGTTAGTAATGTTGGTCCCTTCTTCTACATTTGCAAACACAATAGAGCCTTTTAGTTCTGGATGGGATTACTTAGGAGAAGAAACGCTATATTCAAATGGTGCTGAAAGTTATGTATATGCCTCGACTGGTGGAGATTACAAGATTTGCCGAGCTGCTGAAGTAGGTTCAACTAGTAAGTTAAAAGTTGAATTATGGGAGTACGATCCTGATAGCTATAATGATTATGTAGGCGTACGATATTTAGGACCTGGTGAATGTGGGGTTTTCAGAAATATTGGTGGTTTTGTGGATGGAGGAAATGAAGCGGAATTTTTTGCGAAATCAAGATCTAGCAGTAAGATGCATTTAATCTTTTTTGATTAATTCATTAACAAAATGTTCCGCTCTTTGTTTACTAACTATATTGTCTTCTGTTAACTTAATTCGTTAAACAGCTCTCTCTATTAAATTTATTCTTAATTTTAAAATAGTAATCACATCACTTTTCAAACGAAAATAATTAATTAAGGTTTTACACTTTCTCAATATTACGGTATCAATTTTCTTATATAATTAAATTATTCTTTATTTATTTTATGTATCTGTTCCCTTTGAACCCTACTTTTATAGGGTTCCTTTTTTTATAATCATATATTTATTAATTAATTTATCAATTTCCTGACTTAAATGGAGGACTTTCATATGACTAAAGCCATGTTTATTTACCAGTTCTACTAATTCTAATTTTTTATTTTCTATTAGATCATTTAACTTCGTCACTAACATAAACTTTTTTCTTTCACACTCCCCCTGAACAAAATAAAAAGAGCTGCTCCCAGCTCTTGTATAATAAAATCTTTATTATTGCAGTGTAAATTTTTCCATATTCTATTATAAATGAATATATATGAAGCCAACAACAATAATTTTAGTCTATTAAGAAATAAAAAAGCAGCAATATTCTATTACTGCTACAACTTCTTTATAAATTCATTATTTATAAAAATATATTCTTCTGGTCCATCAGATTCACCATACCAAACTTCCAGTTTTATAATATGTGCTGCTACTTCTTTTAATATCACATTCATAAATAATGAAATAGGTGTTACGTTATGTTCTTTAACTCTGTAATTCTTTAGATTGGCTATAAATGACCATTCATAGCCTTTTAAATTTGTATAATAGTCATTCTCTTCTTCCCAGTTTCCTGTACTTATTAATTCCACCAATTCTTTATATTCATCCTTTATAATTACTTTACCTCGAAAGGCTGTATACATTTCAAAAGACAATTTTTTCACCCTCTTAAATTCATTATGAATTTAATTAACATATATATCTTAACTACACAATAGAAGGTTTTAAAAATCGTATTATGTTTCCCTTTTCACTAAATTCACTCTCATTGTTACAATTTTTTGAGGTAAGATCAACTATATAATTCTCTGAAATTTTAAAAGTTCTTTCCTCATTAAACATTGTCAAAGGAACTGATACTCCAACATTATTATCTAAATGACTTAGTACCATTACAGGGATAGTTTCTCCTTTTAATAAATCAACATATGAGGTCTTAACTTTATAATAATGCCCTTCTAAAAAATGCATTTTTCCGTTTATTAAATCCACTGCAACTCCATTATTACAATACGCTAAGCTTTGATTTGAAAAATGAATATCATCCGATACTTTAATAAATTTCATTGTTTTATTATCAAATATATAGTAACCCTCTCTTACTACAAAGAGATTATGGGGATTGATAAACTCTAGCAAATAATGTGTGATTTCAAAGCTAGTATCTCCCTCAATCATTTCTCTGTATTCTACATAAAGTTTCTCTAACTTTTTAAATGTACTTAGTTTGATCCCCTGATTTGGTCTTGATGCAAGTGTTAAGTTATCTAATACCCATTTAGCCACGTATGTTGACGTTGGAATCATTTACAATATACCCCCTTCAAAATTCTATATATGAGCATATAAACTATTTAAATTTAATAAATTGGACTCTACTTAAAGTATAGGCAGAATCTATTTAATAACTAAGATAATTCTCTAACTTTTTCATAATAAAATGTTTAAAAATAATAATGAGTTATTCAGTTTGTATTTAACTGGTGGTTTTCAAGGATATGTGACTGATTCGGGGTATGGGGGCCATCCTCATGTATAAGGGTTACAACGCTAATGTTCACTATAAAACCCGACATAAGATCGATTATGTTGGGTTTTATATGATTGTCTTTATTAAAAATTAAACATTATTTATAGAATCTATAAAATCGCCTATAACAGACATTCAAATTACATTTTTTGAAGTTTGGTCCCTGAAATTCACGTACCCCTAGCAGATGACAGCACTCCCTCTTACGAGAGTAATCCTGTATCTCTTGCTTTTTGCACGGCTTCTTCCTGATTTTTGACTTCTAGCTTGTCATAAAGAGTAGAGGCATAATTTCTAACTGTGCCATTTGATAAGTAAAGTTTCGAAGCAATTGTTTTATAACGGATTCCTTGAGACAAAAGATTCAAAATCTCTAACTCGCGTTTCGTTAAGCCATACTCTTTTCCATCTGACTTCAATTCGACTGACTCTTCCTCATCATTTCCATCCGTTGTGTTCGTTTGTTTTGTTAGTCCTTATCCTTCCTCAACAAATAAGACCAGAAAATCCATGTACAAAAAAAGAGCGCTTTTCTTCAAAGCCCTCTCCAATAGGAATTTACCAATCCTTACGCTTATCACAGTCACGATCATGATCATGATTACGTCTACGACGACATTCATCACAGTCACAGTCACGTCTACAACGACGGTCATCACAATCTCTATGTCTGCGTCCGCAGAACATTAAATCATTCCAAAATCTATTACAATCTCTGCAATGTCTGAAATTACAATTACATCCCATAAATATGATTACCTCCTCTTAACTTTAAGATTCATCATATCTTATGCTAAAAAACAAAAACAGCTTGTTTACTAGTCTACTTTCTGCATTTTAAAGTAATAATATTATTATCTAGTCTTTAAGCTTCAAATCCATTTCACCCCTTATCTTTCCTTAACAACAAACAAGACGCCACCTAGATTACGGCAGCGTCTACGATAATTGCTATTGGTTTAATCGATTTATTTACCCTCACGTCATTTATTTCTTTGCTTCCATACCTCATTCTTTTTACGATAAGTATTCTTACCATTCATGAAGTCAGCTGTATTACCAGGAATGCTATATTTTTTATTGTTTTTCTTATCCTTCTTCTTCAGCCTCTTCTCTTCTTGTAAAGCTTGCAAATCCGCCTTCCATTGTTTCAACAAATCCTTTTCACGCCGCATCGAATTTGTACCCCTTGGATTAAAATGTGAATCAAATAATTAGATTCTATCTATTTATATAATCATTTAATTCAAATGACCATTTTGTACAAAATAAAGAGCACCTTACGATTGCAGGTGCTCAAATATATGAAGTGGGGTTACCCCATACTCCAATATATGCTTGTCCTTATAAAAGGTGCAAAATAAAAAGAGTACCCGTTCATTAGGTACCCTTCAACAAATAAGTATGGCGCTCCAAGTTTCACCTCATATGATAACTCGTCCCACGATTCATCATATGCTTGCCTTATTAGAATGTTCACTGTTTTAATGTGTAATTTCTATATAACAAAGAAAAAAGCATCCATTTTGGATGCTTAATGTGTACTAATATTAATATTGAATAGCTCTATTGATAGACTTTCTAGAACAATGAATATACTAGCTGAAGCTGATCTTTATCCAATATTTTTTCCTGTAACATTAATAGTAATCTCCGCCAAATGGGTTTGCACATCATCTTTTTCAAAAATTTTATCTTCAACCTTTTCAATTATTGCTACATTATCTACTTCTTTAAAAGTTTTCAGCAATTTTGTTTCTAATAAAGTAAAATCAAAATTTTCATCTTTAACCACATCAAATTTAATCTTCATTTTTATTTCCCCATTTTTAACTACTTAATATATTAACATTAATATAATTATATATTTTTTTATTAAGTAATTCAAAAGTTAAGTTTTTCAAAACTCCCCATAGTTCACATATCTAATGGAGAGAAATAAAAAAACAAATCGTAAAAGTTCCTCTTCCAAGGTCAAGATAACTCTCAACCTTCTCCACGCCTCCGCGTCACCGATTAACGTTATTATAATGGGAACGCTATCCCAAAAACGTATTCTTTTTTCAAAGAACTGTTTATAGGAATAGCTTATAATTTTTACGTTTTTATTTAGTCCCCCAAAAAGTTCGCGTTTTGTTCGCGCTTCTTAGATTATTCCCAGCGCTGTAGCAATCAACTTAACCCCACTCTGCTTCTTCTCATAGAAGTATGTCTTCTTGGGTAATAGATCGTGATAAACATCTGAATCCTTTACTCTCTCATTTGTCAGGAACTTTCGTTCTACAATATTACGCTCATCCTCATCTAATAAGTTATTAAGTGCCTTTTCAACCTGCTGCACCTTCCATTTACTCATATTCCTTGAATTACGTAACTCAGGAAACAAACTGTTCCCTTCTTTCTCCACGTCATTGCAGAATCGCATCTTGAGTGCTCTGTATTCCTTTAATACGCTTACTACGTCCTTTTGTACTTTCTTATCATCGATATCCGGTGACAAAGTCAATTGTCTCTCCAAGTTGGAATCCTCCTATTTCAAATTTCGGTTTTTATATTCACATCAGGTACGTGAAATTTTATTGTCAAACTACTGAATAAGGGCATGATGACTACAATACAGCCCCCACCACACTGTTAGCCATTGTTCCGCTATCCATTAAGCCTTTTTTAATTTACGTTTCTTGTTATTCATCTTCTCTTTTGCTGCTTCAATGTTATTCGCTACCCTTGTATGGTCCTGATCAAATTGAATCATGCCATCTATTACCGGTGTAAATCCTTGCTCATCGATGTATTGTAAATAATCAATCGGCGCTCGTTCTGTCTGATCTACTAAGTATCCATAAATACCAAAGTCTGCTCTCGGTATAGACTTCTTCCCCTTCGGTTGATGAGACATCCTTACATAAGATTGAATGACTGATAGTGGTATCACGAATACCGACTTGTCCTTGCTAAACTCAATAAGGAAGAAACAAATCGCTCCCATCTTCTCTGCTTTCTCCAGGTAATCTAGTTGATGCTGTGTAATATTCTTTAAATCAAAACGTGTAGCATTCTCTGTAGATTTCGCTTCAAACGCAATAGCTCGTCCCTTATAAACGCCATCATAGTCCACTGTACTTTTAGCTTCATAGAATCTATTTAATACACGGCCACCTTTACTCTTTAACACCTTTACAGGAGTCGGACGCTTGTTTATAAGCGCCACTCCACCTCTTTGATACATTTCGTTCGCTAGATTGATAAGCATTTCAAATGCCATTCCACGGTTTCCTAGTCCCATTGTTATTCCTCTCTTTCTATTCAAAGAATTATTTTGTTAAAAAATTCATTTCGATTTATAACCGCTATCTTTTTCTTTAATTTCCCAGTAAAATTAAATGGAAATATTTTAATAACATAGGAGGAAGCAATGAAGCATAACATCAATCTATGGTCCTTTATATGCTCTTTGATTTGCGTTGGACTATTCCGTTTATATTTTGACATTCCACTTGAACTATTCAAATTTTCCACGAATTCATTACACATTCACCCTTTATTTATATTACTAGTTTTAGCAATAGGAACTTTTTTTGCTGGCATTATAGGATTTTCTAAGATGAATAATTGGATTGCGATGCTTAGGAGTGTAGCAACAGTCTTACTAACATTGTTATTATCAGTGTTTTTAACACTAACTTTGATTGTGGGCTATGCATTAAGTTAAACGTAGTTTCTTGTTAATAAAACTCAATATTCCGTCAATAATATAGATGACATTAGATTTTTCTCCTTGTTCCCCCTTGGAGATGAGCAGTTAGTTTTTGCTAACTGCTCTTATATTTATAACAAAGATAAGATTCTTTAGAATGATTCTTCTTTATTTCTCAATATAAGGAGCCTTGGATTTTCATTAACACTCCTGTAGTATATAAACAAAGAGTAAGGTAAGAGTTACTCTTTGCCATTTTAGGAAAGGTTCTGTTGGAGACAACAGGACCTTTTTTCGTAAAGAGATGGTTTTGTTTAATTTTTCACCACTAACCACAAAAAATATCTTGCAATCGTTATATACTGAATTAAATCAATAGATTAGGAGTAGATCAAATGCCAGTTACACTAGAACTTATTCTTTTCATTCTTATAGCAATTAGTGCTGTTGGCTATTTAATAAAAGAATTTCAAAAAACTAGGAAAAGAACACTTGGAATTTCAATAGAATTTTGGGTTCTTTTCTGGTCAATATGGAGAATATCGGCTATCATAATCTAATTTGTAAAATATAATCTCTCTTGATTAAAACTCAATATTCCGTCAATACTGTAGATGACATTAGATTTTCTCCTTGTTCCCCCTTGGAGAACCGAGTAGTTAGCTTTTGCTAGCTGCTCTTTGATTGTAAAAAGCACTCAATTAACTGGGCATACATATAATATTCTGTGTTCCTTTCTCTATATATTGAAATAGTCTTTACAAATGGATAATCTCGTCACGAGAGCACTTTATTAAGTGCTCTTTTTAGGTTTTAAACTAATAAAAAATGAAATATTTACCATGAAGGTAATTATTAAATATTTTACGCTTATACATTATAATGGGATAGTTATTGTGTATTGGCATTAAGAGGAGCGTCCTGATTAAGCGCTTCTCTTTTTTTATAAAATAGCTCCAAATTACTTGGACACATTTACCAGTTCATTCAACACAAATATCATGTTAAAATCCCTTGTGAATACGACATAACTCAACTTGGTGAAGCCCTGTAATATTTCCTGTGGGGCTTCTTTTTTTACAAGCAGTTATTTAATTACGCTGACTACCTTGATGTACAAAATAACGATTTTGTTCACTTTTTTGATACATTTATGAAACATTCATATGTTATCTTCAGTAAGTTCTATTTCCTTTATAAGATAGATAGTTATTATATTTTTAAAGTGAGAATTAAAACTTTATTAACTTTATATATGTATTACTTAATTATTAACTACTCTTTTTATCTCCTCTACACTCACTGAAGTTGCTTCCGCTATGATTTCAACTGAAACACCTAAATTGAAAAAGTTTTGGATTAAATGAACTCTTTCTTGTTCTCTTGCTTTTTGATCGACCTCGAATAATTGTTGTAATCAAAGACATTTATAATATTCTTTCAAAATGAAGGTATACACATTGCCTCTTACCCCTTTGGACAACTCGCTATAGATATTAATAATGAAAATTCATCAGCAATCTCACTTATTTAATCTTTCGTTTTATAAAGAGAAAATGTTTTTATATTTATAAGATAAAAAGAGGTTGATGGATTAATTCTCCACCAGCCTCTTTTTATCTTGCTATTCAATTAGAAGCTAACCGTCGCTGCTTCCTCTCCTGAATTAATCATTCGTTGTTCAATCTTTTCTAGCAGTTCCTTTATCTTATCTGAATAAAGTTTAACTGCTTTTTTAGATTGAGCATTCTTAAGCTCTTCTGTCCATTCTGCTAAATCTTTCTTTTCTTGATCATCTAGATAATCAAAAATTTCCTTTCGAGACATCGGGCTCACCTCAACTCAACTCTCTTAATTTGGCCGTTACATAACCAAATCTCCTCATCTCTCTATTTCTATTTATACCAGATTACTCCTCTTTTATTCCTTATTCTTTTTTTCGAGTTCGTTCAATTTCTTTGAAATCGACTGAATCTCGTCGGTTTTTACTTGTTCCGTTGCCAGGCGATTGTGCAGCAGGAAGGCTTGCCCTGAAATCCCAGCAAGAATACTCACCTTAAGAATATCCATCATTGTTTCAGGATTAAACATTGCAACACCAACAAGTGAAGCAATACTTCCTACGAACATCTCTCCCAAGAAACCCGGGTGAAATGCAAGCTTGTTCTTACGAGGCAACAAAAACTTTTTATTTGTAATGTAATGACTAGCCAAACCTGAGACCATACCAGCCACAACTGACACAATTACTGTAACCAACATAATATGCACCCCTTTTGGAAAAACTTTTAACATTGCAGCAGCAGTTTCTAATTAATAATTAGTTCTTATGACATAGCATCACCCCTTTCAGGCAAAAACAAATAACCTTCCAGGAAAATGAATTGTTTACACAATGAAATAAAGTAACATAAAGTTCCTTTTTGTGTAATTTCATTAACCCGAAAGGTTATAAATAGTTAGTGATATAAAAATAGAAAAAGAAAAAAATGCAACTAAATTATATCACATTGAAGTTTGTTTTATCTTTAAATTCAGAAAATTCATTTTGTTATTTAACTTCTCAAGTTAACAAATCAAATTCTTTGATATCTTTACACTTTCTAATAATTCTAAAGCCTGATGGTTATTTAATTTTTTCAATCTCCCATCAATTATGCTGTAGATTACACTACAATTTTGATGAATATAGAATTCCAATATCTCAAATGCTACTTTTTTATTCTCTTCATTTTCATAGTTGTATAAGTTTATTATTCTAGTTCCTGTCTCACGTACTAACCACAATACCTTACGCTTAAATAAGAAATAATAATATGGGACCATTAAATCCGCCACATCTGATTCCCGATTATTCATTTCTAACAAAGAATTCGAGAATTCTTTGTTATTAAAGACGGCCACTTTTTTTATTATTTTCATACTCGATATATTCACCTTTCTTAGAAAATAAAAAAGACAAGGAATTAATCCTCATCTTTTTCATAACTACAGTTAATTTTTCTCTTCATATTCAATTACCATAACCAAAAGCGGTTGGCCTTGTTCACGTTCTATGAATCCGCTTGGTGTTATTTTTCCAACTATTTTTCCATGCTTAGCACAATACTTCAAAAAACCATTCACTTCTTCATCAATTCTTAATGCATCAGCAATAACAGTTCTGATTTGTAATAACATAGTAAATCCCCCGATATTTTCTTATTTTAAATATGTAATCTCAGAAACTCGAAATCCATTTATTTCTGGTACATATTTAAATTCCAGAATTAAGCCGTTTTGTTTTACCAAAAACAATCCTTTTTTGACTTTTGTAATAGTTCTTGGTTTTTCATAATTAAATAGACTTGGTTTACTTTTATAAGTAACTTTGTAATTCTTATTTGTACTAAAATAATCTGATGTAAATTCATCAGCTAATTCTACAGTTGTTACATGATTTCCTAAAAACATTTCTAGTTCTCTTTTTTTTGATAAATAGTTAAGTGGCCATTCTTATCAATATCATCAAATATTAATTTGAATTGCCCTCCTAAGTCGTTAATCACATTTTGTGATAATTCATCTTCAAACAAATAATCGTATTGAATTTTTTCTTTCAAATCTTCTACTTTGATTGGTGTTAACGCTTCTGTTTGAGGTTCATCCTTTATAAAGGTGTTATAAAAAACAAACATCATAGCTAAAACGCCTAACATTAAAAATAATCTCTTAATCTTCATAAAGTCTTCATCCTTTCACATTGTGATGTTCTCCAAAAAATGCAAAAAAGCCCTTTTCGGAGTTGTATTTAAAAAGAAAGTAAAAGTAAATAACTTAAACTATCTTTGAAAATCGAAACCCCGAAAGGGCTATAGTAGTTATAGATATAAAAAATCGAAATTTAAAAAAGGTATACTTAATTTTAACAAATTACACCTACAAAAACAACCATATTCAGAATATTTAATTCATTAAATATTCGTTATGATGAATATTATAAACCTTCAGAATGGAATTTGATCTTAAATTGAAAAAACGTCTAATTTCTGTTTTTCCAATATCAATCTTTATAATTGGTATTACCTTGCTTTTACTAAGACAGTTCGTTTTTTTTCCATATAAGGTTTCTGGGGTTTCTATGGGAAACTCCTTATTCAATAATGATAAGGTTTTAATTAATCACTTCATCCATTCAATAGAAGCTCTGCAAAGATTTGATATAGTTGTTGTTAATTCCCCCCTAGAAAACACTTCTAATAATAAAACAATTATAAAAAGAGTAATTGGTTTACCTGAAGATACAATAGAAATAAATCAAAACAGCTTTATATAAATGGACTTGTGGTAAAAGATCTATACTCAAAAGGTAAGACAGCTGATTTTTCATTAAAAAGTATTTACGGTTTCGATAGGGTTCCGAATGATACAATTTTTGTATTAGGAGATAATCGTGAGGAAAGTTTAGATAGGAGATTTAAAGAAATAGGCTTTATACCTTTGAATAATATAGAAGGCAAGGCGGTTCTACGCTATAAGCCATTCAATAGACTTGGGAAGTTTTAAGAAAATAGTATAAATCCATTACAAGATAAAATAATAGAATTTTCCGTATATTAATTAATAAAAAAAGAATCCCTACTAGTAGTTGAGATTCTTTACTTTTACCATATTATCATTTTGGTAAAAACCTATTTAGCTACATCATTAGAATTTGCTGCAAGTAATCCATTACCTTGTTCTTTAAATGTTGTTTCAGCTGTTTTTTGCTCTGGCTTTTCTTTCTCAAGAACTACCACATTTACTGTTGCAGTTGAGCTGTTTCCTGCCTTATCGGTTGCCGTTACTTGAACTGATATTGCGCCTGGCTTACTTGTATCATATGCTCCTACTGTTACTAATGGATTTGAATCTTTATTATCTTTTACATTCACTAAACTTCCTGGACTTAATTTATCTCCCACATGTACGGTTACACCTTGTTTCGCTGTTATTACTGGTGCTTCCGTATCCTTCTCTTCTTCCTTTTCTACTACTTTTACTGTTACCGTTGCAGTTGAGCTGTTACCCGCATTATCAGCTGCCGTTACTTGAACTGATATTGTACCTGGCTTACTTGTATCATATGCTCCTACTGTTACTACTGGATTTGGGTCTATATTATCTTTTACTTCTACTAAATCTCCTACATTTAGACTATCCCCTACATGTACTGTCACACTTTGCTTCGCTGTAATTACTGGGGCTTCTGTATCTTTTTCCTCTTCTTTTTCTACTACTTTAACGGTTACTGTTGTACTTGAGCTATTTCCTGATGCATCTGTTGCTGTTACTGTTACTTGAATTTCCCCTATCTTACTTGTATCGTACGCTCCCACTGTTATTACTTTGTTTGGATCTTTATTATCTTTTACTTCTACTAAATCTCCTGCATTTAAGCTATCTCCTACCTGTACAGTTACACCTTGTTTTGCTGTAATTACTGGTGCTTCTGTATCTTTTTCCTCTTCTTTTTCTACTACTTTGACGGTTACCGTTGTACTTGAGCTATTTCCTGATGCATCTGTTGCTGTTACTGTTACTTGAATTTCTCCTGCCTTACTTGTGTCGTACGCTCCTACTGTTACTACTGGGTTTGGATCTTTATTATCTCTTACGTCTACCAAATCACCTGCATTTAAGCTATCTCCTACATAAACGGTTACACCTTGTTTCGCTGTAATTACTGGTGCTTCTGTATCCTTTTCTTCCTCTTTTTCTACTACGCTGACGGTTACTGTTGTACTTGAGCTATTTCCTGATGCATCTGTTGCCGTTACTGTTACTTGAATTGCCCCTGCTTTACTTGTATCGTACGCTCCCACTGTTACTACTGGGTTTGGATCTTTATTATCTTTTACTTCTACTAAATCTCCTGCATTTAAACTATCTCCTACATAAACAGTTACACCTTGTTTCGCTGTAATTACTGGTGCCACTGTATCCTTTTCTGGTTTTGTTGTACCACCATCGTTACCATCTCCGCCTGTTGGTGGTTTTGTACCGCCTCCACCATCATTACCATCTCCGCCCGTTGGTGGTTTTGTACCGCCCCCACCATCGTTACCATCTCCGCCCGTTGGTGGTTTTGTACCGCCTCCACCATCATTACCATCTCCGCCTGTTGGTGGTTTTGTACCGCCTCCATTATTACCTTCACCACCTGTTGGTGGTTTCACTTCCCCACCACTAGTGTCACCCGAAGTAGGTGGCTTTTTATCATTATTAATTGGAGGTATTGAGTTATCTGCAATAGCCACACCATCATTAATATTTAGATCGCCACCAAATACAAAGTTCTTACTATCCTTATTATCCGAGACAGAAGGATTGTTTGTTGCTGATGCTATTGAAGTATTTAAATCTGAAAAACGATTATTTGATTTATCACCGTCAATAACTGAGGCTAAGTTTCGATCTGAGTTTATAGCTGCGGTTGCAATTGAATCTGTTAAGTCATCAAATTTCTTTTTGGTTTTGTTATTTTCAATGATACCGGCTAAATTTTGGTCAGAGCTACGTTTTGCATTATCAATGATTTCATCAAAATCATTAGTATTTAGATTTTCAGTCGGTTCATTCTTACTTTCTTCTTTTTTCTCATCTTTTTTCTTTTCTTTTTCACTATCCTTTTTCTTTTTAGATACTGATGCTGTTTTAGTGCTCTTCTTTTCAGAAGAAAACAGTGAGCAGCCTGTAACTACCCCAACACTTAAGGTAGTTACAGTAGTCGTAAGTAACACTTTCTTTAAAATTTTCGAATAATCTAAAGGCACAATTAATTCCTCCCTATTACCTAACCTGCACTTATAGTTGCTACAGAAGTAGCAGAACTATTAGGTGTAGAATTATTAATTTTTTCGAGTAAATCTTTATTTCCAACCTTTTGAGCAAACTTTTTAGCTTCCTCGGATTTATTTAATTTCAAATAACTATTAACAATAATTCCTTCTCTTCTGCCATCTAGTGGCACTTGATCTCTTAATTTGATAACTTCTTCATGCTTGTTATCTAATGCAGCAATTTCAAAATTAATTAGTGGATTTTGTGTTTTTAATTCTTTTACTTTTTTCAAATTATCTACAGCTATATAATATGAAACTACTGATTCTGCAAAATCTTGTTCTAAGTCAATTGCCTTCTGTGCTTTACCACTTAATAGATACGTAAATAAAACCGCCTTTTTATCTTCTTTTCCTAATTTTTTATAATCGACTTTATCAAATTTCAAGGCAGCATCTTGATATTTTTGAACTGCAGATAACCTTAACCCATTTATTAGATTCGCATTAACTTCCAAACTATTTACATTATTTGCAGATGCAGCCTGTGAATTTTTCATATTGCTAAAGGCAAAACCTGCTACTACTAATAAAACAATTGATGCGACTCCTATAATAGCGTACTTATATTTTTTCATATTATTTAAGATTCCTTTTTTATCGATTGCGACTTTCTCTTCTTGTTCAAATTTAGTTTCATTTGGTTGATTTCTTTCATTATTTAAATTAATTTCATCACTTTCGGGTTCGCTTTTAGCCACAACTATTTTTTGTCTCTTTTGTGCATCTTTTATTTTCTTTTCTTCCTCTAGTCTTCTTTTTCTTACTTCCTCAAGTTTTTTCTCTTCTTCCTTCCGTTTTGCTTCTGCCTGTTTCCTTGCTTCTTCCTCTGCTTTTCTACGCGCTTCCGCTTCTGCTCGTTTTCTTGCTTCTTCCTCCGCTTTTCTACGCGCTTCCGCTTCTTCACGCTTCCTTGCTTCTTCCTCTGCTTTTCTACGCGCTTCTACTTCTTCACGTTCCCTTGCTTCTTCCTCTGCCTTTCTACGGGCTTCTACTTCTTCACGTCCCCTTGCTTCTTCCTCTGCCTTTCTACGGGCTTCTACTTCTTCACGTTCCCTTGCTTCTTCCTCTGCTTTTCTACGGGCTTCTACTTCTGCCTGTTTTCTTGCTTCTTCCTCCGCTTTTCTACGCGCTTCCGCTTCTTCACGCTTCCTTGCTTCTTCCTCTGCTTTTCTACGCGCTTCCGCTTCTTCACGCTTCCTTGCTTCTTCCTCTGCTTTTCTACGCGCTTCCGCTTCTTCACGCTTCCTTGCTTCTTCCTCTGCTTTTCTACGCGCTTCTACTTCTGCCTGTTTTCTTGCTTCTTCTTCTGCTTTTCTACGGGATTCCGCTTCTTCACGTTCCCTTGCTTCTTCCTCTGTTTCTTCTATTTTTAAATCATTTTCAGAAGTGCCTGCCTGTTTTTGAATTGTAGTAATCCAATCAAGAGCTGGGTTACTATTTGAAGATTCATTTTTAGGTAAATTTACATTTACACTTTCTTCACGTTGGTTCTGCGGTTGTTCTGAATGCTCTTGTTGTATTTGCTCACTTACTGGATCTCTATAGACATCCTCATATCGTTCTTCTTCCTCTGCTAGTAATCGCTCTCGTCGTTCTTTTTCTTGTCTAATCCTTTCTTTAATTACGTTTCTTTTTTTATTATTTTGCATATAACAACAATGGCCTCCTTTCTATCAGTACCTCATTAATGAGAGTAATTAAATTATTTATCCTTCATAATTAATCATGAGATATTTCTACAGAAAAACTAAGGAAAATTAGAGAGAATATTATTTTTTTAAGCATGATAAATAAAAAAAGGATAAATAGGTAGCACCCATTTATCCTTTTTTATTTACCATCTATTGAGTTTATCGTTTTCCGCCAGAAAACTCCTTCCTTAAAATGTGAGAGTATGAAACACCAATTTTAGGCGGGAGATGAATGTCGGTTGGCATAAGCCAACATGTTTACTACCATATACTTGTACAGATTGCTCTTTGAAAACTGAAGATATGAGGTTGGTTGCAGAAAAATGTTGCAACCAACCTCATATCTTCAACGTTCTTGCGCCCCACGTTTGCCGAAGTTGCGAAAACCAAGCTAAAGTAGGAAACGTGGTGAGTCAACGTACAAGATACTTATGTTTTCACTGTAGGGACTACGGGCAGAGCATGCTAAGATAACCAGTGGATACATCGGTGTTCGCAGGAATCTCCCACTTCAAACAGTCCGTAAGGACGTTAAGTGGTGATTAGTTAGAAGTACATGTTATACCCTTAATACATCAATTTGTTTCCAACTTTTAGATAGAAAAAGATACAACACGCTCTTTATACTGTATATTCCGATAAATATGAATATATATTTTTATCCCATATTAAGTTCATCCATTACTTTCAACTTTTCATGTAGTAGATTAAAAATTTCATCTTTATAGTCACATTTCTTCAATTTTTTAATTGCTTCATCCTTTATTTGTGACACTCTTTCAGTTGTTATCATAAGTGCTTTTGCAATTTCTTTATGCAAATATACTTTACCATCTAGAAGACCAAAACATAGATTTAGTACCATCTTTTGCTTTGGGTTTAATACTTCATCAAATATTAACCATATCTCGTAATTTAAGTCCTCAATTACCATCTCATTTGTTGACGGAATTGCTGAACTATCATCATAGAATGGATTTAATATACCTATATCTTCATTTATTGTATCTACATCCAAAGTCATAGTAGTAGCTCGCTTATAATATACGTTGTGCTTAATGACTGTTTCGCTAGTTACATTTAACTCTTTTGCTACTTCTTCCACTGAAGGGGTTCTGTTGTACATTTGTAGATATTTATCTTCTAACTCGACATATCTTAAATTAAATTGATTCACATAATTAGGGATTTTAAAGGGGCCAGACTTTTTTTTACATATAATTCCTAACATGCTTTTTTGTATCCACCAAAAAGCGTACGTGGAAAAGCAATAACCTAAAGCCGGATTAAAATCTTCCATTGCCCGTAACATTCCTTCATTACCCTCTTGAATCAGATCATCAAACTCTATATCAGGGTGCTTGTTTTTGTACTTTCTTGCAATAGATAATACTAGTCCTACATTCACATGAAACAAATAATCACGTAGATCCTTTTCACCATGTTTGTACCGCTGAAATAATTTTAAACTTTCTTGTTTTGATAGTACCTTATAATTCCCAATTTCCTTAATTTCAAAAGTGTTCTCTTCTAGATTTGCCATTGGCTTAATACTTCTTGCAGTAGAACCTTGTGTTATAGTTTTATTTAATGACTCATCGCGATTCAAGCTGCTATATGATTCGTTCATACCTATTCCTCCCTTCTCATTTTTAACGAATTGTTTCTAAAAACATTTTTGTCTCCTTTTGTACGTTACTAATCAACTTACAATTCCTTGCGCATGTATTGGCCACTTCTTTATGTGCTTTCGTTTTTCTCAATTCTATATAAGTATCGCATCCTTTGCAGATGCTACTAATACCCTCCATTATTTCTAATTGTCTTCTTCTTTCATATAAAAACTGCTCTTTCGTTTTCTTCTCGTTTACTCGTCTCTCCATTTGTTTCACCTCGTATACATGAATAGTATTATTTAGTAATTAAAAACTACTATTGATATTACATAGATACGAAACTCCGCCCTAAAATTCTTCCAAATTTATCCTGTATGT
This sequence comes from Bacillus pretiosus, assembly GCF_052947655.1. Taxonomy (NCBI): domain Bacteria; kingdom Bacillati; phylum Bacillota; class Bacilli; order Caryophanales; family Bacillaceae; genus Bacillus; species Bacillus pretiosus. The sequence goes on along the minus strand of NZ_JBRFUV010000002.1, from coordinate 409,904 downwards.
ATATGATATAGGATTATAAAAAAATGTAAAATAAATTATTCTAAAAATTTTAAAAAATTACTGAGGTATTAAAATATCTATCATTCCCTTATGATTAAACTAATTATATTTATATAAATCTTGATGACTATCAAGAACACGTTTGAACTACCCCCACTTTTACTTCGTTTAGAAGTGAAAGTGGGGGATTCCTAAGTAAAGAGTTCTATCGAACTCTAATTGATTAGGCTAACCCCGCAGTCCTTGCGGTTAGAAGCCTTATCGCTTCATTCTTTAGATTGATACTTGCGTTAATATCCCTATCATGGTGTGTACGACAAGAAGGACAGTCCCATTCACGTAGGTTTAAATTTTTAACGTCTTTATTTTGATATCCACAACAAGAACATAATTGGCTGGAAGGAAATGTTTTCGATACGACAATGACTTGTTTGCCATACCATTTTGCTTTATATTCCAACATAGTTCGAAATTGTGACCAAGATACCTCACTAATTGCTTTTGCTAACTTATGATTCTTTAACATATTCGATACTTGCAAATCCTCTATACCGATAACATCGTGGTTTTTGATGACTTCAGTTGAGATTTTATCCAAGTAATCTTTTCTAGCATTTGATATGTATTCATGAATTCTAGCTACCTTGACTCGTTGTTTATTCCAGCGAGAAGATCCTTTCATTCTTCTAGAAAGAACACGCTGTGCTTTCGCCAACTTATCTTCCAATGATCGGAAAAACTTCGGATTTTTATAGGGTTTTCCATCTGACAAAATAGCGAAATCTTTTAGTCCTACATCTATTCCAATGTAAGAATGTGTTTTCGGAAGTTCTTGTAATTCTGTTTCAACTAATAGTGACACAAAATATCTGCCAGAAGGGTTTCGTCTAACAGTCGCATTTACAATACGTCCCTCTACTTCGCGACTTTTGGCAAATCGAACAAGGCCTAGTTTCGGCAACTTTATTTTGTTCCCTACAACGGCAATATTTTCATTTGTTTGTTTTGTGGTGTAAGATTGAACGTTGTTCTTCTTAGATTTAAAGCGCGGTGCGCTGTTTTGTTTTTTTAAAAAGCGTGTATAAGCCTCGGCAAGGTTGCGAACAGACGACTGAATCGCAATACTATCCACTTCTTTTAGCCAAACAAACTCTTTCTTCATGGCAGGGAGTTTGGCAGAGCATGTACCATAGGTCAAGCCTTTTCCAGTCTCTTTGTATACGTGATCCCATAAGGATAGGAAATGATTGAATACAAAGCGAGAACAACCAATCGTTTTGTTGATTAGAATTTCTTGTGCTTGATTTGGATAGATACGAAACTTATAGGCTTTATTGATTATCATTTCATTCACCTCCATTTCGGTATATACCTATCATATACCGAACGTACATTTGATAGGTAGCGAAGTAACACTTTCTGTATGTCGAACAATTAAGATGGCTTCCTGCCATCCCTTGTCCGAAGCCAATTCATCTCCCACCTACTCACTTCTCGTTCTTTGAGGAAGGATTCTTCTTGGCTAAAATGATAAAAATCACTCATTCTAGTTATACTATAAAAAAGTAATTAATCATTTATATCCCCTATTAATATGTTTTTTAACTTATTTCAATTAAAATAGCGTTTATCTCACTTTCTCTATTGCTGGAATATAATCGTTTAACAGTAAATCATCTAGCCCCTTTCCAAGAGTAATATCCCAACTTGCATAATTAATACTTATCCCTTCTTGATACAGCGTTTGGGCACATTCTAATAACGACCGCTGAACATCTGAATTTGTAATCATATCCATATCTAAAGCGAACGTCGCCTGTTTAACTCCCATTTTTTTCAATGGTTCAATTAATATTCTCCATACTTTAACCCCTGGTATTGATACAACTGTGGTACCATACATTACTTTTTCCTCATTTGTTAGAAGCTCGTCTAAATTTTCTGCAGCAATATCAGATAGTGATAGGTAAGACTTTGAAATAATCTCCATCTTTTCCCCCACTCAAAACCGTACGTGCGATTTTCACCGCATACGGCTTGCCATCGGTAATCTGTTCTTATGGACAATGAGCCACCTCGCGATAGTCATTGTAATACCCTTAACTTTTAATATTTTTCCTCAGCTTTTCAATTAACCTAACTCTTTTAGCGTTCCCTTCGATAGCTTGCTTGTTATGCACGAGTTTGTGGCATTCTGTACAAAGCGAGATTAAATTATTAACCTTATTGACTTCATTTAGGGGTAATTTGGGATTTTTATGATGGCAGTTTCCTTTTCCATATAAGAAACATCCACATGCCCTACACTTCCCTTTGTCCCTGTTATACGCATAATCCTTATTCATGATGAACTCGAAATTAGTCATTATCCTGTTTTTATCTTTATGGGCTATATAAAGTTCGTCAGCTTTGTATATTGTTGGTCTACATAGTGGAAGTGTCTTTTCCATCCTTTGCGCATATAATTTTCTACCTTCAGCGGTAAAAGGCGTCATTTCTTGGTTGAAATTTCTGGAGTATTGCACTGGCGTTATCGCACATTTAGTAGCACCTATTTTAATGTTATCTATTTCAATGGCGAAAGTTTTCCAATTATACTTCTCATGTCTTACTCTCCTATTACCAACTGTATTTAGTGGTACATAGTGGTTTTCCATGAGTGTAGTGTTTTTCTCATATTTGAAATACGATTTAAACGACTTCAGCATTCCCCAGAATATTTTGTTGTCAATTTTGCTAAGAGTTTTCTTACTAATCCCTTTGTTGAAATAGTTACTAATGCCAACTAACTTTTCATTGATTTTTTCAATATTTGTGGCAAACCATTCATCATTTGGGCTATATCTTAACTTTTTGACGTAGCTTTTAATTTCTTTTATCGCCTTATTAACTGCTTTCATGTTCGGATAAAGTAACGGAGCATATTTGTTCTCTTTTGTTAAACCGAATCTCATATCATACGATAAGAATGTAACCGGTCTGACACGAAGGTCAGTTATAAGAGTTTTCTCCGTAGACAATTCAAGTTTCATCTTGTGTTTTAGGTATTTCTGTGCTTTACTAAGAAGTCTCCTAGCATTACTCTCGCTTGTTGTAAGAATTACCCAATCATCAGCGTATCTAACTAAGTAAGTAGGTTCGTGACCATCCTTTTTAAGTTTCTGATAGGCTGCTCTTCGTGTTTGGTATCTATCGGTATAAGGATGAAATTCATACTCCTTAGCAATAAACCAATCAAATCCGTTTAGATAAATGTTTGCTAGCAGCGGGCTAATTATGCCTCCTTGTGGAGTACCTTTAGTCGTTTTGTGGAATTGTCCATTTTCGACATATCCCGCTTTCAATATTTTTTTAATTATTGCTAACAGCCTTTTATCTTTTATTCCCATATTCCACATAATTTCAATTAGCTTGTTATGGTTAATATTATCGAAATACCCCTTTATGTCACCTTCTACAACCCAAAAAGTCTTACTTCTACGTGCCACATCCCTCATTCTTGCTAGAGCGTGTTCAGTACTTCTATATGGTCTAAATCCGTAACTATGATTGTAGAATTTGGCTTCTGCAATAGGTTCAATAAACATTCTAACTAATTCTTGTATAATACGGTCAATCATGGTTGGAATGCCTAGTGGGCGCATTTGGGATTTATCATTGGTTTTGCTATTGCCTTTAGGAATATAAATTCGTTTGACAGGCTTAGGTTCATAATTTTCTATATGACTACTAATAAGTTTGATCAGTTCGTCTTTATCCATTTGTAAGTAATCATCGATCGTTTTACCATCTACGCCTGCCGTTTTGCTTCCTTGATTGCTCTTGATTTTATGAATCGCGGTTTTTATAACTTCTTCATTAGTAAACATTTCTGCAATACCAAAAAAGTGACCGCCTTCTTTCGCTACCAAGTGCATTTCATCTATTAATTTCGTTAGGTCATGTTCTGATTTAATCAACCGTCTTTGTACCTTCAATGAATCACCTACTTCATTCTGAAAATTGAAGTGTTGGTTATCATGAATTAGCTGTTTACTCGGATAAACCTTGTCTGGACGTTGATAAGTTAAGTAGTATTAGATTATCGACTGGTGTCCTTCGCTCCCGTTGGTTTTTCCTCTATGCTACACTTCGGAAGAATCCTTATAGTAACGTCATTGAGCCAACGATTAACACTACTATGACACCTCTGCCAGCTACGTGCTTCATTTGGACTGTAATCCATCCATCACATAGCTTTCAAACGTTCCATTTACTCTATCCCTTCTTTTACGTACCCTTAGATGCCCACTCTCTGCCGGTAAATCTATTGGATTTAATGAACAATTGTTTCCATAGCAAACTACCATTTCAAGTAGTTTGAGTATTCCGCTATAAAATAGAGCAGATACCATTTACATTCCGTCCTTTTCAGGACTAGGCAGTCACGACAGTTCATACATGGGTTCGTTTCCTCATCATAGGTCGTTTTTAAGGACTACCGCATTACTTTCACCGTGACACAAGGTTTTAGGTTACTTGAATTACGACTTCCCCGAGCTTCATACCGTATAATTTACAGCTTATACCGCATGTTGGAGTATTATAGACACGAAATTTGTTCATTCATCGTGATTAGGAATTTCACCTAATAATTCGAGTAAATAGTTAGATATATTCACCGAATATATCCCCACATTTCCTGCATTACGCAGTTATAGTGGAACGTTTCGCACACTTTAGACCGCCTTCTGAAATCCATACATTATCCTTTTTTATTAATTCTCCACGTTCCCAATTTTTCAGCTCCCGACTAGGTACTGCTACATGTATTGGCAATGGGTTCCCAACCCCTGCTCCATGAAATCTCCCACCTGAGCTTATCCAAATATATTTACTTTCTAACTTTAATTGTACTTCACCTAATTTTTCACCTTCATAATTAATTTCATACCATTCTTTAACATCGATTTTACCTTTAAATATAGGCTCTATCTTCCCATTGATTTTATAGGTCACCTCTATAGCATTGGGTTGCTCAATAACTTCTGCCTTAAAGCTTGGTTTATGATTTTTTACAACTGTCATATATTCAGGATTATCAATTCTACATTGAAAACCGCATATCTGATTATATATATTTCTCTGAGGTATTAATAAAGAATCTCTCCTTCCTGCAAACGTGAAATATCTTCCATCCTTTGTTTCATTTGCATAAAATCCTGGAATTCCAACAATATAGCTTGTTTTCCCCCCTACTTTTTTTATTAGCTCTTTCGTAGTATCCCAAGGTTTAAGAGGAAAACTTTTGTAATTTCTAACATTTATAACTTCTCTTGTAATCCTGCGTTTTGATCCCCTTAACATTTTAATATGCTCATCTCGCACGTCTAGAAATTCTAGGAATAAAGTGTAAATAATATCAAGGGTGTAATCATTTTTCTTCCTATGTTCCTTAATCATCTGATCTTGAGAAAAGTCATATCCCCTTTTTTGATCTTCAGCTACTATATGTAAATAGCCTGCTTCCCCGAATTTTGTTTCTGATGAAATTCGTCCGCATATTATTTTGGTTTCAGAATCATTAACCATGCACCATCCTTGCTTACCACATATAGGGCATGTTGTTCTATAATATTCAAACCATCTCTCATTACGCCCCTTATTCATGCTTCTCACTGGTCTTAATACTCTACTTGCTGCTAACCTTTCAATTGACATCACATATCTCCTTTTTCCTTAATCAAATAAAAAAGCCCTTTGGGATACGGAGGTTAAATACCACACAAACGTGTAATTTAATCCGTAACCCGAAGGGCTTTATGTAATCACTAGAAAATAAAAAAATTTACAAGCTATAATAAGAATATACTAAAAATTCTCAATTTAATCAAATAATCTCCAGATTTTATTAAACTCCACACCATAATTATACATGAGCATCTCACTCCTTAACCCCTTTTGGGCTCTTTGAAGCGAGAACTTCTTCAGAATCAGATGCTATTTTAGCAATCTATATTTACCAAGCTATAAGGATCCCCGTTATTAACGGTTCATTAATGTTTCTCTGCTGAATTTTTTTGATACAGTATATTCCCTACTAACCAATTAATTGCGCTATTAAACGCATTACTGTTTACCATAATGTATTTTTTGTAAACAATCATATAATTATCAATCTCATGTCAATATCCACAGAAAATCAATACATCTTCTCCACATTTGACATTGACATATCAAGTGAGATTAACATGTTAAATGAAGCGTGCCAACTTTATCACTAGTATTCACCGATTAACATTAACAAGCAGATACTTATCAAAAATGTTTATACCTATCTAAACTTCAAGATCTATATTAGTTGAACATTAGTCCATTGAAACAGATTTTACGGAAGTATGTTAATTAATAAACTAGCATTGAAAATATTTCAATGCTAGTAAGATATAAAAAGAAACAACATAAAACTATCAATCTCATGTTGATATCGCTGAAAAGATAACTGATTTTTATCCCATGTTTGTTATTAACATGTTAACTAAGATTAACATGTTAAGTGATTATTTTCTTTTGTTATCAACATCATTCCAATTAAGGTTGACATGACATTAACAATATGGTGTTAAAAAGAAGAAATGTTTATTTATTTCAAGATTTCAAAGTCTATATCGGCTGGATTTTGTCTTCTGTGGTAGTTTTCTCTAAGTGAATCTAGTGTCAATTCATCCTAGAAAATGTTTCGACACTATCAAAACATAGCTAAAAATTCAATTGAGTAATAAATGATGACAGCAATTCAATGATTTTCATCCTTTATTTATCATTGACATATAGTTAAAAAACAACACATAGAAAGGAATACTATCTGTATTGTTAATCTTATATCAACAATTTGTATTTAACATTAATATAACATTAACAATTAAGTAGTTGAAATACGCAAAAATACAGATCTCGAAGACCCAAGATCTATATTGGTTAAAAATTTATCTACCACAACAGATTTCTATCGAAATATCAAAAAACACTCTAAAAGTACTATAATCGTGATAAGGAACTAACAAAAATTCCATATAATTGATAGTTTCTTATTAGTAACACCCAAAAAATCAATAGTTTTCCCTTTATTTATCATTAACATGTAACCTGAGATTGACATGTTAAGTACCTATTTTCTTTTGTTATCAATATTATTCTAATTGATATCGATATAACATTAACAATAAGGCGTCCAAAAAGAAGAAGTTTTTATGGTCTTCCAGATTTCAAAATCTATATTGGTGAAAATTTTCTTCTGTGGTGGTTTGTTCGAAGTGAATCTAGTGATGATCTATCCTAGAAAATGTTTTCACACTATCAAAAAACAGTTAAAATCTAATCGCAATAATAAATGACGACAGCAATTCAATGTTTTTCATCCTTTGTTTATCATTGACATATAGTCTATACAGTTAAGCGTAGAGAGAAATGCTATCTAAATTGTTAATGTTATATCAACAATTTTCGTTTAACGTTAATATGACATTAACAATTAAAAAGTTGAAGCGCGCATAGAAGCAGATCTGAGGATTTCAAAATCTGCATTAGTTAAAAATTTATCTGCCACAACAGATTTCTATCGAAATATCAAAAAACACTCTAAAAGTACTATAGTTATAGCAAGAACTTCATACAATCAATAGTTTCTTATTAGCGTCAAAAAAATAACAGTTTTCTCTTTATTTATCATTGATATATAACCTGAGATTGACATGTTAATAGAGTTTGTTGTCCGTTAATACTAGTGTCATAACAATTTATCATTAACGCGTATTGACATAACATTAACAATTGTTGATTCTAACGTTGAGAATATACATACAAATAGAGTTTTAGATTCTATATCTATTAAGAGACCTTTTTTATAGCAAAATCCCCTGGATAAGTCGGGAGGATATCATTCTTGAAGGCATTTTGATAGTAGCCAAAAATAATAAATCGCTTTTTATTACTTCCGATCTAAAAGTAGCAATTGTATGAATCAATTTTGATTATATAGAGATCCCTTGTAAAGGGCGGTGCCTCCTATAAAAAATGAGTTTATATTAAAGTAACTCAATAACCTTCATGTGCATTCTAAAGACCTACTGAAGCCAATAAACTATTCATTTCTTAGCTTTCTACTACCGATTATCATAAATTATAATAAATATAGCCCTTTCTTTATTATTAGTATGGGCTTTTTGTTCTACATTTATACATACTTTTTAGCTTTTAAGTCTTTAAGTTTAATGCTATATCCTTATAATTTATTTACAAATCACTAATATTTTCTTATCATTAATATATTGTAGACTAATTTGTTAATTTCATAGCAACAATAATCATTAATAACTAACGGATTATCAACAGGACATTAACAATAGTTAATTCAAAAGCTGATTTATCAACTTCATGTTAACAAGTGATGCTTTATATATCAATGACACATTCCATGTGAATGTCAATCAACAAAGGTATTGAGGTTTATATCGCCGAAAGATACTTAACATGTTAATCTCATTTTATATGTTAATTACATTTTGCTATGGCCATTATATTTCAAGGAGGTATAACGATGATTGAACAAGATAACAAAAATACAACTGAACATATGGAGTCCAATAATACAAACTCTAGTCATGAAGATACTTTTGAAAAAGCTTGGCGAATAACAGAGTTTTCTAAATTAGTAGGTCGACATCATAACACTGTATACAATTGGTTCAATATCCTAGAAGAAAAGGGGTTACACGGAACATTAAGAACCAATAATACAAACGAAAAGTTATATAACACACTGGATTTAGACATAGCTTTATTTATCAAACTAAAAAGGGATGAAAAGTGGTCGCTAGATGCAATTATTGAGCTTTTACCACATCAATTTGAACTAAGACCTGTTTCTCCAGAAAATCAAACCAGTGAAGTCTCATCCCAATTAAACATGCAGGAAGCTGCAGCGACTATTGAAAAAATAGTAGAACAAAAAATTCAAATGCATTTACAAAACATTGAATTAGAGTATCAAGGAAAGTTCGAAGATGCTATACGTGCGGTGCTACCTGAACCAGAAGACCCTGAGAGGTTAAAAGAGCGCCAAAGACAAGAAAGACTAGATAATATAATTATTCAACATAGAGCGCGTACAGAGTTAAGAAAACAAGCTGAAAAAGAATGGAATACACAGCCAGAAGAAACTCGTATTAAAAAAGTGGGTTGGTTTAAAAAAGAGGAAGATCTTGCGAGAAAACAACTTTTCATAGAAAGCTATATTGATGAGAACATGATTGAATACATGCAAAATGTAATGAAAACAGAAAAATAAGCCTGGAAAATTCCAGGCTTATTTTTTATTTTGTTCCGAACATCTTATCAGGATCCATAAATGCCGCTAATTCTTCATCATTTAGCTTTTGCGGTTCTTCATCTTTCTCTGGTTCTAATTCAAAGTAATCACCAAAGTTAATATTGAAATCATCGTCCGAGTCTTGCGCTTCAATAGTAGTAATTTGAGACTTTGTATATTGAATTTGACTTTGTTTTTCCTTAAATTCATTATATTCTTCTACTAATCCTTTAGATAATCGAGATGGTAGTGCATCTGTCTTATAGAAAGTATACACGCTACCCATAAAGTCATTTTTACTAACTAAATAACCATTAAAAACAGTTCCATTGATTGGTAGTTTATTTGTTACTTCTACTTTTGCATCATCCATAAATGAATCATCAAGGTTCTTCTGTTCATCTAAAATTGCTAACATCCCAAAATGATGTACCTTTGATGCCTCTAAATCTCCATTTTCATTTGTCTTCATCAGGTCAATAGGGTGATGGAATGAGCTTCCTTTCAATGATTCTGAGAACATATCTACAATTTCTTTACTGTTTTCAATTTGATTCATATTACGTGAAACCTTATTAATTACTAAACAACCTGTTCTTTCTAGTAAAATTCGTTTAAAGTCCTGAGAATCTAGAATTACTGATGTTCCTGAACCGTTTGCAGCTGTATTTAACTCATGAATAATATCTCCAATACGCTGATTTGCATAGTCTCGTGAGTTTCCGATGCCTTTTTTCTCATTCTCGTTTAATCCCTTAAACTCATCATAGAAATGTTGGTTATCTGCAAATACAACAAATGCAACGCCTTTCGCTGGATCATTAGCTAACTTCCAAATTTCTTGTGAAAATTTATTCACCTGTCTTAGTACATCCGGCCCATCTGCTCTAACTGGAAGTGTAACCACAATACCCATTTTAATAAAATCTTTACGTTCAATTGCATTATTGAAAGCAATTCTTGCATACTTTTGTTGATTTTTGATTAATTCTTCTCTAGGAATTTTCATTGCCATACTTTTCAGTTCTTCAGCAATTACAGGTTTATTATGAAAAGCAGTGAATTCTTCAATTGCTTGAATAATTGTAGATGTACCTGTACCACCACCTAAACCTGCAAAAAATAGCACTAACTCATCAGTTGGTCTGACACGTTCCGTTATAAATTCTTTTAGTTTATCCTTAGCTTCTTCATTAGATTCTAACACCTTTACAGCACGCTCAGGATTCTTACCCAAACCACCTAATTTTAGTGAAACTTGGTTGCTTTTTGGCACGTTTTTCAGTTCTGCTAAATCCCCATCATTACTATTCAATGCTAGGCAATTATAAACTGCTGTACCGTCTGTATGCTTATACTCAGCAAACTTATCTACCATTCTAGTTCCAGCTTGACCAAAACCAACCATAGTCATTTTCACTGCTACTTCGTTTTTCAGAAAGTTTTTTGCCATTATTTTATCTCTCCCTTATTCTCATTACTTTTTTTACGTTTGCTTAATTCAACTAATACTTGCTGCCCCCTAATAGTTGAAATTAAAAACTTATACGGATGCATAATTTTTTCTGTTATTAATGACATTGAAGCTAAAGTAGCAACACTACCTTCCGCTGATCTTCTTGAAATGTTAGTTCTTTCAAGTTCTAATGAATAGGATTTACCCTTAGGTTTCTTTACTCTCCTATCAATAACAACACTTTCTACTATCTCATTTATTGAAATACCTCTCATATATTTTGTTTCTTGGTATTGTTTGTTTACTTGAGATCCTATGTAATGAAATACATTGTAGAGTATTTCGTCTTCTTCAATAATGTCTGCAAACATTTCCACAACTTCTTCAGTAAATTTGTTTTGTTTATATTTTTCACTTAATACCTCGTTCAAGTTGTTCCCCCCTTAAAACGTTGGTTAATTATTCCTAAAAATATATTACATCATTGCAAGACGTATATCAAGTCATTATATATAAGACTTATATCGAGTTGTTATATATAAGGCTTATATAGATTCACAAAATGTAAAATTGAACTAATGTCTTATATACCAACAACAATTATATAAGACGTACATGAAAGTCGTTTATATAAGCAGTGAACAAAACATGTTAATATCAGGTTTCATATAACTAACAATAACTATTAAATTATAAATATGGGTGCAGTATTTATGTATATTTGTATCTAGAATTATAATTCCGACATATAATACTTCTAAAATAACATTCTATTATCATGGCCATTAGATTTACACGTCTTATATATACGAACTACATATAAGGTGTGTATAAAAACACTTATCATTAAAGGCTTTATATACTTTCATATTAATTTCATGTCAATAAAATATTACCAAGAAATTTCACACATCCTATTTGAAAGACTTATATGAAAGACTTATATGAAAGACTTATATGAAAGACTTATAAATAAAACGTGTATATAACCCTAAAAAAAGAGTAATACTTCTTGAGTATTACTCTTTTAACTATATAGTTTTATATAAAACCCTTAGTTTATTAAACAGATCTTTATGATCCCGCTTCTTTTTTAATAACTCATTTTTCTGTTGGTTGTCTACAGAAAGGAAAGGGGATGTCAATGTCATGTTATATGTAGTTATTTCTTTTATTAATTCGGAAGTTATTTCTGAGATTTGTAGGAATAGCACATAAAATTGTGATTCATTTTTATTCATTTGATTCTCTTTGAAATTAAGTTCTACAAACTTGTCAGTATAACTTGTCAATTTCATATCAATATAATCACTATAACTAACATGTAAGGTCATGAAGCGATTAAACTCAGATGAACTAATTAATTTCTTTGTTAAGCATAGATGCACTAAATATATCCTATATACAGCTTTAAATGAAATAATATATTTAGTTCTTTTTTTTCTTAATTGGATGTATTCACCGTATCTGTTAATTAAATATCTTAATTTGTTAGATTTTATCCTTAATATTCTACTAACTTGTGAAGTATTGTAAATTTTATAAGGATCTAGAGCTGCAAACCGTAATGGAATTATCTCATATTCATTATTTAATGTGTTGGTTACCTTGTTATAAAGAAAGTCTGCTTCAAATTCACTTTGTATTATCTTTGTTATTAACCCATATTCTGTGTTCCAATTCCGCATTTTTTCACCCCTTAAATCAGATTGTAACATGCAAAATATGAAATATACACAATTTTCATTTACTTTATTATGTTTATTTACTTATTTCTTTTATGATGTAATTTTTCCTTCTGATAAATAAATACCTCTACAGAATTAAATGCAATTCCGTTTAATATTTAATTTCATCTATACAAAAGTATATTCACTGTACATTTTATCTATTTTTGATACTCTACACATATATGACGGAATACATATGACGAACTCTGATAGCAAATTTTCACTTGATAACATTGTATTTTATTACTCACACCTGACGAAATAATATGTATCTTTAAACCAAGAGTTCATAGGGGATAATGGTTTGTTTTTTTGCAATCTTCAGCTAAAATATACACTAATCACTTTTATGTACTGAACTGCTTAATTTATCCAACATTAATTACTTTCATTACATGACAATTACACCCGATTTTATGCAGATTTCCGTATATTATTTCCATATCAAGGGAGTGTTTAAAATTGAAAAAATCATTTGATCATGCCGTTAAATATATCGTCGGAGAGAATGATCGTGGAGTTTATTTTAATCGTTCTGATATTTTTACAGTTTTATTTTTATATGAACAACGAACAGTATCTCAAATTCAATTACGAAAATTTTATGAATTGATACGTGGGGAGCCTATAAGTCGAACTACATTTTCATCCAAATTAACTAAGTGGGCTAAAATGAAAGTAATAAAAAAAGAAAATATAAGTGTGAGAAAAAAGCGTGGCTTCACACTGGATTTCGTTTCTATCGCTTCAAAGGGAGCAGAAATATTATATCGTTTAAAATTAATTACTGATCGCAATACCTCGTTTGTTACCAAAAGGCAATATGAACACAATATAGCTATTACACAATTTGTGCTAAATCTACTTGAAGCAGAATCCCAAAATGAACATACCGGTGCAATTGTAGGTGGTAACGGCGATTATCTTTTTCCACTAAACTCAATTGTGAAGCAAGACTTACATTTACCCAACCTAATGTATTCTGATTCAAATGATGTTTACTTCTTATACGAAGATGAAGAGTATCGCGAAATGTTTCAGCCAGAACTTCAACCCGTTTCCTTCCAACAAGATTTACCTCAACTCGTTTATTCATTTCGTCCATCTAAAGAGTTTTATCCAGACTCAAAGGGAAACCCATTAATCATTCCTGATTGGGTTCTTACATGTAACGATTCTATTATCAATATTGAAGTTGATACAGGAACAGAAAACATTCCATTTCTAGAAAACAAACTGAAAAAATATCTTGATATCGCTGCTTCTAATCCGTCTAAACAGTTTTACGTGTTATTTTCAGTAATCGATGATTCCTATCACACAATTTCTACCTACAAAAAAAGAACTACACGTGTAACAAATTTAAAAAAAGCTTTCAGCAATATACCACGTTTAAGTGTAGTGAATAACCTAGATGTTTACGTATGCAACATGGGTGGATCGGAACTTGTAATAAACAATATTCTTCAAGAAATTCGCGAAATTAATAGTTTAAGCAAAAGTCATCTGCTCAAAAAAATCACAGAACGTTTGAACATAAATTCTTCTTTCCCTTACTCGGTAGAGTGGATATCTAATAAAAACGAAATGCAAGCGAAAGGGATTCAGCATTCTAAACTACTTGAGCTAACAGAACACATTTTGGTATTACGAAAAAAAGCACCTGATGAAGAAAAAAAATCTTTAGATTACTTAGAAATATTGTGTATATTAACAATACTTAAGGTAGGGGAGGTTAACACACACTTAAAATTACAACAATTATCAGGATTGTTGGCCATGCAAAATCAACACCGAACACTAAACCCAATTAAAATTTTGGGGATATATGAAGCGGATGAATTAGAGCATGGGCAGCAAGCCATTTTTACTGATCTGTATCACAATTCCATAGCACCAGAGAATATATTATTGGCTACTTCTGCTGAATTGCTTAATTTCACCGCTGCTTTTTATTCGTTAAAAGAGAGGGTGAAACAAGAATTTGGAGAATGCAGTTCAAAAGAATGCTGAACTCAATAATGCACCAGGTAATGGGGAGGATCCAAAAGCCGGAAAGAACAAAAAAAATTCCTATACAGTTACAATCGATCTTACAAAATGCTGGAAATATCGTTTAGCAGCCCGCTCATCTTACTATGTTGTGACATTACTACTTCTGCTAGCTTGGTATTTTGCGTTTAGAGGAATTTATAAATATGCTTCTTTCTGGTCAATACAAATGGGGGCTCCATTACCTACTTTAAGTATCTTCGGTAATCCGTTTGAAACTAATTATTACATTGAAACCTTTTTTAGCTTTTGGATTTTAATTTATACTTGGCAACTATCAACCAAAGTTAAGACCTATCAGGAGATAAAGCGTAGATGGTTTATTTTTTCGATGATGTTAATTGGTATAGTTGCCCAGTACTTATGGGCGTTTAGTGTTCCATTAGCTAAGATATTTATTCCATTCTTACATTCGAAAGCTGGAGAAGTTTCACTAAATGACAAAGGATTAGAGGATACTATACTTTCAAATTTTAGTAATATCCTGCACCTTGTATTTGCTATACCTGTAATTATTATTATTCTCGTACTCTTATGGCTCTTTAAGATTTTTTATGAACATAAAAAAGAGCTTTTAGATGAATTCGGAAAATGGGAATACGTATTTAAAATACCTGGTTGGATGCTTTCCTTTTTGAATGATGATCGTCAACGAAAACTTGCTACTTCATTACACAAGTTTTTCACTGAAAAAAACCCATCAAAATTGCCAGACCCTGATATCTTTCTTGGTCCTAATAGTGCAACACGGGAAATGGCAGTTATACAGGGTAAGTCTCTAACGCTTAATATAATGATCATCGGTAACATTGGTACAGGTAAATCAGCTGCACTTGGTTTACCAATTGCTAATCAAATTCTTGACTATATGGCTTCAATGATTAATAACTTTAAAACCTTATATGCAAGAAAAGATTATCATTCAGAGGATGTAAAAGGAACGCAGGTAAATGGTCTTACAGTTATCGAGCCATCTAATGACTTCTGTGAAAAGGTATATAACTTGGTATTGGCACACAAGATTCCCGAAAGTGTTATTTTCTATTTAGACCCAACAAATCCTGATACCCCTTCAATAAATTTTGTACGTGGTCCAGTTGATAAAGTCGCTGAGATGTTATGTTCAGTATTAACAGGGCTCTCTGATAATGGAGCAGGAAATCCTTTCTTCGTTCAATCTGAGCGTTCCCATCTTAAACAACATATTTACTTGTTAAAACTCCATGATTCAAAATTTGAAGCTAGATTTGAACATTTAATTGATATGTATAATAATGCTAATCTCGTTTTTGAGATGCATCTCAAATTAAAAGAACGACTTCCAAATGATATTGAATCTATTCCAGATAGAGATGAACGAAACCATTGGCGCATAATGAAACAAGTAGATGAATGGTTTGATTTAAATTATGTTCCCGAAATTTCTGGTGGCCGTGGGGGAGGGGAAGTTGTTTATCATACTGAAGGGAAATACTATGGGCAACCTAAGATTATTGATAAACAAGAAACCTTCGTTCGTGGTTTACGAAACACATTAAATGATATTTCTGCTCAGCCTCTGCTCCGTCGTGTTTTATGTGGTCCATCGAATTTTGATTTTGAGAAGCATTTGGAATTTGGAGGTATTCTGTTAGTCAATACAGCGAAAGGGGAACTTTCTGATCTATCTGATGTATTCGGTAAATTGTGTTTATATGCCGTACAGAATGCTGTTTTCCGTCGTAAGCCTAACATATCTCCTTACCATCCTGTTTTAGTCGATGAGTTTGCGGATTACATTTATAAAGCATTTAAAAGTTTTCCTGCTCAATCACGTAAATATAAAGCACCTTTAATTGTTATTGCACAAACAATTAGTCAATTGGCAATTGAACATGGCCCAAGATTCATGGATATCCTGTTAGGAACATTTCGTAACAAACTTGTTTATGGTGATGTTACTAATGAAGACGCTAAATTGTTTAGTAAGCTAATGGGTACGAAAACAGTTTATGAGGCACGTGAAGGTGATCAAGAAATTGATATGGTAACAGCAGAAACGAAAACACAAAGTACACGTAGAACATCCTACTCTTATTCGAAAACAGAAGTACCCATTCTTTCTGAAAATGATATCTTAATTCAAAAAGCATTCCAGTGTGCGGCTAAAATTGTAAAAGATAATGCTCCTCAAGGAGGAATACAAGTAAATGCAAACTTTGTTCCTGCCACTGAGTTTAAAACAGCTAAAATTCAAGTTGATGCAGAAGCAGCTGCTTATTGGCTAAAAATTCGTGAAGAGTCATTAAATGCGGAAATTAAATATGAGGATTATGTCACAGATACAGATGTTGATAGTGAAGAAACTGTAATTGAGGAATTGAGTACACCTAAAACAGCGCCTACTGCAATAGAAGGTTGGTTACAAACGTTAAATCCTGATACTTACGATTTTTATAATAATGAAGATGTTACTGACAATGAAGGTGAGCTAACAAATAATCAGTCTGTTCAAGATTACTCAAGAAATTCTGCTCCTAATCTAGAAAAGGAGGACACTACAACATCAATTGCTACTTCTAATACAACAGAATCCGCAAAAATTAATAAAGTAATGGATGTTCAAAAAGAAAATGTACCAGATACAAGTAAACATAGAGAACCTATTGAACTTAACACCAAAGCACCAGTTATTACTGAAACTCCAATAGAAGTGCGAAGGGCGAAGCATACACCACAATATAGAGAACCTGCTTACACATCAACTGTTACCCATAATCAGCAGGAACAGGAAATTCAACGAACTGCAGAAATCAATGGTAAAAATACAACATCTAACTTAACAATGCAGTGGTTACAACAAATGGCTGCTACTGTTCCTCAAGATGATGAAAATACATTACCTTTAGATGAAATGGAAGGTGGCTCTCGTCTTCACAATCGTAAAGTAGCAGAAGTAACTCCAGAAAGTGCGGCAATTAAGGATAAACTCAGTCAATATATCGAAGGTGACATTAATCATGATTGATACATTAAGCATATAACGAATATTTCTACTGGTAAAAAGGTGTGGGTCGTAAACTCATACCTTTTTATTATTTCATATGTAACTTCCCCCAAGGAGACCATTTCTTTATGCTAAAATTTAATTAAGTTTGTGAAGAACCAGAAAATGGATTACATAATAAGGGTTGGAGGAATGACAGTGGAGATTGCCAAATTAAATTTGCCCATGGATAGTATGCACTTTTTACTTAATCATCAAATTAAAGGAAATGAATTCGAATGTCTCAATGTAGAATTTTACACCTATTCAAATGGTTTTCTTTTAGATGTAGTGGAATGGACAAAACAAAATGATTTTTCTTTATCGATATTGGATAAAGAATATACTAAAGCATTTTTAGCGAGTTTAGAGAAGTTTAAACCATACCTTGTTATCGGGAGTAATATGGATTCAGGTAATCTAATTACTATCTACCAGCCCACAGGAGAAATATATGAGCTAGAACATGAAATTACGGAAAGAGTAGAAAGATATTTTGTTAATTCTTCTATAGAGAAAATGCATTCCTGCTTCAATTCCTTTAAAAAGTATTGGGTTCAGCTAGTAGAGCAGGGGCACTACAAAGATTGTGATATAATAAGGACTTTTCATGATTTGAAGAACAAATTAGTGGAGTTTGATACTAACATATTAATAAATGATGATAACTACAATAGACAATTTTGGAATTCCTTATATCACGGCAAGTTAAACTTCTTTTTGAAAAAGTCAAACAAAATATAGATTATTTCTAATGGGGATACTTCGTGAAATAAACTTTATATGAAAGTAAAAATGATTTTTTAAGAAACAAAAGCCGTTAATGGGTTATCTCCTTACTGTTTAAAACATTCACTAAATAAAAAACAGTAAGGAGTGGTTTCTTAATCCCGCATTGCACCTGCTTTTCGGGAAGTCATTGCGCCTTGTCCTTCTCTTACATCATTTTGAATTTCTTGTTTCACTTTTTGTGCATCAGTTTCTGCAAAATTTGGTTTCATAATAGAACCAGACGTTTCTATATCTTTTTTATCATGTTGCATACAAACCCTCCTGACTTTAACATTTGCAAACCTTATTATGTACAAAAGTACACATGATATCCACCGAGTAATCGAGTGCGTTTATGGATTAATACGGACAGATATGAAGTTAGCAGAAAGGGGCTATTTAAAAACAACGGCTATTTTACCTAAAAAGCTGATATTAGAAATTCAAAAGTATGTTCCAGGAGAAATAATATATATTCCTAAACCTAAAACCTCTCATCAGAGACGGGGTATACGTTCTGGGACAAGAAAGCTGATCGATGACAGAAATGCTTCTATTAAACGGTAGAACGATTAATCAAATAGCTGATGAATATCACCTCTCCATTGAAACAATCAAAAAATTGTCTACTCTAAATAAATAAAAAGGATACACTTATGAAATGATGCTCATTGTTTTTTCTTATGGCGAATTTGTTTCTTAGTCATTTCCTGCATTTTATATCATTCGCCAATTGTGTAATGTTAAGGGAAATGACAGAAGAAAGGAAGGATGTACAAATGAGGATAGTAAAAAACGGAACATTGCAAGTACTTGGAGCAAGCATCTACTATGAGGTGCGTGGCTCAGGTCCAATTCTTCTTTTGATCCATGGTGGGGGTGGTGATGCCGACAAGTTCCATAATATCGCCGACCATCTTGCTAAATGGTATACCGTTGTTACTTACGATCGTCGTGGTCATTCCCGTAGCAACCTCGTCAATAAAACTGAGGATTATCATGTGCACACACATAGCGAAGACGCTCACCTGCTGCTAGCTAATCTGACCAATGAACCGGCTTATGTATTCGGAAGTAGTTCTGGTGCTGTCATCGGACTTGATCTGTGCATACGCCATCCTGAGCAAGTACAGTTACTAATCCCACACGAGCCGGTTTTATTACAACTTTTACCTGAAAATGAGTTGAAGCAGGCTATAAATTTCATGGAAGACCTTAAGACAAATCATCAAAGTGAGGTCATAAAGTTATTGTCAAATATTGATGATAGCAATTTCGGACTATCGAAGGATATGCTAACAGAGCGACTACTCGGTAATTCGACTTATTTCACTGAGTATGAAATCCCGGGAATTCTCAGCTATACTTTAAATATCAATGCATTAAAGACCCCATTAAAACCTACATCGATACAGGTACGTTCAGCCGGCGGAAGTACTTCAAGAGAATTTTTTCCTTACCATTGCGCAGTCAACTTAGCAGAACACCTCGGAACAGAATTCGTAGAGTTTCCCGGACACCATGCGGGCTATAACACAGTGCATCATAAAGAGTTTGCTGAGAGGTTACACGACGTTCTTGAGAATTAATCAGGAAACGTATCAATGGGTAAGGTATGAGCACAATGGCGCGTATAGATATCAACAGCAGAATATGAACAAACTAAAAAGAAGCAGTTACCTCTCCATTTAAAGGTATCTGCTTCTCTTTACATAGACTCTATAATCATTTGTCTTTCATACCACTTGTTTAGCTTTTCATTAACACTTTTTGAAATACGCTTCATTTTGTTATTACAGAATCTTGAAAGCGTAGCAGGGGATAAACCTATTTCATCTGCTATCTCACGCATTGTTTTATTTTGATGCATATGCTGATACATAATTTTTTCTCGTATCACATCTTCTGATCCCTCAGGAGTTTGTTTTACTGTCTCTGCAATATAATGATCCTCCTGCTTCTCTTGCATACCTATTACTTTTTTCTTTACCATACTATCTATATTATCCATCAATTCTTTTGGTGGTAAGATAATGATTCCTAATTTGGAGTAGTAATTCTTAAACCAATTACGTTCTCCTATCCTTGTTTCATCCAATTCCTCTGCATACGCCCAATGTGAAATGACACATTCTTTTTCTAAATCAATTAAAACACTTTCTAGTTGTTCACGAATTCGAGTTGGGCGACCCTTTGTAGTTGTAATACCCATTACAGATAGTAGACCTTTTTCCCCACCAATGGAGTATGGTCTTTTTAAAGTACTGTATTGTTGACGGATTCGCCACTGCCAGGATAAATAACGTATTAAACGTTTATGAAACTTGTGTCTATAGCTATTATACTCTAATGCTTTTTTCGATAATAAAGCAGTTGTGCTATTAGATCCATACAAATAGCCCGATAAGAAACTACCTGGTTTAATCTTACAGGATTCTATCCCCATATATTCATTAGTATTCTTATCTCTCCATAACACTACAGAGTCCAGTACGAATAGTCTCTTGATTACTTCACGTTTTACTTCAAATTTTTCCCCAGTTTCAGCTTGATCGTTCAATACTACAACTTCATTATCATCATTCAAATAAATAAAGATGCTTGCTAACGCTGCAATACGTTGTGCTACCTTTATCTTATCTTCTGCACGATAATACTCTACACCGTTTGCTGATGCTTTTGGCATATTACATAATTCCAATACATTCTCATAACTAAAATCTATGAATTCATCTGGAGATTTAGCTTGATTCAACCATTGTATTGTAATGGTATCCAAACAATCTGCTGTAAGATCATCCATATTACTAATTACTCCATCAACCAATATAGACCATCTTTCTGCTTCATTTGTATTCACTAATCTCAAATCCTCATCTTTATGTGAAGATAGTTGTGCAACTCCGCTTGAATTTTTTGTTTCTAATGGCAGTACCGTTTTTGCTGCTGCTTCATCTTCTTCAAACTGATTTTTTGCTATTCCATCACGTAATTGATAGTACATTGCGTCATTTGATACAGGATAATATTCGTCAGGTATATCTGCTATATAATCTTTTATATGACCATGTTCAGGATTTAAAATTTGAGTTGGTTCAACTGCTTCAAACTTTTCTCCAAACTCTTGTTCAATGATTTTATCTAATACATTTTGAATCTCAATTTTATATTTATCTAGATTCGCATAAATGTTCAACAACGATATTCCTTGTTCTTGTTTCTGCCCCAGCCAAGAAACAAGTGTTGAGAATGAAGGGGATATATTAGCTGATGTTACTAATTTATCGTGATTCTCTTGTACTTCGTTATAATATTTTTGCCATTTGGCCCATAACTGCTTATTTTCTTCATAGATTGGAGCAGCAAGTAGGAGGGCATCACTGAACAATACTAATACTTTCTCCATATTTAAGTACCTCCTAACAATGTTAATAACCAATATAATATAAATCCTAACACTATGAAACCTCATAGCTATATGATGGCTACATAACCTTTAAGTTGAAATGTTATCTGAATAATCCGCACAATTGTTGATTTTTACTCTTTTTATTGTGGATCATTTAAATTCTCTTTACTTGTCTTTAATTATATAAAACTGCTTCTATTTGTAAAATCACTACTTTACAATACAATTTCAATTTTTAAAAGTAAATTAGTTAAATACACTGATTTTTTGCTTAACGACTAGAAACTTGTTACTTTAGGTCACAACTTAAATACGCCAGCTGCTTCTTACTTGAAACTGCATAGCTTTATCATGGCTATTAACTCTTATTTGAAACTATGTAGCCTTATCATGGCTATAAGCCCTTATTTGAAATTGTATAGCTTTATCGTGGCTATTATTTCTTACTTGAAACTATGTAGCCTTATCGCGGCTATTACTTTTTATTTGAAATTATATAGCCTTATCGCGGCTATAAGCCCTTATTTGAAATTGTATAGCTTTATCGTGGCTATTAACTCTTATTTGAAACTATATTGCTTTATCGTGGCTATAAGCCCTTATTTGAAATTGTATAGCTTTATCGTGGCTATAAGCTATTACTTCTTATTTGAAACTATGTAGCCTTATCATGGCTATAAGCCCTTATTTGAAATTGTATAGCTTTATCGTGGCTATTAACTCTTATTTGAAACTATATTGCTTTATCGTGGCTATAAGCCCTTATTTGAAATTGTATAGCTTTATCGTGGCTATAAGCTATTACTTGAAACTGTATAGCTTTATCATGGCTATTACTTCTTATTTGAAACTATGTAGCCTTATCATGGCTATAAGCCCTTATTTGAAATTGTATAGCTTTATCGTGGCTATTATTTCTTACTTGAAACTATGTAGCCTTATCGCGGCTATTACTTTTTATTTGAAATTATATAGCCTTATCGCGGCTATAAGCCCTTATTTGAAATTGTATAGCTTTATCGTGGCTATTAACTCTTATTTGAAACTATATTGCTTTATCGTGGCTATAAGCCCTTATTTGAAATTGTATAGCTTTATCGTGGCTATTAACTCTTATTTGAAACTATATTGCTTTATCGTGGCTATAAGCCCTTATTTGAAATTGTATAGCTTTATCGTGGCTATAAGCTATTACTTGAAACTGTATAGCTTTATCATGGCTATTACTTCTTATTTGAAACTATGTAGCCTTATCATGGCTATAAGCCCTTATTTGAAATTGTATAGCTTTATCGTGGCTATTATTTCTTACTTGAAACTATGTAGCCTTATCGCGGCTATTACTTTTTATTTGAAATTATATAGCCTTATCGCGGCTATAAGCCCTTATTTGAAATTGTATAGCTTTATCGTGGCTATTAACTCTTATTTGAAACTATATTGCTTTATCGTGGCTATAAGCCCTTATTTGAAATTGTATAGCTTTATCGTGGCTATTAACTCTTATTTGAAACTATATTGCTTTATCGTGGCTATAAGCCCTTATTTGAAATTGTATAGCTTTATCGTGGCTATAAGCTATTACTTGAAACTGTATAGCTTTATCATGGCTATTACTTCTTATTTGAAACTATGTAGCCTTATCATGGCTATTACTTCTTACTTTTAATAATGAATAGCTTTATCATGGCTACAATTTCGTAATTTATGAAACGTTATAGCTATATGATGGCTACAACGTTGAAAAAATGAAACGAGAATATCCTGAAAATCATTTGACTAAAAATTTTTTTATTCTATGTAAATTAGTAATAAACGTTGATATAAAGCCATTTCATAAAATATGAAAGAAAAAATGCTAAAATCATTATAGCTATATGATGGCTACAACTTTCACTTTGAAAATCCAAACAACCTATATGTACCAAGAGTTACAGCAGTTTTTAATAAAATATAACTTGTTTTAAAAACATGAAACGTTATAGCTATATGATGGCAGGAAACATGAAACGAACTGAAACGTTTATAGCTATATGATGGCTACAACTTTCACTTTAAAAACCCAAACAACCTATATGTACCAAGGGTTACAGCAGTTTTTAATAAAATATAACTTGTTTTAAAAACATGAAACGTTATAGCTATATGATGGCTACAACGTTCAAACGGAATTGGATGAAAACCCTATAAAATCAATGGTTTCAGAGGATTTCTCCCACTATATACTACGTTTCATATTCAAAAAACTTCATAGCCCTATGGTGGCAACAAACTTTTTTTCATGAAACGTCAAACCCCTTGTCGCACAAGGGATAGAGGCACGTTTCATTTTTTTGTTTTTTCTCTTAAAGGGACAGATTTCACCAGTATTCGATTTGATATAATCAAAAATGATAATTTATATCTAATTGTGGGGAAAACTGCAACTTAATATATAAGGAGGTGAAAAAGATGGCAAAACCTTTCGTTATAAAGAACAAACGTAGTTTGAATGGTGAAACAACAACACCGGTAATTGTAACAATTAAATCATGGCAAAAGTTAGTAGAAGCTTTAGAAGGTAAATATTACGGTTTTAAAGATACTTATTTAGAAGACATTGTGAATTCAATGTCTTATGAAGAACGAATTGCAGATGAAGAGGGGTTTGTTGCTAAAGCAAAGCCATCTTTTTCACTGAAAATGAAAAAGATTGTAGATAAAGTAAGTGAATTTGATAAAAACGAAGGCAGAAAACATAAGCTATACGGAATTACAAATGCTGATTTAGAAGTATTTCTATTTCTTCATAAAAAATGTAATACATATGGTGAGCTTTCACATGTATCGATCCATATGCTTTGGGAAGATTATAAAAATTATAAAGAAGCATTTGCACATATTCACCACTCACAATTTTATGTGGCTTTGAAGAAATTAAGCTTCCATAACATCATTACAATCGAAAATGAGTACAGTGGTAAATATAAAATCATCTTAAATGATTTCATGAATAAGGAAACAAATAAAGCAAATGCCTATACATTTATTAGCCCGATCGTATTTACCAAAGAATTCTTTGAGTTATCCATTGCAGCTAAGAAACTATTCATGGATGTAGCAATGCAGCAGAAACGCGAAACTACCCTGAAACGTTCTTTATTCAAAGTTGACGAACAAGGAAACTCAACACACTTTGGTGGTATGTATCGTTACTTACATAAGAAATACCCACATCAGATTCGTGCTGTACTTGAGGAACTAGAAACAAAACTATCTGCTACCGGATCTCCTTTATTTAAAATTTGCAAGTTAGAAAAAGGGAAGAAGAATAAAAAGCAATACACAACATTGCATTTATCTGTGCATCCTGATTTCTTATGCGCGAAAGAAGAAGGAGCAGAATACCGTGATCCATTTACACCACGAGATACATATAAGCGTAAAGTTAAATTTATAGAAAACTTGTTAGTTGAAATGAATATTGCTGAATTTGCCAAGGATATGAACCAATTCATTAATGTTTTAAAACACTCTTGTCACCGTCAAATTCGCCAAGTAGTTCGTGGTTTACGAGAAATGATTGATCGACAAGAAGGATATCCTAAAAAGCTTGTTTATACACTAAGTAAATTATTAAAGCAATCTTCTCAATATCGTGTATTAGACACAGCTGCTAAAACTGGAATTTATCCTTTAATTACACACAATGTACCTAAACATGAACAAGAAGAGGCCATTTTTAAATTTGGTACTCATTTTGCTATATACTCTTTACGTAATGTTCAAAAGCTATTCCGTAAAGCGCATGACCTGCTTCATGCGAAATATGCTGTACCTGTAACTATAGATACTTATCATCGTAATTACCTGCAGTATCAAGAAGAATCACTATTTAGAAAGTATGCTTATGAGCAAGGCGTAAACATTAACGCATATACAGCATTAGAAATTGAAATACGCGAACTCTTAAAGTCTAGTGGGCATAAGGGAAATCAAATCCCTAGTGAAATTCGTGAACTGTTCATTGAAAAAATTGATAAATTGCCGAAGGAAAAGATTCGTGTAATTGAGGTCCCTGAAGACTTTAATTTAATTCAGTTTCTACAGTCCTTAGAAGCATATTACCGTTCAACAAGTGAAGTACCACATACGGTTGATCAGCTGCTTCCAGCAATGTAATGATACAGCTCTCTACTTTTGAAAAAAACAAAAGTGGAGGGCTATTCGTGTTGGAGATAACTTGTGGAGTGTATTACTTCAAGCAAAGTAGAGAGTCAGTTTTCAAATTTAATGATCACAACTCTCTATTTTTTATGCAATTACATACAGTGCATGTGAAACAAAATGAGATATTCACAATTTTTAAGTTATTAAATCTGAATTTTCAATCTTTTTATATCATTTCACCTACAAAAAAGCAGAAATATTTATTATTATTCTGTTGATATCTTAATAAATTTGATCTGATGTGTATAAGATATAGCCATAAGTACTGTTCTTATCATGTTCTATCTCTTAATCTACTTAAAATCAGAAAAACATCTGTTAATTCTGTTTAAAAAGTGGATACTGTTCCTAACTTTGACCAATTTGTTAATAAATTGTGTGTAGTTTTTTATAAATGTGGAAAGTTTGTTCGTAAGTCATCAGAATTTACATTTATTATTTATTCTGTTACTTGCATCAAATTAACGATGATTATATGTAGTTTTTATATACCTACTTTACGATATTATGTAGTTTTTAATCATCATCCAGCTCATTAAGTACATTCCCAGTATTTACTTTTTATGATTTTTTACGGCTAGAGTAATGATGAACCCTTAGTATAGCAATGTTTTAAGACGATTTTTTCTCTGTATAAAAGTTTTATCTTTTTTCTTTATATATATTAAAGATATATATTATATTAGGTTTTTATATTGTGTAATACTTACTATAAAGAATAGATCCTGTGTAAAAACAATTTCATTTCTTAATGGAATTGTTTTTTTTATGTACTTTAATAAACATTATATTTAGTTTTAATCATTCTAAAAAAATTTTGATATAAAACATAATTTTTTTTTATTTCTCTTAGATTTCCGAAAAAAGTAAATCATACTTAAAGTAGATAGTTGGTTAGTGGAAATTACAATGAACTTTGTAATCTCCTAACCATTTAAAAAGAGAGGTGAAGACATGGTAAAAAAGAAATCCCAGGAAAACGCCGAAAAAAAGAAATTTACATTCTTTAAAAAAGCAAAGAATAAAACAACTGAAATATTAGATATGCAACAAGAAAATTCAGAAGCACTTAAAGAAAAGAAGAAACGTAAAACAAGGGAGAAAGTTCCAGCAATAACAGGAAGAAAAGTAGGTAAGGTTACATTTTGGTGTGTGATGGGATTCATGATTGCAGGAAGCTCCCTTTCATTTATCCAACTTGCCGGTCCTCCTAGAGCAGTAGCTGTTCAGGAAAAGAAAGAGGAACCCGTAAAAATTAAAATGTCAGAAGCAGAATTAATTGCATATGCGAATAATTTTGCCGCTAATTATTTTAATTGGAAAGTTGATATGAATGTAGCTGAAGAACGAAGAAAACGATTAGAGAAATTTCTAGTTGAAGGATCTGATGAGCAAGGTGGATTAAATAGAGATACTTTAAAAAACGCTTCTAGTACTTTAGTTAAATCGGAAGCAGTAGAGGTCCGACAAAAAGGAAATGAAGCAGAAGTTACATTGAAAATCATTCAGAAACTAGAACCTGTAAATAATCCTGCTCCTGGAACGACACAAGCTCCAGACACATCAAAAGAACCAAAAGAAGTTATAAGGTACTTCTCTATACCAGTTTTAATGGAGAAAGGGAAGATGGTAGTCCCTAACAATCCTACAATCGTTCATGGAGAGAGAGAAAAGGCATCTTATAAAGTAGCCACTTTCAAATCAGAAGGACGAGAAATTAATACAGATGCAGAAATAAAAAAAGTAGAACAATTTTTACAATCTGTATTTAAAGTGTATACAGAAGGAACACCAGAAGAAATTGCTTACTACTTTGAAAAAAGTAATATAACAAATGGACTAAAAGGTATTATGACATTTAGCAAATTAGAAAACCTACAAATTTATGAAGATAAGGATAAAGGATACAGAGTCTTAGTTGATGCTAAGTTAAAAGACAATGATAGCAGCTTAGAGTACACATACACATATGATTTAAATCTTGTAAATAAAGATAACAAGTTTTCAATTAGCTCTATGAAGAAATTTGAAAACACATTAGAGAAAGTGGAGGGTAAATAATTATGGAGCTTTTGGGATTAGATATGGTTGCTCAGCAATTACCTGCTATTACGGATGCAGCGGTCTTAGGCAACATTAATTTTGGAGTGAATGCAAAAAACTGGTTAGTAGCTCAGTTAGGTCCCATTTTTTTAGTTGTAGCAATCATCGGTGTAATAGTTTTACTTGTAAAAAGACAAATGGCTGGTCTAATTGGTTGGTTAGTACTTTGTGCGATTGTATCTGTGTTTGTATTCACTCCAGATGTATTCAAAGATCTTGGAACAAAATTATATAATTTATTATTTAAATAATTATTAGTAAAAAATAGAAATTTTAAGGAGTTGGTATAAGTGACTCAGAAACCGACTCGCAAGGAAGTAAGGACTTACAACTCTATATGGGATATTCCTAAGAGTTTATATGGGATAAGGGATATAACACTCCCTTTCCCTGTACCTTACAGGCAGCTGGGGATTTTTGTTGGAACACTATTAATAATAATATTCTTACAACAGATTTTACCATTAGGAGACAACGTCTTTTTTAAATATCTAATATTACCTGGTGGTGTAGCGTACTTCTTTGGAAATGTAGAATTGGATGGAAAAAGCCCACACAAATTTATGTATCGATTCTTTGTATTTACATTTGAAAAAAAGAAGTTGAGTCGTTATAAAGATGCAACTGGAAATATTGGAAGCTATCAATATAAGACAGTAGTTCGATTTAAGGATGATTCAATTAAGAAAAAGTAATTAATTAATCTATACGGAAGAATTAGTTTAGTCTCATATTCTTCTCTAAGGAGGCACAAATGAATCAGGTTGAATTTCCAGTCAAATATTTTCATGATAATTTGATTTTTAACCAAGATGGTTCTTGCTGGGCGTATTATGAGGTATACGGGATTCCTTATGAATTTAAAGGAGACGATGATAAAAATACGTTGTTTATGCGACAACTCGGCTTATTTTGGAATTATGAAGAAGAAAAACATCTATTAATGATACCTGTTTATCAGAATTTCAAAGAAAAAGCCGATGAGTTTAAAGAAACAGTAAGCGGTGAACTAAAAGAGCTGGCAATCGATCATACTGATGACGTTGTCCATGAGTTAGAAAGAAAATTTGGTAAAAACGCTGTAGAATATCGTTATTTTATAGGTGTGAAATTAAAAGTAAGACACATACAAGAAGGACTTAAGGAAATGCTTTACACTGCATTTCATACCTTTAAAAACACTGCAGAACAGTTTGGATTACTTGGTGATACCAAAATACTAAAAACTGATTTGGAGATGTATAAACGGGAAGCTAGCGCCTTTAGAAATAAAATAAGAAAACATTTAGCAGTAAGAAGTTTAGAAACCAATGAAACACAATGGATTGTATTACGCAACTTCTATCGTACATTGGAAGCACCTGTTACAGCAGGATGGACGCCACCGGTAGTTGATGACGATTCTGCTATCTTTCCGAATCAAGAGAGCTTGTTACGCCTAACAGAATCGGAGATAGACGTTAAAGGAAGACATATAGAAATGTCCCAAATCGGTTCTGATGGATTAGAGTATCCAGCGTATATGAGTTTCTTATCGGCATCGAAGATTCCATACACAATGGAATTTCCAGACCAAGAGTGGATGTATATGATCCAAAATATAGATTTCCCAATCGAACTAAGTATACGCACAGAAAATATTAACCACCGTAAAGCTCTATCTAAACTAAATAAAAAGAAAAAAGATTTAGAAGATCAAGAAACACATGCAAGGGAAAATTCACAAACTGTTGGACTAAACGTGTATGAGGGTGTTCAAGAAGCTACTGAATTACAAGCCCTTATACAAAAGACACGTATGCCACTTGTTAAGACATCAGTATCCTTCTGTATATGTGCTGAAGATTTGGATACAATGCGTCGAAATACCAATTCACTCATTTCTATTTATAGAGAGATGATGATTGAACTAGTAAGACCATATGGAGACCAGTTCTTGCTGTTTAATGAATTTATCCCTGGTGCTAGAAGATATGTAAATGATTATATACACTTTATGGAGCCTGGGGTTCTGGCGGCCGGTATGTTTGGTGCAACACAAGATTTAGGTGATAATATCGGATTTTATATAGGTACAACTGGTATTTTAAACAAAGCAGTTTATATGACACCTTCTCTCGCAGCGACAAATACTGTTGCAAATCAAAAAACGAGCGCACTTTCAGTTGCGGTAACAGGAAGTACTGGTTCTGGTAAATCATTTGGAACGAACTTAATTGTTTACCTAGCAGTACTAGGAGGAGCTCAAACACTAATAGTCGATCCGAAAGGTGAGAGGGGGAACTGGACAGAAGATTTACACGGCTTAGAAGGTAAGGTAAACGTAATTACACTGGGGACTGATAGGCGAGATGAAGGGAAATTAGACCCATTTATTATTCATAAACATAGCCGAAAAGATGCAATTGAGTTAGCTATGACAATTCTTACTTTCATTACAGGTATTAAACCTGATAACTCGGAGAAATTCCCGCGCTTGGCTTCAGCTGTAGAATTCGTAGCAGGAATGGAAGAGCCGTGCTTAACAGCGGTGTCTCAATATCTTGAAGATAGTGATGATAAAGTGGATCAACAATTAGCCGCTCATATTCAAGCATTTGAGAATTTATCATTTGCACACTTAATCTTTGGTGATGGAACAAATAGAGATATTGAACTTGATACAGCAGTAAATATCATACAAATTCAACATCTTGATATGCCAGATATTCAAAAAGATCCGAAAGATTATACCTTACAGGAAAATCTATCAGTTAGTATGCTGATGTCTCTATCTTCATTTGCAAGAAAATTCTTTCAAAAGGACCCTACTAAATTCAAAATTGTTCTATTAGATGAAGCATGGGCAATCATGGGAACTTCTCAAGGGCGAGAGTTGGCTCGTAAGCTAGTTCGTGAAGGTCGTGCCTTAAACTCTGCAGTATACTTTGCAACTCAAAGTGCAAGTGACCTTGGTGATGAGACATTTAAGAATAATATCGGTATGAAGTTCTCATTCCATAATACCGACAGTAAAGAGATTTCTTCAATTTTAGACTTCTTTGGATTACCTGATAATGAGGAAAATCATGCGATTATTACTAATTTAGAAACAGGACAATGTTTATTCCAAGATATCCAAGGAAGAACAGGTGTTGTCACAATGGATGTAGTGTTTAAGGATTTATACGATGCATTCGATACAAGACCAAATGCAAGAAAGAATTATAGAAAGTCAAATGATGATGAAAAGCAGGAAGTTAATGCAACCTTTGTCGAAGAAGGGGGAGAAAAAATAAATGTAGGGGTGAGTTAACATGGTAAAAACTAAACTAAAAAAATTAATGCTATCTAGCCTATGTGCTGGCGCTCTAATTTTGAGCGCAGCATGTGGAAATAGCGAAACAAATGTAGGAGAAGAAAAAGATAGACAGGGACACACTCCTAGAGAAATGATGTTGGACTTTGTAAAGGCTGACTTACAACATGATTATAAAACAATACGTAAATTAGTTGTCGATGGGGAGAAAAATAAAATATTGGACCCTAATAAAGGACCTCAAAATAATTTATCTTACAAAGATTACACTGTAAAAGAATATGTGGTAGATAAGGACACAATTATGTATAACTTTATTTCAAAGAAGCCCCCTAAGAATATCGATAAAGCAGTGAAATGGGTAAGAGTAGTTCGTACAGAAGATGGGTTCAAAGTTCGAAGTTATACCGGCCCTGAACGAAATGAAATTGATGAATTAGCAAATACTAAACCGACAAATGAGTTTAGTTCCAAAGACTAATGGTTTTCCCATAAAAGGGGGAGTAACATGTAATGAAAAAGTTTATTACCCTATTGTTATTAATTTGTACTTTGCTTTTAGCATTTAATTTACTTTTTAAAGCTGCTCCAGTATATGCAGAGGAAGAACCCAGACCTTCTCTTATAGACGATATCATTCCAAAGAATAAGGAAACATTAAAATATGAAGAATATCCACCAAGTAGTTATGGCATCGATGTTTATACTTCAGAAGGTGGATTTGGAGAATCTCTTAAATTTTGGAAATGGAAAGATAATATTAAAGAACAAATTGTAGCAACTATTTTTATATTAATTAGTATTGGGTGGTCAGTAAACCTTGCAATTAGTAGTTTTGTGACTAGTATGGTAGGCCAATCAATGAGTTTAAATATAGTAGCTGATGTTGGAGATAAGTTAGGTGATGTAATCTCTAAAGCGGCAGGCTTCAATGGTTCTTGGGGAAATGGAATATATAGTGAATTAATTGGACTCATGTTAGCTTTATTAGCTTGCTGGGTTATCTGGGTAGGCTTTGTACAACGACGCCAGTCAGAGATGCTAGGAGGATTGTTAAAAGCATTAGGTATTTTAGTTTTCACCCTAGGTTTTTTTGCGAATTCAAGTTATATCATCAAAGGACTTAATACTTTCTCCGAACAAGTAAATAAAACTGTTCTTGATTCAACTCAAAGTATTAGTGGAGCAAGTGAAGGATATTCAAGTGGTGTCGATTCTATCACTGATTTAACGCATACTCTATTAATCAAACAACCTTATACGTTATTACAGTTTGGTACAACAGATATGAAGAAAATTGGTGATGAGAGAATTAAGAAAATGTTAACAACGACAGATCCTGATGAAAGAAAAGCTCTTTTAAAGGATGAAGTTGAGGTTCAGAAAAACCAAACGCTCTCGTTAGATGCTACTTTTGAAAGAGGGGCACTTGTTTTATTACTTGGAGCAATTAATCTACCTTTATGGATTGTTCTTGGATTATGCAGTATGGCGATGTTATTCTATCAATTAATGTTTATTATTGTAGCTTTAATGTCACCTGTAATGTTATTAATGGCATTAGTTCCAGCCTGGACTGGAACAGCTAAAAGGTTCTTAGCTGAATTATTTAGAACACTTTTAATGAAAGTAGCAATAGGCTTTCTGGTAACTTTAATGTTTTGGGTATCGTCAATCCTATTTAGCGCTACCGATAAATATGGATATTTAGTTGTAGCTGCATTACAAGTACTTTCATTCTTAGGTGTTTGGTTATACCGTAAAACAATTTTCGATGCAATTACTACAGTACCGGCAAGTGCAGGAGCAGCGCGAGCTTCAGATGCTATGAGTAATATTAGGCAGAAATATCGTGATGTTAAACATGGATCTAAGGCAGTTGGAAAAGGTGTAGCAGTAGCTGGTGCGAGTGCTGTGACAGCAGGGAAAATTGGGAAATCAGGCTATAGTAAGTTTAAACAGTTGAAAGAAAACTATGCAGATAGAAAAGAAAAGGTAGCAGATGGTAAACGCAAGGGAAAAGAACAAATGCAAGCAGAAAAAGAAAAAAATATAAATCAAATGAAAAAAGAAGAAAATTTAGGTGTTCGCGATAGAAAAGGTAATCAAGAGCAGGAAAGGGTTAAGGAAGAAGTAGCCGCAACTAAAGAGAATCCAGAATTAGCAGTACGAGGGAATCATGAAGGTAATGACACTGAAATGCAACAGGCAGAACTAAAAGGTAAAGAAGAGGATGTAAAAGCGGATGTTAAACCAGTAGCGCAATCAAATGAGGAATTAAATAGTAAAGAAGAAGATGTAAAAGCAGAAGCAAAACCAGCAGCAACAATTAAAACACCAACAGGTCAAACAAAGCCAGTCACAACACCACAGTCAGGAACAACACCATCGCCGGCGAATCCGATGGAGAGCAAACCAATCACAACACCACAGTCAGGAACAACACCATTACAATCGAATCCGATGGAAAGTAAGCCAATCACAACACCACAGTCAGGAACAACACCATTACAGTCAAATCCGATGGAGAGTAAACCAATCACAGCACCACAGTCAGGAACAACACCATTACAGTCAAATCCGATGGAGAGTAAACCAATCACAGCACCACAGTCAGGAACAACACCATTACAATCGAATCCGATGGAAAGTAAGCCAATCACAACACCACAGTCAGGAACAACACCATTACAGTCAAATCCGATGGAGAGTAAACCAATCACAGCACCACAGTCAGGAACAACACCATCACAACCGAAATCGATTGAGAGTAAACCAGTCACTAATTCACATGTAAGTACGCCACAAAAACAAGTAGAAGTAAAATCGGTTAATCCACAACAAACTAAAAGTGTTCCTAAAGTGAATAATCAGCAACAGGTAAAAGAAGGGGCAGCAATTAAAAAAAGTTGACACAAAAGCATAAACACAACAAGAAGCTTTAAAAAATGTAAAAGCAAAAGAAACCATAAAACCAAAATAATTCAGCACACGAGGGAGGGTTTATACATTGAGTGCGGAACCAAATCGCGACCATGAAAATGAACATCATCCTGAAGCTGAACTAGGGAATGCTAAGCCTGCCTTGAAAAAGGCAGGCCATTCTTTAGGGAAGGCGGCTGGTAAAGGATCAAAATTAGCGGGTAAAGCAGTTGCACAAGTAGGTAAGAAAGTAGCAGTTAAAGTAGCACAGAAGGCAGCTACAGTTGCTGTTGCAAAGCCATTATTAATAGTAGCCGGTGTTATTTTGGCTGTTGTTGCAGGTTTAGGTATAGTGATATTTTTATTAACCGCCACAATGAGTGAAGATGAAGTTAGTCCTGGAGGAATTGGTGGTCCTTTTGCCCCAGGTACTGCAAGTGTCAGTCCTGAAGTAATGAGATGGGAGCCATTGGTAAGGAAATATGCGGCGCAACATGGCATAGAAGCAATGACTCCATTAATATTAGCTCTTATTCAACAAGAAAGTTCTGGAACACAATTGGATGTTATGCAAAGTTCTGAATCACAAAATCATCCTCCGGGTTATTTTACAGATCCAGAAGAAAGTATTAAATATGGTTTAATGCATTTTGCTGATTGTCATAAAAAATCCAACGGCGATCAAAATATTACATTACAGTGCTATAACTACGGAACTGGCTATGCTAACTACGCAGTTTCGAAAGGTGGATATACTCACGAGAATGCAAGGGCATTTTCTGCAGAGCAATCAGCTAAAAATGGGTATAAATGTGGTTCATGGCGAAGTGCAGAGGCAGTAGCTAATAATTGGTGTTATGGTGATCCAGACTATGTCCCACATATTATGAGATACTATCAACCTGGTCAAACCCCTGGTGGTTCTGGTGGAATTGCTGGTGGTAGCGTTTTAGGTGATGATGTATTCCAAGCAATTATGACAGAAGCACTAAAGTATCAAGGATGGCCATATGTTTTTGGAGGGCGAACACCAAATACATCATTTGACTGTAGTGGAATTGTTGAGTATACCTATTCAAGGGTTGGTATTAATTTATTTGGTACTGCACAAACCCAATGGGATAAAACCCAACGTGTAACAGATCCTAAGCCAGGAGATTTAGTATTTTTCCATAGCACTTATGCTACAAGTAACTACATTACGCATGTTGGCATTTATGTAGGAAATAATACAATGTATCATGCTGGCGATCCAATTGGCTATGCTGATTTAAGTAAACCATATTTTCAACAGCATTTTGCGGGGTATGGTCGTGTAGTTAGATAATAATGCATGTAACACCTAGCAACTTATGAAACTGCGAAAAGGAGGTAAATCATGAATAAAATCACCATTATAATAGCAATTTTATTAATAGCTAGTGTAGGTTTTTTGATAAAGTATCAATCTGATAACGAAAAACTTAAAACTGATAATATAAAATTAACGAAAAAAGTGGAAAAGGTGGAGGCACAATACATCGATACGAAAAAGGAATTGTCAGCTCTAAAGAGTAATAATCAACAACAAGTAAAAGAAGCTGCAGAACGATTTCTTAAAGCTTTCCGTACTTATGATACAGGTAAAGGCGAATCTTACCTTGCTAATATCGATGCATATATAACACCAAATGCAAAGAAAGAATTAACACCACCAGGTGGACCAACGCAATCTGCTCCTGGAACTGGAGATGAGAAAGAAAAGAAGAAAGTTTCATTTCAATCTGAATACACAGGTGGCGAGTTGTATTATGCATTTTTGGATACTACAAAAGCAAATGTATTGGCAAAAGTGAAAAGTAAAATTACAGTTAATGGTGTTTCATCTGATAATATGTCATTAATGCAAATAAATCTTATCTATGATGGAAATAAGAAATTATGGCTTGTCGACAAGCTTATACCTTTAGCAGATTTAAAAGATCGTATGCCTTAGGATTTGTACACACTTAACATGTAGATTACTAAAAAAGTGCCTCTTTTTATTTTTAATGAGAGGGGTCTTTTGGGAATTTTGTAAACTTACAATAGGGTCGTGAAGTAATTACTAATGTATGGGTGTTTTATCTCTTCAATTATGTAGATAATACCTGATGTGGCAGGACCCCATCGCTATCAAGCTAAGCCCATACAACGTTAATTATAGTAGAGGTTGTTTCTTTTTTTTAAAAGCTACGTGTAGGGAATTTAAAGATTTGCATACGAAATAAACCCTAATGGGTTTCAATTTTTTGATTTAAGCCGCTTGATTATCAGACATAGTACAATTGTAAACGACACCTAATATATCAAAGACTATTTGCTTCTCATATCGATGAGATTTTTGCCTGTTTTGCTGTAGGAGGTTGAACAGGCGAATTAGGATCTTTGATAGCACTTGGGTGTCTTTCTGTATAGATTGGAAAAGAAGAAGAAAGTAATCTTTAATCATATATATGGCCTTATATTCACTCAGTTCTCGTTTTTTTCATAAGAAGTAATTGCCGCATTTGAAACATGGTAGAAGAGCAGAATAGAATGGCAATCAGTTACCAATACGAATGGCATTCCAATCGTTGGTTCCATTATAACGAGGTTTTTTGATAAAAATACACAAAAACCCCGAATCATGGGGTTTTTTTAGTGTCCATGATTTATGGATACAGTTCAAAGGATTAAGGATCTTTTATAATACGATGCCAACAAGCGATATAGAAGATTGGTGAAGAGAATATAGACAGAAGAGGCACGTCACCTACCAAATATCTAGTATGGTACATCATGAATCCTTATTTTATAAATCATTTCCTCCCTTTTTACAGGAGGCTGAGTGGGGAACTTATGGGTTCTGTTGCAGAATTTAAGCTCAATTTTAAAAACCTTGCAACAGAACCATTCTTAGCGTGAAGGTTTTTAAAAAATGCTGGTAATACTCCTTGTACCCTACAGTTACTTTAAGAATTTTGCGTTTGAAACCCTAGTCTTATGTATAGAACACTATTATACATAACACATTACTTTACAAAGAAAATATTGAGTTATCCTCATTTTAGGATTATTGTATATTTATACCAATTAAAGAAGCGAGGAATAATTATCAAATTATCTACTATGGAAAATAATGAAAAAAAAACAATGAATACAGGATTATTGAAAATAAAACAAAATAAAACCAAGTTTATAAGTAATGCTTCCTTAATTAAAGGATTGGACTATCCCATAGTTTGTACTGCTGCACATTGTGTCTTTGACTGGTATAAACAATTATCTGCAAATGAAGTAACCTTTATAACGAATGATAATAAAGAATATGAAATTGAAGAAATCTACATTAGTACTGAGTGGGTTAATAATGGGATAGTAGACTATGACACTGCTTTTTTGACATTAAGGGAACCTCCTGTAGCAATGGACAATTTAATCAAACCTATATTTAATAACTCATCAAAAAAACAGAATGCATTAGTACCTTACATAAGTAAAAAATTCCTCAGAAAGAAAAAAGTCGAGGTAATAAGAAATATTACTTTTGAAGACCATATATATAATTCAACATTGTTAGGTTTAAAAGGAAAGTTGGGCGTGGGCAGTTCAGGAAGTCCTTGGATAATGAAAATGAATAATGAATATTTTCAATTTTCTAATACAAGTTTGTCGTTTAATAGTGTTAAAGATATAATTTGGGGACCTTATTGGGGAGAACATATAGAAAATTTATTTCTACAAGCAAATAAAAAGGTTAGTAACTTGGAAAATATAAATATTTATAAACTATGAATATTTATAAACTATATAAGCCCTCTTTAAAAATTGATGTATCCGCATGTTGAATAAGGTTGCCAATTAAGGTGATACAGTAAAATTGGTACACAGTATAGAAAGGTGGTGATATCTATGTCTAGATTTGATGTTTTATCATTGCAAAGTTTAAAAAAACATAAAAATAATGATAAGCCCATTGGTTCAAATGTTAGTGTTAATTGTAAAACCCAAAGTGGTTTAAGCCTTTTTTTCTGTGTTAGTCCTAAATAATAATTTAAATACATAAGCACAAATCAATTTAGTTAATTTGTGCTTATGTATTATATAGGGGGGTTCTAATGGATAATAGGTATATAAAGTATATAAATAAAAATCCTTACTATAGTGTTGCTGATGAAATTAGTCAAGGGTTATTAAACGTAGACTATCCATTTGATAATTATGTATTAATTGATGGTGAGCATTGGACAAACCTAATGCCTAAAAGTGCAAGACTCCCTAAACAAGGATGGAAAATTCATGTTAGTACGGATATCAGAGAATCGCAAAAAACTTTAGATATTGTTTCCAAGTTAATGATAGAAAGAAACATATCGTTTAAATATGTCCGAAGTAATAAGGAGCTAGTACTGAAGGATTCTAAATACGGAGATAGAGGTTCGTCAGGGAAGTTTATAACTATATATCCTGAAAATGATGATCAATTTATTGATTTATTGAGGTTATTAGAAAGCAACTTAGCCCATTTAAAACCTGGCCCTTATATATTGAATGACAAAAGATGGTATAACTCTAATATATATTTTAGATATGGTGCTTTCATGTCTAGGTATGTATATATAGATGGCGAGAAAGTTGATGCTATAGAAAATTTAGAAGGTGAACTTATTGAAGATAAAAGAGTTCCTTACTATTACTTACCTAATTTTGTAGAAGAGCCAATAGAAATTAGAAAAATGGATGAAGAGTTGAATCAAGTTGACACCTCATCTCCTCTAGATAATTTTGATATAAATGAAGCATTGCATTTTAGTAATGGTGGTGGCGTTTATATCTGTAAAAATAAAAGTAATAATATGAAAGTCATTCTAAAAGAAGGAAGGCCTCATGCTGCAGTAGACGCTCAAGGGCAGGATGCTTTTTCTAGAATTGTTAATGAAAGCGAGATATTAGATAAATTAGAAAAGGCACAATACCCAGTTAAAAAAATAAGTTCTTTCCGTGCCTGGGAACATTATTTTATAGAAGAAGAGTATATTGAAGGTGATTCTTTATCTGAATGGCTAGTGAAGAACTACCCTTTTAGTTCTAATATAAAAAACGAATCTTATACAAAATCCTGTATAAATATCATCAATCAACTAATTGAGTCTATACACGAACTTCATAGAAATGATATAGGTATGGGGGACTTACAACCTGCTAATATCATAATTACACCAGAAGAGAAAATTAGATTAATTGATTTTGAAACTGCAAGTTCAACAAGCGATTCTCTTTCTGGATTAATGACTCCCGGTTTCATAGGGAATCAAGAAATGAATAAAGAACAAAGTGATTGGTTTGCATTATTAAGGATAGCAAAACAGCTATTTGTACCAATTGGTTGTGTCCAAGATATATCCTGGAATATGGACACTATTCATAGTAATTGGATTCGAGTTGTATTTGGAGAAAAAGCAAATACAATAATTGAACGTATTGAGTCATTATGTGAATTTTACGGATCACGTCCTATGGAAGAATTACTGACTACAAATGGACAAATGAAACAAAAATTTGACCTATCAGCCATGAAATTAAAATTGCGTAATTCTATTTTAAAGGACGTTAAAAATGAAGAGAGGCTATTACCTGGAGACATTCGGCAATATGAAATGGAGACAGGCATGCTAAATGTGTTAACCGGTGGTTTTGGTGTTGCAATGGCATTACATAGAACTGGAGGAATAAATCAGAAAGCAAAAGATTGGGTTGAAAATCAAGATATTAATAAACTTATTCAATTAGAAAATGGTTTATTCACCGGTAATATGGGGATAGCATCGGTTTTATGGGAACTAGGTTATCAGGAG
Organism: Bacillus pretiosus; assembly: GCF_052947655.1. Taxonomy (NCBI): domain Bacteria; kingdom Bacillati; phylum Bacillota; class Bacilli; order Caryophanales; family Bacillaceae; genus Bacillus; species Bacillus pretiosus. Next base: position 369,728 of record NZ_JBRFUV010000002.1, on the reverse strand, counting down.
AAAGCAAAGGCTCTATTCGACTCGTTTATTGATTTTAAACACATTGAAGATATTTCTTTTGCAACAGGTTTAAGTGGAATTGGATTTGCATACTTAGGATTTAGTTACGAAGTCAATGATCCTAAATATTTAAATATTTGTCTCTATATCGGAGAATTATTAATAAACAAGTTGAATGCTGATGCACCAATTATTACTTATGATTACGATGTTGTTGATAAAGGGGTTATGACCAGTTGGGCTGGGGTTTCCCTGTATTTTACTGCACTGTATAAAAAAACAAACGATAATAAATGGTTAGTATTATCAGAACAGGCATTGGAAAAGGAAATGAAACTAGGGATATTCGATGATACTGGCTTGTATCAAATTGATGATGATTTTAGGATATTACCTTATCTTGCCGGTGGGGGAAGTGGTTTAGCTTTACCGATTGTTGAATTAGAGATAAATGCAAAATTGAAGAAATGGAATAAAGAAATTGAGGGTATTAGTAAAATATCAAAAAGTAAATGCTTTTATAATGCTGGATTATTTCAAGGAACTACGGGCATTTTAGCTGTTGCAAATTTATTAGAGTTATATACCCAAAAAAGTAGTTTGGTTAATTCGGCATTATTTACACTTAATTTACACTTATTAGAGGATGCTGATTGTATATTTGTTCCTGGTGATTCGTGTTTTAGAATTTCTGGTGATATCATGTCTGGCTCTTCTGGTTTATTGTTAACGATAAATGATATTTTAGAAAGTAAGAACCATTCATGGATACCCATACTCAATTTAGAAAAAGTATTTAGTTCTTCAACTTTTACAGAAGAAAGTTTACAAAATATAGTTGAACCCCTTTCTTCTATCGAAAGATGACCCTTCAACCATAAGGATACTGAGATTTGTAAACGATATAGTCCAAAGAAAAACATCAGATTTACTTTAGGAATTATTTACACGGATAGGGAAATTACTTTATATAAAAGGGGGTGATAAAAATGAAAGATGTTCTTGCATTACAAAAAATGAATAAAACAAAACAAAAGGGTAAGGGCCAAAATCCAGCAAAATCAAGCATAAGTCTGGGGTGTTCCCCATCAAGTAATACTAGCTGGTTCTTTTGCTAGGTATTAAAATATCAAATATAGAAAGAACGGAGGGGTATTAAATGAATAAAGTACTATCTTTACAAAAAGAATCTATTTCTAAAGATGTTCAATTGAAGGCGAAATCTTCTAAAAGTGTTCAATGTAAAACAAGTAGCAATGCAAGCTGGTTCTTCTGCTAAGCATTAAAACATCAAATATAGAAAGAACGGAGGGGTATTAAATGAATAAAGTACTATCTTTACAAAAAGAATCTATTTCTAAAGATGTTCAATTGAAGGCGAAATCTTCTAAAAGTGTTCAATGTAAAACAAGTAGTAATGCAAGCTGGTTCTTCTGCTAAGCATTAAAACATCAAATATAGAAAGAACGGAGGGGTATTAAATGAATAAAGTACTATCTTTACAAAAAGAATCTATTTCTAAAGATGTTCAATTGAAGGCGAAATCTTCTAAAAGTGTTCAATGTAAAACAAGTAGCAATGCAAGCTGGTTCTTCTGCTAAGCATTAAAACATCAAATATAGAAAGAACGGAGGGGTATTAAATGAATAAAGTACTATCTTTACAAAAAGAATCTATTTCTAAAGATGTTCAACTGAAGGCGCAATCCTCTAAAAGTGTTCAATGTAAAACAAGTAGCAATGCAAGCTGGTTCTTCTGCTAAACATTAAATACTTGTTTCTCCATAAAGACAATAGAGTTTGATCAATCAAACTTTATTGTCTTAATTTAATGAGGTGAATATAAATGAATGCATATAAAGTGCTCCTTCTAGCAATTAACGATAGAAGAAAAAAGTTACTTCTAAGTACGATAATAATTGTATCAATTTTATTTACAGTAGCATCCCTAGTATTCCCGCTTTTAGTGAAAGATATTGTCGATGAATTTTCAGTTAATAAGATCAGTCTATGGATGATTGGTGGGTTGGTATTATTTCTAATAGCAAAGTCTATAATTGAATCAGTAAATCAGTATATAATAGCTAAATTTGGTAACATGATAATTCGTGATTTACAAAAAAATATATATACTAAGATGCTCCATTTTAAAGTTGACTTTTTTGATGAGCACCATAGTGGGGAATTATCCAGTAGAATTGTTAATGATACGGAAATTATAAAGGATCTAATAACGTACCACATCCCTAAATTAGTTACGGGTGTTATTATGATACTTGGTGGATTAACATTAACAATTATTTTAGATTGGAAATTAACGATTGTTATACTAATAATCTCCCCATTTATATTTGGTATCATCTTTCCTCTTATGAGAAAGACGGAACAAACGGGGGATAGACAACAAAAGGAAATTTCTGTTTTTATTGCAAAAACTCAAGAGACTTTTAAAAATATAAAAATGGTGAAGGCTTCTACAGCAGAAAAGCATGAAAAGTCAATAATGTATAAGTGTATTGACAGGCTGTATAATGCAAACTTATATGAAAGTAAAATTTTCGCCATGGTAGCACCTTTAGTGAGCCTTTTACTTATTCTAGGTTTATTAATAGTGGTGGGGTATGGAGCTTATAGAATATCGGTAGGAACGTTATCTATCAGTACATTAATTGCGTTCGTTATTTATGCATTTCAAATGATGACCCCAATGAGCTCAATTAGTGGGTTTATTGGAGAGTACCACAAAGCAAACGGTGCTATCAAGAGTTTAAATACTATAATGAATAATAATGAAATTGAACAAACTAGCAATACTAAATATGCATTTCAAAACGAGGTATCCTTTAAACAAGTTAACTTTGGATATAAAGATAACTTGATTCTAAAAAATATTACTTTCAATATAAAACGTGGAGAAGCTTTAACTATTGTTGGGCCGTCTGGATCCGGAAAAACAACTTTAATTAACTTATTGGAGAAGTTTTACTTTCCAACAAATGGTGAAATAACGATAGACAATGTAAATATCAATCAATTGAATACTTATGAGTTGCGAAAAAACATAGGTATAGTAAGTCAAGGTTCCTCATTAATTAGTGGTACTATTTTGGAAAATTTGCTGTATGGTCTTGATGAAAAGTATATTGATGAATCTAATATAAGAGAAGCTTTAAGATATGCAAATTTAGAAGAATTTGTTGAAAAGCAAAAAGATAAACTTGATACGAACATAGGCGAGAGTGGTGATAAATTATCAGGGGGGGAAAAACAAAGGTTGAATATAGCCAGATTATTCTTAAAAAACCCGGATATAATTTTGTTAGATGAACCTACATCTAATCTAGATATAGAATCCAGAAATTTAGTCTTAGAGTCTATAAAGACACTTACAAAGGGGAAGACAGTAATTAAAGTAACTCATAATTTAGAAGAAGTAAAACCGGATGATAATATATTATTCCTTGAAGATGGAGAGATTGTATGCAAAGGCTCACATGAAAGAGTTAGTGAAATAAATAAAAGATATAAAGAGTTTATATCTATGGTAATGTAATAAGTGGTTCTAGTATGGAAAACCAATATGTATTTAAATAGAAACAGCATCAGACTGATAGTGTTTTTACTTGAATAAGTTTTGATTTTCCATACCCCTCACGTTCTTTTTTTTAGTACGAATATTAGTATGCCTAATGTTCAAAGATTTGTTATATGTTTCTTAGAATTCTCTTTTAAGTAAGAAAACGAAGATGATTCGTTTTCTTACTTAAAAGGGAATTCTTGACTTATTTTCCATTTTAATATAAACTATTATTAGAATATTTCGATTAGAAATAATTAAAAATGCTGGTGATAAAGTATGAATGCTCAGTTTAAAAAAGGCGTACTTGAGTTAATAGTCTTATTGATAATAAATAAAAGGGATGAATATGGATATGCATTAGTAAAAAAAATATCGAGTAAAATTGTCATATCTGAAGGCACTGTTTATCCAATATTAAGAAGACTAGTCAAAGAAAAACATCTAACTACCTATCATCAAGAATCAACAGAAGGACCATTTAGAAAATACTACACAATCACAAAGGATGGGGTTGATAAACTTGAAGATTTGAAATTTGAATGGAATGAGTTTTTCCTAATAATTAATCGCTTTATCGAGGAGAATGATAAACTTGAACCAGAAGGATTTTTTGAAAATACTCAAAAATAGTTTGAAGTTTATGCCTGAAAAAGAAAAAAAGGATATAATAGCTGAATATGTTATTCACTTTACTGAGGGAAAACATACAAATAAAAGTGAAGAGGAAATCTCTAAAGAATTAGGAAATCCTGTAGAGATTGCTAAAGAATTAAATGCAATTTATTCTATTAAGAAGGTTGACGAGCATAAAAATATTAAAAATATGCTTACAGCAATGTTGTCAATTATGGGATTAAGTTTAATAAATTGTATTATTATTATAGTGAGTTTAATTACACTGGTAATATTGACACCATTTATATTAGCTTATATCATCAGTGTCCCTATCATGATTCTGTCTCCATTGATTTTAATTATAATGGGATTTGTTAATGGATTTAGTACAATTGGAGTTGGAGAAGTTTTCGATTCTATAAAAGGGGTTATCGTGGGTTCTATTTTAGCATTCCTAGGGTATTATATTGGGAAGTCCTTTTTTAGACTATTCATTAAATACTTGAGATGGAATATGTTAATTGCCAGGGGGAATAAACTATGATGAGAAAGATTTTTTATAGCGCCTTTATTCTTTTTATATTAAGCGCATGTTCACAAAAGGAAAAGGAAAATGTTGATACTACAAAAGATGAAATGCCTCCTATGCAAAACGTAGAGATTCCTAGTAATATTTTTACCTCTGAAAAACAAAATAGAATAATAGACGAAGAAGAAATAAAATCAAGTATAAAAACATACTTGGATAGCTATGAAGAGTTATCTAATGCTAGTGAACCATTTCAAGAGATTATAGACGAAGAAAAAAAATTGCAAGGAAATGAATTAGAGAAATTAGGCCAAATTTACAAGCTTCTAAAAGAAAATGATAAAAATTTTTCTAACTATATTTTAAATAATACATTGCCCGAAAGCTATCAAGAAGAATCTAAAAGAATTAGCCAGTACATCACAGCTTTAAATGAGACCCTTTATAAACTAGATGAAAGACTTGATCATTTTATAGATGACGTAAGTAACGGAGATCTTCCAAAGAAACCAATAATTGATCAAGTCGATGTAGTGAATGGAAGAGAGCAGAAAAAAATAGAAAATTTCCTTAATAAGAACAATATTGATACTAAAGCATTTGGAGGGTAATGTTATTTAGTTCAAGAACTTATAGGGAGCACGCGACCCAAAAAAGAAAATTGTACGTTAAGGAATATTTTTACATGAAAAATATATTCAAAGTTACTTTACTAAAATCTTCAATTGTTATACAAGTTTTATCTCTCTACAATATCGAAAGTAAAACAAAGGAAGGCTTTCTGTATTTTAAATGTTAGCGACTGGAAGAGGGGAGATGAAAAAAAACACCTCCATTGAATTTGCATATTTAGTATGCGAATTCAGGAGGTGTTTTTTTCATGTACCAATATTCGGGTTCACCTCATATTGGTAGGTGTTTTTTTGTTTATTACCTTATATTTTATAAGTTTTTTTCTAGCCAAGTAGGGGTACCACCCCATCGCTATCAAGCTAAGAAAATGCAACTACCCCCAGAACAAGATTTTGTGCTAATTTGTAATGAAAAAGCTCATTTTTTCGTTTTGGGGTGGATTTGTTTTCTTAAGTTGATGGGCATGTAAGGTGACCCCTTATATTCAAAAAGAAGAAAAACTGAACGTAAAACATCTCACCAGTATTAAACTTACGGATGGCGTCGTCGGTAGGGTTTTGGAAGCAACGGATGGTTTTGTTGTCGTATGTGGGAATGAAAAAAGAATTTTTGATGTATTAATATTTAAAACTATGGAAGATGTAGAGAAATATGAACAAAGTTTGGCGCTATGATTAATACCTACTGACCCCCTCACAGTATACATTGAATCTATTCTACATTACATAAACAAGCCCACCTATTTCCGGAGGTGGGCTATATCTTTATTACACAATACCAAAGTATACTCTATTTTTCTTGTAAACTTTATGCAATTATACATATTTGTAAAAAAATACACTATATAAATATTACATGTAGTAAAATATATATTGTGGATACATTCTATAAAGCAGATTCTTTTGAAAGACGTAACATATTGATCTCAAATCTCTTGATATTTTGTGAACTAGCAATCTGGTGTATATAGACGATTCTGTTTTATAGGATGTGTTTACACGTATAACAAAGGGATAATACGGATAGGTTTATACTAAATGAACGTGGTTCAGGTCGGAGGAAGGCACCTTAGGGTGTCTTTTTTTTATGAAAAAATCCCCACACATTGTGAAGGGATTATCATGCTACGAATATATATAACTAATTATTTAATATATAACGAAGTGCGCCACGTATCTCTTGGATAGTTTATTGAAGTCTTTTGATATTCAAAAGTCCCTTCTTGATGATTTGATGCGTCCCATTTATATTCCCAACCTACAATAGGATTACCACCAATTATTTGTGAACCAATACTTTTTACATCAAATCCATTCATTTTGGCAAAAGGAAACTGTCCATACCCTATTTCTTTTGTGTAAACATATAAGTAACTTCCCCCATGATCTTTAGTTGTACTAAAACTATTAGGGGTAATGTATTCAACTCCACCCAATTGTGATTCCACTTTTACTACACTTAAAGAAGTTAGAGGTGCTGCTGGCCCTGCTGATGCCTCCGATGCCATTCCTAACCCAACTACCGTTGCCACTGCTAATGATGATATCCCCAATGTAACTTTTTTAAACATATAAACATCCCCTTGTTTTATAATAAGTACAAGTTTGATATTAACAGAAATTTATAAGAATATTCCTTATTTTGAAAACGTTAACAAATTCTACTTTTTTAGATATGCAATTTAGCATATTGATTGACATGCAGGATAATTAATCCTCTACTTTCGATATACAAACTATTTTCAAAAGGACCTGCTCAATTAATCCATAAAAACATAAAGTAATTTGAATCCATTAAAATACATGAGTGACTCCTTATTTTTCTCCTACTATTTAAAGGAGGAAATATTATGGGCTTTGGTGGTAGCTGCGGTGGCGGCTGTGGCTTTGCAGGAGGATTTGCTTTATTAGTTGTCTTATTTATCTTATTAATAATTGTCGGAGCTTCTTGCTTCTGCTAAAAACTATGGGAAAAGACACTCTTATTTGGGTGTCTTTTCTTTATGCATAAAAAAGCCTCATCTTCCTATAGAAAAGATAAGGCCTTTATATACTATTCATTATCCAATTCATCAGTTTTATTATAAACACATTTAGCTTCTCCAAAAAGACCACCTGTGTCCCATTCGCCACCATAATGAGCACAATTCAAAGGTGTACGATCGTTTCGCATACTTGGATTTGAAGGTGGTTCATAGCCATTATTTACAATACTACCAACAATAAATATCCCTCCGATTACAAATACCACAGCAACGATTAAGAGTGTTTTCCCATTAGGACCGGTAACAATGTCGTCTACAACTTCTTTTGCTTCTTGCTGAGTTTCACCTTTTGAAAATAATGAAAAAATAATAGAGATTATAAATATGAAAAATAGCAAGATTATAAATTTCAGAAAATATTTCTAAAAATCTTAGTTTCTTAGCTAAAAGTATCAATAATTCAAGTAGAAGTATTATTTTTGAACTTTATAAATATTGAACGAGGGAGAGGAGATATTTTTATGGATTCAAAAACTTATGAAAAGCTACAGGGACTACGTAGATATAAAGAGCCAATTCAAGCAGTATTGAGAGCGGTTAAAAGACACGATAAAGACGATCCAGATACTGAATATGCTGAGTTCGCCCTTGAAAACGGAAAGATTATAGGTATTTGTAAGAAAGAGGACTTCTCAGATTATTCTTTTAGAAGTATTACACAATTCACAGGTAATATTTTTAACGTAGTAATTACTCAAATGTCTGATGAACTAGATGTAAATAAAGTTCAGGTTTCAGTAAAAGAAGCAAGCAGAAGATCTGCGGATGCTTTAATGCGTGAATTAATAGAATTGGAGCAAGATGAAAGACTGCAAGAGCCAACCTACGAAGCAGAAGTAACTGGATACAATATGAATGCTCAGGTTCCTACTATATTTTTACGCATTAATGGTGCGGAATGCTTCATGAAGTTACATGAACTAAACTATGGAAGAGTGTATAAAAACGCAGTGGATCGCTATGCACCTATTGGTGAACGTATCCCAGTTAAGGTTCTACAATTTAATCCGGAGCAACGACTAATTCACGTTTCTAGGAAAGCGGCAGTGGAAAATCCTTATCAGTTGTTATCTGAATTAGCTGAAGGGGACACAATTGTAGGGCGAGTTGTAAATGTTGACCCGCGTTTTGGAGTTTTTGTTGAATTGGACCAAGGCTGCACAATTAAAGGAATTGTCCCTAAAACAATCGAACAGCCAGTATTGGATGAAGTAGTAAGTATGAGAATTGTAAATGTGGATGTAGAAAAAGAGAGAGGGTCGGGGGTTATCTTCAAGTTTCCTTTTGGACGTAAAAAAGTTAACGACCCAACGGCGTTTTTATATAACTAATGAGTGCGCCGCAGGTTTCCGTACAAGAGAATGGAAAGGCGGTTCAATTTTGGCTTAATAGGGACCAATCTTTATCACTTTGGGATGACCCCTCTTTACAGGGGGGACCAATTCTTCCAGATAAATTCAAACCACTCACAGATTTACGTAGTATTTATGACAGAATTAATTCAGGTTTTATAAATGAAAAAGACAATTTAATACTAAAACTTATTTGGGATTCATTAGCGATTACAGAAGCTCAAATTAAAAATTTTGTGGAGTCTAAAATTAGTAGGTCTCAGGTTTCGGAATCGCTGAAAAAACTAGTACTGTATGGGTTTGTTAGTAGATGGGAGATGAAATCGGGGCTATTTCCGGATCAGCCTAAAACATCTGCTCCAATTACATTAAATACTGCAGGTCATTTGATGATGTGGGCTTATCATAACCGTAATACAAACTATTCTTTAAAGCCAGAGCAGTGGTTAAAACTTGGGGTGGCGAGTATACAAAGATTTGTCACTATGAATCAAATAAAATATGAGTTTGCAGTAGGCCAACAGTTATTAAAAAATTGGTGCTGGTATCCAAAGCTACAAGGTACTGGTACCGGATATAATCCCATTGCTGTTGGAGAAATTAAAACTCCAATTGGAAATCAAAACTTCATATTTGAAAGGGTGCAACAGGGGCAGCGATATGCACAGCACTTAAAATCGAGATTGAGAATTTGGGAAGATCAAATTCAAAATGGACCAAATAATTTATTGAATTTCGAAAACACGAAGAGTTTACCAGGAATTTTTATATTATCTATATCTAATCTTGCTTTAGCAGAACATGTTAGAAAGGAGCTAATGTTAGACTTACGGAAGATTCCTATAATGCTTGTAATAGATGAATGTATTCACAATGAAGGGTTTGCAAAATCATTTTATGTCTCAACTCAAAGCAGTATTCAGCAAGCAGCATTACCATTTTTGAGATAACAAGGGCTGCTTCAGTTAAATATGCTGAAGCGGTTCTTTGTTGTTTTAACGACGAATGGATTTTCATAACTCAATTTTTGTTTGCAATATATCTAATTTCATTTTTTATAGACTTCAATTAGAGTTGTTTTAATGAAAAAACAATGTGTTGAATAGATAATTAAATAAGGCTTTTCTATTCCTTCCTAGAATGAACAGTAATGTATAATCAAATGGCCCTAAATGTAACAAGGGGGCAGTAAAATTTGGTTTATATTCATTTTTTTAGCTATTTTAGTAGCTAGTTATGTTGTGGCCCAATATTTTATTATGGATGGATTTCAAACAGGACTTGTCAAAATGAAGCTTATGTTTGTATCTAAATTAATTGTTTTTTGGTATATAATGTTATTTATACATATTACAACTAGTATAGTAGCATTAGTAATCGGTCCGTTTACATTATCCACAAAATTTAGAGGAAAGAATATTAACCGTCATCGAATAGTTGGGAGAATCTATATGGTTGGTATATTATTAGGCGGCGTTTCAGGACTGTACTTATCCTTTTACGCTATGGGGGGATTGGTAGCAAAGCTTGGTCTCGGTTTGTTATCCGTATTTTGGCTAACATCAGCATATCAAGCATTAAATAGAGTTAAGAATAAGAAAATTCAAGACCATCGAAATTGGGTGATTAGAAATTATTCTTTAACCTTTGCGGCAGTTACATTAAGAATTTGGCTACCTTTGTTTGTATTGCTATTTGGATTAGAGCAGTTTGAAGTTAGTTACACTGTTATTGCTTGGTTAGCATGGGTACCAAATCTAATTATTGCAGAATTATTTATAAGACAAAGACTTAATAAAGGAAAATACCTGTTAAATGAGGATGTACATTTATGATGCAAATCTGATTTAATGTTAAGGATTGAAATCCTCAGCAATTCAATGTTTTTTTGTGATTTTTCCCGCTGAGATTATGGAGTAACCTACGGTGACGCTAGCGAAAAAATAATTGAACGAATGAAGTACGTTATTCAAAAAATACTTTACCTTTTAATATTTTTACGGTATTCAACCAGAGAACGTTTCTTATGTAAGGAAGGGATATGAGGGGTTATATGAAAAGAATGAAAAATGTATGGTTATTAGTGTTATGTTTCTTATGTTTGAGTGGGTGCAATTATGAAAATGAAAATCAGGTGAAAAAATATATAAAAGAAAAATATGGTTTCGATGTTGTTGTAACAGATTGGGGCGGGATACATGAAGGAAATATGGGACATACGTACCATACTGTTCAGGCAAAGGATAATAAAAATATTCAATTTCGAGTAGAGGTAAATGGCATCTTCTATTCCACAATACAAGGTGATGAATACGAATATGGGAAAAACACATACGAGGAATATAAGAAATTCAAACCCATTCTTGAAGAAATGAAAAAGTTAGGTTACGAGGAATCTGAAAATAAAAATGTTCTTCAATATATAGTAGATTATAACAATGCAGCAGAAAAACCAACAGATGAGTTGTTATTAACCTTAAAAATGAGTAAGGAAATCGATTATAGTCAATTTGAAACTATAGAATTAGATCGTTTACATATATTATTCCAACTCATTCAAAAGAGTAATAGAAAGATAACAGAACTTGAAATTGAGGATTATAATGGTAAATCGATTGGTCTTCCTTTCGAAGATGTGCAAAAGGGTATAACGAAAGAAGAACTTCTACTAACAATGAAAGACAAAGTAAGCGGTTATTGGACATATTTAATTGAAACACAAACAAAAGTCGTTGAAAGATTAAAAGAAATTCAAAATGACCGCTTTGTAATTAAAGATATTACTTGTGCACATCCGAAGGAAGGGAAATGTCCAAAATATGAAGCTACGATAGTTTTTAATGACAGTTCTATGGAGTATAAAAATGATCCCGATGTAATGGAGGATTTGACAAAGGTGGTCACGATTCTTAAAGAAGAACTACATAACGAGAAATTTGATATATTTGTATCCAACAAAGATAGAACAAGCTATTCACTCTGGCTAACGTCAGAGAAAATTCAAAACAGTAGTAACATCTATGAACTTATAAAATAATTGTATATCAAAAATAATATGTAATAGGTTCTATTGATAACTTTGTTTTTTCGATGCAAAGTGCATGAATGGTTTTGCTGCTTTTTAAAGAAAATGAAAGTTTGTATTAGTTATTAATGCTATATTTTCAAATGAAAGTCGTATAATTTTAAAAAGTATAAAGTTATGAATTAAGTTGTATCAGTATGAAATATCTCTTTAGAATGAATCAACCAAAAGTTTATATTTTCTAGGAAAATGAACAAATTTTTTTATGAAAACTGTTCATGCAATCCTAAGGAAAGAGTTGGCTTTAATCAATCTTTTTTTAAAATCGATTCTTTTTGTAAGTCATAGAATCTAATTTGGTAAGAGATTTTTGATCAAACTTTATTTTAAAGCATCGTTTAAAAGGAGTAAAAAATGAATACAATTAATAAAATCTTAAGTGATTTTGCAGATATAAATACAGCCGAATACGTGAGGAATTATTATGAGCTTAGTATTATGTCAGAAAATAAAAAGGACAATGTTTTTGTACTTGCCAAAAAGGCGACATATGCTACTAGTAATGACACGTTAGAACTCATCCGCTTGAAAGAGTGGAAAAAAGAATTCCTAATTTGCCAATATCCCAATGGAGAGTCTTCTTGGTTTGGGAAAATACCGTGCGGATATGATTTAAATGGATTGACTTCGAAGGAATTTATAATAGAGCATTTATTAAATGTATTCAAACAAGAACCAGATGAGGTTTATTGGATTAAATTAGATCCAGGAGGTTATTATGCATGCTGTTATGAAGAATATTTGTTTAAGACAAACACAGGAATTTATTTTTTTAGTATGCAAGTACACGATTAAATAATCAGGGTTTGAAATGTAGTTTTATTAATAAAAAAGATTGATAACCTAATAATAAAGAAGAAGTCTCCAGGTCAAAGGAATAAGAATTAAATGAAAAATACAGATAGTCCAGGTGAATTTTGTATTCTTCTTAATTCCTATTATATTTTTGAAAATAAAGTTAAAAAACCAAGCACCTAAAATTGTAACAGATAACTCAAAAATCGTAATTATCCATTCTAGTATAGTATGTTCTACATCAGGAGAAGCACCAGCCATACTAAGAACAACTATAACTGGAAATGAGGGTATATAAACAAGTAAATAAGAAAAAAGTAAAAAATATATTTTATCAATGTTTTTCCTTCCATAAGATCCACTCCTAATATAGAACTAATAGTTAAAGGCGAATTATCAAACTTAGTCAAAAGTTACACATGTTATATTTTAAGTATATAAAGTTAGTGCTTTTATACATAAATGGAGATCCCTAAATAATGTTATTTTAGAGGTCTTCAGTGGTGAAATATCATATAATATCAAGAAGTGATAAGAAACTATAGCAAACAAATAGTCTGCATATATATCAATCTAATTATAGTAAAAAAGGAAAATTATTAGAATCTTGACTTTTTTCTACATGCATATCAGAAGGTAATGAGGAATTATAGCTTAATCCTTTAAAATATATCCATATTATAAAGAAAAATAGAACTTGAATACAAATAGGAGTCTGAATATTCTGTTGAAAATAAATTGAATATGATGATGATAATTTATATAATGTATGTAAGACTTTCTTTTTTTTTATAATCCATAAATACTACAACCCTTTCGGGGAAATGACTTTGTAAAGCAGCCTTGCTTACAAAAATTCATATACCCGAAAGGGTTTTTTGTGTTTAAAAACAATTAGGCTTATGCCGTTTATATAGATATTTCTATAAGGAAAGGATGAAGGGTGTTGTATATATTTGAAAAGGAATTTTATTATGCAGTTACTCTAAAGGGCTTGTAACACTTCCACTAACTTATTAAACAAATTTCATACTAAGTAGTAGGAGGAAACATAATTTATGTTACTACTAAAACGAATGAACTAAATGGATTTGAGCGAATAGCTAAGATTTTAGAGGAAGTTGAGAGATCTGGTACTCATCAGCAGATGATAGAAGTTCTAGTAGAAGGTAAAACATATCAATCTGCCTTTTGCTTTGCACATGTTGTTGCGGATATAGGACAGTGTGTTTCCTTACTACTTTGCACAATAATTGGGGGCATTGAGAGTACAGTTCAAAGTATAAAAGATGCGATTGATAATGGGATTTCCAATTTGAAGTTTGGTACTGAAGAAAAAAACTCAATAAGTTATTAATTTGAATCACAGTTTCAGTTTTATGCTGAAAAGGGAAAATATACAATATTTCTAATTATAATTAATGGCCGTAAACCAATCATTAGGGGACATGATTTGGTAAGAGAAAGATCATATACCTTTTTCATTTGAAGAATCACCAGCTGCTGCAATACGTAACGTTATAGGTGAGAAAAGTATGGAATTGGTACTTTAAAAGAATTGGGAGAACCTATTTATCAAAGATTATTAGAGAAAAAAGAGATGGAGACTGTACCTTGTTATTATGACAATAAGTTATTTAAATATTTCTAGGTGTTAAAGTTCAATTTCAATGAATATGAAATGAATTATTGTATTAGTGAAATGGTAAAAGAGTAGAAAATCTTGTTTCCGAAGGCGGATTGTGGAAGCGTGTTAGAAGAGGGTAATAGTTTAACTGATTACATGCTTAAATATGCAGAAATTATAGTAGAGAAGGTTTTACATGAGGTGAAACCATCCTATAACCCTCTAATAGATTTGCCTTTAGAGCATTTTCTTTCATAAAGGGAGGAAATTACAATGATAGGTGAAACTTTTAAAAATTTATTATTAAATCTGGCTGGTTTAATAGTGGGGTTAAGTGCTATATATTTAATAATTAAATATAGCTTCAAATTAACAGTAGAAAAAGCTATACCTAATTTAATAGCCTATGCTAGCTTATATTTACCAGGAGTTATAACATTTAGCTTAGTTGGGTATTTTTCAAGCTCATGGATTTTTGGAATTGCAATGGGTGTTATAGTTGAGGCAATTCGTTTCTATGGATTAGGAAGAATACTAAATAAAATATCCTCTTCATTAAGAGCGATGAAAGTGAAAATTGCTATAGCAAAAGCAAATAAAATTTCAAATACTAAAAATAAACCTTTAGAGGTAATTGAAGTTGCTCAATTTAACCTTGAAAAAGAGAGCATAGTACAAGAGCAACCAGCAGTAATTGAATTGAAAAAAGAACAGAGGGAGATTATAAAAACAGAAGGATCAGAAATAATTGACGATGCAGATGATGTAGAAGATTTAGATGAAATGGAAGGCTTAGAGCGTGTAGCTGTACTAGAGCACATAGAAATGGTCGCAGAAACTAAAGAAGAAATACTAGTGGAAAATGATACTACAGTTAAACGTGAACGTAAGCAGGCAGAAAGTACACCTGATACACAGGAAATATATGAACAATTACAACTTGTTTTAGTTGGTGGGGATTTATAAAAAAATAATCAAGAAATTAGTTTGGATTAATATAAGAGCTATCATCATGTTTAATGATGATAGCTCTTTGTATTTAGAATTAAAAAGCTCGCTTTAAGATGAACTAGCTACTATCTTACTCTGTTTCAATAATGGCAAAATAAATATCATTGTACACTTGATGTACGCGAATAATAAACTTGTTAAAAAGTAATAACGCCATTTCAAAAAACTTTAGAAACACATGGTAATAATTGGTTTAATTATTCTTTATCCTGTATGATAAAAATGGAGATATTCCAATGTTTTCATAGATAATAATTGGCTTAATAGAAGTAGAAAAAATTATTAATAGGAACGAAAAGGATGACCAAAATGGGAAGAAAAAGGAACTGGCATGGCATAGACCGTGTTTTTGTTAAAGACTTAAAATATGAAATAGGATCGCCTGAATCTCATGCACTATCCATACATAAAACTAACTTTGAAGATTGGGAGTTAGAGTTAAGTGCCGATGAAGAAGAATTATATTATTTTGAAGAAGCAAAACCCAAAAAGGAACCTATAGAATTTGCAATTTATATTTAATATATGAATTGTTTAACAGGAAAGGAGGTAGTGAAAAGCATTGAAAAAAAACAGTTGTAGTAAAGGGAATTACTGTTTTATATGGTTATAGATATGTATCACCACGTTGAAAATATTTTAACTTTTAAACAAAATAAACAACAAGGGGTAGATAAAATGGGGAAATATGTGAAAGACCAAAAGGTAGTTGCTTATACACTATTAGGATTAGAACCTTGTACAGTTGTAAGAGTTGGTTGGATTTTTATTACGGTAAGAGAAGAAGAAACGGGTCATCTATATTCTGTTAGAAAAAGTAAAATGACACCTATAGAGGAAGAGGAACACTATCTTGTAGAAGAAAGTATTGATGATGAAGGGTTATTCGGTATAGGTAGATTGTTTGCTAAAATAGAAGCAGAAGACATGGAAATTGCAAAGAAATCATTTGAAGAGAATGAAGACTTCCCTAAATACGAAGATTTCCATAAACCATCAGAAGGGAAACTGTATGGTGGAGAGTACTATACTACAATCAAAACAGGTAAAGAGTTACTAGAACAGTACTTTAATCGAGAAGAGCTAGAACGTAATGGTACTAATTAAATTAGATGTGTAAACGGTTAAAGGTCAAATCTTATTTATGTTAGGTATATAGACTAAGAAAATTTATATTTGTTTTTGGGGAGGACAAAATAATGGATTTGGTAAACAAATTTTTAAACGGTTTGAAAGCAGCATTATCAACAGATGATCTCGAAGCACTAAATAAAGCATACGGTGCTACAAAAGGAGATATTGATATATTAAGGACGAAATATCCAAATTGTCCAGAATCATTAATCACTTTACTTGAAAATATCGATGGTACATATTGGCGGAAATATGGAGAAAACGAAGTCACGGTATGTATTTTAGGTTCAGATGTTGAAGAGTATCCATATTATTTGCTTTCTACACAGGAGATGATTGAAAGTTCAAAAGAAGAAGAAGACGTCTCCTATCTTTTAGAATACCAAGATGACGAGGATGCTGTTGACTCCAAGATAAATCCAGAAGGACTTCTCCCTGGCACGTATATTCACTTTTCAGATTGTATGAACAACGGTGGAACATCAAAGCTGTATATTGATTTTAACCCTTCTGATGAAGGTGTATGTGGTCAAATCATTCGTTTTTTACATGATCCTGATGAATATGAAGTGATTGCAAACAGCTTTGATGAGTATTTACAGAGTCTTATTGATGGTAATTTTAATTTTCTAGACGAAGAAGAATCTTAATAATGTGTGAAGAATTTTACTCAAATATTGGAGGAGATTGCGATGAATCAAGATCCAATTTTACAAAAGGCAATAAATAAAGGGGAAAATATGAGCTATGATTCTTCTTTCCGAACAGCATATGAAGCTCGAGAGAAATTACTTCTAGATGAACAAGCTAAGTTAGCGCATGCAGAACAAGAGGGCATGGAAAAAGGAATTGAGCAAGGTAAGATGCAGATAATCCGAGGGATGTATGAAGTTGGTGTACCGCTTGAAACTATTGCAAAAGCAAGTAAGTTGAGTGTGAAGGAAATAAAAAGTATCTTAAATCTAAAATAAATATATGCGAGTATATAGAACTCATGAGTAGAAAAAAATAGACGTTCGTTATCATAGTACGTTTAATGGGAAAGCATTGCTGAAGATTTTGGCAGTGCTTTTTCTTAATCAATTTTTTGATGTTTTTCATGCTGCTCACAATTATATAAAAAATTCGAAAGAAGAACGTGAAATGTATTCACGATTAATAAATATGATGCAAATCTAATGTAATGTTGAGAACAGAATTCTTCAGTAATTCAATATGTTTTTTTATGATTCTTCTCGCTGAGATTTTGTAGGAAGAAAATACTAAAATGTTTACTATAAGGTCTCAATATATGAGGTTTTTTCTATGTGTAAAGTTACTTTCCAAAAAGAATAGTTAACTTAAGGAGCCCTTCTCAAACTTGAACCGTCTTAATTTTATTAATATGTATTGAATTCTCATCCACATCTTATTTTCCCGCGTTATGTAATGGTGGTCAGTGAGAAAAAAGGTACTCTTTCGAGTACCTTTTTACTATTTTATTATTAGGATGCTAAGGTGAAAATAATTATGTATATGGGTTTCGACAATCAGGAAGATTGACAAAGTATTGAGAATTACTGGACTGTCTGGCAAAATTTAAGAATTTAAACAAATGCATTATTAAAAAAAGAACTCTTATGGAAAGATAAGAGTTTTTTTAAAAATGTTGTATTTGAAACCCGTGATGTTTCACAAAAATATTACGTATATGCAATATATGGAGTCAATGAAAATGATAAAGGTGCATATAATTTATATTTTAATTAGTTCAGCCCCTTGGAGGGCGCTCCAAGGGGCTAAGATTCGAGAATTTTTAAACTCTTGTTAATTTATATGAGAACTCCTTAAAGAGTACCTATGCAATTTTAACACTTAACCATTCATTTTTACAACTATATATATAGATTTATGTGTTAATAGGTATCATGTTGCGTAACCATAATTGGTTAGCGAAGGTGAGGGGACAACAGAAGTACTGACTGGACCTACGGGGTATAAATGAGAAGATTCTTGGTTTTCTCCCAACCACCAAACATAAAGCGAATAGTTAAGAAAAATAGAAAGTTATATGATGCAGGTGCTTTTTTTAGTTATATAGAAATTATACATTAAACATACTTAAGGAGTCATTTAAGTATAAAGATAATTTATAATCATACAATGATATGGAAAGGTCTTTTCGAACATGTTAGTTAATTCAAAGTATATGTATTATTTGGAACCTGTGCGAGGGTGCTTTTTTAATGCACATTATTATAAGGACAAGCATATTATGTAATAGGACGAGTTCTTCGTGTCCTATTCAATGCTCAGGATAACCCCGATTCACATTGAGAGCACCGGTAGCGGGGGTGCTCTCTTTTTATTAAAAAAATATATTTAAATATATATAATATGATTATTAAATTTATTTTTCAATATAAGGGGTACAAATTCGATGCGACGTAAAGAGGATTTGTTAAAACAATGGAAGGTGGATCTGCAAGCTGTTCAGAAAGCTAAGAATAAAAAATATAGCATTCCTGGTAATACAGCGGGATTCATGAATGGAAAGAATACTTATCGTAAAGAGAATGGGGTATGGAAACAAAGAAGTAAATGACGTGAAGGTAAATAGGTTTAGTTAAGTTTATAGCAAGTATTGTAGGCGCTTCCGTGATCTGGTTGGCGTCTTGTTTGTTGTTAAGGAAAAATAACAAAATCAAAGAATATAAGTACGGGATTAGAAGAAAAAATAATAGTCTTGTCGTTTGCTATAACCCACTAGGAAAAAGCGAATAACAAGACAATAGACAAGTAGTGAGAGGGAATTCCCATTCTCGATTGAAATTACATCGCAAAATCCAAATGCCGTATAAGAAATATTAAACTTATAAATGAAAAAAGAAACATGCTAGTGTCCCAAAAATATAAGTTTTTAAGGCTCTACCAGGATATGAATTGCAGGTACATCCCCGTATCGGTATAACGAGGAACACAATGTTCTTGGAACGGTGGACAGTAGTTGCCACGGAGAAGTCGGAGTGTTGGTTGTTAACAATGAAGTTCCTAAAGAGGAAAATTATGCAAGATCATGAAATTGAAAGAGGTACTCGTATTGCTAAAGGCGACATAGCTTCGGTGGAAAAAGCTCATTTATAGAAAAAAAAGAATGAGGAAAGTGGATTGGATTATTAGCTAAATCCAACCATAATCATTTCTTCATTTTTTATTTCAATTATAAATTTATATTCTTTATCCAATAACCAGAAATAAAAACTGACTGCATCAATATCAACTAGTGATTGGAATACTTTATCAAGATTTGTGCTTATTACAGGGATTTCATTATTATCCCATAATATAAAAATCTGTTCATCAAAATCTGGTTTGTTTTCTTTAATAAGGGAAATTAGTTGCTCTTTATTTAAAGCTATTAATTGATTGTCTATCTGTTCCCAATCTATTCTTCCAGAGACAGTTATAGGAAATGAATTTATTAAAGTATTTACAATCTGTTGGCTTTTATTTTGAGAGAAAATGAGAGTTTCTGCTCCGAGGGATTCAATACATTCATTAAACAAAGGGTTTGTATCATTGTTATTTTTGGTTTTCAGTGCCCGTAATTTTTGTTGCATTTTCCATCGTCTTGAGGATCTATCACTCATTTTTATCATTCCTTCTACAATTAATTAGGAGTCAGTATAGCATATAGAAACAGTTCTTTGGAAAGAAACTATTAGGCGATTGAAATCAGCCTCTACTTTCACCATATTTAGTTTAAGAATTAGATTGTTCAATCCTTTTGAAACATAACTATAATAATTCAATTTCAATATCGTAAGCAACTCAGTTATTATATAGAAATACAAATTCAATGACTTGAATTCAATGTTTTGTTACGCTATAGATAGCTTGATTTGTTTTAACTTAAACATATTAAGAGTACTTAATAATTTTTAGGAGGCTTTTTTGAATGAAGTTATGTAAGGCGAAAACCTGGTTACCATTATCTGCTGCAATGATTACAGTAGTATCAAGTCCAGTAGGGACTGCGGCTTCAACGGTTTATACGGTTCAAAAGAATGATACCCTAGAAGCAATAAATAAACAATATGAGGTGTCCGTACAATCACTTAAACAAGAAAACAATAAAGCAAATGATCAAATTAATATTGGAGAACGTTTAACAATTCCGGTAGCGTCAACTGCAAACGAATATGTTCAAAAAAATAATTCAACAGTTTCAACTAATACATATCAAGCAATTTACCAAGTGAAAAGCGGGGATACATTAAGTTCTATATCACAACAATATAAAGTTTCAATACAGTCTATAAAACAAAACAATAACGTAGATGAAGACCATATTTTTGTCGGTCAACACTTAAAGATTGATACTGGTATTTCATTACAAGAAGTGGACTTAATGGCTCGATTAGTAAATGCAGAAGCAGGGGGAGAACCGCATGCAGGAAAGGTTGCGGTTGCAAAGGTAGTATTAAATCGTGCTAACGCAAATGGTTTTCCAAATACAATTACAGACGTAATTTATGAACCGATTAAAAATGGTTATGCATTTACTCCTGTTACAGACGGTAGAATTAATCAGCCTGCTACACAGGAAGCAAAAATAGCAGTAGAAGAGGCTCTCACTTCAAAAGGAACAAATTCTGATTGGCTTTATTTCTACAATCCCAAAACCTCGACTGATAAATGGATTACAACACGTCAAACCGTTGCCCAAATTGGAAACCATCTGTTTGCTAAATAAACTAACAGTACATTAATATGTTTCCAATGAGATAAGGAGAGGTTATTTTTGCGTGTAGTTCATTCACTATTAGCAATATTAGCAGTTATATTTTTAATTTGTGGTGTTATTATTCACGAGTATGTATTGGTGTTTTTGGTAGGGATTTGTTGCATGGTGATAGTAAGTTTTATAATTTCCAGTATACGTAATTGGAAAGAGAATAGAAAGCATATTTCTATCGTGTATTTTACTTGTGTATTAATATTATTGCTATTAACAATATATCTTTTGTTTGTCACTTTTTATACACGTTCTTTTGAATTTTAGTACTATATTCATTAGAATATAACCTACTAGAATTAATTACAGCTTCACAAAATGAGGGAGCAAATAAAGAGGAAATCATCGGTAATATTGAAAATGATTTTAAGAAATATGATTCTTTATTAAGAGAATATGATGATGGCTTTAATTTAAGCATGCAAGAGGATGAGCTATTTCAGAATTTGAAGAAATCCTTGCCAAGTTATATGGAAACATATAAAAAGTTATTTGAAAAAGCAAAAGTAACAACCGACTCCCACATGATAAATGAATTTCAAAAGGAATTAAAACCGAGGGGAGTAGAGTTAGCTGGTTATGCTTTAGATTTAGAAAAGTATGTATCGAAATTAGCTGACCAAGTATTTAAGGATTCTCAAAAAATGATAGGTAGATCCATTAGTACTTTTATTATTATTGTTGTTGTTATAACAATCGTTATATGTATAGTAAGTTATATTATTAGCAAGCTTATAGTTGCTCCTTTACAAACGGTTAGTCGTATGATGGAAAGGGCAAAAGAAGGAGATTTAACTGTAAATAGTGATTATAATGCTAAAGATGAATTAGGTGTATTAGTAAGTGATTTTAACGAGATGATTGCAGGGCTAAGAACAAATATGAAAGAAGTAGAGAATAATGTTCAGTTTTTATTCCAACATGCAGACGGAGTGCTATCTGCATCAGAAGTGTCTAGCAGTGCAGCAAAGAAAATTACGATGGATATTGAGGAAGTTGCCAATGGCGCAGAGAGCCAAATGCAAGCAATGGAACAAACTGCGAGTGCGATGGAAGAGTTGACACAGGGAATGCAGAGTATAGTGAATACATCATCCTCTGTAAATGAACTGTCTGCTCAATCAGCGTTAGATGCAGAGAGTGGTAACCAATTAATGAAACAAATGATTCAACAAATGGATACAATCCAAAATTCAGTACAAAGCAGTGTTAAACAGGCTGAGACTATGAAGGTGCATTCGGAAGAAATTGTAAAAATAATTGATGTTATGCAAGGTATTACCTCTCAAATTAACTTATTAGCATTAAACGCCGCAATTGAGGCAGATGAAGTAAGAAAACTGGCCGAACAATCTAGTGAGTCTGCAAAACAAATTGAGAAGCTTATTACTCAAGTTATGGGAACAACGAACCACACCGTAGACATGATGGGGAAAGTGGATAATGAGGTACAAGCAGGTACACAAGTAGTAATGCACACAGAAAAAGTACAGCAAGTATCTGAGAAAATTCAAACGGTATCTATGTCTACAGATGAAATTGCAACGAGTAGTGAAGAGGTTTCTGCCTCTGCAGAAGACATGGCTCAAATTTCTCAAAAATCATCTGATAGAGCCGATAGGGTAAAAGAGTCTATTCAACAGCAAGAAAAATCTGTTCAGGAGATTTCAATTTCAGTTGAACATCTGCACAGCGTAGCTGGGGAATTAAAACAGATTGTTTCCCAATTTACTCTTCAAAAGTAGTAGTGTATGTAAGTCTACATATTAGTAGAAATCCACGCACTAAATAAAAAATCATCCTTTCTTACAAAGGATGATTTTTTATTTAGTAAAATTGCGATTCATTATTGTGTTTCGTTCCCTCCATAATTTGTATTTTCTCTAATTTTTTGTTATCTAGCAATCTTGAGGGGGTGACAAAATGTCCTTTGTGTCAAGGGAGGGTAATTATAAGGAAAACAAATTATCTATGCAAACAATATAAAAAGGGTTTTGAGTTCATCGTTTCTGGTATGATACTTGAAAAAAGAATCAAAGCAAGCCAGATTAAAAAGTTATAAAAAAAGAATATGACAGATATAATCTCAGGATTTAAATCAAAAAAACAGGGACATCGCTTGGGGCAAAATTATCATATGATTCCGCGCAGAAGAGAATTAATTTTGTAAAGGAGAAATAATATTTTAACATCTTTAATTTTGTATATAAAATTAAAGCGAATTATGATATGATGAAAGTAACAAAATATCTCTAAATCTATCTTGCAAAAGGACATACCTAAGCATACATATGCCATAGGTGTGTCCTTTTTTAGTTGTTTAAAAATATCGGGAATAAAATGAAGATAGTACTTTACACGCCTTTAGTAGAAGGAAGATATTACGATGAAAATCATGGATTAAGATCGCTTGCATAACAGCATTCGTTTCTCAAATAGCAGCATGTAGCAGTACTAACCAAACAATAAATGATTCGAGACCTGCCCAAACCGTACAAAAAAGAATACAACAGCATGCAGAAGGGCAAGGTATTTTTGATATTCCAGAAACTTATAAGAATAAATAAGTGAAAAATGATCTTTTATGATATAAAAAAATATTTATTAATTTTAATATTTAAAACTTATGTATACGTGTTACAATGAAGTTCTCCAATTTATTTTATTCTCCTATTTAGAATTTATGGTTTAGTATCCGATAAAATAAAAGTAGCTGTAGTAAATAGATAAATGAATAAAGCGAAGCGGTCAGAGTGGTTAAAAGGATAAGGCTGTTAAATATAGTTATTCAAAGAATAAATTCACTTAGTTAAGTTAAAAGGAATTTAGTATGGTAAGGATTTCATCTAATGTGAATCGTTCGAAATTAAACTTTTGATTCAATCAAAGCCAAAAATCATCTTTTAAATGAAGTCTATGTTTCTACAGTTAATGTAGAATAATTTGTAGTTTTAACATTGCTTACTATAAAAAAATTACATAGTTGAAAGGGGGATAGATACAACTTCACTTGTAAAAAATAAATCGCTATATGAGAAGATGTGCGTAAAGGGATGGAACGGTAATTTCATTTCGAATAATACCATAAATCAACGTAGAAAAAATAAAGGAGCAAACAATTAAATAAACTATATCAGTTGTAAGAATGAAAGGGAGAAGTAGATAGTGTTTAAAATAAAAGAAAGATTGGAACAAATGAAGCTTAAAACGAAGTTGTCTATGGCATTTATTGCAATATTAATTATACCAAGTCTTGTCGTAGGGGTATCGTCTTATGATAAAGCAAGAACAGATCTTAATGAAACAATTCTACAAACCGCGAAAGATAATGTGAGTATTTTAAATAAGATAGTTGATGATGAATTAGAAAATAAACATGTAGATGTAACTCATTTTGCAAAGATACTTACACAAGGTGATTATAATGCTGACCAATTGCAAAATGTACAAAGTAAATTTGATCAATATATACAGTTACATCCAGAGATAGAAACGATTTATACTACATCTAGTAATAATCAATTTATCCATGCACCTGTTGGAAAAATACCAGAAGGATTTAATCCGTTAGAAAGTAGTTGGTATAAGGATGCAGTAAAAGCTAATGGAGAGATTATTGTTTCGCCTCCCTATAAATCAAAGGCTACAGGAAATATGGTAATAGCAATTGCGAAGCAAAATGCTGATAAAAGTGGTGTCATTGGTGTGGACTTGAATATTGATGATATCGTAAAAACTTCTAAAATGATAAAAATAGGAAAACAAGGCTTTGTATCTATAGTAAGTCAAGATAAGACTATAGTTGTTCATCCTACACTTAAGCCAGGTGAGAAGTTAGAGAAATCATTAGCAGATGAACTATACAAGAAAGAAGAGGGAGTAATTACTTATAGCCTTAATGGCGAGGATCGAAACATAAGCTTTAAAACAAACAAAAAAACAGGTTGGAAAATAGCTGGTGTAATGCCTATTAAAGAAATTGAAGAAGCTACCAATCCTATTTTTTATAAAACGCTCACTATAATAGGGGCTTCATTGTTGTTAGGTGGAATTGTAACTTTCTTCATTCTTAAATCTATTATTAATCCACTAAGACAATTAGTTATTTCAGCTCAAAAAATTAGTCAGGGAGATTTAACTGAGAAAATAGATATTCGTTCCAAGGATGAACTTGGTCAATTAGGTAGTAGTTTTAACACAATGGCAGAGTCGTTACGTAATATAATTTCTCGAATTAACACATCTGCAGGACATGTGGCTGCTTCTTCTGAGGAACTAACTGCTAGCGTAGAGCAAGCAAGTGTTGCGACAGAACAAATTACAAAAGAAATGGAAGAAATATCGAATAGTGCAGAAGTTCAAAATAATGAAGTAGCGTCTGGAGCGAAATTAATTGGTGAGGTCACGCGTAATATTCAATGCGTAGCTGATAATGCTTCTGAAGTATCCGCTTCATCCTTATATACAAAACAAAAAGCTAATGAGGGTGAACAATTAGTAGAACAAACTGTAACGCAAATGGAGTCAATCCATCATTCTGTTTCTCAATCCGATAATGTAATTAAATTATTAGATAAAAAATCACAGCAAATCGGAAGTATATTAGAAGCAATTCAAAATATTGCAGCACAAACAAATCTATTAGCATTGAATGCAGCGATTGAAGCGGCTAGAGCAGGAGAACAAGGGCGCGGATTTGCAATTGTTGCTGACGAAGTTAGGAAGTTAGCGGAGCAATCATCCGAATCTTCAATGGAAATTGGAAGTTTAATTAATGAAATACAAGCAGATGTACATGAGACTGTAAAAGCTATGAATGAAGTAGGAGTTGAAGTGCAGTCGGGGATTCAGGTTGCGAATGATACAAAACAAAGTTTTTATGAAATCTCAAAATCTGCAAATGATATCGTGTCAAAAGTACATGGTATGGTGGAATTATCAAATAAAATGACAAGTGATGCAATGGAAGTGGATACATCAATTAATCAAATATCTATGGCTGTGAAAGAGAATTCTTCAAGTATGCAAACGATAGCCGGTTCATCTGAGGAGCAACATGCTTCTATGGAAGAGATAAATTCTTCAGCAATACAATTAGCACAGATGGCCGAAGAACTTCAAGAATTAATTGGTGGATTTAAGATATAGGTTCAGATTCTAGGATAGAATCCTAGACAGTATGTTTAAGGAAAGAAGTTAAAAATCTTATAATGTAGCAAATAAATATATGTATTTTTTATAGAGATTGCAAATGCAGATCAACTACTTTAAATGGTAGTTGATCTTTTTTTATATTCATTTTTGAATATATCTTTCATTAAAGTGTAGGGTTGATACAGTAGTATTTATCGAGCAAATTATCACATCCAAAAATCTTCAAAGTCTACGCCGTATCCTTTTCTTTTTAAGGCTCTTATTATCTTTTGACCATTCCCTAATGAGGGCTTGTATTGATTGGAGCGAGAGATACGGCTAATTGTATTTTGGTTTACCCCACTCCATGCCTTTAATTCTGTTTGAGTAATATCATTCTTTCTTAAAAATTTACCAAACTTAGATAACGGTTTTCCTAAGCCAAACACTGCGAACACTCCTATTCCTAGATACTCTATTAATCACATTTTTACCAAAGCATGATTTTTTTAAACAAAAGTGTTAATAATGTACAAGCTGTTTGCAATATGATGTATCAAGGTCGCTATCAAAGGTGCTAGCAAACGTATTATCAAGATGGATATCAAATCAATTCGCCTTTGTATTGGCAAAGTACATACCATATTAACTATCAAAGTAATGTTAACAAGGTAATAAGTGAATCAATCCTATGTTTTATAAGTTTTTTAATTCTGTTTATAAAGAGAACGGAGGCATTTAAATGCGTGTAAGGAAAGAAAGGATTTTTTTTCGCAAGTTTATGGAACGGTCATACAAAGATAAAGAAAATACAATTCGTAAATACAATTCATTAAGTCCTTTTGCATTCTTTCATATGTCAGATCAAGTGCTAAATAGCTATATTGCATTGGGAGTAATGGGGACGGTTTTAATTGGGGCAGTCTTGTTAGAAAAGTATTTGGTACAAAATGACCATATATTTGCTGCAAAGTTTGTGAGTGGAAGTATTTATTACGGTATGCGAATTGGGGGAGTTTGTTTGATTGGGTATGTATTTGTTCGTATCGTAATCATGTTTTAAGGAGGGAAGGGAGTTATGGGGATCATAAAGGAGTGGCTTCGTACGCAAAGGTTAAGGAATCAGCTTATGGAGGTGTTCGGAAAAGCAGGTTTATATACGGAACATCAAACACGCGGGGGAAAAGTGCCTATTTATCCAAAGGTACATAATATTTCTTCTTCAAAAGAAAGTGTGAGATATGTGTTTACCCTACCAAACGGATTAGATCCACAGAAGATTGAAAAGAAGTGGTTTTGTTTCCAGCAAATATTAGGACGGAATATTACAATTGAAGGGGATGTGAAAAAGTTTGTCCTACATGTATTTCATTCGAATGCTGGGCTAAAGCCGTATATTTATTGTTTTAGAGAATGGCAGACACAATTAGAAGGTTACGGTTTACCTGTTGTGGTCGGCAGGGACCAATACGGAAAAATGATTGCGTACGACATGATTGGTTCCAATTCACCGCACTTATTAATCGCAGGAGAAACAGGAAGTGGGAAAAGTAGTATGGTACGTGTTGTGCTATCCACACTCATTCAATATATGTCTCCTAATACGTTGCATTTGTATCTTGGTGATTTAAAAAACTCTGAATTTCATTTTTTACGTAGAGTGAAGCATGTAAAAGAAGTTTGTATGGAAGAAATCGAAATGAAAATAATGCTTCAAAAGTTATGGAAGGAAATCAGGGAACGAAGAAAACTTATGGAGAAATATGAAGTTGATCATATTGATGCGTACAACAAATTAAATCCAAATCATCCAAAGCCATATATCCTACTTGCTATTGATGAAGTGGCTATGCTGAAAGATGAAAAAGAGTGCATGACTACGATTGAAAAGATTTCAGCAGTCGGGAGATCACTAGGGGTTTTTCTTTTGCTTAGTATGCAGAGGCCAGATGCCAAGGTGTTAGATGGTAAGTTAAAACTTAATATGACTGTAAGAATGGGCTTTAAATGTGATAGTGTGATTAATAGTAATATTATGGGTACTTCTGGTTCAGAGTATTTAGAGCAATCTGGACAAATGATTTTTAAACGCAATGGATTAATGAAAGTGCAAGCTCCTTATTTGGAATTAAGTAAGGCGAAACAAATTGTTGAACCATATTGCATGTCTAAAGAGGAGAGGGTACTCAAGTATTCATCGCAAGTAGAAATTCCGTTATTTGGGGTGTTAGATGATGAAGAGTAGAGATAAAGGAATTCTGAATGATTTGAAGCAATTTAGATGTATGTCCCGAGACGATATTATTGACTTGCATTTTCAAGGCTTAAAGAATGCGATAACCTGCTGTAATACCGTTATGAAACGATTAAGAAGAGACGGTCATGTTGATGCTAACGTATTGCAACACCCATACATTTATTTTCCGCGACCCAATCCTATCAGAAAAACGAGTCAAAAAATTCCTCATTTCCTTGGTATTGTGGACTCATATAAACAACTCGTTCATTATGAACATCCTGAACTATTCGATGTTGAACCAAAGTATGGGAAAGAATTCATGGAACCCGATGCATTTACAATTTGGCGTAGATCTCCATTCTTTATTGAAGTTCAAAAGTCAGTGTACAGTAAAAAAATAATGCAAGATAAGATAAATAGATATGAATTATACTTCCATAGCCAAGAATGGCATAATGAATATTGGCAACCGAAAGCTTCTAAATTTTTTCCATCAATCCTTATCATTACTGACAAACATTACGATATTCAATCTCCGTATTTCCGTATATTCCAAGCAAATTCTATAGAGAGTTTTATAAATAATTTAGCAGTAAAATCATAAAACAAGATACTTTGTTCTTAATTCACATAATTTTCAAAATTAAAACTTTTGGATGTTAATATTTGTTATATAATATACTTATCAAAGCATTACCCCTGTAGTATTTATGATAAATTTTCAAGGTAGTTTGTTTATCTCGTATATTGACCTTAAACTGAAAAGAACTTGTAGAGATTCCTACAAGTTCTTTTTGTTGCTCTTATAAACACGAAAATCCCCTTCTTTACTCCCAGTAATTTTACTTTATGAAGATTATCTCCTTGTTGAATTACTCCCACAGTTACTTTGTATAGAAGAAGGAAATTAATAAGTAAGGGGCTCAATCGAGTCCTAATTTATTAGTAGGCTATCAACATAGTCCTTGTGGTTAGAAGCCTTATCACTTCATTCTTCCAAATTGATACTTGCGTTAATATCCCGATTATGGTGTGTACAACAAGAAGGGTAGTCCCATTTTCGTAGGTTTAGATTAGTAACGTCTTGGTTTTGATATCCATAACAAGAACATAATTGATTTGAAACAAATGTTTCCGATACGACAATGGTTTGTTTGCCATACCATTTCGCTATCAAGCTAACAAAGAGACTAAAAATATTAAAGAAGGATTTTTCCAAAATGGAGACGCTTTATCAGTAAGAGAAATATGTAATTATACATATCCCTTTTTTATAATGTTTTTATATATAAAATCCTTTACATGCGCATTATCGATTATATTCAAAATGTCACAGGCCTTGATATGTCTGTAAAAACGTATCAAAATTTTACTTTAAGACACACGGTATATAAATTTTTGATTGGGCAAATTCCTCTTTTTTAGGGAGAGGAAAAACACCTACTATAAAAATTTGCACAACAGAGCCAGATAACGTGATAAAGTATGTATTGCTGTGCATGTAAATATCAAAAAAAGCCTTACAAAATGATGTTTGTAATGGTTTAGCTTATACGATTTTAGGAAATTAATAGCATTTTATGACGTTATTATTAACCTAGTTTCCAAGAAATAGAGGTGAATGTAGGATGACTAAACCTTTTAAAAAAAATAGTCGTTATATGGTAGGGTTGGACAGTCTAAGGGGTCTAGCTATACTAGGTGTTATTTTGTATCATATTAATTTTAATTGGATGCCTGGAGGGTTTTTGGGAGTTACAGTATTTTTTGTACTTTCAGGTTATTTAATTACAGATATTCTAGCCATGGAGTGGAAGAGAAATAAGAGAATTGATTTGAAAAAGTTCTGGCTTAGTAGGGCAAGAAGATTGCTTCCAGGAATGCTTGTTATGCTCGTTATAACATTGGCATGGATTACGATTTTTCATAGCTCTTTACTTGAAAAAATGCGTGGAGATTCATTAGCGGCATTATTTTATGTTAGTAACTGGTGGTATATTTATCATAAATTATCGTACTTTGATAATTTTAACCAGATTTCTCCATTAAATCATTTTTGGTCGTTAGCAGTCGAGGAACAATTCTATGTTGTCTGGCCGTTTATTATTAGTTTAGGACTTTACTACATAAAAAAACAATCTCGTATGATTTTATTGATTTGTCTAGGAGCATTTGCTTCAGCTTTGGCAATGGCAATTTTGTATGAACCTGGAGTTGATCCGAGCAGAATATATTATGGTACAGATACGAGGGCCTTTTCCTTACTTATCGGAGCGGTACTTGCTTTAGTTTGGCCAAGCAATAGGCTTGCTAATAAAATTATCCCGAAGGCGCGTTTCATCCTTGATGTAGTGGGGGGCATTGCTCTTATTATTATTTTGGTTATGTTTTGGAAGACCAATCAATATGATCCATTTCTATACAAGGGAGGAATGGTTCTCTTATCAATTGCAACAGCATTGTTAGTGGCAAATCTAGCTCATCCAGCTAGTCGCATTGCTCAATTTTTACGATTTAGACCTTTACGTTGGGTAGGGGTAAGATCGTATGGCATATATCTCTGGCATTATCCAATTCTCACATTAACGACTCCAAAAGTAAATACGGGGGATTTTTCAATAATAAGAGCAATCCTTCAATTTCTTTTAATAATATTGATCGCGCAAATTTCATGGAAGTTTATCGAAAAACCAATCCGACAAGGTGCGCTCCGGAACATTCAGTTTAAGAACTTAAGACTTCAAAATGTCACTTTAGGTGTTAAGTTAGCTTTAGTTTGTTCATTATTCTTTTCGTCAATAGCAGTCTTAGGGTTATCAAATGCTAGTAAGGCTAAGGAGAATTATCAACAAGAGAAGGTGGAAGCAGTACAAACACAACCGGCGCCACATCCAGTTGCTGTTTGGGAAAATCCAAATCAAGAAACGCCTCTAAATCAAGGGGAATCAAAAGAAGTAAATTCTGCACAACCTAAAAATCCGCTCACAGTTACTGCGATAGGCGATTCCGTTATGATTGATATTACTCCATATTTAAAAAATACTTTTCCTGATATTAGGATTGATGCGCAAATTGGCCGTCAGCTGTCAAAAGCGATTCCAGTAGTTGAACAGTTAAAAAATGAAGGGAATTTAGGAAACAATGTCATTATCGGATTAGGTACAAATGGAGCCTTTACTACTGAGCAACTTGTTTCATTAATAAAATTAATTGGAAACGAACGTAAAATAATATTTATTAATACGAGAGTGCCACGTCCGTGGGAATCAATTGTGAACGAGAGACTGAAAGTAACAGTAACTAAATATCCTAATGTAACTCTAGTTGATTGGTATGCAGCAAGTGCTGGAAAGAAAGACTACTTTGCACCTGATGGTGTGCATTTAACCAATGTAGGTGCAGAAGCATACGCAGTCCTTGTGGCTAAAGCGGTTAATCAATAATTAATTATATTTTGTCAAATTCTTTTGCAAAGTTAGCTGAAATAAAAAAAATCTATGTTTGGAAAAATAAATTTTTGGCATTTAGCAATAATTCCTGTAATTCATAATACATTGAAAAGCGAAGTTTAGTTGAAGACTTCGCTTTTTTGTACGGGACATGAATGATGTCGATGCCTTGTACTATACGTACGGCATAACCAAAATGTTGAATTTCTGTTGTTTTGAAAAAGTGGTTGTCACTTTACAGGTTAATAAACCTGTTCTATAGGGTTCTTTAATGGGCTAATTATATTTTTCTTACTAGATAATGTATCAGTTCAGTTAGTAATCTTTTAAATGATTTTCTAAGATTAAGTAAATATCTCATTTATAAACATTGATATAGGTAATTTTGTTATCTTTCGAAAATGTAAGGTTGACGTAATGTTTTTGAATTTTTTTTCAAACGAGAACAGATTAAAATTACAGTATCATAGAAAATCAATGAGGTGAACAATATGAAAAAATATATGGCACTTTTTAGTCTTTTAGTTGTATTTGCAGGTCTGCTAGTTGGATGTGATATTAATCGTATGGGTAAAGATGAGTATTACGTTCAAATTACAATGGATGGAAAAGAGGGAGTTTCAAAATCTATGGATGGTAAAGTGATGGGAAAGGAGTATGAATATACATTATCGGGTTTTGATAAGGAAGGTAAAGAAAAAGAGTTACAATTTATGGCACAAAAGAATCTTCGTAAAGAAGTATTCCTACGTGTATATCACTCAGAGAAAAAAGGTGTAACCGCTTGGGAGGAAGTGCAGGAAGACGAGCTTCCTAAGAAAGCAAAAGAAAAACTAGGTGTGAAATAATCATTTATTTGTGATGGTGGATTCTCCTACGTGGAGGGTTCGCCGTTTTTTATTATATGTTATGTTGTAGTTTTTTATATAAAGCATATTGAAAAGATAAGGTAAATCTTCCGGAATGATATCTCCATAATTAATAATTTGTACGTTAACCTTTCCTTTATTACTAAATCCATTTATATCAACAAATTGTCCCACATATCCCTTTGTACCAATATCTTTTAAAGTACGTATAAAAAATGCCCTTTATCTTATCTTTATCTTATCTTTACCTTATCTTTAAACTTTTATATTAAACTTAAAACCTTAAAGTATTGATGTTTTAGTCTAAAAAGGGCGGGAGATAGATGTCCATTACATAGTTTGTAAATAACCAATTACCTTTGAAAAATTGAATTTTTTATACGAGGAGGAATATATGAAGGATACAAGTAAAAAACAAATTATAAAAGTGTTCCTTATTAGTATTTTGGGCTTAGGAATAATACTTGGAATGCTATATTTTAATCATAAAACCAATATTCAACAAAATAAAGCGCTAGCCACCGAAAAACGTGTATTGCAATATGAATCTACCTTGAAAAAAGAATTAGAAAAATATAATTTAGGAGAGAAAACAGCAGTTTTATTAGGAATTATGTACCAAGAGAGTAGAGGTGAGGGAAACGATCCTATGCAGTCATCCGAATCACTTGGATTAAAGCCAAATGAAATTCAAGAGACAAGCTTGAGCATTGAACAAGGGGTAAAACACTTTGCTAAAATGTACAAATATGGAACGGACAAGGATGTTAGCATGGATACAATTATTCAAAGCTATAATATGGGGCCAGGGTATATTGATTTTGTTGCTAGTCAAGAAGTTAAACAACACTCGGAGGATTCAGCCAAAAAGTTTTCTAAGATGAAAGTTGATCAAAATCCAGCGATGTATACTTGTGGTGGAAATAAAAATAATTTTAGGTATCCATATTGTTATGGTGATTTCACATATGCCACAAAGGTAAATGAAAAAACAAAACTTATTGAAGAACTTCTTCGAAATGTACATAGCTCTTCTAAATAAGTTGCAGAATGATATATAATGATACCAAGTTATTAACAATAATATCTAAGAAAAAAACTACTTCCTTTCTTAATTCACATAATTTTCAAAAATAAATCTCGTAGATGTTAATATTTGTTATATAATATATTTGTCAAAGCATTACCCCTAAAGTTTCTACAGTCAAGCTGTAAGATAGTTTGTTTGGCCCGTATTTTTAAGGGTTAAAAGTGGATTTAAAATATAGTTGCAATTTTTTGAGGGGGACTTATATGGGAGCGGCTAATCTGCAATGGATTACAGGTAATGTATTTGGACCTCTACTAGGTGGTGTATTACTGGATCAGCTTTTAGGGCATATGTTATTTACAATCTTAGGTGTAGGTTGTATTATTTCTGGATTTATTTACTTACTTTTAGACAGACTTATTGAGAATAGAAGTAAAGAAATACCTATAAAACAAACATCTTAATTTTAATATTGTTAATGAGTTGAAAATTAAATTTTATGTTTTAAGAATTAAATAAAGTGCACGTTTATTATTAGTAAACGTGCACTTTATTTATTAGTATTTAAATTAACTCATATATATAAATTTTTTAGGTTACGACCTAAGTATATAAAAGTAATTTACTGCTTCTTTTAATCAATTACAACTAAACTTCTTGACCTATCAATTTGATTAAGTAACATACGATACTCTTCTTCGTACATAGTTACACGTTGTAGAAGGGACTGGTTTTCTGCTTCTAAATTTTTTATTTGGTTTTGTAAGTTTGTAAATTCATTTGTTTTTTTATAATTTTGTAGAAAGAGAATAATATCATCTAATGTCATAGATAAAGAGTTTGTTTCTTTTTTTTGTTGAGGGGGAGAAATATTGTTTCCTCCCTTTCGATTTTGTTTTGCTTGTTGTATTTCCTCTTGGTATTGTTTTCTTACGTATGAATTCCAACGAAATCCACAAGCTGTAGGTGTCCTATTTAGTAATTTTGCTACTTCTTTGAATGCAGCTAACTGTGTTCCACCGGTACGAATATTCTGGAGTACTGTTGATGCGAGAAGTAAATCGTTATCGTTAGTCCAGGAATCTTGTCTTGAGATTACCACGTTTTAACCTCCTTATATGCTTTATATTACATATATGCAATTATTTAAAATGATAGAAGTTTAACTTATCTTAAAATAATTAGAAGTATGTATTATTTAAAATGCGAAATTGCATAAAAAATTAGATTGACTATTCGCTATAGGTGTAACTATAATGGTTACAGTTATACAGCTAAATTAATAGGTTTGATGGTATGAAGTAGTTGTATTAATGATGTTTAAGCAAATATTAAAAAATGAACGGAGTTGGAAATATAAGAAGCTTATATAAAAAGAATTAAGGCCATATAAAGCATTTTATAATTATATATAAATTAAAAGAGGTGCACATTTTGAAAATTTTTAAGGGAATTATAGTTTCTTCAATTGCGTTAACAGCATTTAATGGGGTGGGTGGACTACTTCCAAGTGATAAATCAGAAGTTGCCTATGCAGCTAGTTACAATTATTCAAATAAGCAATTGAATTCTACTGTACATAAGCAAGTTACGAAACAATTAATTTTGAAATTTAAAAATGAGGCAAATTTGCCATATCAGGATGGAATAGAAAAATTCATTAAAGAAGAAAAACAAGATCCTGAATTAATTGGAATTTTAAACGAATACCCAAATGTAACTATAAATCGACTTTTTAGTTCTTTAAATCCTAAAGAAATTAAAAATTTAGGTAGAGAAATAAACGACTCCGAACATATTTCTTCCAATTTGCTAAACTATTATATTGTAGAAAACCAATGTGATATTGATGTACAAGCTTTACTTGCAAAGTTTGAGAAATCATCTCTTATTGAAACGGCGTATTTACAGGAAGAAGAAACGCCACCTGAAGAGCGTTTACCAAATTTATCTGTTAATCCATATGATGAGCCTAGACTTACAAGACAAGGTTACCTTGAACCAGCACCATTAGGAATTAATGCACCTTATGCTTGGAGTATAAATGGTGGGGACGGAAAAGGAACTACTTTCGTAGATATGGAGTATGGTTGGTTATTAAGTCATGAAGATTTAGTGAATCAAAAGATTGAATTGATGTCCGGACAGAATAAGAGTGAACACCATGATCATGGTACCTCAGTATTGGGAATTGTTTCTGCAGAGGATAATAACATAGGTGGAATTGGGATTGCACCAAAGGCTAAGGTAAAGGTTGTATCCCAGATTAGGGATAACGGAAATTATAATACAGCTGATGCTATTTTAAGTGCGGTTAACAATATGCAAGCTGGAGATATTCTTTTACTAGAGGCACAAGCAACTTACGATGGATATGGAGATAAGAACTATTTTCCAGTGGAAGTAAAACCAGACATATTTGATGCAATTCGTATGGGAACAAATAAGGGAATTATTATTATTGAAGCAGGTGCAAACGGTGGAAATGACTTGGATCAATTTAGAGACCGTAATGGTAAACAAGTTTTAAATCGTAATAGTCCTGATTTTAAAGATTCAGGGGCGATTATGGTTGGGGCAGCTTCTGCAAGGGTTCCTCATAAACGTTCATATTTCTCTAATTACGGTAGTAGAGTGGATGTGTATGGATGGGGGAATGCAGTAGATACTACAGATGCTAAACCAAGTGAATTTATAACAAATCTATATACATCTAGTTTTGCTGGAACATCTAGTGCATCGCCTATTATTGCTGGTGCTGCAGCATCAATTCAAGGAATTGCAAAAAATAATCAGGGGAGAGTATATACACCAAGACAGCTTAGGGATATTTTAAGTGATTCTAGTACTGGAACGAAATCTAACGATCCAATCTCTGATAAAATTGGTGTTTTACCTGACTTAAAAGCCATTTTATCTAAACTAGGTTTTTCACCGAACTTAGGCAATGATTCTTCCATTGTATTTCCTGAGGAGCAAGAAATAAATAAAGGGAATGAAGGATCTACTTTTACATTCCCAAGGGAGGATTCCGCTAATGGTGAAGGGAACTCTAACTTCATTTTCCCAGAATAATTGTAAGGATAACTTCTATTTAATATAAAGGAATTTTATATAACCAGTTAAGTATAATACTGGTGAGATAGGCTCTTATGTGTAATAGCATAAGAGCCTATCTGTTGTACTTTTAACTATATAGGAGGGACGTATCTCTTTAGATACTTACCTTGCTTAACAAACCAAGCGTTACAATAGACATAGTGAATTCGTACTTGTGGGTATTTTTATTTTAATTTATTTAATCTGCATTATTTTTTATAAGGAAGTGTTTCGTATTACTAATTGCTTGAATTGATTTAATTTTAATAGTGATTTTATTTGGAGATTGTATAATCTTATTAGTTGAATTATCTTTTATCTGTAGATTTGGCCCAGTAACAGCAATTGATTCTTTACTAATACTCATTATAAAACCTTTAATATGAATTTGTTCTAAAAATATTATGATGGGTAAATGAATTAATTGAAAAAAGACACCTCAAAGTGTCTTTTTGTTTTTATATACAAGCCGCGTTTTAAGAAGGTTTAATTGGCATATGAATTAAGGAGATGTCTTACTTGTTCTATAAAATAATGATGGTGTATATTATTTTTTGATACTCGACTAGCCATAATAGCTCCTTCCATGGAAGAAGAAAGGAAAGAAGTAAGTGACATATCATCTTTAATTTCTTTTTTTCGATTCCGTCTTTAAGTACTAAGAAGGTTTAATTTTGTTTATGTATTTGTTGAAGCTTAATGGATTTCGTAATGATTATGATATAATAAAGTTCAAGTATACTAAGGGGGATTAATTAAATGATTTTTCAAAGCCTGATAACAGCTATTATAGAAAAATTACAAAAGACGGTGAATCCCTATTGGATAATTGTGTTTGGATCAACGGCTGAGAATAGAGAACGGGAAGATAGTGATATTGATATAGCTTATGTAAGTGATACAACCTTAGGGAATTATGAACGTTTTTTATTAGCACAGGAGTTAGCTAATATTGTTCATAGAGATGTTGATTTAGTTGATTTATCCGAAGCTTCTACAGTTTTTCAAGCTCAGATTATACATACAGGAAAGACAATATTTTGTTCTGATGAAGAACGGAAAATCATTTTTGAAATGAAAACTTTAAAAATGTATTCAAAATTAAATGAGGAACGCAAGATAGTATTCGATGATATAAAGAAAAGAGGTTCAATATATGAAGAATGAGGTTATTTTAAATAAAATTTCCACAATAGAGCGTTGTATAAAAAGAATCCAAGACGTGTATGGAAATGACCCTGAAAATTTGGAAGATTACACAAAGCAAGATTCAATAATCTTGAATATACAAAGAGCTTGTGAAGCGAGTATTGATTTAGCAATGCATATTGTTGCTGGAAAAAAACTAGGACTACCTCAATCTAGTCGAGAAGCTTTTGATTTATTGGTTACAGCAGGACTACTTAGCGCAGAGCTGGCAAATAAGTTAAAGGCGATGGTTGGATTTCGAAATATCGCTGTACATGATTATCAAAGTGTAAATTTAGATATTGTTCGGCAAATTATTGAAAAACATTTAACTGATTTTAAAATATTTACAAAAGAAGTTATGGGAATATTGGAATTATAGGGAGACGCTATATAGGTGAGGAGAGATTGATATGCTCTTTTCTAATTTTAACATAACAATTTAGTTGTTTGCCTACTTGATTTAAAGATGAAAGAAGCAAGTATTATATGGCTGCATAGTGGGAAGATACTCTTTAAAGAGTGTCTTTCTTTGATTTACTGCGTTTACATCTAAACACGAATGTTTCTTTAATTAACTCTGAGTTTTATGTGTAAACAAATCCTGAAAAGCAAAGATATTTATTATGCTAAATTGTCAGCATTCCAATATATATAGGTTTAAGTTTTAATTATCTCAAAATAAATCTAAGGAAGAAAATAGCATAGAGAAATATGAGGAATTACCATAAAATAAAAAGCGGACAAGATTGTCCGTTTTTTATTTTATCAGGAGAGAATCCTGAATATTACTTTATAATAATAAAATGAATAGAGTGTCTTTTAAATGTATTACTACTTTATTTTTTATTATGGAAAATTTGAAAGGTGATTTTAATGAAAAAATATTGGCATAAGCTATCGTTACTTCAAAAAAATATATTACTAACGGTATTAGTAATTCTGACGCTTGTGGGAAGTATGGGGGCGTTAAGTTTTAATATGTTTCAAAATAGTATGATGTCTATATTTGAGAGGCAATCTTTTGAAACAGGAGATACAGTAATAAATCAATTAGATGTAGAAATAGTGAGAGATGTAGCAAAAGACCCCACAGCACAAAGAGTGAAGAAAGAAAAATAGATAGAGCAATTAGATAAAGCTATAAAAGGTATGAAAAGTGTCGGACAAACATATGTTACAGGAGCCAAGCTAAATGATAAAGCTGAATTACAATTGGTAGCTTTGGATACAGAATTAGCAAATACAGTTTCTGTAAAACTAGGTTCTTTAAAAACAGGTGACTATTATGAGCATCCTACTCATTGGATGAAAACATACAGTAAAGTAATGAAAACGAAACAGGCACAAATGACAGAAGTGTATGAAGATGAATTAGGTTTCTGGGTAACAATTTTAGAGCCAATTACAGATGAAAATAAAAATATAATTGCAATTGTTGCAGCGGATTTGAATGCTTCTGTTATTCCACTTACAAAGGAAAAATTTATAGCGCAAGGGTTACTCTTTATTATAATTTCATTAACAATCGCAACCACGATTCAAATATTTATCTCACGAAATTCTTTATCGCCTTTAAAGGATTTACAGGAAGGTTTACGCAAAGTTGGTGAAGGGGACTTAAGTATTAAATTGAATGAAAGATCTGATGATATAGGGATAACTAATTCCCATTTTAATAACACTATTGAAAAGTTTAATAGGATTATAGATAAAGTAAGGCAGACTGCTGAACAGGTTTCGGCATCTTCACAGGAATTGTCGGCAAATACAAAAGAGAATAGTATGGCATTTCAAGAGATTGCAAGCACTATGACAGGATTGAAATTAGGGGCACATTCTCATGTAGTGCATAACTGTTTAGGGATTGTTCAAGAAATGGAAAGTAAGATGAAAGAAATTAAGGGCGCTGCAAAACAAGTTGCTACTGCTTCCGAAGGCATGGAACAGCATTCTATAGAAGGGAAAGATTTGATTAAGCAAATTGTTAATCAAATGAAAATAATCCGAGATAGGGTTCAAGATGTATCTTCTAGTATTTATGCATTAGAAGCACGATCTAATGAAATTATTACTGTAATTACAACCGTTTCAAATCAAACTAATCTATTAGCTTTAAATGCTACTACTGAAGACTCATGTGCTGGAAAAGTCGATAAAGAGTTTTCAATTGTTTTGGAAGAGGTATGTATATTAGCGGAAAAGACTGATGTATCTGCGAGAGATATAGCTAAATTAATTGATGAAACTAAAGCTGAAATAGAAGAGGCTGTAAAATCCATGCAAAGGAGTTCAAAGGAAGTGGAATCAGGAAAAATACTTGTTCAGAGTAGTGGCGCTTTCTTCGAAAAAATTTCAAAATCTGCACAATCTGTTACAAATCAAATTAAAGCAACTTCGAGTAATTCAAGAGATGCTTTAGAAAATAGTCAATCTATTGTTCAGGTTGTAAATGAATTATCACATATTGCAAATACATATGAGTGTAGCAGTAGTAATGTTGAGATAAGTATGAAAGAGCAAGAAATGTATGTACAAGATATTGCAGAGCTAGCAAATTCTTTAAATTAGCTCTCCCAAGAATTACAGGAGTTAATAGGAGGGTTCAAAATTAAGTAGGATAGAAGAAGGTGTAGGTATGACCTATACCTTTATTTATTCCCACATAAGGGATGAAAGCTTAGATATATATGTAAAATAGTTAAAAGAATAATTCTTTTGCATATTCCACTGGAAATAGAGCATGATATTACCAATTAAATGGAGGTGTGTTAGAAATGCAAATTCGAGAAAATAATAATTCAAACGAGATTTTGGTAGCAGCGGCAGCAAGTGCAATTGAGCAAATGAAGTATGAAATTGCTCAGGAGTTTGGCGTTACACTTGGACCAGATTCAACATCACGAGCAAATGGTTCAGTAGGTGGAGAGATTACGAAACGTTTAGTTCGTATGGCGCAAGAGCAGTTATCTGGTCAATATAAAATTCACTAAAGTTAAAGGTATATCCCATTGAAGAGATATACCTTTTTAATTTTCTTTTAAAGAGGATTGTTAAAATTTTTATTGTTGGTTAAGTTTAGAAACTGTAAATTTAGCTGTGAAATTCATTTTCTTCATGTAAGAAGAATTTACTCCTGCTTGAAATTGTACAGAAATATTACCGTCTTTTTGTGCTTTGAATACGCGACCATATGGTGAATTAGCATTGTATGTGCCAATTACTTGATCATCTGCATCAAAGACTGTATAAGAAATTGGGAACCCGGAATTTTGTACAAAGACCGTAAGTTCTTCTCCTTTATTAAGATTAAATGATTCTTTTTGAGAAACTTCATAGGAACTCATAGAGTAATATTTTGTAACTTCTTGAATGTCTAAATTTGTAGTTGCCGCACTCGCTTTAGATGCCTCTGCTCCTGGTAAATTCATACCTGATAATACTGCAATTCCTAATGCCCCTGCTAAAATAACTTTTTTCATAATGCTAGTTCCTCCTTTAATATATTGTGAGATTTGAAAAGGAAGTGAAAATATCACCCCTTGAAACTATTATAGTTACAACGAGAATGATTTTCAATGAGATTTGATATGTAATTTTGCATACATAAGATGTCGATATACGGTAATCTATCCGAAGTTTAAAGTATTGTTAAAAGAAGGATAGGACAAATTTTTAAAACTATGAATGGGATGGTAGCTGGTTTTTACATACGTTGGTTTTATCCGTGGATATTTTTTGTTTTTTATTGTGAATTGTATGTAAATAAACACTCAAATGTTGATAAAGTTGTATAATTCGGAATTATTAAACAAAAAACAAAGGGTTATATGCTATAATAAAGCTGCAATAAGGTTCAGCATCCTAATCTTATTGTGTATATTTAGCCTATGTATGTCGTTTGTATTAAAAATAAGAAGCCTCTCAAAAAGAGGCTTCTTATTTTTTGTATGGAGGGGGATTACAGATGATTGATTATTATCAAATCTTTTTATTTACTATGGCAGGTATTGCCTTGTTTTCTTATATACAACATGCTGGAAAACCAACGAAAAGAAACAAATGGAAATTCTTTGTTGTAGTATTTTTATTTTTCCTTTTGAATTATTTATTTCTTAAATTTGTGTAGGTAAATGTAAGAGGGAATACGTTTTTTGTTCTAAAATTACAGTAAGAAGAACTTTTAAGACAAAAGAGGGGTACGGGAAAAAGTCCAATAACTGTCATAATTTCTGTGAAAGTTTAATAAATTAGTATGTAATAATTCAACTATAGGGTTATTTGAATGTAATGAAGGTAAATGAATAGTTGAGTATGAAATTATGAGATTGTGTATTCAATTGTTCATTTTAGTTATACGTGTTTAGCCTTCACTTATATCCATGCTCTTAATATAGTAAGAAATTCAATAGGAGGGGACTAGTAGTATGAATAAAAAAATTCTAGGGCAGTTTAGAAAAATGGCTACAAATAAAAAAGGATTAAGTGCTGCTGCAGTAGCAGTGGGAATTATGAGTACAACTCTTATTCCTCAAAATGCCTATGCACATGGGTTTGTTGAAAAGCCAGGTAGCCGTGCAGCTTTATGCAGTCAAAATTATGGAGCGCTGAATTCAAATTGTGGAAATATAATGTATGAACCGCAAAGTTTAGAAGCTCCTAAAGGATTCCCACAGGGTGGACCAGCAGACGGGAAAATTGCTTCAGCAGGAGGCCTGTTTGGTGGGATTCTTGATCAACAAACAGCTGATAGATGGTTTAAGAATACGATTAAAAGCGGAGAAAATATCTTCACTTGGAAATACACAGCTCCTCATTCAACAAGTCAATGGCACTATTACATCACAAAAAAGGGATGGGATCCAAATAAACCTCTAACAAGAGCAGACTTCGAGTTAATTGGTACTGTAAAACACGATGGTTCTAAAGCAACTAATAATTTATCACATAAAATCAATGTACCAACTGATCGTAGTGGGTATCATGTTATTTTAGCTGTTTGGGATGTAGCTGATACTGTAAACGCTTTCTATAATGTGATTGATGTGAATCTAATAAATGATGAAAAACCAGATAAAGAGGCACCAACCCAGCCATCTGAATTAAAAGTAATAAAAGCTACTTCAAATAGTGTAGAACTTAATTGGAAACCTGCAACAGACAATGAAGGGGTGAAAGAATATCAAGTGTTACGTAATGGGGAGTTAATTAATACTGTAGTCGGTACAAGTATAATTGATAAAAAATTAAGCCCAAACACAGAATATACGTATACAGTAAGAGCAGTAGATGCTGCAGGGAATATATCTGAGGAAAGTGAAGCACTAGTTATTAAAACAACAGAGGAAAAACCAGATACAGAAGCACCGACCCAGCCTAAAGGATTACACAGTATGGGAACCACTACGAGTAGTATTGATTTAATGTGGGGTCCATCGGAGGATAATGTAGATGTGAGCCATTATATTGTATACAGAGAAGTTGGAGGGACCATGAAAGAAATAGGTACTGCTAATACAACTTCATTTATGGACAAAGATTTGCAAGCGAATACAGCATATAAGTATGTTGTATCTGCTGTCGATACATCAGGTAATGAATCAATGAAAAGTGATGCCATCACAGTTATAACAAAAGGGCAAGAAAACTCTTATGAACAATGGGATGCGCGTAAAGCGTATAAAGCAGGAAATAGAGTAG
This sequence comes from Bacillus pretiosus, assembly GCF_052947655.1. Lineage (NCBI taxonomy): Bacteria > Bacillati > Bacillota > Bacilli > Caryophanales > Bacillaceae > Bacillus > Bacillus pretiosus. The sequence continues at coordinate 325,840 of NZ_JBRFUV010000002.1, read as the reverse complement.
TTCATGAGAATAAGGTGTATGAGGCAGTTCAGAGTTATCAAGGGAATGGAGATCCAAATTGGATTTTTGCATTGTCATTATGGAAAGAAGTAAACTAATGCTGTAAATAGTGAATCCCTTTAGTGTTTAAATAATGGGACAATTATAAGAGAAGGTATTCCTATTTTTTAACCCTTAATATTGTTTGAATATCAATTTCTGCATCTTCAATACCTATTAATAGGGAACGTAACCTAAAAATAAAACTATTATTCAAAGTACCTAATACGAATTAAAAGATTAGGTACTTTGAATAAATATTTGATAGATAATAAAAACAATAAGATATGAAGCAACCTTATGATTTAATTTGCTAATGTAATTGGCGCTGTGTACATTGTATCAACGTGTCCATCAGCATGTGTTACTTTAATTTTCATGCGATATGTTCCTGGTTCAGAAATTGCTCCACCATTGCCAGTCTCAGCATCAAAATCTTCATATACATTTGTTCCAGCTGGTAATAAGGAACCATAGTGAAAATCAGCGTCATAATAATCCCAACCAGTATCGTAGTGTTTTTCAAAAGATGCTGTGTAATGTACATCATATGCATTATCATTTGTTGCTCGTAGAATGATATTTTGTCCCAGTCTATATTTCGTATCTGAAAGTTGAATTGTGAAATTATTTAATGTTTCTTTAGGACCGCAAATGTAACGACAATATTCGCTCGCCCCATCAGCATGAGCTTTCGGTGTTTCCACATTCATTGCTGCTAAACTGCCAAGAGCCAATGTTCCCGCTAATAATACTTTACTAAATGTTTTCATTTGAAATTCCCCCTGAGTATGTTTTTAATTCATTCAACAGATGTCACATCAAGTAGTTTTATAACATTAAGCAAATTGAATGCTCTTTTTTCTTGAGTACATTTGCTACCAATCTTCCATCTTGTAGTAATTCAATCTGTACATAAAATTTCATGGTTTTAAATTCTATATATGTATCTTAATGTACATGGAATAGATTCTTTAATATTTTGATGACACGTTTGGTTTATTTACTTGTATCACCTCGTCATTACCGTTTATTGGTAAAAAGATAATGTCATTATACATAATATTGGAATCTACTGACAAGAGCTAATAATTTTGATCTAGCCATTTACAGGAAAGAAAATTATTAAATTAGGACGGTGTTCAAAACGAAGATAAAAACATTTGAAATGTGTGAGAAACGATTTGCAGAACAATTAGAGCACAAGTACTGTGGGAGTTTATAAGTGCTGTAACAGAAGAGAATATGAAGCAGAAGCAAGAATTAGAGTCTACACCAGGTTTATTAGTAGATCTATTTCAACTTGTAAAAGAAAGAATTCAAATTTAAAAGATGAAAAGGAGTATAACCAAATCTTCTGTAAAGATAGAGGCTAGTATGTTAGATAAATATAGATAATTTATGGAAGCGTATGTAAGATTAATTAATCATAAATTTGTTATTTCTAATTAGTTATAGAGCTTTCATCTGTTCTAAAAGAATTAAATTATTTTGTTCAATCATCTTTGCCACTGTTTCAAAGTAAGCTTCCAAGAACTTTAACCTGCTTCTCTTTAGGAAGCAATTGAATTATGTTTTTCATCTCTTTACACCCTTAAATTGTTGCGAAGATTTGTGTATTCAAGTATACCTAAAGTCGCTAACGAGCGTGTCTAGTCCTAGGATTTCCATGCATACATCCTCTTTCCTCTACTGATAATATGATAGAGGAAAAGAGATTCCTATAGTGATTTGGTAGGGCTTCTATTTTGTTAAATAATATGTTATTTACGAGGCGGAATGTTATTGAGCATGAATGTGATAGGGTTTTAATAGATGCAAAGGGGGGAAACATACTTTTGGAATTCAAGAGAAAACGAAATAGAAAGGGGATTTAAGGAAATTTAAAAGGCCTTGTCATTATAGACAGGGCCTTTCAAAAAGGGACACAATTGACAACTGAAGGTGACTTCATATTACCATTTTTGGTATTTAAATTCCAGGTATCTATGTTGAGAAATAAAATGATTATTTTGTAGAGTGTGAGATGGGGGATACTGCTTATCAATTTTTCAGGACGGGAAGGCAAAAGCAGAATTTTTTATTTGCTTTAAACAAAGGATAGGAGAAGTACTTTTGCTTAGCAAAGCGTGTTAAATATAGATCAAATTTATGTGAAAACTGTTTTCAGGATAGGTTTCCTTTTTGCTTTAAGAAGAGAATAAATTTTCTCAACAGGACAAATCGTAATTATTTATAAGTACTATTTATAAGGATAATAAGAAAAATAGAAATTAATAATAAAGGAGAATGCGAAATGAAAACAGTAGTAACTGATAGAGATCTAGCTGAAATCCGCGAAGAAGACGTAGATGTTTTAAAAGTAATGGCACATTCGGTACGATTACAAATTGTAAATGAATTAATGCATCATAAAATGTGTAATGTTACGCAATTAACGGAAATATTAAGACTCCCACAATCTACTGTTTCACAGCATCTTTCAAAATTAAGGGGAACCGTACTTCGTGCAGAAAGAAAGGGATTAGAGATGCATTATTATATAGATAATGTTAAGGCTCGTCAAATTGTTGGAATTTTAGGATTGTAGGTTAATAAAAAGCAAAAAAGTTTCCTGTTATTAAGTAGGGAACTTTATATAAATAATAATTTTATTTTATGAGGATTACTGTGTAAATAAGAAAATATTGTCCATAGAATTTCTGTACCTCTCAAAGGAGTGTAATGAAATAAAATCTACTAATTTGTTTTCAATAGAGCTTATAATTATGTTTATGTTATTAAATATTTTTTTGGGTACCTATATTGATGGAATTTAGCTAATTCATAGGAAGATGTGGAGTAGGTTTATTATTTTTTTTATAAATAATAAACCTACTGTATTAACTGAGTTTTCTTATAAGAATTATAACAAATTATTTTAGTAATAAACAGACTTGAAGTCACTTCCTAATAAATCGTAAAATTTACATGTAAGGTAAAAACAGGAATATTTGGAGGTTGTTATGAAAAGGTTATTAGCAAAATCATTATTAGGTATTTCAGCATTTTCTCTATTAACTACATCATTTTCTATGAGTACGCAAGCAGCGACTCATGAATTAGATAATGTACCGGTTATTAGTGTAGAAACAGTAGAAGATAGTAAAATTGAAGTGGCAGAATTTAATCAAGTAGAACGATTTGCATTCCCATTAGCCATTCCTGTGATTATTTGGGGTGCTAGAGGTGCACAAGTAGTTCATAAGGTATGGAAAGCAGGTAAATTAGTTACAATTGGATCTGCTGTTGGTATTTCTGGAATGAAAGCACAAGATGTCATTGGTAAATATAAAAAAGGTGCTATTAATAAGGAATTTCCAGGCTCAATGAAAAATAAAACTGTGAAGGAGATTGAAGATTTAGCTAAAAAAGGAAATAAAGATGCGAAAAAGGCAAAAAAATTACTAACAGATAAGAGATTTAACAAGGGTGATAATAGAAAATGAGTATAATTACTAAAAGTGATATTTTAAATACAGTAGATTCATTTTTTTCTTATGAAAGACCTACGGATAAATCATCAGTAAAAATTTTAAAGCCAAATGAGAGGTTACTATCTTTAAAGCAACATAGTCAAGAAGATAATATAGATAAAATTTGGTATACCGAGTTTCAAAAATTATACTCTAATAATGCAGTTGTTAATTGGACGGATTTACCTAATAGCCAGTGTTTAGAGTATAAGGTTTTAGCTCACAGTAATCAGAAAATTTTAGATGATGATATTGAGTTAATTAAATTATTAGGTGGAAAAAGAGTGGATTTAAGGATCTTTATTAGTTTACTGGGAAATTATTATTACTGTATGTTAGAGGAAACTAGCTATATTAAAGAAACAGATGAATGGAATTTCAATAATATAAGTGATAGTGGACAATACGTTAAACTTCTAGAAGAGGCTAAAATTTTTATGGATAAAAAAGGGTTTAATTATATCTCTAAAGAGTTATTAAATACTACATTAGAAGGTATAGAAACAGAATATATTTCTTGTAATAAGCTCACTTTATTTAATTGTTTATTCTCTGAATTTGAATCTATAGATTAATAATTAGGATGATAGCTTTCATTCTGATTATTAAGTTATAAGAAACTTTCATTAAACAATATTAATTATTAGATTACTGTCAAATAGATATATAGATTAAAAAACCTTCCCTAATGGAAGGTTTTTTAATGCTAAATTTAAGTGGGATGGGAATAATATGTAAAAACCTGATAGTATAATATATAATTTCAGGAGAGTAAAAAATACAGGAGAGACCAATTGAGTTATCCATTAAAGGAGATTGCTACATGAATAATTGTAATCAATGTGGGACAGAAATAATTATGCAATTGCAAGATAGATATAGAGAATATTGCCCGAAATGTGAAATGCCTATGCCAAGTAGCTTATTGTATTTGCTCATGAAAAATTGTATATCTTTTGTCCACAATATGAGCTAGATGATTGGGGACAAAAGAAGTCGGTAGACATATATATTAAGACGAATCTGATTGAAAATAAGGATAGGAACAAATACATGATTGTTGTTTCTTTTCATAAAAGGAATAAACCAGTCACTTATCTTTTTAGGTAAAGATAAGTGACTAATGGTTTTAGAATGAGGGAGGATTTTTATGTTGGTTTTATGTGAGTGTTGTCGAGATATGGTGAATTATTCTACAAAAGATGTTCCAAAAATGACAGTCATTAGAGGGAAGCAATATCATTACGTGGGTAAAGAAGCAAAATGCGAAGAGTGTAAATCTGAAATATTTGTTCCTGACATTCATGATTATAATTTAGAACAATTAGATCATGCATATAGGCAACAGGAGCAGTTAGTTACTATCTCTGAAATAAAAGAGGTTTTAGAAAAATATAAGATTGGAAAACGTCCATTGTCTTTACTTTTAGGTTGGGGTGAAGTTACCTTAACAAGGTATGTAAATGGGGATATTCCGACAAAGCAGTACTCGGATATATTGAAAAGATTAAGTAGGGATCAATCTTTTATGCTAGATATTCTGGAAAGAAATAAAGGTTTAATTACGCAAAAAGCATATAGGGTTTCTAAAGAAGCGATTGTAAAGCTGCAGGGAAATGAGAATTTTACTTCTACACAGACTACGAAAATTGAGGCAGTTGCTAATTATTTGCTATATAAAAATGATGATATTACTCCTTTAGCTCTTCAAAAGCTTTTATACTATGCGCAAGGATTTTGTAGGGTGTTTACTGGAACATATTTATTTGAAGATGATTGTGAAGTAGGAAGTCACGGCCCGGTATATCGAGTTATTTTTGATAAATACAAAGGATATCAGTACGACAATCTTGAATTCAATTATGATAGTACAAATCAGTTAACTCAAATAGAAAAGGAACTATTAGATTATGTAGTTAATACTTTAGGCTGTTATAGTGGGAAGAGTTTAGAAAAAATGATTCTATTTAACTTACCATGGGAAGTAGCTGATCTAGAATTAGAAGATAATAATTCTGGTAAACCTATCATGGAAAAAGAGGAGATAGATAATTGTTTTAATACAATGAAACAGGCATATAATTTAGTTACTATTTCTGATATTAAACAATATAGTATAAGGGTATTTGAAAATATAAACAATTAATTGTTGTAATTATATTATTTTTAATATGATTGATATATCGATTTTTTTACTGTTAACCAAACCCCTGTAAAGGTATTAAAAGATAGTAATAATTACAAAGGATAAGGAGTACAGAATATAAACACTTTTAACATGATGTAAATATGCATATTAAATAAAATGTAAAGTAAATTAATACATTATATGGTAAAATGATATATGTGAATACGTCTTATGAAGTAAATTTTATGCTTTGGACCTTTAGCTCAGCTGGTTAGAGCAAACGGCTCATAACCGTTCGGTCGTAGGTTCGAGTCCTACAAGGTCCACTTATAAACAAGGAGAAAGCACTCATTTGAGTGCTTTCTCCTTGTTTATAATAAATATATGAAATTAATTAGCTAATTAGTAAAACAAAAGAGAAAAACAATGAGTAAATATAACAATAAGAAAGTTAAACTAGACGGTCATGTGTTTGATAGCAAAGAGTAAGTCTTTTAATTACTCTTTGTTTATATAGTAAAAGATTGTTAACGAAAATCCAAGGCTCTTTATATTGAGAAATAAAGAAGAATTATTATAAAGAAACTCATCTTTTTTCGTAAATAAAAGAGCAGCAAGCAAAAGCTAACTGCTCAATACAAAGAAAACTACTTCAAATGAGTTATGACATACAGCCTATATACAGTATTGACGGAAATTTTATTTTAAATCCAATTTACTTAAAGTAAATATCCCTACAGATATAATGGCTGCGCCTACTGCAGAACCTATCCAGTCTCTCAAGCTTAATGTATTTAAAGGTGTATCTGTTAGATCTATAATTAAAAAGATAGCAAAAATTAATATACCGAATGCTAATCCTCCCCAAAATGTTTGTAACGATTTAATAATCTTCTGTCGGAATTTGTTCATATAAATCATCCTTACTAATACTTTTAATTTTCATAAATAAATTATTGCATGTATGAAAATTGAAAGTACGAAATATGCACTATTGCATACTAAAACTCAAAAAAATAATCCATTCAAAAGTAAATAGATTGAATGGAGGGGAACCGTATCGTATGAATCAAAAGGAAATTAGTATTATGTATGATCGTAGCTTTACTTATGTTGGAAAGCTTAAAAAGAAGTGGGAAAGTGAGGAGAAACGGAAAGGACCGACTGATATGAGAGAAATAAAAAATACTAGGATTTTTCCTAGCATTCAATGTAATTAGTGTTTACTACGATTTTAATATTCTCTGGTGGAATGATATCTTGAATTTTTTCTTTTAAATCTACTTGAACCATTTCTTCAAGATGCTCAAGTGAAACTTCAAAGTTTATACATTCCGCAGTTTCGATGTTTAATAAAGAATAATTTTCATTCCTTTTAACAACAAGATATTGTGATTGATCTGTTATTAATATACAACCTTGTTGAATTCCTAATTTACGATTATCTTCAAAAGTCATAAATAAATCTCCTAACATTTTTCTGATAGGAATTGTACTACATAAAAATGTTAGTGTCTAGTCGGCCTTATGTAAGAACTGAAGCCAAACAAAATTCTTATTGTATAAAAAATAAAAGAACCCGTTTGTTATAAACGGATTCTTGCCTTAAGGTGTGCAAGGAATACAAGGTAACTGGCCTAGGGAAACCTGTAGAATTCCTTGTGATAATACTGTATGCAAAGGAATCAATAAGGTTAATGAAATCTAAACAAAATCCTTATTTAGACATAGAAAAGAGCACAATATATGTGCTCTTAGACAAGAAAGATAGATTCCTATGAGCGGAGAGTCTCCATACAATAACATATGCTTGTCCAGTTAAAAGGTGAGAAGTATTTTTTGAAACCAACAATAAATGAATAGAGCGCCTTGGGAGAAAGACGCCCTAGGGGTGAATGTACTGTAACGACTATTCGGTTTAGTATATGGAATTTATTCAAGGTTCAAGACGATTTTGGTAAAAGAAAAAATGAAAAAGAGCGCATTTTTATATACACTCTTAGTAAGATAGGCGAATGTCTCATAAAATACAAATCTAAAAAGTTGTAATCAGATTTTTATGAGTTAATTTTTTATATTGTATGCCTTACTTGGAGTTATGGAGCATGTCATTAAAGAAAAGAGGCAAGTGGGAATTTTAATGAAATCGTTATTTAAATAAAAGAAACCCCGTTTGTCTGCGGGGTTCCTAAGGGTAATTGTCAAGTAATGACGTACTCGACTAAATAACCATATCATGAATTTTTTGGTAATAAGACTGGTAAATGTGTCCAAATATATGATTGTTAATTTGAATAAAAACGCTATTTGTGCGACACGTTTCCCTATAAGTGTGTAAACACGAAATGGGAGGGTTATCAATTTTGATGGCAACAACGGATTGACCGAAAGTAGGAATGAAAGCCGTCAGGTTGAGCTGAAACCACTTATCTGATACTCCTACATGCAAGGCGTGATAGTAGTCACAAGTTGTATGAAGCTAGGTGAAGTCGACTGAACAAAACCTAAGTGAGAAATCATATGGTAATGGATAGGTCGGGGTGCTACAAAATATCTAAGGTGAGAATGTCCTAACGGACTGGCAAACTTGCGAATGTACGGGTCTAAACGTTTAATATATCAGAAATGTATATGTCGTTAATGACGACGTTATCTACCGAAAAGTAAGATTAAATAGTATGAAATTCGGAACATCTAACGATGAGGATGTAAAGATAACAGGCTTAAAGCAAGCACCTAAGGATATATGTATAGCTAGGTCAATCGGAACGTGGTAAGCAAGAAACTGTCATCAACGTCTACTAACGGACAGATGCATATAAGGTTCGAACGAACCGAAATTGCTTCATTCTTGTGAAGGTGGGGACACAGTACCGAGGAAGCATGTAACGAATGTGGAGGGATAGTCCCTAGTCTTGTTCTTTGAAAACTAAATTAACTAGATGTAACTCACAGGATCGAGTAAGATGATGGGACTTTTCGTAAAAAAGGGGAATTAATACATCGGTGAGTACAACATTACGACATGCAGAATATTAAAATATACAAAAAGTGTTTGATGATTTATATCAACGTAGTGAAAACAATGCTACTAAAGGGATAAATTTGTATCAGCACATCATATCAAAAGAAAATATTCTACTGGCATATAGAAATATAAAGGCTAACACTGGTTCAAAAACTGAAGGAACAGATGGTTCACAATCGACCATTATAAAATGGAAAAGGTAGATTCTTTCGTTGATAATATAAGAAAAACTTTCGAACACTATAAACCAAATACGGTACGCAGGGTGGAGATACCTAAATCAAATGGGAAGAAACGCCCGTTAGGAATCCCTACAATGAGAGATAGATTGATTCAACAAATGTTCAAGCAGGTTCTAGAACCAATATGCGAAGTAAAATTCTATAAACATTCATATGGATTCAGACCTAATAGGTCAACACACCATGCAATGGCTAGGTGTCAATACTTGATAAACAGAGGTAGATTTAACCACGTAGTCGACATTGATATACAGGGTTTCTTTGACAACGTAAACCATTCCAAACTATTGAAACAACTATACAACATAGGGATAACTGATAAAAGAGTTCTGAAAATCATCTTGAAAATGTTAAAAGAACCAATTAAAGGAAAAGGCATTTCTACAAAAGGAACTCCGCAAGGAGGGATTCTAAGTCCATTACTTAGTAATGTTGTATTAAATGATTTAGATTGGTGGATATCTAGTCAGTGGGAGAATATTAAAACAAGAAAACCATATACAACAAAAAACAAAAATCCACTGTTGATAAAAGCGAAATTGAAGAAAATGCACATAGTTAGATATGCAGATGACTTTAAAATCTTTACCAACAATCATCAATCGGCAACTAAAATATTCTATGCAGTGGAAAGGTATCTCAAAAATCAATTAAATCTTAATATATCTAATGAAAAATCAACTATAACCAACTTAAAAAGAAAATCTTCGGATTTTCTAGGGTTCTCTATCAAATCTGTTAAAAAGCGCAAAAGATATGTGGCAAACACACATGTGAGCGAGAAAAAGAAAAAGGATATCCTTGAAAAAGCAAAAACAAGAATTAAAGCAATTCAAAAGAGTCCATCAGGTAAAACAGTACAGGATTATAACTCTTATGTGCTTGGTATTAAAAACTATTACAAGATTGTAACACACGTGAATATAGCCTTTCGTCTCTCGAAAACCTTATTTAATCGTCTAAAATCAATAGGGAAATATGAAATTCCTATCAACGCTAATAGACTATATAAAAGATTACACAGAAACAATTATAGAACCTTTGAAATAGCAGGTAACCATGTATATCCACTAGCAGACATACAAACACGGTTCCCTCAAAGTTTTAGTAAAGACATGTGTAACTATACTAGAGAAGAAAGACAAAAACTCATCGAAAGTCTAAAAGGTAACATTGCCAATGAAATACAAAAAATGTTGCTATCCTCCAATAAAGGACAGAGCATGGAGTATGCAGATAACAGAATATCGAGGTATTCCATGCAAAATGGTAAATGCGCTGTCAACGGAATTTTCTTAATAGCCGAGGATGTGCACTGTCATCATAAAATACCGAGAGGTATGGGAGGTACTGACGAGTTTAATAACCTAATTATTGTACATGAATTTGTCCATAGACTGATATACGCAACAAATGAAGAGACGATTAAAACATATATGAGAATACTTCAATTGAGCGATAATCAACTGAAGAAAATAAACAAACTTCGTAAAGTTTTTAATCTAGTTACTTTAGTATAAAAGAATAAGATGGGGCGCTGTATGCGATGAAAGTCGCACGTACAGTGTTAAGTGGGGGAAAAGATGGAGATAACTTCAAAGTCTTACCTATCGCAACTAAATAAAAGAACAGCTAGTGAAATCTAACTGCTCAGTTCTTTGAAAAATAAGAATTAGAATTTGTTTTATTAATGTTTTACATCAATCAACGAAATTGCTTTATAGAGGTTAATAAACTTTTATGAATACGCAATAATGTTTGAACATCGTCTTCTTGAAGCTGCTGTAATGCTAGGGACATCGCTTTGTAGGAAGTAGAGTTTTCAATGGATTTTTTCGATGCCTCTTGTCCTTTGGGTGTTACTTTTAATCTTATTTCTCTACGATCTTCATCTGATTGTTTTCGTTCGATGAACTCTAGATTAACTAAATCATCTACATTTACACTCACTGTACTTTTAGGAACTGAAAGACGTTCTGAAATCTCCTTAAGAGTGATATTAGGAATTGCATAAATTGTATTTAAAATACCCATTTGTTGTACTGTTAATCCTAAACTGGAGGCGTTTTGATGTGTGAACTTTATAATTTCTTTGTTTATTGCTACAAATGACTGGACAACTTCTCCTGCTTGTTTGAAACTTTGATTTTTTAAACTCATAATACTCATCCCTTTTCTTTTTTAATTTAGTTTAACATAGAATAGTTCACCGATGAACTATTTATTTCTAAATTAATTTAGAAAAGAAATCAATATACGTTATTAATAGAAAGCTTAATAAAAATTTCATTTTGTATTAATTTGAAACACCAAAAAGAGCACTAAATAAAGTGCTCTTTAAGGGAAAAGTGAGATATTGAAAAGTAAATTAGTTTTTTGCTTCGAGATAATATATGAACATTTCATCATAATGTGACGATGAATCACAAAAGAGCAGCTAGCAAAAGCTAATTGCTTTTATAAGAAAATCGTAGAAACATAACCATGTGTCTACAGTATTGACCGTATATTAAGTTTTATTCTAGCAAACCTAAAAAGAGCACTGTATAAGTGCTCTTTTTAAGAGTGAGTATAAATACCAATCATCCTGTACTAGTATATGCACTGTATCATGTAGTTGATACTAAAATTAGAGGTTTCTTTTAATGAAACCTCTAAAAAATTACTAAATTTACGTTATTGTAAATTCGATTGCGATAGGAGTTCCTCCATCTAGGACAGCGCCTCCTACAATAGTAGCAGCTGTAGTAGTCACACCAGTAATAGTATCACCTGTTTGAATAACGCCATTAATATAAAGCGTTAAAAAAGCATAAGAAGCAGGGAAGGTTGTTACAGCACCAGTGTCATCAGTGAAGTCTGTGTTAGCAAAAGTTAAATCTGCTCCAGCGACAGTCCCTGTTGCTGCAGTACTTACAAATCGTCTTCCAGCTATAAAGGGTTTAACGATAGGCATTTATGTTCACCTCTTTTTGAGAATAAACTCAGACAAGTTTTTTGAAAGTCTTGTCCTGTATTTTATTCTATGTTGTGCTTCTTTTAAAAGATACGGCTTGTATACTAGTAAAAAAGTATAATTATTATGTTTTTAATAGATGCTGTATAAATTTAAACAAAATAATTCGTTTATAAGTAAGTAGATTGAACGGAGGGGAACCGTATCGTATGAATTACTCTTCTAGAAATATAAATGAGAAGGAAATACGTCCTTTCGTGATAGAGGTATTACGTGATTACCGGCTGTTAAAAGTAAAATTCCAAAACATACAGGAGCGGAGTTACTATTTCCGGAACTTAGGAAAAGTACAAATGATGAAATTAGATATAGAAGATTAAAATGTGCATTTGAAGAAGTTTTGGATGAGGAAGAGCAACGGGCTTTACAAGCGAAATGCATGAGAAGACGTTATTAAAAAAGAATATAGTAAATACCCTGATTTTAAAGATTGGAACAAATAAAAGTAGCGAATCAGCTGCGTTTTTATTTTATAAAAAATTAACTTTAAACATTTCTTATAGTTACGAATATTTATGTAAATATGGGAAACAGATTTGATTCTTGGAATGAGGGGATCGATATGGATATAACACATATTATGGCGAGAATAGTGGTGAATGGGAAAGATCTTCCGTTTACTTCAGTTAGAACTTCTGCGTGGATTAATGGACCTGCGAACGATTTAATTGTTACAACTAAGCAAAGAGTAAATGAACTTTATCGGTTTATGTGGTCACGTGTGCCAGTAATGCTAACAATGTATTTCCTTCAGGGTGCTGACGTGATGAGATTTGCTAGGGTTGCTGGAGTTGATGAAAGTGTAACGGGAGAATATATATATCATTTTATTTGGTGATAAGACAAACTTTAAGTAGCCTAACAGCTGCTTTTTTATTTTGAATAGAAAAAAGGAACCTGTAATGGCTCCTTTTCATCATGCTATCTTGTATTTATTAATTTTTCGCTTAACATCCATAAAAGCTAGTAGTGCTGCAATAGCGCAAACACCTTTAAACCAAAGAAATTCAGAAGAAAATAGTCCGCCAAAGAAAGCAACCGAGTGTACAAAACAAGTAATACCAAATAACCAAAGCATGAATTTTAATTCCTTTGAGGAATACTTATAGTTTTTAAATCTTTCCGACATATGTATCAACTCCTATTGTTATGAGGTCCTGTAGTTTTTCTTTTTAAAATCGCGCATGTTGAGGATAAAGAATAAAAGGAAGATAAAAGCTGCGATACCATTAATCCAGATCATGCTCATTTTTATGTAATTGATTTAAAAGAAGAGGAATTGGAATTTAGTGAATATAAGAAACTAAGACAAATAGAAGATATATATAAATGCTAACACTTATATAGAATAGACAAAAATTATCGCTGATATGTCGTCTTTGAAAATAGCCTTAATCAGTTAAATCATACTTATACGAAATCCTCATAAAAACAGTTTATAGCATTACGTATTATTCAGTTGAGAGACCTTCAATTCAAATAGGACGCAAGTTAAGTGGATTAAAATTAAAGCAACAAATCAATGGTATTAATGATAAAGCTGGATAAAATCAAGTTTTATGTATTTAAAGAGGGGAAACTTTCTCTTTTTTATTTTTAACAAAATACGGATTTTGTATGGAATTTCCTGCAATGAATTCACCAAGAATAAGGTTGTCTCATATCATGTAAAGATTGCTTTATTACGATTATAAAAGGGTGTGAACGTATTGGAAGATGTTTATGTAAAAATTGACAATTTAAAAGCAGAACAAAAAGAAATTATGCGAGATATTCGTAATTTAGAAACTCGCACAACAATTAATGAGAAGGACATAGCTACAATTAATAAGCAATTAGAAAAGATTAGCCTGAATACAACTTGGATTCTACGAATTATTATTAGCGCAATCACTATGTCGGTTTTGGGTTTAATATTAAAAGGCATGATTTAAAATCTAAAAATACAAGTACTTATGGAGAGGGGGACAAGTGTCTCTCTTTATTTTTATCGTTTTAGCCAAGAGGGTTCCTTTAGAACATGGCATGGGTGATCTTTACGATTGAATAGGAGACATTAGTCATTGCTTATCGATGGTAAAGTCGACGTATATCATTTAAAAGGAAACCTATGCAATAATGAAAATATCAAATTTTTTAATTCAATCATTTCAATTTCGCAAGTGTATTCTTAATCTTCCACATATCGGTGGGGTATCTTTGTATAATCTGATCGTATCTCTAAATCACAACTTTTACCTCATTATCATCGAGTTAAAGTTTTAAAATGCTCCAAAATGAAAAATACGCTATTCTTTTTGTAGAATCATAGGAATGGTTGGCGTATGTTTCATTTTGTTTTGCTAACTTGATTTTGATGTGACGTAATCGTAAGTATTTAAAAATTTAAAAAGCCCCTCAATCATGTTATAGGGACCTTAATCACGCAAATGATCTGTAAATCAATTTATCTTTGATATACAGATCATTTGTATGATAATATTTATAAAAAATTGCTAAACCATGGAATTACATAAATGCTTTTAGAAGTTCTTGAATTAATGGTATTGCTCCACCTATAAATTTTAAAACTGCCATTGCGATTTCCATATTATTCGCTCCTCTGTTTTTGTATTAAGATGTGTTGAATCTTTATAACCTTATTATAGTAAGCGCTTACATTTATAACAATACATTTTTGTATGCAATATTGCATATTTATACGTTTAGACAAAAATTATATCTCTACTAGTCATTCTTTAATGGTACCATACGGAGGTGAGAGTCTTTAAGGGTTCGCCATAATAGGAGGAAATATGGAAAGAGTACAAGTGATTTACAGTAATCTGAAAATTAAAAGTTGGGCTAAACAGGTATTAGCTGTAGGAGGAATATTAGGGTTCTGCTACTTGGTGTTATATGTTTTTAGTTTCTTAGTTGTTATGTAAAAATTATATAACTAAACTAGTAGAGTCTTGCCTTGATAGGTAAGGCTCTTTTGTTGTATCTGTGATGAGCAAAATACATACAAAACCTCTCAAGTTTGTCAGGTACTATGTATGGTGCCTTATTTATCTATATTTTAGAACACTAATTCCTATCATTGAAAGTAAATAAACTTCTATTTAAAAGTACTCATTTATATTGAAAACACAATTTTATTGATAAAAAATGCGTTTTTATTAGATACATCTTAAAAAGACAAGTATAAGTTATATTACGTTTTGGTGAAATTTTTTTATCTGTGAAAAGGATTTAAATCTTACAAATAGATTTGATCCCTTTATGTATATCATAATTCCTATATTACCATATGAATATAATATACTGAAAATGATTTAAAAGCAAGAATATTAGTAGGGGTCCGCCACATGTCCATCAACTTAAGATTTTAATGTATGTGAAGTCTTTATTTCATAACAAGAGAAAAAGAGCACTTTGTATAAGTGCCCTTTAGAAAATAGCATAAGATAATTACTACATACTTAATCAACTGTAATATTTATCGCAAGAGTTGCTTTCACTATTACAGCAAATACAGAATGTTTTTTCAACGAATATACTAACACCACCATTTTCGTTAGTTGCATTTGTGAAAATAAGACTTTTAAAATCTTCTACTTGAAATATTCTAGTATCAAGCGCCTCCAAAGTAACAGTAATTGGTCTAGAAGAATTCCTTGTCACAATGGTTACTGTAACAGGAGGGAGACCACCAATAACAAAAAATTGAAGTAATGCTTTATTATGGTTGTTAGTGAAATCTTCAAATGCAGTGATTGTTGAGTTAGGGGGAACAAAAATATCTAGTAGTATATTTCCATTTAAATTAATCCCAGTACCAGATATCGTATGTGTTGCAATGGAGCAAGAAGCTTTTTGCTGTTCAGAATCCGACCGTTTTTTATAACATTTTTTACTATCATTGTAAAAGTAATCAGCCATCTTTATCTTACTCTCCTTTTTCGAGGTATCAATATATTCTATTTATCAAAAAGGAAAAGTGCTTGTACAAAAATATGAAATTCGCTCTATAAAGCTGAATGAAAACGCTATTTTAAAAGGTATTCTTTAAATTTCTACTTATACTAATATAAATAAAAAATGAATAATTTTGATATAACATACAAAAGATTGTTCAGGAAAGAGCAATATCCATAATAACATTTGAAGGTAGAATTATGATTGGAAATTTAAAACGCCATCCTCATTATGGTCACACTTTAGCTGACCATCCTATGGAGCATCATCGTCATCCATTATCACATCACGGTCCTATTGTACATGTTAAAGGAATCATAAAACAAGTGGAAGAAGATGATACAAACCCTCAAGGGGGTACTCATCAACATATTATAGTTGATCAAGTAGAACTTATTGATGCCCATGGATTACCAGAATCATTAACCATCGATACGATAGTATTTTGTGCAATTCGTTATGGGGATAATTTAGGAATACGAAATCGTATCCCAGATTTAGAAGAGGGAGAAGAAATTGAATTACAAGGTGAGTATTTAGATAAAACTACTGCGACTCCAAGCGAAGGGAATCCTGGGTATGTGGTAATACACTTTACTTATCGCCCTGTAGGATTTATTACGTATCATGGGACAGAGTACAGATAGAGATTTGAATATCAGAAAAAAACAAAACTAATTTCCAATTTTTCGAATGGAATGTATCACATGTAAGTGATACATTCCATGAATTACTTTATTACTAATAATTATTTTATATTTAAACGTTTTGCATAACTTTACTCGAACTTTATGGGTGGAAGAGTTAAGGAGGAATCATAGATGAAGAAGGAATTGAAATTAGCGTTTTCTGGAGGTGGGTTTAGAGCGACTTTTTATGCATTAGGGGGATATAAACGTTTAGTTGAATGCAAGCTAGATCATTGTGTAAATAGTATTAGTTCTGTTTCAGGTGGCAGCATTACTGCCGCCGCTATTATGCTTGCATTGCATAAAGGTGGATCATTCCGTAATGTAAATGATTTTGAAGAACGCGTAGTGAATCCATTGGTAAAGTTAGGACAAATAGATCTTCGTACCAAGTTACTCACGAATTCGTTTACAAAACAAGCGTTATCTTTCAAATCTATTCGTGAAAAATGCAGCAAGGCCTTTCCGACAATGTTAGATAAATATTTATGTGAAGGGGTAAGAATGAAGGAATTAGAAAATTCCCCTATAAAATGGTACTGTAATACAACATGTTTAGATACGATGAGGATGTTTTATTTTTCCAATCAAGAAATATATGGAACACTTATTGGAAAATCAAATGATTTTGATGATATTACAGTTTCTTATGCTGTTGGGACCTCAGCTGCTTTTCCAGTTTTATTCGCACCTATATCACTATCATTAGAGGGAAGAAATTTTAGTGATCCAGAAAATAGAATGCAGGGGAATCCTTTGTTGAAATTTGACACACTTTGGTTTTCTGATGGAGGAGTATTTGATAATATCGGGACTGAGCCGATATTAATATCAGATGGTGAGAACAAAAACAGTAGCTCCCCTTCAAATACAAAACATAGAAAAGAGCCTATGAAATTTATTCCTGATCCAGACGCAGGTATTGATGAAATTTACCTTGTTTTAGACGCTTCTGCATCTGAAAAATTTTGGAAAGAAGATGAAATACCTTCACATTTTGAATTAACTAAACGGATTTTAGATACATCTAATAGTCAAATTGTAGTTTTAAGGAGAAGATTATTAAAAACCTTAGATTCCAAAATATACCCAGGATTGCAACTTATTCTTAGTAAACCTATTCAATCATTATTCGAAAAAAATAATAATCCTTTTTATAATGATAAAACTCCTTTACCTGATTATAAATTACCAAATCGTTCTAAGGATGTTGAAAGTCTGTTAGCTGGTCTTCGCACTGATTTAGACAGCTTTCATGATAGTGAGATTAATACTTTAATGCGTGCGGGCGAAATAAGAATGGATATCGCGTTAAGGTCGTTATTACCTGAGTACATGGAGAATATAAATACCGTGCCTATTCCTGTATTTCCTTCGGAAGATATGGATGATCTAGAAAAAATATTACGCCGAGGTGGAAAACATAGATTTACGGGAGGATTTTTTGAGAATTTACATGATGTAGATAAATTTTAAAATAATGAAAATGTTTTGTGTAATTTTTATTTTGTTTAAAAATACTAATAATATTCATACGCTTGTAGTTTGAAATTATCAAATGGGGAATTTAAAAAAATAAATTAAAATAGCCAAAATGAGAATTAGCTAAATCAAACAATAGATAAAACTGAATATTATGTTGAAAAAAGAAAATCATAGTTGTCATGCATGAGTGATAAAGTTAATCAAAAGAAATTAATAAATTTTAGAAGAGGGATTTTAAAGGGATATTATATAGTCCGACTAGAAAACTAGAGGACATCAATTCATTAAAGCAGCAATGAAAGTTGTTTTAGGAATAGGTGTTCTTTTTATTTTGAAAAGAGAGATGGGAAAATGAAGGTACTAAGAGATCAGTTACGTGAGTGAAAAAGCAATCCAAGAAAAGAAAGAAGAAAAAACAAAAAGAGAAATTAAGTACTCGTGAAATGGGGGGGAATGAGGATGCATAGTCCTTATTATGAACGTAGACGCGAAGCGTTAAGACAAAAGTGATTTTAAAATAAAAAGGAGTGCTTTTACATGATTAAACAATTATCTTTCTTACCAAAAATCGATAGAGCATCAACGCAAGAGAAGTTAGAGGGTGTTCTTATATAAACAGTTAGGAATGATTTGTAAGGAAATGAAAGTCACTCCTCCTTATGAAAGGAGAGAACATGGCCCTATACATAATGTTGGAAAGGCTTTGGAGGATATAGCGATTGCTAATTTGCAACAAAGTGAGCATGAAGAGTGGCTGGAGTTAATGTCATTTTGTATTGATTAGTTTTTAAGCCTCTTAGATCATGGCTGTACTGGTAAGATACAGAGGGAGATTATTAATAAGCGTTATTTAGAAGAATCTGTATGTGATTATATGGTCTATAGCGAAATTGGAATGGTTGAATGTATTTATCATCGTTGGAAGTTCAGAGCAATTTCTAATTTAGCTTTTGCTCTTAAATTAGAAATTAAGAAGTAATTGATTTAAAGCCAAAAAAAGACCACCCTTTTAGGCGGTTTGCTTATTCATATATTTGTACCACAATTATTTTTTTGTATGTGGTTAAAACTAGTTTTTAAGAAGCATATGCTTTAGCAACTGCAGAAATTCTTTATCACTTTTATCATCTTTCATATAATCCTGTTCATAGTTAAAAATTATTCGCACTAACAAAAAAGCTGTTAGCGGTAATGGTACCTTATGAAAAGCCCCTTGCTGATAACCTTTTTCAAGCAAATTACTTATCATTTTAATTGCTTCTTCTTCAGATTTTTTAAAACAAGCTATAATTTCAGGTGAATGGTATTCTTTATATTCTTGAAAGAGTGTAGAAACAAATGGGTCTTGATGATATTCTAGGCTGATATAATGAAGGGTTTTTTGTATTCGAAGTAAAACATCCTTTTCCTCTTTATATAAATCAAATAATTGTGAGCGTTTAAGTTGAATATGACGCATATAGCAGTCACATAATATTTGAGTTTTATCTGTATAGTAATAATAAATAGTTCCTTTACCAACTTTAGCTTTCTTTGCAATTTCATCAACCGTTGTGTTACGGACACCACGCGTAGAGAACAGTATTGTGGCAGATTGAATGATTTTCATTTTTTTATTTTCTTTTTCTAATTTTATCATCGTCTACACCCTATCCTTGAGATATTTAGCGAAGTTTTCTGTCATTACATTCTCTATCAGTCTATTTGTCATTTATTAACGCCTAATAGAAAGTCCTCTAGTTGCTTCTTATAGAATAACACACATCATTCCTATATCTAGTATATAACCATAATAGAATACGATTTTACATCTTAAGAATAGAAATGAGAGTATGAGATCATAGGTTATTAATTGGATGATGAGAATTCAAGTGAAAGGAGACGGCGATCTCCTCACCGATTGAATAATTTGATTTTTTACTCAATTCATTTTATTATATAAACATGACTAAAAGATGTTTTTAGTCGGATTTTTTTTATGAAAAACCGACTGGTATTTGATTTTAGTCGGTTTCTATACTATTTGAGAGAAGGTAGACACTATGTGTGGAATTGCAGGGTGGATAGACTGGTCTAAAGATTTGTCTAATGAACAAGAAACGTTAAAAAAAATGACAGATGCTATCATTCACCGAGGACCTGATGCAGAGGGGCATTGGTTTTCAAAACGAGCGGCATTAGGTCATCGACGTCTCATCGTTATTGATCCTGAAGGTGGCCTTCAACCTATGCTGTATAAAGATGGAAATGATACGATTGGTCTTACGTTCAATGGAGAAATTTATAACTATCAAGAATTACGTAAAGAACTTGAGGAGAAAGGTCATGAATTTCAGACAAAGTCTGATACAGAGGTATTACTACATGCCTATTTAGAATGGCAAGAAGATTGTGTTCAACACTTAAATGGAATTTTTGCTTTTGGTATTTGGGATGAAAGATTTGGGAAATTGATGCTTGGTCGTGATCATCTAGGTGTGAAGCCTTTGTTTTTCGCTCAAAGAGGGAGTGCAATTCTCTTTGGTTCAGAGTTAAAAGTTTTACTTTCGCACCCACTTGTAGATGCAGAAGTAGATAAAGAAGGACTTTCTGAGATATTTTGTCTTGGACCAACACGTACCCCAGGTCATGCGATTTTCAAGGATATACACGAAGTGCGTGCTGGCCATTATATGACGTTTACCTCTAATGGCTCGGATACGACACAGTATTGGAAACTTGAAAGTAAAAACCATATAGATGATATTGATATGACAGTGGAGACAATCCGCTCCATTTTACAAGATACGGTTAAACGTCAGTTAATTGCTGATAGACCAGTGGTATCTATGCTTTCCGGAGGTTTAGATTCAAGTGGTCTAACAGGTTTAGCAGGAAACGAATTTGGGAATAAAGGGGAACACCTTCATACATATTCCCTGAATTTCATCAATGATGAAAAAGACTTTGAGCAAGACTTCCTTCGTTTCGATCGTGATGAACCTTGGGTGAAACGTGTGGCTGAATATGTAGGAACAAAGCATCACTCTATAGAGTTGGGATCAGATAGTTTAATAGAGCATTTATTAACTCCAATGCGAGCGCGTGATCTACCTGGAGTTGGAGAACTAGAAACGTCTCTTTATTTGCTATTTAAGGAAATGAAAAAAGACGCAACAGTTGCACTTTCAGGCGAATCCGCAGATGAAGTATTCTCAGGGTATCCATGGTTCCATCAAGAGAAGTTTCTAGATGCAGAGATATTCCCTTGGAGTGTTAATTTATGGTATAGTACAGAAATTTTATCAGAGGATTTTAAAGCGAAGATTAGCCCTGAAAAATATCAAAAACAAAAATTTGAAGATGCAGTTGCTGAGGTTCCCTTTTTAGAAGGTGAAAGTAATCTGCAAATGAAGCAACGTCAAATGTCTTACATGTTTATTACACGTTTCTTGCCATTTATGCTAGAACGAAAAGATCGCACAAGTATGATGAATGGCTTTGAAGTACGAGTTCCATTTTGCGATTACCGGCTTGTAGAATACCTATGGAATGTCCCATTCGAAATGAAAAGCATAGACAATATTGAAAAAGGTATTTTACGTAGAGCTTTTGAAAATGTACTTCCAGAGGATGTACGTTATCGCAAAAAAAGTGCATATCCAAGCACTAAGGATGCCTCTTATCTACAAGGTATTAGTGATTGGATGTTGCATGTGTTGAACAATCCTGAATCACCTATTTTGCCATTAATTAATGTAGAAAGAGTTCGTGCTATTGCAGAAGGAAAAGACGAAGTAATTTCAGGTAATGATGCACGAGGTATAATAGATTATTTACTTCAAGTTAATAGTTGGCTTCAGGAATATAATATTAAATTAGTATGGTAGATGTAATTTTTAAATAAAGAGAATAGCTGAAACATTAATGACCTAAGTGAACCGCATCTCCAATGTATTAGATAGTTATCTAACATTTGGAGATGCGGTTTTATTATCTTCATTTGCAATAACGCTAATCAGTTAGTAAATTAGAATTGAATAAGGGACATGGAAAGAACTAGGGGGAATAATATGAATTGGAGGTCCCACGTAAAGGAGAATACGATGAACCTTTTAATTAGAGAATTAGAAGTAGATGATTTAGACAATTTACCGGAGATTGATGATAGTTTTATAGTAGACTCTCGGTTAATTCTTTCTCTTTCAAAAGTAAATAAGCAAATAGAATATACAGTAGAAGACGTTCCAAGTTATGAGAAAAGTTATTTACAAGATCAATATAATGATGAATTAGCCTACACTGAATATATAAATAAGCCTGATCAAGTAATTTACATAGCAATTTTACATGATCAAATTATAGGAGTAATGGTATTGAAAAAGAATTGGAATCACTATGCTTACATAGAAGATATAAAGGTGGATAAAAAATATCGTTCACTTGGAGTTGGTAGAAGGTTAATTGAGCAAGCAACACAGTGGGCAAAAGAAAATAATATGCCAGGTTTAATGCTTGAAACACAAAATAATAATGTAGCAGCATGTAAGTTCTATGAAAAATGTGGGTTTGTAATAGGTGGGTTCGACTTTTTTATCTATAAAGGAATACATGAAGAAAGCGATGAAGTTGCAATGTATTGGTATTTGCATTTCAAATGAAAGTACACCAAAACGCGGATATATAAATTCCTTGCTGTTACATTCGGGACACGCAAATAACTAAAAGAAAAAGGAGGTTTCTTTCTGAAATTAGGGGGCATCTTTGATTTTTCTACCAATAATCAAACGATATATTAATTAGACTTGGATAAAATCAATAGGTAGGTATTTACGGTTGCCTTTCTATTTTTTTTAGAATTGATTTAGTGAATCAAAATTCTATTTTTGTATATATCTTTTGTACTAGTAGATATAAGTCTAAAAGTATGTACAATTACACCATTTGGCTAGTGGGTAAATTTTATGAACTGATTTATACTAGTATTGTGTCTTGCCTTTTTAGGTGCAGTACACAGCCGGTGATTGGCTAGTGGATGCTCTTCCATTTTGCCAGTGCCGGTTTTTTATTGGATAATAGAGAAAATAAAGTTTTTATAAAGAAAGAAGGGGTTGTTTTGAAAGATGTAAATTCTATCTTTATGAGAGAAAAGATTGCTAGTTCTTATCTTTATTTTATTTCTTTTCTTGGTTTGGTTACTATAACTATATCTTTACTTGAAATTAAAATCCCTTCTCATCCAACAATACTAATATTGTTGTTACTATTTATGGGGATCGCAGAGTATTTTCCCGTAAGATTTTGGAGAGGAACTAGCTCGCTTACCTTTCCGATCATTTACGCAATGAATTGGCAGTTTGGAATCCATATAACTATTGTTGCTATTGTACTCGTTACGCTAATTATTCATCTGCATCGCCGTTCACCGATACAAAGAATGTTATTTAATAGTACTCAGCATGCACTTAGTTTGATCTTGGCCGAATGGCTCTCAAACAAATGTATGTCCTTATTAATTAATAAAATAGATATGTCGGTTCTGTATGGAAATTTAATATCTTTATTATTATTTTGTGTATTTTTTTGTTTTTTCAACAATCGCTTTTACGATTTGTTAATGATACTTCTTCCGCAGCCATATTCAATTTATCAGTGGTATAAAAAAACTGTAACGGTATTTCTTTGCGAAACTTTTGGTTTCTCCTATGCGGCACTGATGCACGTATTAATTAGTACATATAGTGTGGAAGTAAACGAGATTACAGTACTGTTTTTCTTTTTTCCACTTGTAGCAACTTCAGTGATAAGTTCTTTTTCTGTACGGATAAGGATGGAAAAGGAACGATTATATGAGTTATTTCTTATTACGACCGAAATTAGTCGAGGATTAACCGGAGGAAACTTGAAACATATTAAACAAGCACTCAAAGGTTTTTTTGGCATACAAGCATATGTAATATGGACAAAAGATGATGGGAACTGGAATATTCTATTAAAAGATGGGAAAGTCCGCTCCTATATATCTGATGATTCAGAAAAATTTAGGGCGTTTGAAGGAATCTCTAAAAATCTTGTATTTAATGATTGGAAAGTTGGTACGGCTCCTGGAGATGAAATATTTGATAGTGTTATACGCTCACTTGTATATTTTCCTCTTATAGTAAATGATGAATTAGTCGGAATGTTTGTTGCAGGGAAAAGTAGAAATGCGGGTTTCTTTCCGGAAGATGTACAGTCGTTAGCTACATTTTCTAACCAATTAGCTAACGTTGTTAAAACAAGGATATTGATTTCTGAACAGGAAAAAAGAATGATCTTAGAAGAAAGAAATAGAATCGCCCGTGAAATTCACGATGGTATTGCGCAAACATTAGCCGGGGTGATATTCCAACTAGAATCCGCGCAGAAAAAATACCGTGATAAACCAAAAGATATGCAGCAAGTAGTTGAGAAAAACATAAAAGATTTAAGAGGAAGCCTAGGAGAAGTTCGCTATTCTATTTATGCTTTAAAACCATATCCGACACAACAATTAGGTTTTAAGCAGGCGATAGCAAGTAAAATAAAATCTTTAAAACAAGAATATGAACTAGACATTACCTATCATGAAAGAGGTCATGCACGTGCGCTTAGCTTTTCAAAAGAAAGAGTGATATTTGATACATTACAAGAGAGTTTGCAAAACATTGTAAAACATGCACAAGCAAAAAAGGCTGATGTTTTACTCAGTTATCAAAGTGAGCACGTGCTTTTAAGGGTTAAGGATAATGGAGTTGGCTTTTCACTGTTTGAGTCTATGGTTAAAACGAAGAATGAGCCACATTATGGTATATTACATATGAATGAACAAGCTGAACAATTAGGGGCTACTTTACAGATTGATAGTTCTGTAGGGAAAGGGACAGAAATTACACTGTTAATTCCAGATTCACAAACAAGGGGTGCGTAAAATGATTAAAATATTAGTAGTAGATGATCATGCTTTTTTACGGGATGCAATTCGGAGCATACTAGAGGATGAATCTGATATGAAAGTGGTTGGAGAAGCTAGCTCTGGGGATGAAGTATTGGGAAAAGTAGAAGAATGCGGACCAGATTGTATTTTGATGGATATTAACCTTCCAGGGAAAAATGGGATTGAAGCTACCGAGTTAGTGAAAAAAAAATATCCAAATTGCCGAGTACTTGTGTTTACAATGTATGAGCATGATGAGTATTTAATGGATGCACTCCAGGCCGGTGCTGATGGTTATTTATTGAAGGATTCCTCATCAGAGCAGGTAGTAGCAGCAATTCGAATGTTATATCGAGGCGATTCCGTTATTCATCCGCGTATGACTAAAAAATTAATTACATATCATCAGCAAAAAATGAAAGTAGAATCAAATGAAAATGAACTGACGGAACGTGAAAAGGAAATTCTCTTTGAACTAGTAAAAGGACTTAGTAATAAAGAGATTGCTGAAGTTTTATATATTAGTGATAAAACAGTTAAAATTCACATCAATAAAATTTTTAAAAAGCTAAATGTGAAAAGTCGATCGCAAGCAGTGATTTATGCAGTCCGAAATCAATTGGTTCCGCTAGATTAAATAAGAAATCTTTCAAAGAACTATCGTGTTGCTTTATTCTGTATCACAAAGAATAAAGGCAAGATAGTTCTTTTGTACTATGTAGGCATAGAATCCTTAGAGAAAAGATACTCCTTTTGTTTAATTTTCAGAATAATCTAAATGTGGAATAATAAAAATAGAATTACATTTTAACCTTGTTAATAATTCATTTTGTAAAAATATTTTGTTGAAAATAAATGATGGGGGGCTCTTATAGAAAGAGTAAAGTGAGTGATTAGCTATATGAGGTATGGGGATGGTAGTAGTGTTGGAAATCTTTCATGATACAAAAGATTAAGATTAATAGAGTTTCCAATGCTAAATGGGAATTTAAGAATCAATTTGTTTCAAAAAATAATATTAAAAATGGGGAGATGCAATATGAAACGAGGGAAATTTGGAAAGATTCTTATTGGAACGTTAACAGCTGGAATGTTATTGTCTCAAGGGATTCCATATAACGTATTAGCGGAAGAGGTAAATACATCTACTTTAACTGGAGTTGATGATGCAAATGCTATCTTGAAAGGTCTTACAAAGGAACAACGTAATGCCTTAAAAACGTTAGATGCAAAACCAGGTTTTGTTATTTCGCCAGGTATCAATACAGCGAGTCCTAATAATGTGAATGTGATTATAGAATTTAAGCAAGCACCTAGCAAAATTGAGGTATTAAAACAAGCGGCTAAAGGGAAAAAGGTAGCTCTTTCAAATGCGGAACAAAAGGTAGAGGCATCACATAAAGGGTTTAAAGCAGAGCTTGAACAGCTGCAAAAGAATAAAGAGAAAGGGACAAATGTAAAATCTGCAAAAATAACAAGAGAGTATAAGAATGCTTTTAATGGTGTAGCGATTTCTTTACCAGCGAATATGATTGAGGACTTAGTTCGTACCGGTATCGTTAAGCGCGTATGGGAAGATCATGAGGTTAAAATTGATTTGCCGAAAGAAACAGCTAAGACTGCTGTTGAACCGAAAATGGCAGATAGTGTACCGCAAATTGGTGTGGACAAGCTGCATGATGAAAAAATAACAGGTAAAGGAATTAAGGTAGGTGTACTGGACACAGGTATTGATTACAACCACCCGGATTTGAAAGATGCATATAAAGGGTATCGTGCAAAACAAGGTGAGGATTCAAGCAAAATAGATCCGAACTCCATAAAAGGATGGGACTTTGTTAATAATGATGCTGATCCAATGGAGACAACGTATAAGGATTGGCAAAATTCTGGGGGATATCCTGAGATTTATGAGGGAAGTGCATATTATACATCCCATGGTACGCATGTAGCTGGGACAATTGCTGCAGACAAAAAAAATAATGTAGATTATGCGGTTAAGGGCATTGCCCCAGATGTAGATTTATATTCATATCGCGTATTAGGTCCATATGGAAGTGGACAAACAAGTGGTATTCTTGCTGCGATTGATAAAGCAGTGAAAGACGATATGGATGTTATTAATTTATCACTAGGAGCGTCTATTAATGATCCTTTATATCCTACTTCTGTCGCAGTGAACAATGCGATGTTAGCTGGTGTTGTTACAGTAGTAGCAGCTGGTAATAGTGGTCCGGAAGAAGGTACCATTGGATCTCCTAGTGCAGCAGCACTTCCCATTACAGTTGGAGCCAGTGACGCTGCAATGACTATTCCAACGTTTTCCGCCGATGCAGGTGATGTACATGTAGATAAGATGATGCTACTTGGAAAAAGTTTTACTGATAAGATTGAAGATTTGAAAGGACAATCCTTATCGGTTGTATATGCAGGGCTTGGGAAATCAGGTGATTTTACAGGGAAAGATGTAAAAGGGAAGTTAGCTCTTATCCAACGCGGTGAGATTACATTTGATGAAAAAATTAAAAATGCTAAGGAAGCAGGCGCAAAGGCAGTAATTGTATATAACAATGTAGATGGGGAAATTACAAGTTATCTTGGAGAAAGTACTTCATCTATTCCATCGTTCCGCTTAACAAAAGGAGATGGTGAGAAATTAAAAGCAAAAGCTGTACAAGGAGATGTGTCGTTAGCGTTTGGGGAACTTAGTAATATAAAAACAGAGGGAGATCACTTAGCTGATTTCAGCTCCCGTGGTCCTGCAACTAAAACAGATGATATTAAGCCAGATATTGTAGCACCAGGTGTGTCTATCTTCTCAACCGTTCCGGAATATATTAATGATCCAAAGGATGGAGAAAATTATCCGGTAGCGTATGGACGTATGTCAGGTACATCTATGGCAACTCCTCATACTGCGGGGGTAGCGGCACTCATTTTACAAGAACATCCAAATTATAGTCCATTTGAAGTAAAAGAAGCACTTATGAATACCGCAGTTGACTTAAAAGAAGAGCGTTCTGTATTTGAGGTGGGATCAGGAAGAATTGATGCATATCGTGCAGTTCATGCAGATACATCTATCGAGGTTATCGATAAAACATCAAACGTTGTAGATGATGAAGAAGTAGAAATTGAAGAAAAAACAGGTTCTATTGCATTTGGGTATAAAAATCAAATTGAAACTGGGCCTATTAAAGATAGCCGAAAAGTGTTAATTAAGAACAGCAGTAAAACAGATGGGAAAGAATTTAAATTAGAAGTAGAGTTTTCACCTACAAGTGTAGGTGTGCAAGATGCAGCGAAGAATGGTGTGAAGCTAAACGTACCAGATTCTATTAAAGTAGCTCCTGGTACATCAGGGGAAATTAGTCCTGAAATTATAATTCCGGAAAACGCTGAATTTGGCAGATATGAGGGCTATATTCATATTTCAAATAAAAACAATGAAAAAGAAGTATATCAAGTACCATTTGCAGTTAAATTCACAGAAAAAGGGATTGCGTCTGTGGATTTACTAAGAGATGCAATGGCAACAGATGCTTCTAAATTCCATCCATTTATGGAAAGACCAAGTTCGCCGTTGACATTTAAATTAAATAGTCCCCTTGAAACCATTGATGCAGTTGTGAAGGACCGAAAGACAGGGAAGGCACTAGGAGTCGTTGGTACACTTAATGCAAGTAGTCTAACACCAAATGTTGAGTATATGATGTTTTCTGGTATGGGAGGGTATGTACTTCCATTCACAGGAGATCCAGCTCATCCAATTGGAGATAAACCTGTTATGTTGTCTGATGGAGATTACGAATTGAACTTCGTTGGATATGATAAAGAAGGAAAATCGTATACAAAAGGCGATAGCATAATCATTGATAATGTAATACCTGAAATGAAATTTAAGGATGTAGAACCTGGTATACACGAAGTCAATGATTCCATGTTTAAAGAAGAAGACGGTCAACGTGCATTATGGGTGCATGGTAATATTTATGATTCTACAGTAGATGCATTAAAGGAAAAAGGCCTGCAGTATGATCAAAAAGCGAATCAAATCGTATATTATCAAAACTCAGCCTTCCCATCAGGTTGGTTGAATACAATTCAAGCAAATGGTGATTTTAAATTTGGAGTACTTCCAGAGGAAATAAATGAGCCATTAAATTTAAAATTATTTGGATATGACCTTGCCACTGCAGGGAATATGGCAACTGGATATAAAGATTATGTCTTTGTAAAAGAAGGGACAGAATACGCTGTTCCAAGTTATGACAAAGATAAAATAAAATTAGGTGAAAAAATTAGGTTAACTTTGAATCTCAATAATGTAAAACAGCTTATGTCAGGTACATTTGAAATTCCTTATTACAAGCAGCTCTTTAAATTTACAGATGTGAAACCAAATCCAGCACTTACGGAATATGTAAAACAACATGGACTGAACCTTAAATTAGAAGATCCGAAGGTAAGTGAAGAAGGAGCTTGGGAAAACAAGGTGAAAGTTGGCGCGTCATTGGAAGGAAAAGAATTTAAAGGATTAGATGGAGATACACCATTTTTAGATGTTACATTCGAGATGACGAGCGATGAATACTTTAATGAGTTAACTGCATTTGGAGTAGATAAGTTCTCTTATACAAAAGTTGGTGCAACAGAAGGCAATGAGATTCCTGTGTTTAAAGATAAATCTTTTGCTATTGTTTCGAAACATTCAACGGTTACAGGTTATATTGGTCCGGAAGCTTTCTTGAATGAAGAGGGGTATTTAGGTAAGAAAGACTATACAAAACTAGGAGCAAAAGTGTATGCAGTTGGCAAGGACGGAAAGAAATATACAGGAACGATTAATGATAACGGGCAATTTGAAATTCATAGTGTCCCAGTGAGCGATAAAGAATATGATATTTTCGTAGAAATGCCAGGTCATTTAAATAGTAAATTAACAACAAAAATAGGGAAAATGCAGGATGGAGAATTAGTGGGACAAAACTTTAGAGCTGACATGGATGATAACCTTGCAGGTGATGTAAACGGCGATAAAATGGTGGATATTCAAGATGCTAGAATAGCAGCTCTGTCATATGGAAAAGGAAAAGTATCTGTAAAAGATGGAGATATAAATCAAGATGGTGTTGTAGATGAAACAGATATTCGTTTTATTGAGAAAAACTTCTTGAAAAAGGGTCCAGATGCCAAAGAAAATCAGAAACCGAAAGAAAATGTAGGGCCAGTGACGTTAGATAAAATCTTACGATCTATCGGCTTAGAACCCAAAAAATAAGTGGACAAACTTATAGAGTAAATAAAGTAATCGGACAATGAATAGTAAATGAAATGAGATTGGCTAACAAATGACCGGTAATGATTCACGGTAATATTACCGGTCATTTTAAAAGTTATAGTCGTTTGGGTACATGAAGTAATTTGTTTAAACTAAGTTCGCTTTCGTTATGGGACAAGGTAATTGCTTAATGATTATTGTTTGTGGGATGGAAATAAGGTTTGTAGTTTGAACTTTAAAAATAGGGGGACTTGTGAAATGGGTATGAAGAAAAAACTTGGTATGGGTGTCATAACTGCAGCGCTAGGCTTATCTTTAATTGGCGGGGGAACATACGCGTATTTCAGTGATAAGGAAGTATCACAAAACACGTTTGCAGCGGGTACTTTAGATTTGAGTGTAAATCCTGAAGTTGTTATTAATGTCGACAATCTGAAACCAGGTGATGAAATGGAGCGCGGTTTTCAATTAGTTAACAAAGGAACCTTAGCAATAGGAGATGTGAAACTCCTGACAGATTACAGTGTAATCGATGCGAAAGGGGATAATGGAAATGCTGATTTTGGTGATCATATCCGTGTGGATTTCTTGTGGAATTTGGATAAAAATGAAGTTCCAGTATGGTCTACTACATTATCTGAATTAAAGGTAGCTACCCAAAATGGAAGTATTCCTGACCTTGTAAAGAAAGGTATTGTAGATCGAGAAGGAAATGGACTTGCTCCTGGTGATGATGATACATTTTATGTAATGTTCACATTTGTAAATAGCGGTGAAGACCAAAATGTATTTCAGGGAGATGCATTGAAATTAAATTGGACTTTTAATTCCATGCAAGCAAGCGGTGAAGAAAAGTAAGTGTAATAATTTGTATACTCTATGTTCAAAACTGTAACAAGAAGCATAAGATGGCTGTTTTGATCAACTTGGCCAACTTATGCTTCTAATATGTATACAACAAAAATAATAACTAGACCCTCGTAAGAGGTACTAGTTGACGTGAAATTCAAAAGAGAAAGTTAAAAGTTTTTAGTTTCTTGCTCAATTAAAGCCCCAATTAGTTTAATAAACATAATTAAAATTGCAAACTAAATCCTTTGAATTTATGAATTCCAGTTCCGAATCTTACTTGATCTTTTTCTTTAAGTTCCTCAACTGCATTTCTCACTTCTTTTAAAAGGCTTGCATCAAGACCTATTGTATTATGTCCTCCATAAATCTTCGTAACATTGGGGATTTTGGATATTTTCTTTAACGATTGCGTTAAATCCACAGGGTTGGTCGTAGGGAAAAAAGCATACACTGGAGTCCCATCATAAAGCAAATCACCTGTAAATAAATAACCTTTACTATTATCTAAAATTGAAATATGTCCCGGAGAATGTCCTGGAGTATGGTAGATAGTCAATTTTCTATTGCCTATCTCTATTTCATCACCGTCATTTAACAAACCTGTAGGATTACCCTGAAAGGGTTTATAGGTGTCTGGATTAAACGTTTTTGGTGTAGGAATTGTAATATCACGACTTACATCTTTTCTGATTTGTTCGATAGAAAGTTTCTTAATACCATTGACTAGCCAGTCTTCTTCATCCTTATGTACATAAATATTCTTAAATTCACCATGACTTCCAATATGATCCCAATGGACGTGTGTTGTTAAAATAATAATCGGTAAATTTGTAAGCTGGTCTGTAATCCTTTTTATGTTATCAATCCCAAGACCCGTATCAATTAATGCAGCTCTCTCCTCACCGATTAATAAATAAGAGTGAACTTGTTCCCAATGTCCATACTCACTAATAGCGAAAGTTGTATTATCTATTTGATTTACTGTAAACCATGAGTCTTTAATTTTAACCATTTATTAAATTCTCCTTTCTAAAATCTCATACCAACAATTTTCTCTATTAACTTACTTGAAACCTTCTACTGTCATTCTTGAACTAAAATGCCATTTGGTTGAATAAGGAACAGTGTATATCCTATACATGTTCGGTTAACGTAACGTCTCATTATCAGAAGTTCTCCTTATCAACAATCCCCGACTAATTAATATTCGTGAAACATCCTATTCACTTACGTATGCAGTTTCTTATTCATTCCATTATATCAGTGGTTAAAAGCAATCATTATCTTTATTTCCTTTACTCCATATGTATAAAATTTCGCATAAAATAATGGCCGGCTTATAGGTTAATAATTAACACAAGACCAACTTATGGGTAAAGCTCCTCATAAATATATGGGTTAGAAAACTGATGCCGATTTCCCTTTTAAAATACATCTTAAGATATATTTTACGATGTATTTTGTTGTATGTTGGAGAGTATAGGAATATTAAATAATTGTCCTGCCTTTGAGATACCTTGAGGGGATTTTTCTCGTAATGTGGAAGAAAAATAGTTTTGGGAGGTGCTGAATTATATACTATATTCATTGGCAAGGGAGAGAAAAGAAGTAAAAAATCATGAATGAAAAGGAGGGGGATATATTATGTTACGACAAATGAACCTTTTGTATATGTGAAGTAGAAAAAGTAAAAAATAACCTGTAAAGGGCGGTTGAAAATCGGTCTTACTATTTATTTTTTAATGCTCTTTTTAAGAGTTCAATTATTTGTTCTAGCCATTCTATAGGAGTAAGGTTTAAAGCAGGAAAATAAATTTCGGTATTATATATGATGAATTCTTCTTTTTCATGAACGGATAAACCACTTTGTAGGAATGCTGTAATGTCTTCAATAGTATTCTCTAAACATATAGTAGTAACTTCAGTGATAAATTCGTTTATGGCAAATTGGAGTGATTCAATATCTTGATGGAAAGTTCCTGCTAAAAAACAACCTAATTCTTCATATTGTGTGTATTTATCTTTCATGTAAACTCACCTCTATCTTTCTGGAAATCCTGTACTCATAAAACTACCATTTTATGAGAATCTATCTCTAAAGGAACTATTTCCATCCATTTAATATTTTTCAAGTTTCCCAAAAACTAAAGTATTTACTAAAGTCTTTATAAGGAGATAAAAAGCTTTTTAAGTCTTGACTAATATCTTCTAGATTCCCATATATATTATCTGCGGCTAAATTAATTTCCTCATTAAAATTATATAGCTGTTCATCTACATAACTAAATCCCTCACAGCAATTATTATGTATCAAATTAGATATAAATGGTTTTATCTTCAATACATTTTCTTCATTTAGAATAAATTTATCCCATAACAGTCCCAGTATAATTTTTACGGGTAAATTTTTATCATACGTTCCTTTTACGTTTTTTAATTTAGGTACGATGTCAACCAACTTATCATTACTAGATAGAGAAATTTCTATAATTTCAATAGAAGGGTTATCTAATGTTTCAATTGTATGATCAGCCCAATTAATTACTTCAGTTTTTGAAAATAAACCAATTTGTAACCCTATACTCAGAACCTCAGCTATTATTTTTATATTAGCCATATATATAACTCCTTAGATTTTTTTGGTAATTATACATCACAGTAACCTAAATTTCAAAAAGGGTGTTGCTAGTATGCAGTAACTACAGGGATTTTTAAACCTAGGATACCTCCACATTGTTATCAAGCCAAAAAACAATATCTCCCCTAAAACGAAAAAAAAGATGAACAAAATAATAAAAAAGGTTTATTTCTATTTCTTTTTTAGTTTCTATTCTTTAGTAAAAAAACTTAGTAGATGAAAAGGGTAGATTGTACAATTAATTGGGAGATAAGTATAAGTAACTTTGAACAATATTAAGTTCACCATTTTTATGGTACCCCTTCTTCTATAATGGTAAGTTCAAATTATGTTTCTATTAAATAAAAATGTTATAAATTATTCTACATGAACCGATATACTTTTAGATAATACTTGCATTGAGAAAGGGACTCTAGCTTCAAAAGCTATAGTGTTTGTTGAATTTGTTGTGTTTGAGAAGATGTAAGAATCCTTAATACGTAATCTAAATGTTTTTTCAGATCCGAATGGACCAGTATAAGAACTGACTTCGTCTAAAGAACTTCCTGCATATCTAACACCATTAACAGTTAAAGCCTCAGAATATGAATCCGGTGTACCTACTTCACTAACTTTCACATAAAGGTAATCGCCTTTAAGAACAGGAATAGTTAAGTAAGAACTTGCACTATACATTTTGTTATTATCGCCTACAGCACTAATGCTAACACTTCGTAGTGGAGAAGAATCCGCCTTTGAAATAGTTGGTAAAAATGCTAGTGTAAGTGCAAAACACATAGCTAACATGCTCATAAATTTTTTCATATTAACAACCCCTTAGGTGTTTATTTAATATCCTGTATTTTACAGGTTAAAAATATAAATTTAAATATCGTTATATAAAGGATAATTATGTAATTATGCAAATATAATATAAAGTACACCAAAACTTGGATACATAAATCTCTTGCGGTTACATTCGGGATACGAAAATAACTAAAAGAAAAAGGAGGTTTCTTTCTGAGCGTAGGGGGGACTCTTTGCTCTTGGTACCGATAATGAGATGTTATACTAACCTGACATGTATAGAGTATACAACCAAAATCAAACAACAAATCACTTCTTATAAATGGTAAAATAGGGAAAAGGAGGTCCTGTATAATGCCTTTAGAAAACTCTATTTATTACATTGGAGTTGCTATTATATTAATGATCATCGGTGCACTGCTTGGGGGGATTATACGTATAATTCGATATTCTAGCAATCGCAAAAAGTAAAATTCAGTTGAGTAAAATTTATATAAGGTTATTCGATTATTAGAAAAAAATAAAGATTAACCCTACTCAAAATATAAGTAGCTTGCAATAGATCCCAATAACGAAAATTATGTAAATGAGCTGTCCATATGGACGGCTCATTTTTTTCTTAGCGAAATGCTGGCAGTACCCCATGCCTATCAACTTAAGGATAGAAACTCCACGGTTTTTCATTATTTGAAATGAATAAATTTTTAAACAGTATAATCCTCTTAAAAATAAGCATACGAAATAAACCCTAACGGGTTTCATTTTTTCACTTATGCAACTTTCTTTTGTTTTCTATATCCACTATACTCATAGATAACACCCATAATATCAAAGAGAGTTTTCTTCTCATATCGATGAGATTTCCGGCCATTTTTCTTTAGTAGGGTAAACAGACGGATAAAAACCTTTGCTATTATATGGGTGTTTCTCTGTATCGCTTGATATAACAGGGAGAGATGATCTTGAATCATCCCAATTGCTTTATATTCACTTAGTTCTCTTTTGTGATTTTGCAACAAAAGTTGGCGCATCTTAAACATCGTAGAAGAACAGATAAAAATGGCAATGAGCTTTCCATACACATGGCATTCTAATCTTTCTTGTTTGATAGTTTGCCAGTGATGGATTTGAAATAGCGATTTCCACGTTTTAAATATGATTTCGATCTGCCAACGAAGGGAGTAAAAATCATGAATTTGTTCCATCGGAACCATCTCCCAAGGCGTATTCGTAATATATATGTTGATACCCGTTAATCGTTTACTCTTTTCTGAAAACGTAATCCCCTTTTTACTTTTGGTATAGCTTTGTTTTTTTCTACGCTCTAGTATTTGTTCCTCTGTTAATCGGGTAGATAATTACTCTTGTAAATAGTTTTTGGCTCTTGCCAATATAGGCCTCTTTTATTTCATACGTTTGCCCTGATTTTAACGTGTACATAATGTTCTCTAAATCAACTTGGATATACTGTGATTGTTTTTTTATTGTCCCATTACGAAAGTATTCCGGAAGCGGATTTTTCGTATAGACGGTATGGTTTAACTTAAGCCTTGATATATAACACACGCCACGTTGATCCATTTGATCTAAGTCTTCCAATGAAAAATAACCTAAATCATGAATACACAGATCACCTGGTTGTAAGGTATCTAAGCAATCTGTACCAAATGTTTTATCATTGTTTTTCCAGGTCCTATCTGGAAGTTTAAAAATTGTCCGCTGTGTAAATCATATTCTAATTGAATCTTGATACCCGCTGTTTGTGCACAACCTCCTGACCCAGGGTATACATGAGCTAAATGTTTCGGTACCTGGAAAATCGTTGCATCTAAAATGCGAATGCGTTGAAAACACGTGAGTGCCGCACTTGAAATGGCCGATGTTTTACAAAGTTTACTTTTCCATAATGCAGAAAAAATATATTTCAAAAATTCAACCGCTTTTTTATCAAAGCGTTTATTGAGTCCTTCTGGACTCATAAGAGTGCCCGTGGCTGCGTGTAATTGACTGCATAGTCGAACGAGAGAATCACTCGCTGTACGTTGACTTACCCAGATACATATGGTAGCTAATTCATTTCCTGAAAACTTTCGTTTTCTTTTTACAAAACCTAATTCTTTTGCGAGTTCTTCCAAAAGAGAAGGGGTTAAATGACGATACAATTCTTCAGAAAATAGTTGTAATTCATCTTGAATCGAAAGATTCAAAAAAAATGTCACCCTTTCTAGCTAGTTTTTTAGAAAGAATAACGTTTTTTGACACTTGGGGGTAGTAAAACTCTTAAGTTGATGGGCATGTATGGTAACCCACATCCATCAACTTAAGAATTTTATAACACCGCAAAACGAGAGAATGTACATTTTCACATGAAGATGTACATTCTCTCGTTTTGGAGATATTTGTATTTCTTATCTGGATAGCCATATGTGTACTACCAAGTATAGAACGGTACTTTTTATATATTTTCTTTCGTAATAGTGACCCCATATTCTCTATAAAAATCTATAATTACAGATGCATTCACACCCAAATCTAATAGATTTTCCGGAAAGTAAATTTCAGAATCCCGAACCACAATATCAGATGTTTGTAAAATTTTCTCTGCTTGGACAGCCGCTCCTAAAGCCGTAAGATGTGTCTGTCCTAACGGATCGGATATGTTCACACATCGTCTATGCAATACACCAGTAGCATCATAACCTTTAAGGTGAATAACTATGTTATGTGCACTTCCACTTCCGGGTTTATAAAGAATATTTTTTCGTAAGTCATTAAATTTTTCTCCACTAATCAGTTTCCAAATTCCTGTATTCACCAGAGAAACCAGTCCATATGTAGATATTTTACTATCAAAAGCAATCCGAAAGTTAGCCGAAACAGCATGAATTGATTCCGGCAGGGTTACGTGATCAGGAGTATCCAAACGATAACATTTGGTTATATAACCGTTGGGAAAGCGGACTTTGATTGGGTCAGTCATTGGATAAGCCTGTCGCATTCCCTCTGGAGCTTTGACTTCAAATGGAATCGTTAACCGGTCCATATATGCTGTTGAATTTGGTCCTGCTTTGTCTTGAAGAGAATATAGTGCGTTGATATCAACCGTAACCTCTTGAAGATCTTTTGAATACATTTTAGCAAAAAGGGCTGCTGTCCCTCCCATCCACCCTGAAGCTAATACAACAGGGGATTGGACCTCAACATTTTTTAATCGATCAATAGAACTCTTAAAACGTTCAGTCCAACGAGTAATGTCAACCAATGGAATTTTTTTTTGAACTGCAGATAGAAGTAGTCTATCTTGCGGGTCATTAACCGCATTAACAACTAATGTGAAATTATCATCCAAATTTCTTAAAGGATCATCTATTGTGTTGTCTACAGTGACTATTTTTACTCTATCTGATTCAAAAGGTAACGCTTTCCCTAAAGTTCTTCCTCCTAATCTAATTTCCAAATCAGGATGTCGATCATGTAAAATTTGAGCAATTTGACTACCAACAACACCATACCCACCAACAATTAATACTGTTTTCTTATTCATCTGAAACCTCCATTTTAATTAGTGTGAGATCATAAGTTTAAATAATTAAAAACTTAAACCTATTAACATAATGTCGCTAAAAAAAGGGACAAAAGGTGTCCCTAAACTATAAATGAGTACCTAATTCTTACATTCATCTTCAACTAAAGAAACAAGTTCTTTTAAAAGATTTATTGTTTCATTAAATTCAAGACAATAATACATTTCAGTGCCTTTTTTCTGAACTCGAAGTAACCCTGATTGTTTCAATATTTTCAAATGATGAGATACAGTAGGTCTTGACATGGGAATATGCTCCGCAATTTGCGTCACATTCAAGCTATCTTTATCAATTAAAAGCGATACAATTTGCTGACGAGTTGGATCTCCCAACCCTTGGAAACATGGTCTTAAATTTTCTAAAATATGCATTACTTTATCATTACAGTTCATTTCGCTAACATTACCTTCCGTTTAAGAATTTAATCATTTAAACGTATTATAAATTACATTGCTATCTAATGCAATAAAGAAGTAGCACCAACTTTAATTATAAATATTGAAAGTTTCATAAACAGCCATTATCAATTTTCCAGATTTGTAAGAATGTCAGTTCTTTTTTCTGTAACAATTGTCAAATTCATTCCAGCTATAACCAGGACAAACCCACGAAATTTACGAAGCTTATATCGGATTGTATCAAGAGCTTTCAACTCAAGTAATCCTGCTTCGCCTGTTTATCCTCCTACAGAAAAACGGCGAAAGTTCCACTGTTATGAAAAAAAGAAAGTCTTTAATATTTTAGATGTTGTCTATAATTGTACTCTGTGTCACAAGAAAACAGCATAGCAATAAATAAAATGATCTAAATTCTCATAAATGACTGTTGTAGTGATATAAAATTTTTGTTTTAGGGATACTTCAAAATATTCCTTAAGTTGATGGATGTGGGGTCCCGCCAACATAACGCGAATTTCGTACGTTAAGGAATTATTAGATGTCTTTTTTGATATGAACCATCATAATACGATATCGATTAATAAAATATGTTATATAAATAATTTATTATACTTCCGTGTACCCTAGCTGATATAATGTATAAGGAAATTATTGGTTAATTAAAGGTACATATATATTAGGGAGGTACATAAGTAATGATAGAAATAATCGCGGCATTAGTTTCACTAGTCGTACATTTTATTAGTTATCTCTTTTCAACAGGAGAAGACAAGAAAAAGGCAAAAGCAGATTTAAAAGAAGTTGTTAATGGTACTCATGGGAAAATATTGGTAGGATTTTTCGGAGGTGCGGCAGTTACAGGAATATTTGTAGTCATTTGGCTTTTATCAGAGTAAACCTTTCAGATATTTTAGCTTATATAACGTATAGTGCAGTTATTTGTTAATTAAGAAGAAAAGCATTAGAGAAAACAAGATATTAAATAATATATAAGGATCTCGTCATTTCTGTTGGATGGTGAGTTTTTTAATGTAAAAAAGCCTACTGTATTTCTATAAAAGTAGGTATCTGAGTTGATAGTTTTCGCAAATCACTTTGACTCATTAATTATTATCATTATAAAATAATATAAGGATATATTTTACTAGCAGTTATATGTTTAGGTATATCCTTTTTGTAATTATAAGGAAGAAATTCAAATTAAGACTGAAACAATAAGTTAGGAAAACTAAACTGACGCAGCAGACAATGCAAAAACTCATGAAAATCTGTCTATTGTTGAAGAAAAGAATTACTAAAAGAAAAAGGGGATAAGTTTAAAATGAATATTAATAAATCATTTAAGGGTATCGCAATAGCAGGATTAAGTGTTAGTTTCATGCTAGTAGGTTGCACATTAAATACATATGGACTTACACAGTCAGAGTATAGAAAAGTAGATAAGTATTATGATGCAGATAAAATGGTATCTGACCTAAAGAAATTGCACTATAGTGATGAACAGATTGAAAATCAACTAAGAAACGCATTGTCTAGAATTAAGTATGAAAAGGGAAGTAAGGAAGACGAATCAAGTAGTAAAGAAAGTAAATCAAATGTATCAGACACAGAAGGTGAAAACAAGGTAAAGGTATCAGAAGAAGATTATCCTTATCGTTTGACTGAACTACACTTAGAATTCCAGTATCATTTAAAGAAATTAGAAAAGAAAACTGATGAATTATTTACAGAAGAGGGTGTCTACATAGGTGAGATAGATTCCTTAATTAGTCACATTAGTTTGGACATAAACCGTTTTGAAAAAATCAAACCACCTAAAAAGTATCAAGACTACCAATTTTTAATACAAGAAGGGGTAGAAGAGATTAGAAAACACCTAATAAAAGTAGAAGATGCAGTTAGACAGTATGATGCCCGTAAGTATGATGGTGAATATGATAAGAATAAAGCAAAAGAAAGCATACAAAACGGTATGTTGGGGATAGATGATGGTGTTTCTAAATGGGAGACAGTATTTAATGGGATAAACGAGAAATACCCTGATGTAGAGCAAAAGGTAAAGGAAGAGAACCAGAAACATGCGAAAGAGGGTCATCGTGAGGAAGATTTAAACGACAAAGTTAGTGGTTTAGAAGTTGATAAATACAAAGCAGCCATCGTAGAAAATACAAATAAGATGGATGAAGTTATGAGACTGATACAAGATATAGGGCATTCAGATATAAAGGATTATGAGTCAAAGAAAAGTGAAATCCAATTGAGTTTGGATATGGCAAAAATACACGTAAGAGACATCAAATACCTTGAGGCACCTAAAGGGTTAGAAGTTGAACAAAAAAAGATAAAGCAAGCAATGGATAATTACTGGAATGCTCTGCAATTACTCTCAGAGGCATTAGAAGAACAAAATGATAATAAGTTGGAACAGGCAGAAAACAAAGCAGAACAGGCAATGAAACTATTTAAAAAAGCAACTGAGAGTATTAAAAGTAAAACCAATTAATCATGAAAAGGGGTATATGGCGGTAGCCCTATTGCAAATTTACAAATAAAAAAGATAAGATCGGAGAGTAGGATCTTATCTTTTTACAAAGAGAAATATATTGCAAGATATCTTATTATTCAATTTCTTGTTTCCTCTAATGCTTTTCTTCTTGGTTAAACATCTATTGCGTCATAAGCAAATATGTACACTTGATTAGCCAATAGCTGCCTTATACGTTATATAAGCTAAATAGCTTGAAATCTTTTTTCAAATTTGTACTGAGAAGCTAGAAAAACTAAAAAAGTGTTCTTTTTGCTTTTTTAGTTTTTTACATGTTATTTTGCAGAAATGAATTTAAATAAAATTCCAGTTATATCTAAAGTTATAGGCTCACACAAGATTACATGTATTTAGGGGGAGCACCACATCGCCATCAAGCTAAGAAAGGAAAATGCCCCCAAAACGAAAAAATTTCGTTCTGGAGGTACTATAAAATTTTAACTTGAGAGTGATGGGGCATCTTGGTTAATCATTACTTATGATAGCTAACGAATTTGTCCTAAGACAGCCGAGATACGTATGAAAATAGGTCGCAGAAAATCATCTTCACTCTTGTATCTCCCTTTGTATAAATTCGCTATCTCCACTTTTAGTTTAGGGGAAATAAACAATAAAAGAGCCAAGGTTGGTTTCAATTTAAGATATACGAATAGCTACTTTGCGGTCTACAGCAAGAACCTTGTGATTAAGCCAATAATAAAGAATTCAAATTAGTTTTAAACAAAACCTTGCCTCTCGTATTCCATTCTATATTCAATGGTATCTTCAATTTTTGGGGAGTATGAACTTTTTCATGATTCAAAGTCCCAAATCAAGTTCTGAAGTGACTCCTCTTACAATAACAATATTCCCTTAATCAATAATTCTGTAACTAGATTTAAGAAACTTTGCAACACAACCTCACGGGTTATAAATTGATTTAATTATGTTAAATCTCGTTGTTTTATTTTATTTTTAGTTTCATTTTCTATATAATTTCGAAGTATTTTGATAATCGGATTATGTAATGAAAATTCTTTACCATATGTAACATTAAAATCATGGTTAAAATCTAAGGGAGTATAACCCTGGTTATGCTGAATAATTGTCTCCATTTTATCTAATGCTTTTACTAACTTTGCTTCTTCAGTTTCCCCTTTATTGTATTCCTCCCACAGTTCAAATATTTTGTTACGTGTTTTTTCCGAAAGGGAAGTAGTTAATTTTGAAATAGATTGACTTTCTTGTTGGAGTTTTTCTTGTTTGTTTATGTTTAGTATAGCGGGTGTATCTCCCTCGTACGCCTCACCCAGATCATGTATCAGGCACATGCGAATGACTTTATTAAAATCCATATTTAAGAAATGATTTTCTAGTACCAAAGAGAAAATAGCTAGTCGCCATGAATGTTCTGCAACACTCTCTTGTCT
This sequence comes from Bacillus pretiosus, assembly GCF_052947655.1. NCBI lineage: Bacteria > Bacillati > Bacillota > Bacilli > Caryophanales > Bacillaceae > Bacillus > Bacillus pretiosus. Next base: position 283,311 of record NZ_JBRFUV010000002.1, on the reverse strand, counting down.
TTTATCTTTTGTCCAAGCAGTTCGAAGCGTATTTTTTAGATGCTCCAGTTCTTTGACAAAAGAAATAATATTTTGTAAATCACTATTCTGATTGTTCATTTTAACAGCCCTCTCTAATTTATATTCATATAGTCTATTTATACATAAGTTAAATCTTATGTCTTAGATAAAGGTAATTACTTCATTGTAGTTTTTATTTTTGTACAATATTGTTATTTAACCATTAGTTAAAAGTTTACAAAAGGACAATTGTCCTTTTGCGTAACATCATTTTAGTTTTTAATTACTCTGTGGACAGAACAATGGAGGTGATTCTTTGAAAGGTATACTCTTTGCAATTATGGGTGGTGCATTAATTATACTTCAAGGTACATTTAATGCCCGACTCAGTTCAGATATTGGAATTTTGTCAAGAAGTATTATTACACATTTAATCGGTTTTCTAATTGCAATATCCTTATTTTTTATAAAGAAAGAAGGTTCGTTAAATGATTTAAAAAACGTGAAAAAGGTATATTTATCTTCAGGTACATTTGGAGTAATTATTATTTTTGCTGAGACTCTTGCTATTTATTCAATGGGGATTACATTAACAGCCGGTACCCTCATGATTGCCCAACTTTTAACAGCTACTTTTATTGAAATTAATGGCTTGTTTGGGATACAGAAAATTAAAATAATGAGTCATCATGTAATTGGGACTATCATTATGATTTTAGGTATTGTTGTGTTTAATATGTAAGCTTGAAAGGATTGGTGAAAATGATAGATGATAGCAGATCAGAATTAATTACTCATTATTTGAAAATCCATAATATCTTTGATTCATTAGTTAAATCTCATGTCTTAGATAAAGGTAATTACTTCATTGAAGTTTTTATTTTTTAGAATATTGTTATTTAAGTATTAGTTAAAAGTTTACAAAAGGACAATTGTCCTTTCGCGTAAAATCATTTTAGTTTTTAATTACACTGTGGACAGAACAATGGAGGTGATTTTTTTGAAAGGTATACTCTTTGCAATTATGGGCGGTGCATTAATTACACTTCAAGGTACTTTTAATGCCCGACTCAGTTCAGATATTGGAATTTGGTCAACAAGTATTATTACACATTTAATTGGTTTTCTAATTGCAATATCTTTATTTTTTATAAAGAAAGAAAGTTCGTTAAATGATTTAAAAAACGTAAAAAAAATATATTTATCCTCAGGTACATTTGGAGTAATTATTATTTTTGCTGAGACTTTTGCTATTTATTCTATGGGGATTACATTAACAGTCGGAACCCTCATGATTGCCCAGCTTTTAACGGCTACTTTTATTGAAATTAATGGCTTGTTTGGGATAAAAAAAATTAAAATAATGAGTCATCATGTAATTGGGACTATCATTATGATTTTAGGTATTGTTGTGTTTAATATTTAGGCTTGAAAGGGTTGGTGAAAATGATAGATGATAGCAGATCAGAATTAATTATTCATTATTTAAAAATCCACAATATCTTTGAGACTTTAAAAAAAATAAATATAAGGTACTTTCAGTTGAATCATGTCAAAAAAGGGGAACTTATTTGTAATAAAGACGAAAAAATGGATCGTTTATTTTTTGTGGTTAAGGGGAAAGTGAAAGTTTATACCATTACACCGGACGGTAAGAAGCTTATCTTGCGATTCATTAATCCTTTAGCAATTGTCGGTGATATTGAACTCATTCAAAATAGTACATCTCATAATGTAGTTGAAGCATGTTCTGATGTGGAAACGATCTCTGTACCATTTGAAGTGATAAAAAATGAATTAAAACATGACATTGCACTTATGAATTTTTTATTTCAAAACATGGCGAATACCTTAAAAATAGCAACTGATTTCACGGCACTCAATTTACTTTATCCTGTAGAAGTACGTGTAGCAAGTTATTTGTTGTCTATATCAACGGATAGTACTGGAAACATATATAGAGAAGATATAGATTCTACATCGGTATCAAGCATAGCAGATTTTATAGGAGTAAGTTATAGGCATGTTATTCGGATTTTACAAAAGTTTTACAAGGAACAACTGATTGAAAAGAAAAAAGGAACTATTTTAATTAAAGATGTTTCTAAAATGAAAGAAATTGCTAAAAATAATATTTATGAATAAGAAAAAAGGAGGGGAAATATATGGGGTTAATTTTTGCTATCTTAGCAGGAGCATTAATCAGTTTGCAATCAGTCTTTAATGTCAAAATTAACGAGAGAGTAGGGCATTGGCTAACGACCTCCTGTGTTCTTGGTTTTGGATTGATTAGTTCCTTAATAGCTTATTTTATTACGGAAAAAACTTTGTTCATAAACTATCACACGACAAATTATATATATTATTTAAGCGGTTTATATGGTATAGGCTTGGTTATTTTTATTATGAGTGCTATTAAATTGTTAGGACCGTCTTATACAGTATTAATCAGTCTTATAACTCAGTTAGTACTTGCGTTGTGTATAGATACATTTGGATTGTTTGGAATAGAGAAAGTGCCTTTTCAAATAAACAAACTAATTGGTATAGGCATGTTGGTACTAGGAGTCGTTATCTTTAAGAATCTTCTACCTTACAAAAAAAGAATTGAAAAAGATAAGCAAGGAGCTTAGTAAACTGGAATGATAATCAATTTAAATATTCGTAGTTTAGATTTGAGGTATTGTCGAAAAAGCACCTCTTCAAATGGACAAATTAGTCGGTATAAGCCTACTTGTAATTGATGTATTGATTTTTAAAGATTTTTTTCTTATAAGAAAAAGAAAGTTTACTCAGATAAAATAGGGCTTCATAAAGCATGGATTGAACAGATTAATTAGGGAAAATCCGATTTTCCTAGTATAAAGAAAATCGGATTCTTCTTTGTAGAATATAGCTTAGCGTACGAAATTCGCGTTTTGTGGCTGGCTCCATAAACATCATAGGCAGGCAAGATATCCCTTTCATCGTCTAGATTCATACAAACTTTTATACAACCATCCGATGTTGTATATTTTGAAGGATTATCATCAGTTTTTATGAAAGCGTAATCAAAAGTTGGGATTTTTAAATGTTTATGAAAATGTTTCTTCTTAAAACATCATGGGAAGGAAATAGGGGGATAACTGTAAACAAAGGAATCCCGGTATGAAACTAATGGTATAAAAATTACTGACCCCAACCTTTTACGAAAGGATCAATTAGTAGTTAAAAGCGTGACAATTATAACTCAGGAAGAAAATTTTCCTGTACAACAAAAGGAGAGAAATATAGTTATGTCTACAATAAGTGGGGATGTAAGCATGAAAAAAACTCAGGAATTTAGTGCTAGGAAAGCAGTACCTGTTATCTTACTGTTATTTCTACTATGTTTGGTAATTGACAATTCATTTAAGATTATTTCTGTTGATATGGCAAAGGATTTTCACATTTCAGCAAAAACAGTTAGCTGGCAAGCAACATTAGCTGGCCTTGTGATTGGAATTGGGGCAGTTGTTTATGCAGCTTTAGCGGATTCTATTAGTATGAGAAAACTTTTTAGTGTTGGTATTATCTTTATCTGTGTCGGTTCAATCATGGGATATGTTTTCCAACATTCATTTTTACTAGTTGTTATCTCTAGGATAATCCAAACAGCGGGTCTAGCATCAGCTGAAACATTATATGTTATCTTTGTAACAAAACATTTACCTGCAGATGAACAAAAGAAATTTTTAGGATTCAGTACGAGTAGTTTTGCTCTTTCACAGCTTATCGGTGCATTAACTGGAGGCTATGTTTCTACGTACTTCCATTGGACAACTCTATTTTTACTTTCTTTAGTAACACTTTTCACTTTTCCTTTTATTTTGAAATATCTTCCTAAGGAAGAAACGAAAAACAGTAATGTAGATGTAGTGGGATTATTTTTAGTGGCAACGATTTCAGCATCCCTACTACTATATATTACTGATTTCAATTGGATGTACCTTCTTTTGTTTATTGCTGTAGTCATAATGTTCCTTACTTATATTAGTAAGAACTCAAAAGCGTTTATCGGAATATCTTTCTTTAAAAATAAACAGTTTGTCTCACTGCTTGGCGTTGCTTTTGTAATTTACTCTGTACAGCTAGCATATATCTTCATATTCCCTTTCTTACTTGAAAAGATTTATGATTTGAAGCTAGATACTATTTCACTATTATTGATGCCAGGTTATATAGCAGCAGCTACTGTCGGCGCTCTTTCTGGAAAAATTGCAAAAGTTTTAGGAAGCAAGCAATGTATTACAATTGCTATGTCTAGTATTGTAATCAGCTTACTATTAGGCGGATTCTTTATAAAAACTTCTGTTATGGTATTTGTGATATCCATGGTTCTATTCTCTAGTTCATTTGCATTCATGTACGCACCATTACTTGATTCTTGCATTTGTACAATTGAGAAAGATAAAACAGGAACAGCAATCGGTTTTTATAACTTAACTCTTAATGTCGCTATGTCAATCGGAATAGCCTATACAGCAGTTATGATGAATCATTCCTCACTGCGAAAAAGCATTCTAGACATTACAAGCAATGCGGATATTTCCATGTATAGTAATATCCTATTCATTCTCGCACTCATTACTCTTTTCAGTTTATCTCTGTACTGGGTATTAGTAGAACGAAAAAGGACAAAGTAGATTACGTTTTCTAATTAGACAAGTTAACTAATAGCTAACTTGTCTAATTAGAATTTCAATGTAAGAGTACTGTGAAACAAAAAGGAGAAGTGAACGTTTATACAATCACACCAGAAGGTAAGAAACTGATCTTACGTTTTATAACCCTTTAGCGATTGTCGAAGATTTCGAATTGATACAAAATAACAAAGCACATAATGTCGTTGAAGCATGCTGTAAATATCGATTTTATTATAAGAAAAACCCTACGTATTTGAAACAAGGATTGATCAAAATACATAGGGTTTCTTTTCGATTAGGGGGGTACCGTCATATCACTATCCATTTAAAAGAATGACCCACGTTTTATGCAAAAATTAATTTGTTTTGATTGAAATTAGATTATAAATTTAATATTTAAATATAAAGAATTTAAATATTAAAATGTTATCATTTGAATGATTCAGAGCTGGGGTACAAAGTTAATATTTGTAGCTGAGGTCGTTTATACATAGGAAAGAATAAAATTATGAAAAGGCGGTATTTATTATAAAAGCAATTAAATTAGCAGGTTTAACACTTGCAGCAGGTTTATTATTGGCTGCGTGTGGTACTGAAGAAGCGAAAATAGAGCAAGATGCGAAGAAAGAGGAACAAAAAGAAAAAGTTAAAGCATTTCAGGAAGAAAAGCAGCAAGAACATAGGGAAGTACCTGTGCAACAATCGACGGATAAATCAAAACAGCATGAAAATGTAGTTAAGGAAACAGTTAAAGAAGAACCAAAAGCAGAGTCAACGCCAGTTGAACAAGCGAAAGCCAGTGGATTAAATGAAGCGCAAGCACAAGAAAAAGCGGACGAATCGAAGACAGCACAAGGCCAGGGAGCGCGTAATAAAGATGTCAAGTTAAGTCAATTAGGAATCCAAACAGCAAGGATGGTATAAAGGTTGCTGTACAGGCGCAAGACGTCCATATTGAAGCAAAAGACAGCCTAACTCGAATTGTTGTTATCGTCCCAGTGGGAACAACGAAAGAACGAGCGCAACAAGTAGGAGACACAGCAGCGCGTCAGGTGGCAAGTTTCGGGACAATGGGATTATATGTAGATTTGAAAACACCATCAAAAGACTATTTAGGGGAATATTGGGGAAATTTTTCTGGTGATATCGGTATCTTTGACAGCAACGAAAAACAATTAGCACGCGGAACTATTTCCAAGTTAAATCCAACAAAAATTAAATGGTAAGAAAAACGTGGTCCCTGCACAATGTGTGGGGATTTTTCCATAAAGAAAAGACACCCTAAGGTGCCTTTCTATTCTGTAACAAATTTAAATACATAGTACATAAAAAATAACAAAGATAGACTTGCTAATCTGCCAGCAATCGATTCTTTCATAAACTTCATAAGTATCACTTTGACAAGCAACGCTAAAAATAACGGTATAAATAGTATTATAGTCAATTTGATCGCTAGGTCGTTTATAGTTGGGTTAAACGCTTCAAAATTAATTATGATATTCACCTATCTTCCCTTAAATCCCTCTATATATAATACAATTTACATTACTTTGTGCACAAAAAAAAGACAACATAAAGTGCCTTCCTCCAACTCGAACCATCGTGTTGTAATATAACTAAAGGCGGAGATAGTATAACTTGTTTTGATGACAAGTGGATAGAAATATTTAAATGTTTACAGAATAATAATGCTGAGTTGATACTTTAATTTGAAGCATGTTCTTTCTCAATTTCCCGATTAAAATTATGAGGTAAGGAAGGGGGGGACACATCATATTAAGGGAAATTAATCGCGGCTCACTAAATAATTATAGATATGCCTATGTACTTACAGAATGGATACAGAATTTTTATGAGTATGAGAAAGTTGTAGCTTCAATTGAAACTACAACTTTTAATTTTTCTTTAACTTTTATAGGAGAGGGGTCTTTTAATATTCGAATTGATAAAAGTAAAACATACACCTGTGGTTATTCGATAAGACTTACATTTTCTGTAGCGCTGAAGCGGTCAGACAAAAGAATTTTAACTTTTATTCGAAATAAGCTGAAGTGTGGAAAAGTAACGGTTCGAAAAAATAAGGTTGAATATACAGTAGTGAACTTGACAGACCTTGTAGAGGTGATAATTCCCTTCTTTTCTAAATATCCATTGAAAAATATAAAAGCAAAAGATTTTATTTTGTTTAAAATAATTTGTTACAAAATTATAAAAGGAGAAGGAAAAAGAAAAGATGGCATAAAAAAGATTTTATCAATCAGAAAGTATATGAATGACGGAGGGACCAGCATCCGGAAATACCAAGATATATACAAAGACGACGATCTGTAGATCGTCGTTTTTTGTATGTATTTTTATGTTTTTATATTTTTGTAGGAAAAGTTATTTTATATATTTCATATGTCTGTTAACATTTACAATTATGTATAGAAATTAACAGTACAGGGTAGTCGTTCTTTACATAATTCAAGGAGAAGAGTCGATAGAGGTGCAAAATACTTTTTCTGAAGTAAATAGTTTTCATATTGTATATGATGTTGATACGACGGATTGGTATAAAGCGTATTATAATAGACTTTGGAGAATGGCAGAGAATGTATAAAGTTATCGTTTTATATAAAATTGATTTTATTATTCTTATATAACATTGAAGAGTTATTTGTTATTTTGGAGGTAAAGGAATGACGACACAAGCTCAAGTTGAAATATCAGAGATTAAGTTAAAACAGAGAATAGAGAATTTTTTAGAGGAGAATGAAGAGAATCTTTTAGAGGAAGAAAAACAACAATTGATTGATACGTTATTGAAAGGGAAAATTCCTGAATTAAGTGGAGTGACAGCAATTCGAGGCTTTATGTATCAATACTATGTAGCAGCGAATTATATAATGGATATGGTATTTTCCAAAAGTGCTTGGTGGGATAAGGTAGTTTTTGAGTATTTAGATGATATAGCAGTGAGTGGAGGACGGAAGGTTAGATTCATACAGGTAAAAACTAAAAAGGAACGTAATGTACTAAATCATCTTACACCTAGCCATATGTGTAAAAGGACAAATGGAAAAGGGAGTTGGCTTGATAAATTATTTTTATTCAATACACATATTCCTGAACAAAAAGAAGTAACTGAAAATAAAAAAAGAGGGATGGTGCCATACAGGGAATTATTATCTAGTTCATTGGAGTTTGAATTAGCAACAAATGTCCAGTACAACGATGATATGGCAATTTATGAGAAAGAAGAGGACTTTCGTAATTATAAAAGTGAAGATGATTATGAGTCTGTAATAAAAATATTAGAAGGAAATGGGAAAGTTGCTATCTTTCAAGGCTCAGAAAAAGGGGTTATTGTAGATACCAGTTATTACAATAGACCGTTAGCTCCAAAAGCAATGTGGTATTTAAAACGATTTCGTATTAAGCGTTATGGAAATATTTCATTTTTAAGAGATAGTTTGATTGGAAAGATTAAAGATAACAGCTCGGGGAATGCAGATTTATTTCATAAATATAAGGCGGAAATAATTTTGGACAGTCTCTTACAAGAAATTGTTAAAAGAACTTGTCAAGACGATGAGACCGTTTCTTCAGAGAACTTTATATTTCGTAAAGAAGAGCTAGAAAAGAAGTTTAAAGAATGGACTGTACAGGCTAGTAACTCGGCACATCTAGCTGCAGAACAAGATAGCTTACGTGCTAAGTTTACAACATGTTTTAACAGAATTGAACAAGATATAAGGTCAAGTAATTGGGAAATGAATTTACAGAAAGAGTTAATAGATACTTTAGAAGATATGAGAAAGTATTTAGATGATCAATTCCAAACGGAAGAAGACCCGTTTGTTTATCAGCGTTTTTTACAACGTTTATTTAATACTAGTAATTCGCAAAGTGGATTTCCATTTGATGATGGATGTCATGGCCCCTATTTACGGCGTTCGTTAGAAATTTTACTCTATCTTTCTGTACTTTACAAACAAGTATTAGGAGCCCAAAAAAATGCGCGTCTCTTATTCAAAGAATTATTAAGTCATGAGGAAATGCTAGATATTTTTTCTTTATATAATGTCTGTGAACAGAAAGATATAGAGTATGCTATGAAAATAGTCCGAATATCTGCTAAAGAGTGCTTTGTTTCACAAAGCTTTAAACATGATTATTATTGCTTTATTGCAGATCCAGAATTATCAGACGAAGAAGATGATGAGATCCTCGGCATGATGGACTGCTTAAAAGCAGATAGTATTCACGTCTCTGTTTTAGATCCTGCTTCAGAAGAAAAAAATTTGCAAGATATGAAGATAACCAAACAAACTGAAAATATTAAATTCCTTACAACAGATCCTATATATAAGTTCATGAAAAGATTGGAAAAGTTGAGGGTATCTTCATTTAAAAATGAAGAGATAATTGATGTTTGGAGAAAATTTTTGGTTGCATCTTATAAGAAAAGGGAGAAATAATCATGAGTTTACATTATGTAGTGACGAAGTTAACCAATAAATATGATTATAGTGCTGTTTCATTTTCAGATGAAGAGCTAGGTCAAAGGCTTCGTGATAGAAATTTAGAAGTATGGAAAAAAGGGAATCGATATATAGTTACAAAGGGATATACTAGTGTAGCACAATTAGGGGATTGGTTGCATGATCAGATAGTAATTTCATTTGTTTATAATGTAATACCAACTTATTCAAGAAATAATTTGTATTTTTTACTTGTTGTTGACTTTAAGAATGAAAGAAATAAAGAAATGGAATGGAGAATAAACGAAATAGAAAAAAATGATCGAGTTTGTCGTAAATATGTTGTCGAGGAGAGAGAAGATTTAAAAAGAGTACCGGCATTTAATCATAACTTCATGGAATCAAATAAGAACTCAGTAGTGTTTGAAGAAAAGTTTAAACACAAGTTATTTAATAATAAGACTATCCTCTCAGAGTATGGAGTGATGACTGAAAGGATTAAAGAATTAGTCGATGTTTATTTTGAAGTATATGATGAACTAGAAAAAAATAATGAAGAGAAAAAGGCGCTAATTGAGAAAGTTATAGGAGCGGGAGTGAAATCGATTGAAGATAGAAACGATAGTTATTAAAAATTTTCGCATATTCAATGGACTATATAAATTTGATTTTAGTAATAGAGATGTAATTATAATTAATGGAACAAATGGTAATGGGAAGAGCACAATCTTTGACTCAATTCAGTGGTGCTTAACTGGGGAAATACCGAGATATAAAGGTACTGATGAGTGGAGAAAGTTTAATTTCTTGATGAATGAAAATATATATAAGACAGAAGGCAAACAGTCTATGTTTGTTGAAGTGCGGTTAAAAACTACCAAGGGAAAAATATTTAAGATTAGAAGAAGTAGTGAAAAAGATAGCGCTGGAAACCTTAGTTCATCGAACATTACTATAAATGATGAAGCATTTAACATATCTAAGGGAGCAAAGGAAATTCGGGAAATCTTGACTAGAGAGGGGTTAAAGCACGAGAGAAGTGGTAAAAAAAATGAAATAAATTTAGCTTCGTTTTTTGCATCAACACAAGTGTTATCACAAGATGCATTGCATGATTTTATTAGGGCTGATAAGCCTTCAGAGCGTTATAAGGTGATAAATGGAATTTTAGGTATTGGAAAATATGGTGAGGACTTTGAGAAGTTTATTGAGTTATCTCAAAAAATTGTAGAAGAGCAGAAAGAAAAATTGTTGAACGATTTAGAAAAACCGTATGAAAAATTAAATAAAATCAAGATGAAAATCTCTGAGAAGGAAGAATTACGCTTAGAAATAGGAGAAGAGTCAGAGCAGGAGTTAATAAATTCAACAGAGAAATTGCTGGAGGAAATTAGAGAGCTCGAAATAGTAACGGTTGAATTTCCGAATCCTATATCAAAAATACAGAAAAATTTACAAGACAGCTTAATCAAAATTAAACAAAATATAACTCAAAGTAGGGGGCATCAAGAGAAAATAAGATTAGATGTAGAGAGTTCGCGAGAAATTTTTTCTATAACTCCTGAAATGTATACTGATAACAAATCTAAAATCAATTGCCAAATAAAAATGTTACGGAATAAAAGAAGTCGCAGAGGAAAAGGGAGGGATATTGTAAGGGATAGAAAACTAAAATTGGAAACCTTTAAAATAAAAAGGGGAGAATATCAAAGGGAGAAAGAATATTATAAAGTTCTAAAAACAAGAATTACTGAGAATAATTCGGTAATACAAAGCATCTTAGCCCATGAAGAAGTAGCTAAAGCTATCAATGGGTTTGGTGGGAAACAAGCTTTTATTGAAATCTATAAACGGAGTTTACAGGAACAGAATATTCTTAAAAAAGTTCTAAGATGTATAGAAATAAATCGTGGCCTAGAAGAAATAAAGAATAAGTGTTTAATTCAGTCTAAAGATGCTAAGAGGTATAACAAGCAGTTAGATGAAATTAAAGAGAGTCAAAGATTTATTTCAAGTATGGTTACAGAGTTCGAGAATGAAGTGTCGGAAAGGAAAAATTCCACATTAGACGAGTTAGTTCATCAAGTTCAAGGACATGTATTAGAGAAGGAAAATGAAACTATTTGTCCGGTATGTGGTGTTGATCACAAAACAAATGAAGAATTTAAAGCATCAATTACAAAAAAAATCAATGTTTTTAAAGAAAGTTTATCTAAATTAGAAGAAACATTATTTGATTTTAAAGCTAAGGAAAGTATATATAAAGAAGAAATTCGATTAATTATATTGAAAAAGAAAAAGATGGATAGCGAAATTGATGAAAGTAAAAAACTTGAAGAAGTTTTAAAATTAGAAAAAGAGCAATTGATTACAGAGGTTCCTCAAATAAATCTATATTTAACTAATAATGATTTAAATATAACTGAAATTTATAAACAAAAAGAGAAAATTTTATCTGACTACCAGCTTTCTTTTGGTATGGTGAATTCTTTAGTAGAGAAAGAAGAAAATTTATCTGAATTGGAAAGAGCTGTTTTGTCACAAAAAAATGTATTAGTTGAATTTAGAAATGAAGCTAAACATTGGGCAAAATACTTAGATTTAGAGGAGAAAGAAATAAATCGAAAAATACCGAGGATTGATGATTATTTAATTAGGGTTGATGAAGAAGAACTACACTTGAATCAAAAAGAATTAGAATTAAATAAAGCAATTATTCAATTAGATTTGATGTGGAAACAAAGGGAAGCAAAAATAAGAGATTTTCAAAAAGAGGATACAAGCTTTACAGGTGCGGTAACAGAGTTAGATAAAATAAAAGATGAAGTAAATAAAAGTATCAGAATTTTGAATGAAGCAGAGGGAAACTTGAGAATACAGCTTGCTAAAATACATATCTTTTTACAAGATGATGAGATAAAAGCGTTAAAAAAGAAGAAGAAGAGTATTGAAATTGAAGTAGCAAAAAAAGAAGAAGTTTTAGAGGGATATAATGACTTTTTAAATAGAGAATTAGCCGCTCTGAAAGCATCTCATACATTGGCAAATAGTGAATTAATAAGTGACTATCTATCTCAACATAGTGAGTATATAAATCAGTTATTTATGCAAATTAGCCCTCACTCAGTATATAGATATGTTCAGTTGGTGCCAAGAGGAAAAAATCTCTATGTTGTAATGACGAAAAATCATGAAGATGCACGGAAACTTCGTGAACTAGATGAGCAAGAATTGAAGCGACAATTTAATGCTAGTTTAATGTTTAGCTCAGGACAATCAAATGTACTAGCACTGTGTATCTTTTTAGCTTTAAATCGTTCTCAAAAATGGACGGAATTAAAATTTGTTGGGATTGATGATCCATTTCAAAATCTAGATGATATTAACATATTCTCCTTTGTTGATGTTATAAGTCAAATTGTCTCTCTGCAAAACAAACAATTATTAATTAGTACGCATAATGAAGACTTTGCAAGCCTTATAAGGGCGAAAATGGGTCTGAACCCTGAGAAGATAGGGAATATTATTTTCCAGGCATATAATGATGAAGGAGCCTCGGTTAAAGGGAATTGTGTCGTAGAAGGTGAAGAGGGGATTAGTGTAAGCTAGAAAGAGAATGAGGAGAAACAACAAAATTCATACGGTGAGAATTTTATGTTAGATCAAAGACAAAGAGGCGTTAACTAAATGGTAAATGCCTCTTTGTTTTGAAGAATTATAACTAATCATTTTATAAAGTGTTAGTTGTTTCTGTGTTATATTCCTTCTTTTTCTATTTCTTCTGTAATGGTTATTTCTTCAACTTCTAAAGTTACCTTAGCTACCTCAAAAGCATCATTTAGTGCTTTTTCATTTTTAAATTGCATAATTGAATAACTCTATTTCAAATAAATTTTATTATAATTTAAAACCAGTAGTTATAGGATAAAACTATTTATAGAATTTTTCCTTTTGTTTCATTTGTTTATTTAGTTCGGTATGTAGTGAAATAATGTCTTAGCTCTACTTAGCAAATATTGTACATATATACACTTCAATACTTTCCACTAGTAAGAAATATAGCTCTTTGTTCTTCTTTTTAATTCCAAATTTTTTTCTTGCTTGTTTTAAGGAAAATGTATCATGAATTATATAATTTCTTAGCTGTGTAAGTATTTTGGTATTGGTAATATTTTTAAATTCTATATAATTATCGAGTTTGCGTTGTAAATCTATGATAGTGTTTACTTTTCCTTTTTTTTATATTCGCTTATATTGTTATGCAAAGAGTAAATGTCTTTTAAAAATTGTTCCACAAGAGAATACAATTCAATTGTCAATGCGGCATATTTTCTGTCTTTACGTTGGATATAAAGAATTTTTAAGTCCTCATCGGAAATCAATTCTATAGTTTTCTTTTTTTCTTTCCTGGTCTTTTCGATAATTTGTTCGTATTCCATTTTAATAAGTTGTACTTCAAGTAGCGCCTCAAGTAGCGCCTCACGTTTTAGTTCTTCTACTTGTTTCTTTTTCTGCATCAATACTTCCTCATTTTTTTTTGATTAATTATTTTTTTTTGTTGCTTTGTATTTCTTACAAGTGTAAAACCAGCATAAATTATGATGTTGATAAGAATATTTTGACGTTCTTTTGTGTTCATAACCTCAAAAGAATCTACATTACCATTCACAGCAATTGCTTCACTTAGTCCTAATTTCAAATTTGCTACTTCGTTATTATCTATGACAATATGATTTAAATTATTTTGTGCATTAGATGAAGTCCCATAGACAGCAATACCGTGGGCGTTTCCATCCTTTACATTCGTTTCAATGTGATGGATATAATTATTTCGAATCTCGATATAGCTCCCCGTTCCAGTAATATAAATACCAATAGGGGTTTCGTTAACTTTAGCTGATTTTAAATTACGAAATTCTAATCCTTTTACTTGAATATAATTTTTGTCTTCTATTGTAAATAACCCATCATCCTCTAACTTGACAGTAGAACCATCGAGAATTACCTTTTCATCCTGGTAATTTTGAAAAGTAATCGGTGCACCTGAAATCCCAGAATGAGCTACATGTACCTTTTGGTTATAAACTCCGCCTCTTATGTAGATTGTGCTTCCTTCTTTGGCGACATTTGCAGCTTTTTGAATGGTAGCGAAAGGTTGATCTAATGTGCCGGGATTGAGGTCATTTCCTGCCGGAGATACATAGTAATCAGTTCCAGATGTAACATTGTTATTGGGTTTTGCAAGGCTTGTGGCAGGGGGATTTACTTCAAAGATTAATTGAAACCTTAGATTCTTTAAAAGAAATAATTAAAGCTTATTTAGCAAAGATCGCAATCAATTTTAATTAACCTTATACTAACTTTTTAAGAAAAATTTGAATTCTTGAAAGACATGAATATGGAGTTGAATCTTAGAGGGATATTTGTTTTGAAAATAAATCTTATTAATTTTGCTTGAATATAAAGCAATAGTTTTATTTATCTTGTAATTTCATAATAGCTTAAAATATCCTTGATGTTTTCTATATTTTTATAGGATATATAATGTATTATGGTAAAGTGAACAACAAAATGTTATAAAAATTTTGGTAAGTAAAATAAAAAGAAGTAAATTATCTTTAATTTGTTATGAAAAAATACTAAGATGGAAGGGGTTAATTTAACCATTCTTAGCTTTTAATCTGTTTGTTCATATTAACTTTAATTCCATGTGTTAAAAGAAAAATCAATTGGTTCTCCTGCCATTTTTTAAAGATGGTCATAGTTTCTTCATTCGAGTGAATTATACGTGATAAGATACCTTCCGTGTATTTTCAAAAAATCCAATTAATTTTGGGTAGCGTATGGATTTAGTAATTTGGATGCCTGTATACTATGAAGAGATTTTATTGAAATTGATTATTTGATATAGTAATTCAAAGGAATTTAGTTGAAATTATATATTAAGCTTACTGTTTTAGTAAAAATTGGTGCTTGATGCAAATATCAATAACACTACTGAAATATTCAAAATATATTGGGTAATTATGCTATGATAAAGTTCTTATACTTCTAAATATCAGATTTAATAGAACTCTTGGATGTGCATTTTGGCATGTAGTGAAATACTTTAATGAAATAAGGTGGAGAAGTAAATTATGCCTACACTAGAGTGGATTGGAAAAGAAAAAATAGTAAATCATCATTTAGATGTGCCTTATCGTGTGTTAGAACACAAATATAGTTTCGATAATACCGGGCAACACTCTGATGATAACGGTAGTGAGAATATGATTATTAATGGGGACAACCTTGCTGCTTTGAAATCGCTGTTACCGCAATATGAAGGGAGTATTAAATGCATTTACATTGATCCACCATATAATACTGGAAATGAAGAGTGGATATATAATGATAATGTAAATGACCCTCGAATCAAAAAATGGCTTGGTGATGTAGTTGGAAAAGATGGCGAAGATTTATCACGTCATGATAAATGGCTATCTATGATGTATCCGCGTCTTAAATTATTACAAAGACTACTTTCAGAAGACGGCTGTTTAATACTAAGTATTAGTTATCATGAGTTACACAATTTAATTGAAATATGTAAAGAAATTTTTGCAACACGACAAATTGTTACTGTAACTGTACAGACATCAGGTGGGAAACCATCAGGTGGGTTTAACTATGTTCATGAATACTTGATTTTTGTCGTCCCAAAAGATTTTAAAGCGAATTCTATAGATTTTTGGGGCGGAAAGAGCCGTTCACCGTTTGAAGGCTTAACACTCAGTACATTTGATAAAACACAACGTCCTAACCAAACGTATCCAATTTTTATTGATAGTGAAACAGGATTGTTTGTAGGTACAGGGAAATCTCTTCAAGAACAGATTGATGATGGTTCGTATGTGGGAGAAAAAGCGGATTTTCCATATGATTATTCGGTTGCACCTGAAGGGACTGTGGCTGTGTATCCTATTACTGCAAATGGAAAACAATGTGTTTGGCGTCAAATACCTCAGAGATTGAAAAGCGATTGGGAAAAAGGTTATATCAAGGTAAGCTTAAATAAATCAGCTAACAGCCCTAATAAATACAGCATTCAATATTTACCTAGTGGCGTTATTAAGAAAATTAGCTCTGGAGAATTACAGGTAATAGGGAATGAGGACAATGCTCCAACTTTACGTTTTGGTAAAAATCAAACTGTAGGGGGGCAGATACCGACAATTTGGAGTGAAAAATCGTTTTATACAGTTAATGGTACAAAAATGTTAAAAACAATATTCCCAGAGGAAGCTAAGGTTTTTGATTATCCTAAACCTCTTGATTTAATTATTAGTATTATTCAGGCTGTAACTTCGGATGGGGATATAATTCTGGATTCGTTTGCTGGGTCTGGAACTACAGCACATGCAGTATTAAATTTAAATAAAATAAATAAAGGTAACAGAAAATTCATCCTTATTGAAATGATGGATTATGTAGAGAGTGTTACTGCTGAACGTGTGAAACGCGTTATTACAGGATATGGAACTGAAGAAAATTATATAGAAGGAACTAATGGCCAATTCAGTTACTACGAACTAGGAGAACCTTTACTTGAAGGTGAAAAACTTAATAGCAGAGTTGAAGTAGAAAAAATTCGTGAATATGTATATTTTACTGAAACAAAATGTAAGCCTCATTCAGTTAAAATTGATGACCCATATTACTTAGGTACTCATATAAATACAGCTTACTATTTATGTTACGAAAAACAGAATATAACTACATTGAATCGTGAGTTACTACATTTAGTAAAAACTAAAGCCGATAACTATGTTATTTATGCAGATTTATGTACATTAAGTGACGTGGAGTTGGAGAAATATAACATTACGTTTAAAAAAATACCTCGAGATATTTCAAGATTATAGGAGGATGCCTAATGGAACTGAAGACATATCAGAAAAATGTTATAAATAATCTTAATTCTTACTTGAATTGTGTTAATGATAGCAATAACATCAAAACTGCTTGGTCTGATTATTGGCAAGCACAAGATATTAATGTTGGTTTTGGTGGAGTTCCAGTGTATAACAACGTCATATCTGGAGTTCCGCATATTTGTATGAAAGTTCCCACTGGTGGTGGTAAAACCTTTATGGGATGTGCTTCAATAAAACCCATATTTGAGAGAATGCCATCTGATAAGTCTCATTTTGTAGTATGGCTAGTACCGTCTGATGCTATTTTGATTCAAACAATTAAAACATTGTCGGATGTTAATCATCCATATAGAAAAAAATTGGATGCAGACTTTGCTGGACGTGTTGGTGTATACACGAAAGAGATGTTGCTTAATGGAGAAAATTTTTCTCCAGATACAGTTCGTGATATGTTAACGATTTGTGTTTTAAGTTACGGTTCTTTACGAATTAATAGTGCTAAAAAAGATGTTCGTAAAGTTTATAAAGAAAATGGAAACCTATTACGATTTGCAGAGTACTTTAAAGATGATGCAGTTTTACTTGCTGATACTCCTGATACTGCATTGATTCAAGTAATTAGACATCTTTCTCCAGTCACAGTTGTTGATGAAAGTCACAATGCGGGGTCAGATTTGAGTATAGAAATGTTAGAAAACTTAAATCCATCTTTAGTTTTAGATCTAACTGCTACACCTAGAAAGAATAGTAACATTATTTCTTATGTGGATGCGCGAGAACTTAAACAAGAAAATATGGTTAAATTACCAGTTGTTGTATATAACCGTACATCTCGCCAAAGTGTAATTCAAGATGCAATACAACTTCGTGGTAGTATTGAACAACAAGCAATTGAAGAAGAAAATATCAGTGGGAAATATATACGGCCTATTGTATTATTTCAAGCACAACCAAAAACAAGTGAGGATAGTGATACTTTTGATAAAATTAAATCCTTACTAGTAGAAATGGGAATTCCTGAGGAGCAGATAGCTATTAAGACATCTAAAATAGATGAAATTGGTGATATGAACTTAATGAGTAAGAAATGCCCAATTCGATACATAATTACTGTTAATGCATTAAAAGAGGGATGGGATTGTCCATTTGCATATATTTTGGCTTCACTTACTAATAAAACTTCATCAATTGATGTAGAACAGATATTAGGTCGTATACTACGACTACCTTATGTAACTAAACATAAATCACAGTTGTTAAATACCTCCTATGTACTTACTTCATCTAACGATTTTCATAAAACTTTAGAAAATATTGTAGTGGGCTTAAATAAAGCAGGCTTTAGTAGAAAAGATTTCCGGATAGGAGAATCATCTGAAACTACTACGAGTCCATCGCAAAATAAATTAGATGATGATCCATTTGAAATAAATACTCGAATAATAGGTAATGAGGCAACAGTAGTAAGTGATAAAGCAATGGGCAATGAAACAACAGAAGCAAATGTTGAAACAATGGAATCAAATAATGAAATAATAGAAACAAATGATGAAGTGAAAAATGGTGGAACAGCAATAAATAATGAAGATATCAATGATAATTTTGAAGATATCGAGCCTAGTGAAATAAATGTTACTGTACAGGGTAACGATGAAAATCTTGATAGTACACTTTCAAAAATGATACTAGATGCTACAATCCAATCTGAAAGTTACAATAATGAGGTAATAAGAAATACGGATTCTGAATATACTGGGGGAGAACTTGGGGATATGTTAAAGCAGTTTACAATCCAGCCACATTTTTTAGAAGATGTGGCTAATATTAAGGTGCCACAGTTCTTCCTTAAAAGCTTGCCGGATTTGTTTGGTGAAGAATTTAGTCTATTAGAACCAGAAAATTTATCTGATGGCTTTACTTTAAGTGGTCAAGATGCAAATATAAGTTTTGAATTAGCCACTGGGGAAATGTACCAAATAGATATTCAGGAACAAGGAGAAGCGGTACCTAAATATAAACGTGCATCAAAGAGTGATAGTGAATTTCTTAGAGAGTATCTTGCCAAATTACCTCCAGAGATGAAGATTAAACAGTGTACAGATATGATTTGTAAACAAATTAATAAAAATAACCGTTATGCTACGTCAGAGATTAGTGATTATGTTCGTCGAATCATTTCGAATATGAAAGCAGACGAGTTAGCAGCTATGGAGACCGCAATTCCTGTATATGCACGTAAAATACTTCAAAAAATTGAGAGCTTGAATAGTGTGTATAGAGAAAATCAGTTCTATAGATGGGTAGATAGTGGAAAAATAGTTTGTAGAGAGTCATATAAATTTCCAAACATAATTACACCTCCAGTTAATATAGATTCTATCCCAAACTCATTATATGAGGCAGAAAAAAATGATTTAAATAATTTTGAAAGAAATCTTATTGATATAATAGTAGGGCTAGAAAATCTATCTTGGTGGCATAGAATAATTGAAAGAAAAGGTATTCGAATTAATGGGTTTATTAATCACTATCCAGATTTTATAGTTAGAACAAAATCGGGTCAAATTATTTTTATTGAAGCTAAAGGTGATTATTTAGATGGTGATGATAGTAAAATTAAACTTAAATTAGGTAGGAAATGGGCGGCAGAGTCTGGAAATTTATACCGTTATTTTATGGTATTTAAAGATAAGGATCTGGGTTTAGACGGTGCATATACATTAGATAGATTTGTAGAAGTTATGAAGGACCTATAATACTCTTTTTTAATTAGTATAGATACTTAATGGAGCCATCATAGATATTATTTTCACCGTTCTATTTTCTTTTCAAATATCCCCTAACATCTATAACAGATGTTAGGGGATATTTAAGTTAACAAAATCAAAAAACTTATTATGGTTCTGGTGCAAAAACTTAAGGACAATTGTAATGAATCTATAAATCTTGGACATACTGTTACTATTACTTTAGAAAAGGTGCGTGATTGGTATGGAAAAGGAAAATGTATTCAAATGGAGGCATTATCAGCCTGATATTATTTTGTTAACGGTACAACCTCAGTTTTCGTGATTTGGTGGAAATGCTAGAAGAACGGGGTTTATCCATTTCTCATAAAACGATTATGCGTTGGGTACACCAGTATGGTCCTGAATTGGACAAACGAATCCGATGTCACCTCAAACAAACAAATGACTCTTGGAGAGTCGACGAAACATATATCAAAGTAAAAGGTCAATGGATGTACCTATATCGTGCTGTTGATTCGAAAGGAAACACAATCGATTTTTGCCTAGGCAAAACAAGAGACCAGAAGACTGCAAAGCGCTTTTTCAAGAAAGCTTTGCGGTATTTTCATGTTTCGCAGCCTCGTGTTATAACAGTCGATAAGAATCCAGCTTATCCTATAGCAATTGAACAGTTGAAAAAAGAGAAAAGCATACCTGATGGTATGCAACTTAGACAACAAAAATACTTGAATAACATAGTAGAACAAGATCATCGCTTTATAAAGAAGCGATGATCTTGTTCTATGCTAGGGTTCAAATGTTTTGACACAGCTACATCCATTCTTTCTGGAGCTATGCATATGATTAAAAAAGAACAGATTGATTTACGGGACCAGTCTGTCCAAAACCAGAAAAAATTCATCCATCAATTGTTTGGACTGGTAGCATAAGATACGATTCCGTTAGGAATATATGCGCTTTATTCTCTTTTATTTTATTTTTGCACCAGAACCTTTAAATTAGTTATTTGAACATAGTTAAAATCGGATACTAAGAGTAACTCAGGGTATTCCTCTAATTTTAAACATTTGGTATACTCATACCTTTGATTATAGCCACGCACCAAGCTTTCTCCCTTGCTCTTCATTTCAATCAAAATTTTACCTGGCAAAAGTTAATCAATATAGCCTATTTTAACTTGAGTATCTCTAATCTGATATTCATGTAATCCTTCATGAAAATCCACACCAAACACTCTCATTAGATCAATCTCAAATTTCTGTGCCTCCTGACGTTAATCCATGTTTCAATTTTTCGGATTTTTAGATAAATTAATTACGTTAGTTTCAATCATTTCCTAATTTAATTTTTGCATAATAATCTCCAATCCGTAAATAGCAATACCTTTTAATATTTTAATATAAAATATTAAAACTAATCATACTAATAATGAAATGTAGTATATTAAATAGTTATTTTTATAAACGTTTATTGCTTTGGACTAGACATTATGAAAAATGTATAGGTATTTTAGGGAAACTAAATTTTTTATCTCTAGTTATGTTAAAATATACATGATTTTATTATAAGTATAGATGTAAAAGGAGTGGAACTATGGAAGAGTTAAAAAAGATGTTAGTATCAACTAATATAAACGAAAGAGACAAAGCAATAGAAGAAATTATCAAGTCCAACTTATTAAATTTAAGGGAGGATCTTATTAATATAATCGAACATGGGCCTACATACGCAAAAGTAGGTGCAACAAAAGCTTTTTCCCAAATTGCTACTGAAGAAGATATCGCTACTTTAAAAAGGATTTTAAAAATGAAATCGTGGCATATTCGTGTAGAGGCCATACACGGTATATACAAAGTTCGTGGAGCTAATTCAATTGAAGAGTTAACTCCCCTCTTAAAAGATAAAGCGTATGGTGTAAGAGTAGAAGTAGAGAAAATCCTAAACCAATTAGCTCAAGAAAAATAAGTCTTAAAGTGAAATATACGAAGCGCCATATTAGAATGGAGGAGGTCGATATTTTTAGTGTTTATAAAAAGAATAAACCTCTGCCTAGGGATAATGCTACATCGCTATCAAACTAACGCAACACAATACACCCTAAAATGAAAAGATACGTTATTCTTTCTATGGGTTCATAAGAAAAGATGGCGTTTTTTTGCAGTTGCTGTATCTGATGAATTACAATTATTTGTTTAAGAGATTCAAATTTTTTTATCTCTAAACACCTTACGGGATCTTGCGGAAGATACGAGTTTTGGGAAACGACATATAAATTTCAGAGTTTAATAAATTATTATTTGATTTTGGGTCAGATGTTTAATTATATGGGGGATTCTGGTGCAAAAACTTAAGGACAATTGCAATGAATCTATAAATCTTGGACATACTGTTACTATTACTTTAGAAAGAGTGCGTTATTGGTGTGGGAAAGGAAAATGTATTCAAATGGAGGCATTATCAGCCTGATATTATTTTGTTAACGGTACAACCTCAGTTTTCGTGATTTGGTGGAAATGCTAGAAAAACGGGGTTTATCGCTTTATTAATTATGTTGGCGTGATACAATGTTCAGATGTGAGATACGAAATTATTCCCAAAATAAAACTCACACCTATTGACGATCGAAAGGCATTGCTAAGAATGCTTTCGGTTACAGGATTTTTGCCGGTTTCATTTTATGAGGAAGTACTAAATGGTGAAGATAGAGTGGAACTGCTTACGGCATTTCTTGCTACATTTCTTACTCGTTTGCTAAATGAACTCAGAAAAGGGACTTTTAAAAAATACGAACGTCATGAAGAAAATTTAAATACACTGCGTGGCAAACTCGAGCTTAGTAAACACATTTATAAGAATGTATTTCAAAAAACAAAAGCATATTGTGCATTTGATGAATATACAAAAAATAACTCTTTAAACCAGCTATTTAAATGTGCATTGCGCATTGTAAAAAAGCATACAAAAATACATACTTTAAAACTTTATCTTGAGCGCTGTTTAGGCTACTTAGAACCTGTGGATGTAGTGTATTTCACGGAGAAGGAATTAAAGAGTATTACATTTAACCGACAGAATGAACGTTTTCGTCAAGCCGATTTATTTGCTAAGCTAATAGTTGAGCGGGCAACGATTTATAGTAAAGGACAAGGAGCATCATCGTTCTCTTTCTTATTTCAAATGAATATGTTGTTCGAAAAGTATATTGAAGTAGCACTTCAAGAAGCTATTGGTAATAATAAAATAATTAGTCAACATGCAGAGAAAAGACTATTACGTAACAAGAAGAGTGGACGCCAGAATATTTTATTAAAACCAGATTTTGTGATTGATAATAGGATAATCATGGATACGAAGTGGAAAAGTGCAACAAATAATGGAAGAAGTAGTTATGTACAGAGTGACATTTATCAAATGTATGCGTATGTAACTGCTTATAAGGAAGTTCAAAGGTGTATATTGCTATACCCGAGACAAGAAATAGAAGCTGATCATCCTGTGTGGGAAATTATCGATACAGAAAAAACTATTGAAATGTGCACGATAAGAATTGATGAATTTTCCGAGACTGTGCGAGAATTAGAGAGAATTCTACAAAAACAAGTTAAATAATTTTGTAAAGACACTCGATTGAATATGGGTGTCTTTTATTATGGAGATCAAATATCTTTTAGAAAAGTATGATTATTTAGTTTGTTGTAATTGAAATAGAAATGAACTTATTATATAATAAGTTCAAGAAAATTTTTCCTTTTTAATCATTCCTAAATAACCACAAACCTTTCGGGTTTACGATTCATTACAAGGAAGTGTATAAAACATATACGCTAATTTGTAATACGAATGTATTCCTGAGAGGTTTTTTTGCGTTATAGGAATAGGACAAGTATTGAACTAACAAGGAAGTGATAGGATGTCTTAACTTTTTAAGAAATGTAGTAAGGAAATATTAATTTTGAATTTCAAAATACAAAAGAAGGTGAAAAAAGATGAGAGGAGCAGTCTCGTCTTTTTTATTTCGAAAGGAGAAGGACATGGGTAAGAAAATTATGGTTCAATCTGTAAAGTTGGTAAAAGACAGTAATCGTATTTATGATATTGAGAAAAAGAAAATCACTTGTCCAGCGGATGCTGTACGCTTTGCACAGATTATATTTGATATAGAATCAAGGCCAAATGAAATTTTTGGTGTATTTAACTTAAATACAAAGAATGAAATTATTGGATGTAGTATTGTGTTCGAAGGAACTGTTGATTCATCGTTAGTCCATCCAAGGGAAACCTTCCGCACAGCAATATTAAACAATGCATCTTCAATAGTATGTTTCCATAATCATCCATCAGGGCATAGTATGGAATCTTATGAAGATGTCGAAGTAACTAAGAGATTAAAGGAGTGTGGAAACATTATTGGTATACCTCTTTTAGATCATGTCATTATTGGAGATAACAGCTATGTAAGTTTAATGAAAAAGGGGATTATCTAATACAGAGCAATAAGCCAACTATTTTTAAGGGTGTATAAGGAGGAATAGGAAGATTCTAAAGCGTTTATTCGCATGGATCTTCTTATTTTTTTATTTGTAAGGGTGATTTATAAATAAATTCATAATATGTGATTCGTGGAAATGGACAGATTAAAAGGTCAGAAATATAGGATAAGAAAAAAAGGATCTATGCCTAATAACCTAACAAGGTAGCTCTAACCTAAAGCGAGAAAAATTAGCTTAAAGGTTTTTGATATGAAGGGAAAAGAAGCAGTAAGTTGCTCAAGTGATAGAAAAGTAGTAGAAGAAAACCCAATAGCATTCAACGAGCAAACTTTGGAGTTAGTAAACCATTTGTGGCTGAAGGGAATAATACGGGGATTGAAGATTTAAATTCACAACTTGTTCTCAAGGCAATGGAAATAGCTTTACAAAAGAATGCGCCTAAGGTGAACGTAAACGTTTAGAACAAGTATTAGCTAAATATCGAAAAGAAGCTTAAGTCAAATGGAAGTAGATTATATTACGCGAGAGAAATTTAATCATGGGTGAAGTATCCAATAGATTAATGATTTTCGAGAGATGTGGAAATTTGGTATTTCTGTAGGGAACATTTTGAAAATATTTAAACGGAAACCCCAGTAAGCAATTTTACTAGTCTATGATCAAGCTGAAAAATAAAAAGTAAGGGTTTGGAGTGATTATAATGCCTGAGCAACTAACAATATTTGATTTTGAAAAGGCTTATATTAAGAGATTCAATTTGCATTTTTAGCTTTAGACACATAAAAAGCTTCATCAGATTCCAAAGTTGAAGGAGTGATTGTATTGAAGGTGTGGCAATCTGTCGAAGAGCTACATAATCATGCCAAACAAGTAATTGGCAGGCAGAAGAAAAATTTGATAAAACCCAAATCAATGCAAAAATATTTTGATAATCCCAAAAACAAATTATCTACTATGGATTTTGAAAAGATTGGTTTATAAATAGGAAGTTTTGAATGTTCGTTTACTGCCGCTGTTTGTTTGAAAGGTTTATACATTTAGTTGGTTGACTAATGTTTCAATTCTTCATATTTTTAAAAACCATTTATTTCTTCATTTAAATCCCATATTAGTATATCTAAGCACATATCATACCGTAACTTTATAAAAATTTTTCTATAAATTCAGAAAAGTATTTATAAAGTTAAAATAAAGAATTTTTTGAATATTTTATATTTACAAACGAACGAGTGTGGAATATTATTACAACATAAGCTTTTGAGTACAAGAAAAGGAGTTGATAATCATGGAAAAAGTTAAAGTTAAAGTTAACATTAAAGCTGAAGAATTAACATCTTCACTTGGCGAGCCACGTGCTTAATCCAAGTGTGGAAATTATGACAACATAATTTTTAAAAACAAGAAAAGGAGTTGATAATCATGGAAAAAGTTAAAGTTAAAGTTAACATTAAAGCTGAAGAATTAACATCTTCACTTGGCGAGCCACGTGCTTAATCCAAGTGTGGAAATTATGACAACATAATTTTTAAAAACAAGAAAAGGAGTTGATAATCATGGAAAAAGTTAAAGTTAAAGTTAACATTAAGGCTGAAGAATTAACATCTTCACTTGGCGAGCCACGCGCTTAATCCAAGTGTGGAAATTATGACAACATAATTTTTTTAAAAACAAGAAAAGGAGTTGATAATCATGGAAAAAGTTAAAGTTAAAGTTAACATTAAAGCTGAAGAGTTAACATCTTCACTTGGCGAGCCACGTGCTTAATCTAAGTGTTGTATATTATTACAATTTAGGTTTTATTACATAACAAGGAGTTGATAATCATGGAAAAAGTTAAAGTTAAAGTTAACATTAAAGCTGAAGAATTAACATCTTCACTTGGCGAGCCACGCGCTTAATTCAAAATAGTAATTGGGCCTATTTACATTAGGCCCCTTTACTAATTTTTTGATTCAAAATATGAATAATATTTAGTTTATATATTATATAGATTTTCAATACTTTATTTTAGAGAGGTTACTATAATGAAAAAACAAATTGAATTCCCTATAGTATCATCGTCAATTGAGCCTATAAAACTGTCGAATGGAGATATATTTCTAAACAGTCATATGGGGCGTCATATGAGAATTGAAAAAGCAGAATCTATACTTGAATGTTTACTTGAAAAGTGTGATGGCACTAAAAATATAAAGCAAATTGTTAATGAATTAAGATTGGAAAATTATGATATAACAGAAGTAGAAATTGAGGAAATATTAGAGACATTTTCTGAAAATGGAATTGTAGTTGAATGTAATAAAAGAAAGGTTCCAGAATGGCTTTCTAATGAACAATATGATCGGTATTTTACTTTAATTGATTTGTTTGAAAATTTTCCGGATTTAAAAAATAATCCCTGGGAAGCTTTTGAAAAAATTAGAAATGCCAAAGTTGGGATTATAGGCATGGGAGGAACAGGTAGCTTATTAGCAATGATGCTTGGAGCTACTGGTGTTGGTTATCTTAAATTAATGGATGGAGATAAAATTGAATCCTCGAATTTAGTTAGGCAAATTTTTTATGATGAAAATCAAATTGGTGAATTTAAAGCCGAAATTATTAAAAAGAGAATAAATTCATTTAATAGAGATGTTAATGTGGAATGTATTAATAGTTATGTTGAAAATTTAGAAGATGTTTATTCGTTTGCTGATGGTCTTGATTTTATTTTTGTAGAAGCTGATGAACCAAGATTTATATTGAATAGGTGGGTAAATGAAGCGTGTATAAAGTTAAAAATTCCTTATATAGGAAGCTTTGCTCAACAGATTGGTCCATTATTTATACCAGAAGAAACAGCTTGTTTTACATGCTATGAAGAATATATAAGACAAAATTTAGACAAAAATGATTATGAGGATTTAATTATTGGGATGCAAAAGAAACGAGGAAGAAAGTATCCTTCTGTTGTTTCAGGAATTACATTATCATCACATTATCAGTTTTTAGAATGGTTTTCTTGGTTAACAGGTACATATGAGCCTTTAACTAAAAATAAAGTTTTAACTTTTAAAACAGGTGATATTGTAAGAACAGAGGATGTGTTGAAAAATGAATTATGTGAATCGTGTTCTATATAATTTATTAATCTAATATTTGATAGGAGATGTTTAATTAATGGAAAGAATAGAAGACATATTTACTATTACTCTAGAGGAATCTAAGTTGAAATATGAAGCAAATGAATTTTTATTAGCCCTTTTAGATACATATAAAGAATTATTAAGTAAGTATGAAATAGATTTTTCAGATGAGTTAAAATACCATCCAGCTATGGCTTGGTCAATTTATCGTGATCCTGAAAATGTTGAGCTTTTAAAGGAAAATCTTGCTATCTCAGAACAAGATAAGTCATGGTTTAATTCTATAAATGATAATGATTGGGTTAGTCGTTCACTTGATATTTTATCTGAAAGTAATTCAAAAGATTTAAATAGAGAAATTGTGTTGAAAATGAATGTTCCAACTACAGAAGAATGTGAATTAATTAATAGAGCTTTAAGTATTATTGAAAAGGCTTGGCCAGAAGCTTATAAACAAATAAAATTATTATCAAAAAAGATTGTTGTGATTGATTCTAATGGTGATAATTTTACTTCGGCTACTGGAGCATATTCATTTGGGGCAATATTTTTGAAAAATAAACCAGGTTGGAATGCTATGAATTTTGTTGATGTTTTAATACATGAAAGTGGACATCAAGCATTAATGGTTAAACAAACATTTGGAAGAATGATTGAAAATTTAACTAAAAAAGCAGATTCTCCTTTAAGAGAAGATAAACGTTGGTTAAATGGTACGTTACATGCTACATATGTGTTATGGAGAGTTTTAAAAGTATTTTCTAAAATAAAAGAATCTGAAGTTGTTTTATCTGAAGAGGAAAAAATAACAATGGATATCTTAGAAAAAGAATTTATTTTGAGATTGGAAAAAGGTGTGGAGATTTTAGAAAACGAAGCTGAGTTTTCTAATTTAGGGAAAATCTTTTTTGATGAAATTAAGCAAGAATTGAGCGAGTTTTTATTAATTTATTCTTAAGGAGAGTTTATGAACTTATTTAAGTATTTGAAGCAAACGTTTCACTTTCCCGGTTTTCAAAGTTTTTTATATTCCGGTTTCTTAACAAGTATTGCGAATTGGAATTATGTAGTTGCAATGACCGCTTTGATTTATCAGCAATTTGGAACTACAGGAGTTGCGATATTTGGTCTTACAAGACAAATTCCATATATACTCTTTTCACCAATATCTGGTTATATAATTGATAGATTTCCGAGGAAAAAAATAATTATTTTTATAAATCTTTTAAATGTACTATCTATGACAATGCTTATTATATTTTCTTTCTTAAAAATTAATTCTTTATATGTGTTTCTTCTAGTTTCCTTAATTCAGGTGTTTGTAGGAACTATAGATTACCCTATTAGATTGACAATTGGTAAAAAATTAGTTGATAAGGATTCATTATTAGCAATGAATACACTTACGACTTCATTAGGTACAATTTCTCTTATGATAGCTCCTATTATTGGAGGCGTATTGGTTGGTTTAAACGATTTATTTTGGGCGTTTTTAATTAACGTTCTAGTATATTTAATTTGTTTAGTTTTAGTGTGTTTTATACCAAAAGCTATCAATCAAAATTTTGATGGACTGTTGCAAACTGAACAAAAGGTTAAAATTTCAGATTCTCTAAATAATATTGTAGAGGGATTTAAATTTATTTTATTCAATAAAAAGATTTTTTCTGTCTCTATTATTTTATGCTTTATTCATATAGTTGTTGGATCAGTCTTTGTTTTTGTTCCATATCTTGCTGATATAACTGGACAAGAAGGTTCAGGTACGGGATATTATTTAGCGATTAATGGATTAGGTTGTGTTATCGGAACTTTATTAGGTGGACACTTTGGTAAGAAAAATCTTACTTTTATAATTTGGATAAGCGTATTAGGTTCTTTTATTGCTTGTATTATTTGTGGTGGAATAAATCATGTTTTCGTGGCATATTTAGCAGTTTTATTTATAGGTATTTTTACTATGTTGCCGGAAGCACCTATTATGACTATTATTCAGGAAGAGACTCCTGACAATGCTTCGGGAAGAGTATTTGCAGCTATTGATGTTTTAATTATAGGTGGTATGGGAATAGGTTCATTTTTAGTTGGTTGGTTATTTGCTAATACAACATTTATGTTTACTTTGTTTGTTATTGGTATTTTGCCAGTTATTGTTTCACTACTTATGAATAAATTTTTATATGTTAAAAACGATCAAGTAAATAATAGCTCTATTACAGAAGCATGATTTTGTAAGTAATAATATTTTTTATATTTAAGTGTATACCCTAAAAAATTAATGATTGCTATGGGTAATAAAATTAATAGTGAACATAAAAACCTTTAGGATTTTCTAAAAGTTTTTATGTTCATTAATTTTTTAAATGCGATATAAAAATTTTGATTAGTCGGTGAAATAAACCGTATTAAGGGTGGATAAAATTAACCCTAATGTTTAGAAATATAACAATTACCCGTTTAATGAAGATAATAAATTAAATAATCAAATTTTCGGAACCTAATCCTGTTTTATATATCTATTGATAATATTCTAGATTTTAAGAAAGAGTAAATCAAGATATATGAGTACTATGATTACTGCTAAATATGATATTAAAGGAGCGATATAATGAATATTAACCTTAAATTTACTGATAAATCAGAACATTATGTTCAAAAATTATTTGAACAGCAAGTGATTCAGAATCCGAATTCTGTTGCGTTGGTATATAAAGAACAACAGTTAACTTATAAGGAATTAAATGAAAAAGTAAATCAATTAGCTTTTTATCTAAAGAAACGAAACGTAGGACCTGAAAGTATGGTAGGGGTTTATATAGAACGTTCTTTAGAGATGATTGTAAGTATATTAGGAATAATAAAAGCTGGTGGTGCATATGTCCCACTAGATCCCGCATATCCAACAAAGAGACTTGAATATATCTTGAAAGATGCCAATATACAAGTATTGCTAACCAAAAGCCATTCAACACAGTGGATACCTAAAGAAATAGACTGTATTGATATAAAAGAACATGAAATGAATATTTCGAAAGAAAAAAGTATAAATCCTACAATTGAAGTTAAACCAGATAATTTGGCATATGTAATCTATACATCTGGATCTACAGGAAAACCCAAAGGGGTATTAATTGAACAAAAGAGCTTATGTAATTTTATTATTTCTAGTATTAATTTAACAAAAATGAATGCAGACAGTAAAAATATTCAATTTGCTTCATTATCATTTGATGCTTCAGTATTTGAGATATTTACTAGCCTAGTTTCAGGTGGAACCTTATATGTATGTAGTCAACACGATATTATGCCAGTTGAACCACTTACTCAGTTCTTGCAAAAAAATAAAATTACACATGCACTTTTACCACCTACGGTACTTAATTTGTTAGATGAATCTGTATTTAAAGATTTACAGGTTGTTACTTCTGCGGGATCAGCCTGTAGTGAAAAAGTTGCAAAACGCTGGATGCAAAATCACCTTTTTATTAATGCGTATGGTCCAACAGAAACCACAGTTTATACTGTCGCGGGAATATATAAAGGAGATGGAGCACCTCCTATTGGTCGGCCCATGCCCAATGTAGAGGCATATGTATTAAATAAAGATCATAAGCGTGTCCCTATGGGAACAGTGGGTGAACTTTATATAGGAGGTATCGCATTAGCACGAGGATATTTAAATCAAACTGAATTAACAAAAGCATCATTTATTCCACACCCATTCAAGAATAGCTCTAATGATAGATTATATCGGACCGGTGATTTAGTTAAATATTTACCTGATGGAAATATAGAATATATAGGAAGAGTTGATAAACAAGTTAAGATTAGAGGGTTTCGAATTGAGTTAGGTGAAATTGAAACAATATTAGGAAAACATCCAGACATTAAAGAAGTTACTGTGGTAGCGCAAGAAGATACATTTGGAGATAAAATCTTAGTAGCCTATATTGTAGGTGAAGGAGATGTACAAGAGTGGAGAAAACATGTAGAGGTACATCTTCCAAATTATATGGTACCGGCTCATTTTATCAAGATAGAATCATTGCCGTTAACTGTTAATGGGAAGGTAGATAAAAATGCTTTACCCGCATGGGATTCTATTATACAAACGAGCGAGGGATATATAGCACCTCGGAATAGAGTAGAGAGAAAATTGGTAGAAATTTGGTCAGAGGTATTAGGGATTGATTCCTCTGTCATTGGGGTAAACGCTAATTTTTTTGAGTTAGGTGGACATTCTCTCTTAGCAACTAAAATAACTTCACGTTTAGGTGTTGATTTTTCAATTCTAATACAAGTACGTGACATATTTGAATACCCTACTATTAAAAGTTTCTCAGAACGTTTAACATTTTTATTGGAAAAAATGGGGGAAAGCGATGTTTTAATACCATTACAATCAGTTAAACGTGAACAATACGAACCATTATCTTTCGCTCAACAGCGTTTATGGATAATGGATAAAATTGAAACAAATAGTGCACTTTACAATGTCCCGATTGCATGGCGTTTAAAAGGGAAATGGAACGTTGAGATGTTAAAAAAAGGATATGCTGCAATGATACATCGCCATGAAATTTTACGGACAGTATTTCAAGAAATTGACGGAAAACCAGTGCAAATTGTTCAAAAAGATATAACAGTTCCCTTATCAGTAATTGATTTATGTTATCTTTCTCCGGAAGATAAAATATCGAAAATGGATAAAATATCGAAAATAGAAGCTGAAAAGCCGTTTGATTTAAGCCAAGGGCCTTTATTGCGTGCTCATTTAATAATAATGGACAATGAAGAGTTAGTACTTCTTTGTACCGTCCATCATATTATTTTTGATCGCTGGTCATTAGATACTTTTATCAATGAATGGATGAGTTTTTATCATGCATTTTTGGAAGACGAAACTGAAAAGCTTCCCCCTTTACCTTTTCAGTATATTGATTTTACAAAGTGGCAAAAAAGCTGGTTAAAAGAAGACGTTATACAAAAACAATTAGCATATTGGAGGAATGAATTACGTGGCTTACTTCCTATATTGGAACTCCCATTTGATTATCCTCGTCCAACAATACAAAGCTATAATGGAGATACGTATCAAATTGTCATACCCAATAAATTGTTAGAAAAAATAAAGGTATTTAATTATAAGGAAGGTGTTACACTATTTGCCACGTTATTAGCAAGTTATCAAGGGTTTCTTTCTCGTTATACAAATCAAAAAGATATTTTAGTAGGCAGCCCGATTGCTAATAGGAATTATCCAGGAGTTGAAGATCTTATTGGATTCTTTGCGAATACTGTAGTCTATCGTGCAGATTGCTCAAATAATATAACATTTAAAGAATTGGTCCAACAGATAAAGAAAAAAATGTTAGATGCACAAGAAAATCAGGACGTTCCTTTTGAAAAAGTTATAGAAGCCATACAACCAGAACGTGATATGAGTTATTCTCCACTATTTCAGACAATGTTTGTTTTTCATAATCAATTAAAAGAGTTACCAAAATTATTAGATCATAGCGTAGAAAAAATGCCTAGACATATGAATGGTGCAAAGTTTGATATAACTATAGCAATGGAAGAGGTACCAACAGGATTACAAGTGGACTTTGAATATAATACAGACTTATTTAAGGTTTCTACAATAAAAAGAATGGCTCAATCTTTTGAAATTTGGCTAGATGAAATTTTACAATTTCCGGAGGAACCTATTGAGAATTTAAGAATAATTACTAGGAAGGAAGAAAAGCAATTATTACATGAATGGACTAACATAGAGGGGAATTATCAAAAAGATGTGGTGATTCAAGAGTTATTTGAACAGCAAGTGATTCAGAATCCGAATTCTGTTGCGTTGGTATATAAAGAACAACAGTTAACTTATAAGGAATTAAATGAAAAAGTAAATCAATTAGCTTTTTATCTACAGAAACGAAACGTAGGACCTGAAAGTATGGTAGGGGTTTATATAGAACGTTCTTTAGAGATGATTGTAAGTATATTAGGAATAATAAAAGCTGGTGGCGCATATGTCCCACTAGATCCAGCCTATCCAACAAAGAGACTTGAATATATCTTGAAAGATGCCAACATACAAGTATTGCTAACACAAAGTCATCTAACACAGTGGATACCTAAAGAAATAGACTGTATTGATATAAAAGAACATGAAATGAATATTTCGAGAGAAAAAAATACAAATCCTACAATTGAAGTTAAACCAGATAATTTAGCATATGTAATCTATACATCTGGATCCACAGGAAATCCAAAGGGTGTCCTTTATGCACAAAAAGGTCTATGCAATTTTATTAATGCCAGCATTGATTTTACAAAATTAAATACGAGTAGTAAGGTAGTTCAGTTTTCTTCAATTGCATTTGATGTTTCACTATATGATATATTCGCAACTCTGGTGTCGGGTGGAACTTTATATGTATGTGGTCAACAAGATATTATGCCAGTTGAGCCACTTACTCAGTTTTTGCTAGAAAATAAAATTACGCATGCATTTTTACCACCTACGGTACTTAATTTGTTAGATGAATCTAAATTTGAGGAATTACAAACTGTTATTTCTGCGGGTTCAGTCTGTAGTGAACAAGTGGCAAAACGGTGGGTGAAAAATCACCTCTTTATTAATGCATATGGTCCAACAGAGGCATCGGTTGCTACTATAGAAATTTATAGTGGTGAAGGGACACCACCTATTGGTCGATCTATTCCAAATGTAGAGGTATATGTATTAAATAAAGCTCAAAAACTTGTCCCTATTGGAACAGTGGGTGAACTTTATATAGGAGGTATCGCATTAGCACGAGGATATTTAAATCAACCTGAATTAACAAAAGCATCATTTATCCCACACCCATTCAAGAATAGCTCAAATGATAGATTATATCGGACAGGTGATTTAGTTAAATATTTACCTGATGGAAATATAGAATATATAGGGAGAGCTGATAAACAAGTTAAGATTAGAGGATTTCGAATTGAGTTAGGTGAAATTGAAACAATATTAGGAAAACATCCAGACATTAAAGAAGTTACTGTGGTAGCGCAAGAAGATACATTTGGAGATAAAATCTTAGTAGCCTATATTGTAGGTGAAGGAGATATACAAGAGTGGAGAAAACATGTAGAGGTACATCTTCCAAATTATGTGGTACCGGCTCATTTTATCAAGATAGAATCATTGCCGTTAACTGTTAATGGGAAGGTAGATAAAAATGCTTTACCTGCATGGGATTCTATTATACAAACAAGCGATGGGTATATAGCACCACGGAATAGAATAGAGAGAAAATTGGTAAAAATTTGGTCAGAGGTATTAGGGATTGACTCCTCTGTCATTGGGATAAACGCTAATTTTTTTGAACTAGGTGGGCACTCTTTAAAAATTATGAGTACTTTAGTAAAAACATTTTCTGAAGGCTGGAATGTAACTATTAAAGATTACTTTGAATTAAAAACTATTAATAATATAGCTAAAAAAATTCAATATGGATATAGAGTAAATTCACATTCAGATACATTAGATATTAAATTGTTAACACCTCCGAAGAAGCTAAAGGAAACAAAAAGATATGCATTTAGTAATAATAGCAAAATACTTTTAACAGGAGCTACAGGATTCTTAGGTATACATCTACTAGAACAACTATTGGATACTACAGAATGTAAGATATATTGTTTAGTTCGTGGGGAAAATAAACTAGAGGCGAAAAATCGTTTATTAGACATGTTACAATTTTATTTTAAAAACAAATTTGTAAGATATCAATCTTTAGTAAATCAGCGTATCTTTATTGTGCAAGGTGATTTAGCTAAACAAAATATGGGATTAGAAAACGCATTATATAAGGAGCTTCATCAACAAATCTCAACTGTTATTCATGCTGCGGCTTTAACAAAACATTTTGGCGAGTATAGTGAATTTGAAAGAGCGAATGTCCAGGCGGTGAAAGAACTTCTTGCATTTGTTGGTGATACTAAGGATTTACATCATATATCTACGACTGGTGTAGCAGGACAATTTGTATTAAGTGAAAAGGAAATAATATATAAAGAAAGCGATTTTTATGTAAAACAAAATTACAAAGATAATGTGTATGTGAAAAGTAAATTTTTAGCAGAATATGAAGTGTTCAAGGCAATATTAAGGGGAACAGATGCTACTATTTATAGAGTAGGAAATCTTACAAATAGATATATTGATGGACAACATCAATATAACTTCACCGAAAATGCATTTATGAGCAAATTAAAATTTATATTACAATATGGTATCGTGACAGATGTATTATTATCAAGTGAAGTTGAATTTACACCTGTAGATTATTGCAGCAAAATTATCACAGGGTTTGTAACATCAAATGAAGTGCATGAAAATAGTGAAGATTGCGTAAATCATATATACAATCATCTTACGTTAAATTTAAAGGAACTTGTAAAGTTACTAAATTCAATGGGATATCCAATTAAAGTAATTTCTGAAACAGAGTATCAGCAATTTATTTTAGAAATATCTAAAGATAAAAAGAAACAGGAAGATATTCAAAATCTCATGACATTTGAAGAGCCGAAAGATAATTGTTATAAACCAATAAAGCTTGATTCGACTGAAACTCAAAAAAAGCTAAAATTATTAGGTGTTCAATGGCCTATTATTAATAGTGAATATATACAACAAATAATTGCTTATATGACGAGTGTTACTGGTAGTGGTTCTGTAGCAAATTTTTTAAAACAAAGTTATACTTTAAAAAGCTGATTGGGAATATGAGAAATGAGCTATTTTAAAGGAAAGTAATTAAAAAAACATAGAAATTTTTTAGGTGAAATCATTGGAAAAGGGCGGCTTTTAGTCAGCGTATGAAAGTAAACTATCATATATTACTTTTAGTCTTCAATAGAGAGTAGCGTCAAGGAAGTCCTTCTATAAGAAAGTATGAATATGTCGTTTTCTTTAACTGAAATAGAAATGAACTTATTATATAATAAGTTCAAGGAAATTTTTCCTTTTTAATCATTGTTAAATAACCACAAACCTTTCGGGTTTACGATTCATTACAAGGAAGTGTATAACGATATACGCTAATTTGTAATACGAATGTATTCCTGGAAGGTTTTTTTGCGTTGTGGGAATAGGATAAGTAATCAACTAACAAGGATGTGATAGATTATCTTAAATTATTAAGAATTGTAGTGGGGAAATAAGAATTTTGGATTTCAAAATACAAAAGAAGGTGAAAAAAGATGAGAGGAGCAGTCTCTTCTTTTTTATTTCGAAAGGAGAAGGAAGTGGTTAAATATGAACATGAAAACTTTTGAAATGCGTGAAAAACGTTTAGCAGAACTACTAGGTGCAAAAGTACTATGGGAATTTATCAGTGCCGTCACAGAGGAAATTGAAAAGCAGGAATTAGAGTCTACACCAGGTTTGTTAGAAGATCTATTCATACATGTGAAAGAAACCATTCAAATTCAAAATATGAATCAACGCATAACAAAAGCCCCTGTAAAAACAGAGGCTGGTAGTATAGATAAAGAGACATTATATATAGAAGCATATGTAGAATTAATTAATCATAAGTTTGTTATTTCTGAATTAGCTGTAGAGCTTTTATCTGTTCTAAAAGAATTAAATTGTTTTGTTCAATCATCTTTGCCACAGCTTCAAAGTGAGCTTGATTCTCAAGAACCTCAATCTTCTTCTCTTTAGGGAGTGATTGAAGTATTTCTTTTATTTCTTTACACTCGTATATGTTATTCTCCGAGTCTTCGATTAATTTATTGCGACGATTGGTGTATTCAAGTG
The DNA here is from genome assembly GCF_052947655.1 of Bacillus pretiosus. Lineage (NCBI taxonomy): Bacteria > Bacillati > Bacillota > Bacilli > Caryophanales > Bacillaceae > Bacillus > Bacillus pretiosus. The sequence continues at coordinate 246,080 of NZ_JBRFUV010000002.1, read as the reverse complement.
CACCTAAAGTGCACCTAAAGTCGCTAATGCGCGAGGATCTAATCCTAGAATTCCCATGTATTCCTCTCCTTTCCTCTACAATAATTCGATAGGGGAAAGGAGATTCCTTTAATAATTTGGTAGAGTTTTTATAGTTATATAACATATTTTTTATTAGTGAGAATTTTATTTAGCAGGAATACAATAGAATTAGACTTAAAATGTTTACCTTCGTCTAAATACAAGTTATACACACATATATTGATCTTATAAAGATATATATTACACATAATAGTATGTTAAAGGTGGCGAATTGTATCATGAAAGATTTTGTTCTCGAAAAAGAAAACATTATTCGTAAATATGGTGAATGGACCGCTTATGATATTAAATTAACGGATACTCTATATACAAGAGATATTCGACAACCAAATCCTGCGTTAAAAAAAATTGTGACAATGATTCAAGATATCACACAATGTGATTTTAAAAATCTTCGAATCTTAGATTTAGCTTGTTTAGAGGGGCATTACGCTATTGAGTTTGCTATGCAAGGAGCAACTGTTGTAGGGATAGAAGGAAGAGAATCAAACGTACAAAAAGCTATATTTGCTAAAGATTTATTAAGGTTGGAAAACTTAACCTTTTATCAAGATGATGTAAGAAATTTAAGTGCTGAAAAATATGGTCAATTTGATATTGTTTTATGCTCTGGTATTTTATATCATTTAGATTGCTCAGATGTATTCCCTTTTTTAGAAAAAGTGTATGAAGTATGCAAAAGGTTTGTAATAATTGATACTCATATCACTCATACTCCCAATGTATCAGTACTCTATAAAAATTATGAATATAAGGGGCACACAATGCTAGAACACTCTGCTAATTCATCAATAGAAGAACGTTTAAAATCAAAATGGGCATCATTAGATAACATTACTAGTTTTTGGATGACAAAATCCTCTCTATACAATTTTTTAACGCGAACAGGTTTCTCTTCTATAAATGAATCCAGAAGTTTAGTTCAAGAAGATAGGGTTACTGTTGTAGCTTTTAAGAAATATCCTATAGAAATTAAAAGCTCTCCTGAAACAGAAAAATACATTGAACCCGATTATTTAGAATGCTAAAAATAACACGTTTAAGTTTAATATCCTAATCACTCTGTATGAGGTTGCACTATATGCCTCTCAAGCTAAAATCTTAAAGTATCCCTAAACAAAATTATCAATTTTCCAAAAGCTATTTATATAAATGCAACTTGTTGTTTCCGTTTTGAGAGCACTATAAAGTTTTTGCTTTATAGTGATGGGATAGCACTGCACTGCTATCAACTTAAAGAAATACTTCCGAAAACAAAAAATGAAAAGAATAATAAAAAAGCTTATCATTACGTGTTAAAGGATAAGCTTTTTTATTTAGCGTTCGATAGAACTCTTTACTTAGGAATTCCCCACTTCTAAATGAAGTGAAAGTGGGGGTAGTTCAATTGTAATTACAACAAATTAGTTAAGAAAGACTTTAATACAAGTGGTTACTAAAATAGTGTCTTTCTTAAACTGTTCTCATTTAATGTTCCTCATGTATCAGTCTTCTTATCTCATTTTTTCTAAGAGTCATCCCAGCTTCAGAAACTGTGTAACGGAAACCTAAGAAACATGAAGCCAAATTAATACAGTAAAAGAACAATTTAAAAATATGTTGTGATTATAAAATGGTGCCAAGAAAGGATTGCTCATTTTATGCTTCTACAGTTCATACAATAAATTGATGAATTTCTAAAAGCGGAACCATATTTGGAAATTTAGGCTGATGGTGAGTGAAGTAAAGATGCTTGGTGTTGTGAAAAATTAGGTAGTTTAAAAGGGGATTTTTTATGAAGAATGAACGAGTAGTAACTTGTAATAAAGAAGGAAGTATTGCAGTCGTTACAATTCAAAATCCACCAGTCAACACTTTAAGTTTAGAAGTAGTTCAACAATTAGTAGATGTATTAGAGGAAATAGAAATTGATAATGATATTTCAGTCGTAATTATAACTGGAAGTGGAGAAAAGGCCTTTGTAGCAGGAGGGAATATAAAAGAATTTCCAGATTGGATGGGCAAAGGTGAAAAATATGCCGAGATGAAATCATTTGAATTGCACCAACCTCTTAATCAACTAGAGAATCTGTCTAAACCGACTATAGCTGCTGTTAATGGGTTAGCACTAGGTGGTGGATGTGAATTAGCACTTGCTTGTGACTTAAGGATAATAGAAGAACAATCTTTAATTGGATTACCGGAAATTACGTTAGGTTTATTTCCTGGGGCTGGAGGAACCCAACGCTTACCTAGATTAATTGGAGAAGGGAAAGCAAAAGAGATGATGTTCACAGGGAAATCGATTACAGCTAAAGAAGCAAAAGAAATAGGCTTGGTTAACTACATTACCCCTCGAGGAGAGGCGTTAAATAAAGCAAAAGAGATTGCAATGGATATAAGTAAATTTTCTCTTCCAGCTCTCGCCTATATGAAGTTGGCAATTCGCGAAGGGGCAGCAGTACCTTTACAAGAAGGGCTTGAGATTGAAGCGCGTTACTTTGGAAAAGTATTTCAAACAGAGGATGTGAAGGAGGGGGTAAAGGCATTTATTGAAAAAAGAATGCCGCATTTTACAAATAAATAGAATGGGACGAAAAAAGTTATCCAGGTTTATTCTATACTATGTCAACATAGATGCTGTTTTTAAAGCTATTTATTTGTTTTTCGCAACACCTCTCAGATCTAGTTCGTCTAATAAATAGATTTGTAGTAGCATGTATATTTCAAAAGTGAAAATAAATAAAAAGGCGGAGGAATAGAATGGAAAATGGTACAAATGAAAAGGAAATAAATCAAACGCCTTTAGTAAGTGTATTAATTCCTACGTATAATCGTCCGCACTACTTTGAAAAAGCTTTATGTAGTGTATTAGAACAAACGTATCCTAATATAGAAATTATAATAGGGGATGATAGTACAAACGACGAAACAGAGAAAGTGTTACAAAAGTACTTGTATGATCATTCAAATATTATTTATATAAAAAATAGGTCAACTCTTGGACAATTTGAGAACTCACGTATGTTATTTCATAAAGCGAAAGGTGAGTATATAAATTTCTTAATGGATGATGATTTATTTCATGTAAATAAAATTGAAAAAATGATGAAATACTTTTTAAATGACCTAGATAATGAAATTAAGCTTGTAACATCCCATCGCCAAGTAATGGATGCAGAAGGAAACCTATTGCCAGATGTTTATTCAACGATGCGTTTATTTTATACAGATACGATTATAGATGGGTCACAATTAGGAAAAATGGTGATTATGAATCAAAAGAATTATATAGGAGAACCGACAACGGTTTTATTTCGTAAAAGTGATTTAACAGAGCCGTATGGTGTATTTGATAAAAGGCGGTATCTTTGCAACGTAGATGTAGCTTCATGGTTATCCTTACTGAGTAAAGGGAAAGCAGTATATATAGCGGAGACACTCAGTTACTTTCGATTACATTCTAATCAGCAGTTAAATGAATCTAATAAAATGATGGATGGGTTAGAAGATTTTTCTCATAGTATTATTATAGCTGGAGAAAAATATGGTTTCTTATCCTCCGAAGAGGAGTTAGACAGAGCTATTACAAATTTTCTAGACTATGCAAGAAGAATTGTTCCATCATCCATATTATATTCATTGGACTACTATCAACAAATCAAGCTAAAGAAAATAAATATTGAAAAGAAAAAAGAGCGTATGAATATCAACTCGCACCTCCCAAAAGTCAGTATACTAATTCCTGCCTACAATAGACCTCATTACTTAGAATTAGCCCTCAAAAGTGCTTTGAATCAAACCTATGAAAATATTGAAATTATAATTTCTGACGATAGTACAAATGATGAAGTAAAAACAATGATCCAGCCATACTTAAAAGAACATGAATGTATAACATATGTTAAAAATGAAAATCCATTGGTGGCTGAAAATTTTAATCAATGTATAGAGCTTGCTACTGGTGAATATATAAATTTTTTATTAGATGATGATTTATTTCATCTTGAAAAGATTGAGAGAATGATGAAATACTTTTTTGAATTAGAAAACATTGCATTTGTGACGTCGTACCGTGAACTGATTGATGAGAATGGAGAGGTATTACCCCCCTCAACATTGAATTTGAAAATTGCCACAGAAACTACAATTTTTGAAGGGGAAACACTAGGGAATTATATGTTGAAAAACTTGAAAAACGTAGTTGGAGAACCGACAACGGTTTTGTTTAATCGCAATTTTTTTGGAGGGAAATTTGGTTATTTTAAGGGGAAAGCGTATTCTTCTATTAATGACATTGCAACTTGGTTAGATATGATGAGGAAAGGAAAAGTAGTTTATATAGAGGAACCTCTTAGCTACTTTAGACAACATAGTGGACAAAATCAAAAACAAATGTACTTTATATTAATGACAATTGAAGAATGGATTGAATTAATTACAGATGCACATAATAGTGGGTTTTTAAATACTGAACAAGATTATAAAGAGAGCTTATCTTATTGTTTGGAGAATGCGGGATTTATACTTAAGGATGCAGTAAGAAGTGGAGAACTAGATCAAATTTATAATGAAAAGATAAAAAGTGGGTTAATTAAACTAGTTACTCAAATATTTGAGAAAAATATTTGTTATTGCCAATATTGCAATCAAGAATTTAAAAGTTTTTCTCCTTGGCCAGCACATTATGATTTTCTTAAATATGAATTTGAGATGTGGAATAAAGATACAGGTATCTGTCCAGTTTGCTATTCGATGGATCGTGACAGGTTGTATCGTGCGTACATTGAAACAGAAACAGATTTGTTAAGTAGGAATTATACTATGCTTCATATTGCACCTGAAGTGAAGGTAAGGGGATGGCTTAACCAGTTTGAAAACATTACTTATATATGTGGGGATTTAGAACCAAAGGATTCTTTAATGGAGGAAATTGATATTACGAGAATTGCATACGAAAATAATACCTTCGATGTTATTTTATGTAGTCATGTATTAGAACACGTGCCTGACGATGAAAAAGCAATGCGAGAATTATATAGGGTACTAAAGCCAAATGGATGGGGAATTATTCAAGTGCCAATCGTAATGAATGTAGATTTTATTATAGAGGATAAATCTATTGTAACGCCATTATTGAGAAAAATAGCCTTTGGTCAAGAAGATCATGTTAGGATTTATAATCGACCGGGATTTATTCAACGATTAACAGATGCGGGATTTAAGGTGGAATTGTATAACATAGCTCAGAAACAAGGAATAGAAATTGCTAGGAAATTCGGATTATCTGAAACGGATATGCTCTATATTGTCCGAAAATGATAGAAAGGAATAGATGCATATGGAGAATATTCCTTTTTTACGTGCGTCAATTGTACCTGCAAACGAGTACTTAGATGAATTAGAGCGAATTGATATATCCCACATATATACAAATTATGGACCTATAAATCAACGTTTTGAAGAAACAATTATGTCGGAATTTTTTCAGAACAGGGGAACAGTTACAACAGTAGCAAACGCAACGCTAGGGTTAATGGCGGCAATTCAATGTAAGAAAAGAAAAAAAGGAAAGTATGCTCTTATGCCTAGTTTTACTTTCCCTGCTACTCCATTGGCAGCTATTTGGTGTGGGTTGGAGCCTTATTTTATTGATATTTCATTAGATGATTGGTGTATGGATAAAACGGTACTTTTGGATAAGATTGATGAATTAAAAGAAGAGGTTGCAGTTGTTGTTCCATATGCAACATTCGGATCATGGATGGACTTGAAAGACTATGAAGAATTAGAGAAAAAGGGCGTTCCGGTTGTTGTAGATGCGGCACCAGGGTTTGGATTAATGCATGAGGGTGTACATTACGGTCAGAATTTTAGTGGTATGATTGTATATAGCTTTCATGCAACAAAGCCTTTCGGAATTGGTGAAGGTGGTATGATATATAGCCATAATGAGGAAGAGATAAATCAAATTAAAAGAATGGGTAATTTTGGATTTGATCATAATCGTGAATGTACGATGATGGGGTTTAACTGTAAAATGACTGAATATGCAGCAGCTATTGGGATTACAACGATAAATAAATGGAATCAAAAAATGCAAGAACGAACTCGTATCTCTGAATGGTATAAACAGTTATTACAAAGTACGGGATTAATAAAAAAAGGCTGGCAAGTTCAAAAGACAAAAGCAGTTATTCATCAATTTATGCCTATCCTCTGTTCAGAAAAAATTAACAATATGCAGATAATAGAAGAGTTGAAAAAGCAAAAGATAGAAGCTAGATCATATTTTTCACCATCTTGTCATCAACAAGATTTTTTTAAAAAATATAAGTCTACAGATTTAACAAATACAAATAAAATAGCAAAACGAATAATTAGTCTCCCTTTATGGGAAGGAATGACAAAAGAAATCGTAGAGAAAATTATAATGTGTTTAATGCAGAAGGGGATGTCCACAGATGAATAGTTTTTATAGTCAAGAAGAGTTGAGCGAAATTGGCTTTCTATCTGTCGGGGAAAATGTATTAATAAGTAAAAAAACCAGCATATATAATCCAGGTGCTATATCTATTGGAAATAATGTAAGAATCGATGACTTTTGCATTTTAAGTGGCAAAATTACAATTGGAAGTTACTCGCATATAGCGGCATATACAGCTTTATATGGAGGAGAAATGGGGATTGAAATGCATGATTTTGCAAATATTTCATCAAAAACAATTGTATATGCAGCAATTGATGATTTTAGCGGAAATACATTAATGGGACCGACTGTTCCACATCAATATAAAAATGTGAAAGCTGGAAAAGTTACTTTAAAAAAGCATGCTATTGTTGGTGCGCACGCTATTATCTTTCCAAATGTAGTAATAGGAGAAGGAGCGGCAGTTGGTGCGATGAGTATGGTAAAAGAAAGTTTAGATGAATGGTATATGTATGCTGGGGTGCCTGTAAGAAAAATAAAAGCTCGTAAAAAAAAGATAGTAGAATTAGAAAATGAATTTTTAAAAAGCCTTAATTCCTGAGTGTTTAAAAGATTTTGTTGCAGCATTTCTCAAAAAAATAAAAAAAAGACATGTATGAGGGGATATTATGTGATTACTGTATTAATTATGGGGCTATCTTTATAGTAGAGTCTACACCAGGTTTATTAGAAGATCTATTCATACATGTGAAAGAAACAATTCAAATTCAAAATATGAATCAAAGCATAATAAAAGCCCCTATCAAAACAGAGGCTAGTGGTATAGATAAAAAGACATTATATATGGAAGCATATGTAGAATTAATTAATCATAAGTTTGTTATTTCTGAATTAGCTGTAGAGCTTTCATCTGTTCTAAAAGAATTAAATTGTTTTGTTCAATCATCTTTGCCACAGCTTCAAAGTGAGCTTGATTCTCAAGAACCTCAATCTGCTTCTCTTTAGGGAGTGATTGAAGTATCTCTTTTATTTCTTTACACTCGTATATATTATTCTCCGAGTCTTCGATTAATTTATTACGACGATTGGTGTATTCAAGTGCACCTAAAGTCGCTAATGCCCGAGGATCTAAACCTAGAATTTCCATGTATTCCTCTCCTTTCCTCTACAATAATTCGATAGGGGAAAGGAGAATCCTTTAATGATTTAGTAGAGTCTTTATATAGTTAGTGAGCATGTTATCTAGTAGGAATGTAGTAGGAATCTGCTTAAAACTCCTTAAAAATAATGAGAAGAAAGGAGAAATTATTAGATTACACTCTTTTTCCTTAAGAAATCTTCATATGGAATGGGATATGAATGAATAGAAAAACGAAATTAAAGAGATTTTTAACCGTTAAAATTATAGAGAATATTAAGAGGTTATCAGGCAATATGTCTTAAAGTGTTTAAGAGTAGGAAGATATGTATCACTCGTTAATTAAAAAGTAAAAAATTAGACATTAGAATAGGGAGAAGTGTCTAAGTAAGTTGCTTTTATAGATGAAATAATGGAGCGTGTGAAATTAAAACATGTTAAAGCAAATATAAGAGTGATCTCGATAGGTTAGGCTTAGAAAGTGACTATTGAATTCGAAGAAGTTAAAATGTGAAAAGTTTCACTTATGTTAACCTGAATATCTATTACTTATCTACTCTATATAAAAAAGCAGCTGCACAAAAGTACAGCTAGTCTTCTTCACAAATTTATATGGCTTTAATGACGAATTGAGATTGAGGTATATATAGTAATTGAGCTGTTAAAGAAGTTGTTGTATTAGCAAATGGGTATGCTTCCTTATAAAGAAAATTACTATACACTATTTCATTCATTTCATAGGTCGTACACAGTTTTTTTAGGATTTTTTGAGAAATTTTATTTGTACAAGCAGCAATAAAATCATAATCTCTTTTACTTATTTCTTGAATGGCATGTGAAAGAAGGGTAGTGACTATACCACTTCCCATCCAATCTGGATGACAAGCGCCCATATCTAGATAAACCAATTTTTCTTTATCTAAATGAGAAAACTCAATAGATTCTGTCTCTAATGTATCTAAAAGTTGAAAAATAGGTTCCATTTGCGGGCATAGTTCAATCGCTTTCTCTGTATCTATTAGTGGCTGAGTTACTTTTTTTGTTAAAAGAACCCCAACAATTTGAAAATTTTCTATTGCTACAAATGACATAGCTTGAGATACAGCTTGTTTCATCATTTCTTCGCACATTTTGTGAAAAGGAGCAAAAGGAATTTGTAAACTGCTTACAAGAGGTTCATTATTCACAAAAGAATGTGCAAGTAAATGTGCTGCATCTTTCACGTGGTGTGTATCAAGTAGCTCTATATTCATATGTTTTTCCTCTTTCCTGATGTAATTAATAGTAATTAAAAGGATTAAAAATTTTATTTAATTTAGTTAAGTTTAACTATTAAAGCGCTAACAAAAATGATTATTAAACATATAAATAAATCTGTTTAGTAGCAATTGAAATATATTTATAAAGAAATTCTACGATCTCATCTATACATTCAACAGTTGTATATGGAGAGATAGAAAAGAATTTTAATGTAGAAATTGGATTTCTATCATAACTGTTTATTACATCTACTACACAAGAACGAGTTGTGTCACCAAAAAATACTTGATCGCGATTTTTTCCTAGGTAATTAAATAGTTCTATATTTAATCGGTTTGTATCCTCAATCTCTTCTTTTGTTGCAAGGCCTATTCGTTCTTTTTCCCAATTTTCTTGGCCATCTCCATTCATATAGAAACGGAAAGTTGTAATTGGCCCAAATGTAAAATCATTTGTGATTGCGACTTGAGGCAAGGCCTTGCGCAACTTCTCTCTAAATAATAGATTTACACGAATATAATTTGCTAATAATTTTTGATATCCTTCAATTCCAAAGGCTAATAGATTGATATACATGGGAATAGCACTACCAGCTCGTGAGCATTCTAAGGTATAGCCTGTATGATAACTACCATATGATCTATTACCAAGATAAGGTGTATCATCTTGTTCAATGTCCATCAGTTGTAAATCAGTATGATTTTTTACGATTAAAATACTTGAAGCATAAGGTGTTTGTCCTAATTTATGAAAATCAAAACATACACTATCTGCAAGAGACATATATTGCATTTTATCTTGTACGTATTGTAAGGCGTTTTTTACATTAGGTTCAAATGAGAGTGGATTTTCTTCAAAATTATAATTATTAAAGAAGCTATAGAATCCGCCCATTGCAGAATCAGCATGGATATAAATAGGCTTTAATTTATATTTTTTCTGTATTGTTTCAGCACTCTCTTTAATTTTTTTTATATCATCAATGGTAAATGTATCTGTTGACCCCATAGTAGCTAGAATATAGAGGGGGATACCACCATTTTTAATAACCTGTATCATTTTATTCTCTAAATCTTCTATATCCATAGAATTTGTATATGGATCAGTTTTCACTTTTATTAAGTGATTTGATCCGATGCCAGTTGCTTCAGCTGACTTTAATAAACTATAATGTGCATTTTCAGAAGCAAAGCAATATACATTTTGTGGAGCGCCATGTTCTTTTGCTGATGGGAATTGTTTAGAAATTGCTAAGCGCAAGCTCGAAAACACGCATCCTTGTCCACCCCATGTTGTATAGCCACCGCTATTATGCGGATTATAACCAATCAGTTTTGAAAGCATGGATACAACTTTTACTTCTGCTTCAGCTGCCCCTGGACCATATACATCCCAAACACCATTACCATTTAAAAGGGCCATGGTTATTACACCTAATAGTGAAGGTATACTTGGTAGTGGTACAGCGTTAGACAAGTAATATTTATTTGGATAAGGATGACCATTCATAAATTGGTTTAGCTCTTCTATAACCTCAGACATAGTGATTCCAGCTAGTGGTATATGACTTTGGTGAATTAAGCTATTATAGTATCCTTCTGATTTTTCCTCACATTTACCTAAAGTAGCTCGCTCTTCATTTTTTAATTGGTCAAGATTTTTAATTATTTTCTGCATAGATTCTAATAAAAGTTGTTGTTTTTCTTCATTTCCGTCAACGCTCGGAAATAGTTTTAAAATATCTTGCATGCAGTCACTTCTCCTTGTGAAAAACTGGATTTTTATTTTACTTGGTTAAACATAAGGGTATAATAATTTGTAATTGCCCTTTTGAATACTTAGAAATGAGGAGCTATTTAGAAAAAAATGTAATTCCATAGAAGATTATATGAACTATGGAATTTAAAGTAAAGAAAAATTTTTTGATTTATTTTAAAAATAGTAATTGTGAGATAATGAAGTTTCTAAAAATATTTCTGAATTAATTGTTTATTTAGTTTGCATGATGCCCTAGCGTGTATTCAACTAATGTAGTAGCTATTTTAATATAATGTAGAACTATTATAAGGTAGTTGAATATAAGAGCTCAACTACCTTATAAACTGTAGATATTGTTGGGAAAAGAGAAAAAATAGGGTAGAAGTGTTAAAGATATGTTCTAGTGGAGAAGAAGTAATGGTATGGATTTGGTAGTAAAATCAGCATAATTTTTTATGAAAGAATAATTATTTGATTAAAGCTTTTTAATGAATTCAATTTCATTATCTAATAATAATGGGCGAGTTAAGTGTGAAGAGTTTTCTTCAACTTGATTAGAATTTTTTGCACCAGGAATCGCAACTGAAACGGCTGGGTGGCTTAAAACATAACGTAAGGCAATTTGCGCTAGACTTCGATTTGATCGTACAAGTGAACCTAATTTCTCTACTTTGTTTAAGCTATCTTTAAACCACTTTTCTTGGGGCCAATCTTTTCTTAAATCATCGTCTGGAAATTTGGTTTCATGATTAAATTTCCCTGTTAAAATCCCCATCTTAAGTGGACCTCTTATCACAGCACCTAAATTATGTTTTTCAATATAAGGAAGGATGTCTTTTTCAGGTTCTTTATTTAAAATACTATAATCGAATTGTACAACATCTAAATCATCATTCTGATTAAAATGTTTAATATAATCTAAATCATTAGTAGAAACACCAACTGATCTCACTTTGCCAGATTTTTTTAAGGTTTGGAAAGCTTGTAGAAAAGCTTCTGTTTCTTCAGGTTTATCCCACCAAATATGACAAAAGTACACATCTATATAATCCGTTTTAAGCCGTAGTAAACTAGCATCAAACGCATCAATGATCTTTTTAGGATCTCCATAAACGGCTGCCTGATTGGGGTCATAATGATGACCAATTAATCCACCTTTTGTAGAAAGAATGATATCCTGCCTACGTTTATGTATAGCTTTTGCAACTAGTGTTTCACTATGACCTAGTCCATAAACATCAGCAGTGTCAATAAAATTAACCCCTAGGTCAATTGCTTTATTGATTGCATCAATGGATTCATTATCTTTTACTGCTCCCCATTCATCTCCACCAATTGCCCAAGAGCCGAATCCTATCTCTGAAACTATTAATCCCGTTTTACCTAATAATCTATATTCCATTTTATACGGACTCCTCCTTTTCAGTGTATATTATTAGAAATATACATAGTGACCAGTTGGAATATTCTTGAATTTGGTTTCGGGGTGTAAATTAGAGTATATATTTTAATAAATATATATGAGATTACTTTATAAAAAGTAATTGGAATTATTAGTAAAATGGTTTTTTATGCTTAAATTGAATAAAAGTATGAACTTTCACGGTATAAATATGAATTTTATTCATCATTTCAATAACTATGCAATAAGCGAAATAAATGTTGAATTTAGTCGGAAAATATACATTTACAAATCGCAGAATGTGTACATATAGTTGTAATTGTAAATATTATCCGTTTTGAAATATTTATAAAAGGAGAAATTCATATGAAGGAAATACAAAAGCAATATGAAATTGTAGAAGAATTGGATGCAACAGTAGGGCAAGAAGCATTATGGATAGCTCATCAAATGGAATTAGAAAATGCTATGAACAATGAAGCTAACATAATAAAGCTAAAAGGAAATCTTCAAATAGATACCCTTAAGAAAGCGCTTACTTTAATAGTGCAATCTCACCCGGCGCTACGTACACTATTTATTAAGAGGGACGAAAAAATTAAACAATTCATTCAAAAGAGTATAGACTTTGATATACCAATTAAGGATTTAACTGCTTTTAAAAACACAGAACAAAAATCTATTTTTAAAAAATTTTTAGACTCTATAGTGAATGAGAAATTTAGTTTAGAAGAGGGACCTTTGTTTAAATTCCACATCATTAAATTTTGTGAAGATGAATTTATTTTACATATGATTTTTCATCACATTATTTATGATGGATGTAGTTTAGGAATTTTTATCCAACAATTGTCTCATACGTATTGTGAATTACTTCAAGAAAATACAGGTTTGGTATTAGAATCTCCTTATAAGAGCCTTGTAGAATTTGAGGAAGGTTTTATTGACAGTGCAATATATATAGAAGGATCATCCTATTGGAAAGATTATTTACAAGGTGAATTACCTCCTACAGAGTTTCCTGCTACTATTAATAAAATGAATGAACCGATGTATACGAACAAAAATATAAGCAAGAATATTGATGCCGATCTATTTTATCAAATACAATGTTTTGCTAAAAGAAATAACATAAGTGTCTATCGGGTTATGTTAAGTACTTATTGTGCCTTGCTTCATCAAATGACAAATGCTGAAGAAATTATTGTAGGTATTCCAATTAATACTAGACCACAAACGGAAGAAGGGAATGCTTTTGGTTATTTTGTTAATACATTACCTATACGTATAACAATAGAAAAAGGTGATACATTTAAGGGAATACTTAACAAGGTGAATAAATCTGTTCATTTGGCTATTAAGTATAAACATAATCCATATTCACATATAGTAAGAGATTTAAATCTAAATAATAATACACATCATAATATGATTTATTCAACAGCATTTAATACGGTAAGGATACCTCAATTGAAAATTCCCGATATTGAGTCCACAGTTTTAACAGATTGTAAAAGAGTAAATCCTTTTAACATGACCTGGAGAATAATGAGATATGAAGGGGAAACAGAGAATAAAATTGAGGTTGACTATAATTCAGCATTATATAAACCAGATAGTATGAATGATTTAGTTGAAAGATATATATATTTGTTACAAAAACTAATGAAGAATGTGAACGAACCTATCCATTCATTGGATTTACTTTTAAAAAAGGATCATCGTTTATACAAAGATATAAACTCAAATACTCTTGCATATCCTAATTTAAAAACATTAGATCAATTAATTGATCTACAAGCATTAAAATCGCCAAATCAAATAGCGATTTCAATGGGGGATAAATCGATTACCTATTATGAATTGCAGCAAAGGTCAAATCAAATTGCGAATTATTTACGTGAAAATGATATAAAAAAGGGACAGCGTGTAAGTATTACTATGGTGAGAGAGATCGATACAATTGTATGCATTCTAGGTATACTAAAATCAGGTGGAGTTTATGTACCAATCGATCCAAAGTTTCCTGAAAAAAGAATAGAATACATCTTAAAAGATAGCGAAAGTCAAATGATTATTACGAAGAAAGAATACAGGAGATTGGTTGAAAGTTTTGCGATTCATACAATTTATCTAGAAGATTTTCATTACGCTAATTCTATAGAAAATATTGCGCCTACACATACCATAGAAGATGCTGCGTATATTATCTATACGTCAGGTTCAACAGGTTTACCAAAAGGAGTAGTTGTACCACATAGAGGAGTAATTAATTTATCATATTCATTAATGAATCAATTTAATTTAGACAAAAATGATGTATTTTTACAATTTGCAACAATGATTTTTGATGCCTCCATTATGGAAATGTTTCCGATTTTGTTATGCGGAGGAAGAATGCATGTAATTTCTGAAATGGAAAAACGTTCTGCAGAAGAATTTATAAATGTAATTAACAAGAATGGTATTACATTTGTTCTTTTACCAACTGCATTTTTTAAATTAATAGCTGATATGCCTAAAGAAATGTTGCTTAAATTAAATTCCTTAAAATGTGTATTTGTGGGAGGGGAAACCATACCTGCTGAATCAGTTCGTAAATGGCAAAGTAAAGTAGGGTTAAAGATTCCAATTCTTAACGCATATGGTCCTACTGAAGCTACTGTATGTACAACCATTTATGAAGTAAATCATGAGATAAAAGAAGAAACTTCTAATATCCCAATAGGTAAACCAATTGCTAATAGTAAAGTTTTCGTGGTCAGTCCGTTCAACACGTTATGTCCGTCAGGAGTAGTAGGTGAATTATTCATTAGTGGTGATGGGGTTGCTAAAGGATATATAAATCAAAAGAAAAAAACAGAAGAGGCATTTATTTCTTTCGAAAAATCATATAATCGCAATAAAAAAATATATCATACTGGGGACTTAGTACGTCTTTTACCAAATGGAAACTTAGAATTTATCGGAAGGAAAGATAATCAAGTAAAACTACGTGGGTATCGAATTGAGCTTGATGAAATAGAAAGAGCATTATTTAAACACCCAGAGGTAAAAGATGCAGTAGTAGTAACTTATCAAAATGACAAAATTGCTAGCTTTTATGTATCAAAAGACAATACAGAGATAAAACAAGAGAACTTAAAAACATTCTTAAGTGAAAGATTACCAGATTTTATGATGCCAAATTATATATTTCATCTTAAAACATTTCCATTATCACCAAGTGGTAAGGTTGATAGAAAAAAATTAGAATTACAAATCCCATCTTTACTTGAAAATATGCAAAATCAATATATACCACCAATAAGTGGCACAGAAAAAAGGTTGGCAAAAACATGGTCAGAGATTTTAAATTTAGGGAAATATAGAATCAGTAGAGATGACGACTTTTTTAAACTTGGGGGACATTCACTAATTGCTGTGCAAGTATTAAATCAAATTCAAAAAAAGTTTCATTTGAAAATAGAAATTAGAGATATTTTTGAGCATACAACAATTGCTAGTCTATCTGCTTACATCGATAAATTAATGGAAGCAAATCATGATAGAGAAGAACAGAAGATGCAAATATTAAAAGTTGCAGATAAGGAAAGTTATCAGTTATCAAGTGCTCAAAAAAGAATCTGGTTTTTAAATAAATCAAACGCTATTAATAGAGTATACGATACACCACTACACATATATATTGAGCCGAGTTTGAAAAAAGATATTTTACAGGACGCCATAAGGTTTTTAGTTGAACGACACGAGATGCTCCGCACAGTGTTTATTGAAAAAAATGGGGAGCCTAGACAAGTCATATTAAAATCAATAGCGATTGACCTGATACACCATGAGATTGAACAGATGGCTAAAAAGGAACAACAAGAATATATACGTAGAACAATAAATCAAACGGATCATACACCATTTGATTTGGAAAATGGACCGCTTTTCCGGATTAGAATTTTTAATCTTGATAAGAAAAAATCCTATTTATATATCAATTTACATCACATTATTACTGATGAGTGGAGTGTAAGGAATTTATTAGATGAATTAATGAAGGTATATAGTGCCTTTGCTAAACGAAGAAATCCTGAGTTGCCAACTATTTCTAATCGATATGTAGATTATGTTGAGTGGGAACAGGAGCAGTTAAAATTAGGTCGGTGGGATACAGAAAAATCTTATTGGATGGCCGAACTTGCAGCACCTCTTCCTATATTAAATCTTCCTTTAGATTTTAGTGGGAATCGTCAAAGTACAAATAAGGGTACAGTATTTGAAATGAAGTTAGATAATGAAATGAAAGAGTCTTTGAAACAAGTATGTGAACAAGAGAATGTTTCTATGTATATGCTATTTTTGGCAGCGTATATTCAATTGTTACATTATCTAACGGATCAAAAAGATATTATTGTAGGTACACCGGTTGTTGGAAGGAATTATCAAGAATTTGAACAAATACAAGGATTTTTTGTAAATACTTTAGCTATTAGAACACAATTAAATGATGTAAAAAATTTAAAACAGCTATTACAAGTAGTGAGAGAAAAATGTTTGAATTCTTTCCAAAACCAATCATACCCATTTGATAAAGTAATTGAGCAAATAAATCCGGATAGAAGCTTTGGAAATAACCCGATCTTTTCTACTATGTTTAGTTACCAGAAAGATATTTTGCAACAACATGATGCGTACAAGCTTCAATTGTTACCTAATAAACAAGATGTTAGTAAGTTTGACATTTCTTTAGCTGTTGAAGAAGGATCGGATTATGTAGAGATTTCATTTGAGTATAATATTAATCTTTTCAAGGAAGAGTCAATTAATAGGTTTACTCAAAATTTACTTAATATACTGGACGCATTTATTCATCAAAGAACAGTGGCATATGAGAATCTTTCATTCCTATCACTGGAAGAGGAATCTCTATATAGAAAGGTAAATCATACAGAAAGACCGTATCCTTATTTTCAAAATATACAGGAGCAATTCTATAAGCAAGTAGAAACACAATCAAATCGGATTGCTATAGCGACTGAAACAGAGTCTTTAACATATAGGCAATTAAATAGGAGTTCTAATCAAGTAGCGCAACATTTGCTTGATAAAGGTATAAAAAAAGGTGACAAGGTAGCCATATTTTTAGATAGAAGTATGAGTAGTATCGTTTCTATGATTGGAATATTAAAAGCCGGTGCTGCCTATATACCAATCGATGTTAAATACCCTGAGGATAGAATAAATTATATAGTAAGTGACAGCGAGGCATGTAGAATTATAACGAATTACAAATACAAAAATCATTTGAATTCAAGTAGTTATAACGTTTCAATAATAGAGGATATATATTGTACGACAATAAATGGTGATGTGAAAATTTTAAATAAACCAGATGACTTGGCCTATGTAATTTATACTTCAGGATCAACAGGCAAACCAAAAGGTACATTATTAACTCATAAAGGAGTATTAAATTTAGTTGAATGGAGAAATGAAGTATTTCATATTTCACCAAATGATAAAGTAACACAGTTTTATTCCCATAGTTTTGATTCTTCTGTATCGGAAATTTTTTCTACTTTGTTAAATGGGGCGGAACTATATGTATTAAGTGATGAACAGCGCTATTCAACTGCAGCATATGCCCAAGCTGTCCAAGAAATACAAGCAACTATTTCTGATTTACCAACAGTATTTTTTAATGAACTATCGACTTCATTAAATAAACTGGATAGTGAAAAGATACGTTCGTTAAGATTTATGATAATGGGAGGGGAAGCCGCATCAACAAATGCTATTAGGAGTTGGCAAAATACTTTTAAAAACCAAGTACAACTGGTAAATGAGTATGGTCCTACGGAAGCAACTGTTTCAGCGATGTATTATTTCATACCAGACTTAGAATGCGAAAATAACATTTTAGGTAGTATACCGATTGGCATTCCAATTTCTAACACAAAGGTTTACATATTGAACTCATATATGCAACATTGTCCGGTAGGGGGCATTGGCGAATTATATATTGAGAGTTTAGGATTAGCCCAAGGGTATTGGAAGCAGGAAGAAAAAACAAAACAGGCATTTATTGCAAATCCATTTTCAGAAGATAACAGTAAAAGGTTATACCGAACAGGTGATTTAGCAAAGTGGTTATCAAATGGAAATATAGAATTTATGGGAAGAAAAGATAAGCAGGTTAAAATTAGAGGGCACAGAATTGAACTAGGGGAGATAGAAGATGCAATATTACAATTTGAGGGGATAAATCAGGCTGTGGTAACACAAACGAAAGATGGAATGTTACTGCAAGCTTATTATAAAACAGTGGACGGTATAGGGATAGAGAAAAATAAGTTAGCAATACATTTATCAAATGTATTGCCAGAATATATGGTCCCTAAATATTACTCTCATGTGTTAGAAATACCAATAACGGCGAACGGGAAAATTGATTTTGAAAAGCTGCCCAAAATAGAGTTTGATTATGAGCAAAACGATGAGTGCAAACTTAAACCTCAAACTAAAGTGCAAAAAAACATTGCAAAAGTATGGTCTGAAGTTCTAAACATAAAATCTATAGGTTTAAAAGATGATTTCTTTAATTTGGGTGGACATTCTTTAAAAGTTATGCCGGCATTAGTCAAATTAAAACCGTTATACCCTAACTTGAAAATTCAAGATTTCTTTAAGTATAGAACAATAGAAAAATTAGCCTCTCATATTGAAGAGATGGAAGATATGTCGTTCAAGAAAGAGAAAAATATGAATGTAGCTCGTATGGAAAATGAAACGAAAACGACTCCTGTTTATGAAACAACTAAATTAGAAGAATGTGAGTTAGATATGGTGAATTATCCAAAAGCAGTTTTTCTTACAGGGGCAACAGGATATTTAGGGGCACATATTTTAGAACGGTTATTACAGTTGCCATCTACGACTATATACTGTTTAGTAAGAAAAAATGAGAATCAAGTAATTGGTGCAAAGTTAAAAGAAAGAATGGAGTTTTATTTCGGTAAAGAAATCCTTCAAAAGTTAGAGGAGAGAGTAGAATTAATTGAAGGAGATTTATCTTTGATGAATCTAGGTCTAGATTCAAAGCAATTGGACCATTTAAAGAATAAGGTAGAGTCAATCATACATTGTGGTGGAGAAGTTAGACACTATGGAGAACGTGAGCATTTTCAAAAGGTAAATGTTCAGTCTACAAAATACTTATTGGAATTAGCTAAGAACACAAATGCACGTTTTCATTATATATCGACTTTAAGTGTAGTAGGTCAGGCTGAAAGCGATCCAAAAGAATTTGAATTCTTTGAGTCTAATTTTGATAGAGGGCAAAATTTAGATAATCTGTACCTAGAAAGTAAGTTTCAAGGCGAGAAAATGGTCAGAGAAGCAATGGAAAAAGGAGTTCGTGCCACGATATACCGTGTGGGGAATTTAGTGGGTAACTCTAAAACAGGTAAATTTCAATACAATATTAATGAAAACGCATTTTATAGATTATTAAAAGGGATATGCCTATCTAGCATAGCTCCTGACGTCAATACGTATGTAGATTTAACGCCTGTAGATTATGGAAGTTTAGCTATTACTGAATTATCTTATAAGGCCAATACAGTAAATAAAACCATGCATATCTGTAATCCAAATCAGCTTAAATGGTATCAATTTATTAATAGTTTACAATCTTTTGGATACGATATCCTGCTAATGAAACAAGAGAAGTATATAGAGAAGTTTTTTAATACGAATCTAACTACTGATGAACAGAAAGCTTTAGAGCTCATAATGCCTTTATTAGAATCTGTAGAAGAGTTATCAGTAGCTATACCATCTTGTTTATACACGCAAGGATATTTGAAGAATATACATTGTTTAGAGCCAAATCAAGAGTATATCAATTTGTTATTAAATTATGCTATGAGTATCGAGTTTTTACCAACCATTAAAGAACCAATATCGCTATAGAATATACAATCGATTTTGAACAGATTGGTTTATAAATATGAAGTTTTGAATATTTGTTTACTTTTGCTTGTTTTTTGGAAAAGTAAAAAGAACTTGTAGTTTTATCTACAAGTTCTTTTCGATTAAAAGGTTTATACATTTAGTTGGTTGGATAATATTTCAATTCTTCATATTACTAACAGAAGAAATTAACCAAGACAAATAATTCTTTTCAATAAGAGAAAAAATACAATTTTATATTAAGACCAAATCCATCGATCACCAGTTAATGCTTGAGAATCATTAACTTTTTCAATCTCATCTGTTATCGACCACTCATTACTTCTTTCAGCGTTCGCCATATGAACTTTAACCTTTTCACCTACATTAAATTTCTGCCCGTGTGTCAAATAAACTGTAACATTACGTTTACTTCCGTCATTTCCAGTATATTGAACAATTACATAAATATATTCTTCTATTCCAAATTTAAACTTATCTACTTTTGTAACATGTCCTATTTCATATTCGTATGCAAAAACATGTTTTAAATAACTTCCCTGGTGTAATGTATCAGTACCTTGAACCTTTTCAATTGACTCTGCAACCATATAGTCCGTAAAATTACGCATCATTGCACCAGTAGCTTTTATTTGATCACCAACTTTTACATTTGGTGTAGAGTTGAAATAAATACTAATAGGCTCTGAATACTTTGTTGATTCAACAGAGATAACATTATCAGTAACCTCAATTACACGCCCTTCAATTGTTGATAAATTTGACTCGATAGAAGCTGCACTTGCTTTTGTTACTTCTAATCCTGGTAGATTTGTGCCTGCAAGAGCTGCAATTCCTAATGCACCAGCTAAAATGATTTTTTTCATACCTTATAACATCTCCATTCCGGTTGTAGTTAAATGCGCAGTTAGGTTTAATTCGTAAATAACTTTCTTATATCACCCAACATGTAATCATTATAGTTACAACGAGAATTATTATCAACTAAAATTGAAATGTAATTTTGCATAACGATAAATCTTAATTTAGTAATTTATTATTCAAATGGAACGAAAGATGTGTATGTTTGAAATTGTTACCGTAGAGTAAAAAGGAACCGTCGTGCGAAATGGGGAAAGAAAAATCCTAGGCGTAAATGGTCAACATATGAATTTCCTAATTAAACAGTGGAAAATTATAAAAGTTTATATTATCCGTTTGAGGGAATGTTTAGGAGAAGAGTGGAGAAATCGATGGATTAAGAGGGAAATACTAGCCATTTAATACATTTAAAAAAGACGAAATAGGCCATCATGACTGTCTATTTTTTATTGCAAATTAATCCGCTGAATCCACCTGTTTTTTTAGAGCTCTAAAAGATGGGGAAACAAATTTTAACATACCGACTCGAAAACTTTGACTCTTAGAAAACATTTATAAAATGATTGTAAAGTAAATAAAGATAAACAGATTTTATCAATAGTAAAATATAGGTATATGATTTCGTAATAAAGACAAAAAATAAAGAGGGGATGAGGAAAATGAATTTAAAACAATTAGGGATTATATTATTAGGAACCGTAACACTTGTGTTTAGTACTACAAATTTTGTAGATGCTGCTAGAAAACAGAAAGAATTTAGAGATACGAAGCCAAATAATACACTTGAAACAGCCAATAGATTAGATTTGGGGTATGATTGTGTGGTTTATGGCAATTTAAATTTAGACGATAAAGACGGTATAGATATCTTTAGATTTTCCCCAAGTAATACCATGAAAGTTGAAGTTACTTTGCAGGGAATGCATGATGATAATGATTTTGATCTATTTGTACGAAATTCGAAAGGTAAAATAATTAAAAAATCTTTGAACCTTTCTAATGATATGGAAAAAATCGTCTTTGAAGCAGAAGAATGGGAAGACTATTATATTGAAGTAAGTTCATCGGTAAGAGGGAATGAAGATAATAACTTTGATTATATTTTAGTAGCAGAAAAATATTAAAACTAGTAAATTTAGAGCCCATCCAAATGGGTGGTTTCTTATTTTTTCAAGAGATATATGTGTAAAGCCAGTTGGGGTTATTTTTTCGGAGTATTATTTTTACTTAGTGGCTTATCAAACGAAGTATAACTTTGAATTGTAATAGTAAATGAATTAATTGATTAACCTATAAAAACGTAGGAATTAAATATTTCTACGTTTTTTTGTACATAACATTTAAATAAACAGCTTGTTTTTTGAAAAAGTTGAAAGATGGTATTTATATTGGCGCGAATATCTATTACAATGGACCCTATAAAAAAAGTAGTCGCAAGTGCAACTACTTTTTTTCAAAAACATTATTATTCAAATAACACATTTAGCGTAAACTTGCGTTTAATGGTACTTGAGAATAAACTGTGAAATTGTTACCATAAGTACCGTGTCTTGAAAATGAGGAAGAAATTGAACTGTTCCAGCTTTTGTAGGTAGACCCAGATGTATCTGCTCTTAGAAGTACATTTGAAAAGCTAGCTTGGCTAAAAGTATTACGTCCAGTATCTTCAACCCCCTGAACCATTTTTACTGGTTCATATTGAGAAAATGAGCCATATACTGGCTGATTTGCATATCTAGGGTTTCCATTTACATACATAGTAACCGTACCATTTCCGTTATTAACTATTTTAAGATTTACTCGATCACCATCTTTAATTGACGCATCAAACTGTGTGTTCCAATATTTACTGTTTTGACCTGATTCATTATATCCTGAATTTAGAAATACTTTATATCCACTTGGTGTTTTGGAAATACCACCCTCAACTTTAGATGCTCCAATACCTAAATACCAATTCACATACCCATCTTTAACAACAACTGATTTTGGTAGATTTATATCAGCTGCAATCCCGGTATAGGTACTATTTGTAACACTTTTTACAGCACCTTCTGTAGCTGCAAAACTAGTAGTTGAAAACATTGATAGAGAAATTAGAAGTGAACCAACTAGATACATCATTTTTTTCTTACTTTTTCTTAATACTTGATTCATTTTAGATCCCCCATATTTTAAATTATTAAATTGTATGGAAAGTTGGCCAACTAACTACAACTTACAAATTAAAGATATATCAGGTTTCATTTAATGTATATATTTTCCTGTTATAAGTCATCGAAATGTCAAATAAATTTGTTTTTTCATATTTATCAATATAGGTGGAGTTGATAGATTAAAGTGGTATGTCTATTTAAATGTAAGAAGATTTTGTTAAAAATACTATTAAAACCTATAAATATGTTGTAGATAATATGTACTACGGTTCGTTTTGGAGAGAAAAATATGGAATGAATATAGCGGGATTTATCAAAGAGTATATCTGAAATGTTTAGAAATAGATTAAAAACAAAGGAAATAAATGAATCGTTTTTGTTAAGGAATTCATTGAAATAGTTCGTAGATGAAGGGGAATATATGATTTAAAAGACATGGATTTCCTATATAAAAGAAGAAAGGGGATCCAGCTATGGGAATTACAAATACAAGATCGAAGTTAGATAATGCAGCTATTGAAGAGGCTATAGAGGCATTAAAAGATGAAAATGAATGTTTATGTATGGAAATTGATTACTTAAAAAAGTTAAAGGCCTTCCTTCAAAAAGAGATGGAATTACAGAACAAGACAAAGCAAGAGTAATTTATCTTACAAAATTCGAAAGTATATAACATATTAAGATAGTACTAGATAATTATTGAGGTCATTACAATCGCAAAAAAATCAAATTACACTTAAAAGGAATGAGTCCAGTACAATACCGGACTCACATTCAAACAGCCGCTTAATTTTTTGTTTAATTCTTCAGGGTCAGTTCATTATAGGCAATCGATTGTTGGCTTGCTACGCGTAGTGATTGCTATTCTTTAACTCATCTCATATTACGTTAGTTTAAATATTGAGAGTAAAAGAATAGGAATAGAAAAATTAATGTTTTGCTAAATAATCTATTAAAGAAACTTAAAGGAATAACAAGTTCTCCTATTGTAAGGATTTTAAGTTTATCCTTATTTAGTCCTTTTATTAATTCTTTTAATGTTTGGAAGTTTATTTTATTTACGAAAGACCAACTTGGCACAGCTTTTGTATCTGAACCTATTTTGAAAATGATATGAATACTATGTGCATGAAAACCGCTTATTATTAAAATAAGCATAAATCCTAAAATAATGAACCAAGTCATTTTTCAACATCTCCTTTCAGTATTTAATATTAAGATATTAAACCTGTTGAGAAAGTGTGCTGTTGTCCATGAAAAATATTGTGAAATTGTTGAGGAAACGTTGAGAATGTTGAGATGCTATTAATTGTAGCGGAGTTAATAATGCTTGTCATATTATATGTGTGAAAAAAGGAAATAGGAAAGAGAACAGTTGCGTAGACTGTTCTCTTAAGGAGCGGAAGCGCTGAACATTTTCAATGACAATGATTCAACCATTCCGTTAATAGTATGTGTAAATATTTATAATCTATACAAGAAAGGCGGTTATTAAAAATAACCGCCTTGCCTCAGGGAGAATCCAAGAAAATTAGAGATTCATTATGGATACAGATTGGTTGTTACCCATCTATTCGTAGTATTGGAAATAATTCTATAAATTATTCATAAGTTAAAATCTCAATTCATCGTTGGATGAGTGACACGCAAAGTAAAAAGAGCACTTTTTAAGATGTGCATTAGGACTTGAAAGAGGCATCAATGACAATTTAGAAGGAGATATCTCTATACAACATATGGAGATACTATGGAAGCGTGACGATAAAAAATAAAAAGAGCAGTTAGAATGAACTAACTGCTCAGCTCCAGGGGAATTGGAGACTTGGTATTTTATATTATTAGCAAACTTTCGGTGTATTATTCGAAAGTAGATATAGATAATTATTAATATTGTATTAGTACATTTTATCATTTAAATAGTGTTCCTCCATTAGTAACATGAGACTCTCCACTTTCTCCAATTTCCTCAACAGGAATAAGTGGTAAATTATTATCTGATCTATTATTTCTATTCATAGCATTAAAGATAAATTGTGCGTACTGTTCTCTAGAGACCTTCATATAAGGACTATAGTCATTGTTACCTGTGCCTTCCGCGATATGGTTGGAATGCCTTCGTTAATACAGAAGCCATTTCAGCATGTGGTGAACTACCTGCCACTTAACGTCCTAATGGACTGTTTGAAGTGGGGGCTTCTCGGTTAGTCGTTACTTTTGATAGCTAACGAATTCGTCCTAAGACAACCGAGCTAACTCCCTCGTTCCAAGGGTTATTTGATTGCTATCTATGCTAACGCTAATAGGCGTATTGCTTCATTTTTGATATTGATAGCTGCGTTATAATCTCTATCGAGATTTACACCACATATACAAGAATATACTTGCTCAGACAATGACATATTTTTCACATTTCCACAACTGCTACATGTTTTTGTGGAAGGAAACCATTTGTCTATTTTCACAAGTTGTTTGCCTTGTTCGTGTAGTTTATAAGCTAAAAAAGAAGTGAACATACCCCAACTATTGTCAGCGACACTTTTTCCAAAATGAAGTGCTTGCGACATGCCTTTCATATTTAGATCTTCAATAGCTACAACATCAAAATGAGTAGCTAACTCTTTAGACTTATGATGAAGGAAGTTCTTACGTTGGTTCGCTACTTTTTCATGTAACTTAGCTACACGGATACGTTGTTTATTCCAACGAATAGAACCTTTTGTTCTTCTTGATAATACTCGTTGTGCCTTTGCTAATCGGTCTAACATTTCACGATAGAACTTAGGATAATTGGCTCTCTCATCCTCAGAACTAACGTATAATCGATTCATCGCAAAGTCTAATCCAACAACTGTTACTACTTCTTTTTGTACAATCTCTTTTTCGTATTCAGTCAAGATAGACACATAGTATTTACCAGTAGGTGTCATAGAAATCGTACATGACTTGATTCCATGGTCTTGTGGTATTTCTCTATGCTGCTTGATACGTACCATTTTCAGTTTTGGCAATTTAATATGACCGTTAAGCAACATAATATTTCCGTTCACTACATTCGTTGTATAAGACTTTCTGTCTTTTTTGCTTTTGAATGTTGGGAAGTCATTTTGACCACGAAAGAAATTCTTATAGGCAGTTTGCAAGTTTAGTTGAGCATTTGCCAATGCTAATGAATCCACTTCTTTTAACCACTCAAATTCTGCTTTGTATTTCGCAGGAGTGGGAAGCTTTTGTTTCTTTAGTTGTTCCTTATCATCTTTGTATTTTTCGTACACTTCTTTTCGTTCAGCTAACATTCTATTATACACGAAACGTACACAACCGAAGGTTTTACGCATAAGATATGCTTGTTCTTCTGTTGGATACAAACGGAATTTATATGCTTTATTATGCTTTGTCATATCATTTCACCTCACTTTTCACCTTGATTTTCAATATATTTTTTTACTACGTCTATTGATGAACCACCAGTAGTTAGTAAGCAAAAACTTCTTGACCAAAACATCTCTTTCCATAGTTTTTTTCTCACTTGTGGAAAGTCTCTCTTGATGAGTCGAGAGCTTGCACTTTTATAAGCATTGATGAATTTTGTCATTTCTGTATTAGGGTGTGCCTTGAACAAAATATGAACATGATCTATATCATGATTCCATTCAACTAATGTGATGTTATAGCTTTCAGATAGTCGAACAAACATATCTTTTGCATAGTCTGACATATCATCATCAAATACATTTCTTCTGTATTTCACGACCAATACAAGGTGATAATACAACGAGAATACTGAATGGTTATTACTATCTAATTTCATTGATATACCAACCTTTATCATTTATAAGACTGATTATATCAGAGGCAACATAAAATGCAAAACCTTTTGGCTACGCCAAACCGAAGTCCATCTCCCACCTACCGTTGGTCTACGCCCTTCACACACTTGAGGAAGGAGAATTCTTTCGGGGAATTCGTTAAAAAATTGCAAGATAGACCAGTAACTAGATTTGGTTATAATATTTTTGATTTTATAAAGAGGAAAGGGGTAGTTTCAATTATCGAGACAGTAAAAGGACAAGCAAAAAGGATTAACTTTGAAGAAAGTGCGTGCTTTAATTGTATTAGGAGTCTTAATTATCGTATAACTACGTCCTATATAGCTAGGGAAAATGAACGGATAAATTGCATAGAAGTCTTTGTATATCCTATAGGCTTAATTCTATGTATGATACTTGGACATTTTGGGTTACCAGAGTTTTCAATATTAGTAGGGTTAGTATGTATTGTATGAGGTATCCTTATGGCAGTAGGAATTAGTGTCATATAGAAACAATAAGAGCACAGAGCATTTAAATAGAATGCTTTTTATTTTGCATAGAAAAAGGAACCCAGAAGGGTTCCTTTTCTTATTCCGATCTATCTTAAGCGCATATAAGATAATATTATTTTACATCTTAATATTAGGAATTACAATAAATAATTAGAGATTACTGTGAGTTGGTGTAAATGGGAGAAAGAACTATGAATGTTCCTGCATGCTCTGGTTCTAATGAGCCTTGCATATGGACATCAAATGTCTAATAAGCAAATCGGTGAAATGTTTCTACCGGTGTATCCTCAAGGTTGATTAGCTTGTAAAAATGAAACACTACGCTGGAAGATAGAAATACTTACAAATTTTAAAAGAATTCCTTTTGTGTACCAAGAAGCAAAATTATCGCGTTGTACATAATAGCTTTATTACAATTCCAGGTGAGCTAGACCACCCGCAAGCAACCGCGCCTGGATATGCAATGTATTTTTGTTGGATGATTCGACATCTTGAGAATAACCCATGGAATGATCGCATTATGGAGGAAGACCACAAGTGGTTATTAGAACCAAACGTGAAAATTTGGCCAGAAAAGGAATAAATAGAAAGGAAGATCCTTTTTACTGTTACTGTCGGGCTATCGTTCTGCGCACATTTGAAGAAGGAGAATTCTTTCAGTAAGTATGTAGAAATGATCCTTTATTTTGACGTTTGCTTCTGACCTGATAGTTATTTTTTATGGAAAAATCAGTTTACTGTTATTAAGTTTTTTCTTTGTAATTTATTTTTTGTTTGTTGTTCTATCTACATCTAAAATGGGTGAGTCTGTGCTGTATAGGTCTTGGTTACTTTCGTTATTGTTATTGTTTGGATTATTTTTCACTTGAGATGATGTTTCTAGCAGTTGTTCTTGTTCCTTACTAGGGGTATTCAGGGCATCCGAAGGGACGCGATTAATCTGTTCGCTCAATAGATTTTCTTTGTCCATATTATACAGCTCCTTTTTGGAATGAGATAAAAAAATGGAATTATTAATAGACACTTCGATATTTTGTGTCTTTGAAAGGAATTATATACAAACTTATATTGCAAAGTTAACTAACAAAAAAATATTGGTGATGAATAAAGGGATACAGAATTCAAGTTCGAAAGTGTGGTTCTTCTATCTAATAAGATAAGATATGATTTGATATTTTCTTAGTTTTGGTTCGTTAAGTTTATATACTTAAAGTAAAGGGCTTAATTTCAATTAAGGGGGAGAATAATTTGGAGGTATATAACTCAGCTGCTCCTGCACAAACAAAAAATGAAGATCTACCATTCGATATTTCCTGGATGACCGATTGGATTGTAGATTGGTTTGGTTCTTTGTTTAATGGAGGCAGTGATGTAATAAAAGATGGGGGAGACAAAATAGATGGGGCAGTTCATGCGAGTGTGCCTGCATTCTTTGATGTTATTTTCCTGATCCTTTCTGTAGTAATTTTAATATCATTATTAGTTTTTGGGGCTTCTTTATGGTTTAAACATATAAAGTGGAAAAAAAGATCAATATATTTTGGAGTAGGGTCTTTCATTCTCATACTATTAATAAGGATTTTACCGGTGTTAATGTTGACAACACGTTCTTTTGATTTTCAAACTTTTATGAGTAATATGGTGGGTTTAATCACTTCTATAATTTTAGGGACAGCTGTATTAATGTTTTTAATATCTCTAGCACTAGGTATGCTTTATAAGAAATTTGAACATCCGAAATATGGGAAATGGAGTTCAAGTTTAAGATATAGTTCCATTTTTATATTTGTAACGACATTGTTAGTACCAGCCTTACTGCGCCATTTATAATTTTGGTTTATATAAGGAGATAGAGGAATAGTGAAGGTAACATCTATATTTATTCCTTCTATATATACTAGTACTTATTCTCCTTTAGGTTTCTAATTTAAATCTAATAAGTTAAAAAGCTTTTGGTGTATGAGGTTTTGATAAGGGAGGATGAGTATTAGTGACTACGTTCATTGTAATGGTTAGTATTTTCTTAATTCTATTCGTAATTGGTCCTAAAGCGACTAAGAGAAAAGAAGAAAAAGATAGAATAGAAAAAGAACATAAGCAGAAAATGGAGGCTTTAGAAGAAGAAAAGTTGGATTTTGATATTAATGGAAGCAAAGTAAGGTTACATAAAAAGCCTAAATTAAAGAAAAGTATATATAAAATAAAGAGTAACAGATAGCTTTTTAATTAAAAGGGGAAAGGGATAGAATGGATAACGGGTTTCTTTGAACAAAGTAGGGAGCATCATACCGGACAGATTTAGAAGAGTGCTTTAGGGAGTTGGTACAAGAAATATGCGACGAATTAGAAATTGTCATTGTCGCTTTAGAGTGTAACAAAGACCATACACATATGTTTTTAAACACGCTGTCAACATTTATTCCTTTGATATTATGGAAAAAATCAAAGGAGTAACTTCAAAAAAATTGAGAGAGGAATTTCCTTACCCTAAACATTTTCCAAGTTTATGGGCATGTAGTTATTTTGTATCTACCGCAGGAAATGTATCGAGTGCAACTTTTAAAAAATATGTAGAAAAACAAAAAACAAGGAGCTGAGAAAGGTGCAAATTAAATGTAGTAATTGCGGATTTGAACAATTTATGAAAGACCATAAATTCAACAGAGAATATAGAGATGACTACAATAATGCCTTGTTTGTTCTGTGTGGGAGAAATGCTTGTGATACTTCTCAAATTAAAATTCCGAGTGGTTATATCAGAAAAATGATGTGGCTTGGTTCGTGGTCAATTGTAAGAGTTATAACTTTAGACGAATAAAAAAGTCTTAAGAGAGCTAGATTTATTAGGAATTTAGTTGAAGAAAAATGTACCAAACGATAACAGTAAAAATCGAGCTACTTCCTACAAAAGAACAGGCTTTCATCATAAAGGCTATTGAAAGAGAATATATCTCTACAATCAATGCACTTGTATCTGAAATGGCACAGCAAAGAAAATATATGAAATGAAAGAAGCCATTTGTGATAGAGTGGCTCTTTTTGTATTAAAATATTTTCTCATGTTCTGTATTTTGTTGCTTGAAGTGAAACTAAACCTGAAAATAGCTACTAATTCTAGAGTGATACCTAAAACTTGAATTACTTTCTTCATTTTCTTCTATGAATATTCAAAAATAAGTTTCTCAAGTTAAAATATTGTGAATATATTTATAAATGCAAGTATACCGTGATAATATTTGATAAAAGGGGGTAGGAGCAGATGAGTGTTAACCTCATTTCTAACGAAAAAATCACCAAATTATTAAATGACTGGTATCAAGCTATGATTGCACAACGTGTATTACAGTCCGAAAAGATAAAAGAAGATATTGAAAGTAAAATTAATTATATCAAGGAAGATCAAACAATATTAATGTATTACGCTTTACTAAATGCGCGGTACAGCCTTCTAATTCGTGATACGAAGGGTTCAAAAGATATTTTAGACAAAGTCGAACTTTTAACAGACGAAAATGAAACATTTTTAGAGTACTATTATCATTTATTTAAAGCTATTTACGCCATCAATACGGCCAACAATAGTGAAGCAAGGGTTCATTTTGAAGAAGCTGAAAAGCTTCTAGATTACATGCATGATGAAATTGAAAAAGCAGAATTTAATTATTGGGTTGCTGTTTACTACTACCATATAATGAAACCAATTCTAGCAATTCAATATGCTATGAAGGCAAAGGAAATATTTATAAATAACGCAGGATATGAATTGAAAATAGCTGCATGTTTAAATACTTTAGGAATGGCAAACATACGACTAAATGAATTTGAAAGTGCAGAAGAATATTTACTTTCAGCATTAGACACTTTCAAAAAATCAGGTGATGAAATTCTAATTAAACGCGTTAAGCATAATTTAGGACTTTTATATGCAAGTCAAAACATGCCAGAGTTAGCAGTTAAACATTTAGAGAATTCATTAGAGAATAACTTTAAAACTATGTTTCTTTTAGCGAGAGAACATTTCAAGCTAGGAAAGCATACTATTGCTAATGAATATATTGAACAAGGTTATAAGCTTAGTGATGTAGGTTATCGTCATCATTTCGAAATCTTAAGGGCATTACATAATAAAGCGCCACTCGAAGAATTTGAGAAATTAGTTATAGAAGGTATTTCGTATTTTGAAGCAGAAGAATTATATGAGTGGGTAAAAGAGTATGCTTCTCTTTTAGGTGACCAATTCTACAATTCAAAAAATCATGAAAAGGCAAGCAAATATTTACACATTGCTTTAGACGCAGACAAAATAAGCAAAGAAAGAAGGGCGCTAAAATGAAAAAAGCTATCTTATTAATGATGATGTTGTCCACCGTTTTTACTTTTGGTCTTACTAATGTAAAAGACGTACCACAACAAGAATCAATTGAAGTATTTATGGATCATGGGGAACATATTTAATTTTCTAAAAAGAGGCTAATAAAGTTTTA
This sequence comes from Bacillus pretiosus, assembly GCF_052947655.1. NCBI lineage: Bacteria > Bacillati > Bacillota > Bacilli > Caryophanales > Bacillaceae > Bacillus > Bacillus pretiosus. The sequence continues at coordinate 214,245 of NZ_JBRFUV010000002.1, read as the reverse complement.
TTTAATCTAATTATTAAACAGAGATCTGAGCGTATTACTGATGCTTGGATCTTTTTTAATAATAGGGGATTTGTGAACATAACTATCGGTTGATTACGGAAATAATGATTGTGGGGGAAAAAGATGAAATGGGGAATAGAAGCAATAAGAGGTTATGAATTAAATGGTAACGACTTAAATTGGTATACTTTTTGGGGGGAAGGATATCAAAGTACAAACTGGAGTTACTTATCTCTTTCTTATCTTCAAAACTTTTTAGAAACATCAGGTTTGAATAGAGATCTGATATTAGAACTGCTGCCAATTAATTTTAAAGGCATTGTATTGAGTTCTCTCGAAAAGGAGGACTTAGAATTTCTATTTTCTTTAACTGACCCCAAAAGGTGTTTGGAAATTTTGACTCAGTATAACTTAATGGATTCTGCGGCAAACTATACACCAAATATGGAATATAAATTGAGATGGTTAAAAGAGCGTTGGGTAAAAGGATATTATATTTTTGCCAACTGTTAAGGTAAGGCTTGAATAATAGAAAGGAAGATAAGATTGAGAGAACCAACTCATGTAGTAGCAGGGGCAGCATTCGCTTTAATTACACATAATTATGCGGGGATAGGGATGATCCATATTTATTAACGGGCACATCAATAATTGGAGCATTAATACCAGATAATTGTCATCAAGGATCCACTTTAGGAAGAAAAATACCTTTATTATCTTGGGGTATCAATAAAACTTTTGGTACCGCACTATAACACATAGTCTAATCTTCTTGTTTGGTATAACGGCACTTCTTAAGTACCTAGCTCCCCAGTACCCCATAATATATATAGGAATGTTTATTGGGGTATTAAGTCATTTAGTGTTAGATGCCCTTACTCCAAGTGGGATTCAATTGCTTTATCCTTTGAAGATGAAAATAAGATTTCCGATATATACAAGCACAGGGAGTATGATTGAATATATATTTTTCTTTTCACTTATTGTAATTGACATAACTTTAATTGGAGGTTCTTTTTAAAATTACATGAAACATAGGGAAGAGATAAGGCGCTCGAACAGCTATTTAATGTTCAAGTGCTTTTTTTATGTAGAGTCTACATTTTAATTAATGATGAGATAACTTTACATCTTATTTATACACATTATGTTATGGTGCAATATGTTAATTAAATACAATTTTTTCTAAGGGGATGGGGCATAGTGAAAGCAAAGAAACTAGTAACGTTAGCGATACCATTTATGCTATTGGCAGGTTGTGGTACCGATAAAACAGACACAAAGCAAAAAGAAAAAGTAGAGTCTAAGTCAGAAACTAAGGAAAAGTTATCAAAAGAGCAGTATCCAGTACGCATGACGGGTTTATCTTCTGAATTAATGAATAAAATTTCTTCTATAACTGAGATAGCATTAGATAAAACGAAGGACGAAAAAGATTTAGTAAAAGGGTTAGTAAAAGAAGAAGCTGAGTTACAAAAGACTATACTAAGTTTAATAAAATAGAACCGCCTAAAGAGTATCAAGACTCACATAAAGAAATATTAAAGGCGGTAGACTGTTATAGTAAGGCATATGCAATTCAGGCTAAAATGGCAAAAACGGATGCTAAAGACATAGATAAATCAAAAGCAAAAGAATCAATGGATTTAATCAGAGAAGGTAATGGTTATTGGAAAACTGGTTTCAAACCAGTTGAAGATGCTACAGTAAAAAAAGCTAACGATCTTGGTTTCGGTACAGGAGCAAAAACTGATACTCCTCCACCTGCTAAGTCCGATGATGATAATGTGCAAATATCCGCAGACGGTAAAGAGTTATTTGGCACGTGGGGTAGTTACAGAGGTTCTGAGTTTCATAAAGGTTTAGACCTTAGAGAAGATAATTCATTCACGGCTTATGATGATACTGGTAAGTCTTCTTATGAAGATAACCATATGATAGGTACGTGGTTATATAATGCAGACAAGAAGCAAGTAACCATGATCCCTACTGAATTTGTTAAAGACGGTAAGAAGATAGATGCTAGACAAATGAATGCGGTAGTAGATTATACTGTTGAGTTCTTGAGAGCAGGTTCTTTAAGAATGGTAGATAGTAAAGGTAACAAATTAGAAGTAGAGAGACAGAAGTAAATATTGTTTACAAAGGGGAGGATTCATGAATTATGCTACTGTAGCATCACTACAACGGATGCTACAATTGCAACAAATGGAAGCCGCTGCAAGCAATAAATTAATTTTAAAGCGTGCTGATTTGTAAGCACCAAATATTCCCCCCAGAAAAGGCAAAGTAATGTCATGAAAAAAGAGCCAGATTGTATGGCTCTTTTTAAGTATTAAAATGTTTTCCCATGTTCAGCATTTTGAGTAATGTTGTTTGAGGTAAAACTAAATCTGAAAAATGGCTACCAATCCTAGAGTAATACCTAAAACTTGAATTGCTTTTCTCGTTATTTTAGTGCCTCCTTTTCCGAGTTTTTGAGACTGTAGTACCTACAAATAGACTTGAAATTTAGTTTCCATAATTATTTTTGAGCCCTAGCAGAATGAAGAACAAGGGAATTAAATCTGCCTATTCCGCTAGCTAAAAAAATGTGGAAAATTAATAACTTGAGTAAAAGAACTGCTATTAACATACTTAACATACATATTTGTTTTGTTAATTGTGGGCGTGTTTTGAGATTTGTATATAGTAATTTCATTTGAAAACTTGAAAAACATTAAAATATGTAAATTTTTCGAATTTTTCATTAAATCTATTTAATATTTGTAATTTGTTGTTTTATAATGATACTCGGGTTGGTCGTGAATGTTTTAGATATTGCGATATACAATCGGATTAATTTATTTTAGGGAGGTTTCAAAATTGGGTAAGAGAGTTATTATAAGAGTTTTTACATTATTATCAGTACTAGCATTATGCCTTAATGTGTTTTTACCAAGGGCTAGTGCAGAGGTTATGACGCACGAGAAATATTCAATGAACTGGAGTTATAGTAATAGTTTAGGTAAGTACATTCGAACTGAAATGATTAAAAATTCAAGTGGTCAAATTGCTTATTGCTTAACTCTGGGACTAAAATCACCAAATGGTGAAGATCTTCCTGAAATGGGGAAAACAGATAATATAGTATATAGGGTCCTATTAAACGGTTTCCCGCAAAAAAGTGTTGAGCAGCTAGGAGTAGCTAATCAGAATGAAGCACATTACGCGACTCAGCTTGCAGTTTGGAATGCATTAGGTCAACTTGATGTAAATGAACTGAAACATGAAAATAAAAATGTTGAAAAAGCGGCTAAGGCAATTATCAATGCTGCTAATAATAGCGGCGATACACAAGATATCTATATGAATGTTATCCCAGCTGAAAAGCAAAAAGCAGAATTAAAAGGTGAGTTCTTCGAAACGAATCTATATACAGTACAAACAAATGCTAAGAGTGGTTCTTATAAAGTAGTAGCGAAAAATGCACCTAATGGAGTAAAAATTGTTAGTGAAAATGGTGAAGTGAAAGATCAACTTTCAGTTGGAGAGAAATTCCGTATCCAAATTCCTAAAAATACAAAAACAGGTGAATTTAATCTAAGTGTTGCTGCAAACTTAACAAAAGTTCAAGCAATTGCTTACCGCGGTACGGATACTGTTCAGAATGCTACAGTATTACTAGAAAGAAATGAAGAAAAGCTTAGTAGTGACCTTGCAGTAAATTGGGAAGCTGCTGGTGCTTTAAAAATTAAAAAGGTTGGAGAAAATGGAGAAGTATTAGCTGGTGCAGTATTTGAGGTCTTTAATGCAAATAATGAATCAGTTGGAAAAATCACGACTGGTGCTGATGGTACGGCAGGATTAAATAACCTACCAATTGGTACTTATACTGTAAAAGAAATAAAAGCGCCAACAGGCTATGTTTTAGGTGATAAACCACAAACTATTGAGGTTAAGACAGGAGAAACAGGGGTTGTTCAAATAGTAAACAACAAGGCAAAAGGGAACATTGAAATAAAAAAACTTAGTGATTCAGGTAAAGTGCTACCTAATGTTGAATTCACTGTTTTTACTGAAGATGGAAAAGAAGTGAAAAAGGCAGTAACAAAAGAAAATGGAATTGCAAATGTTGAAGGCCTTACATTTGGGAAGTATTATTTCTTAGAGACAAAAACACCAAATGGATATATTGGAAATAAAACAAAGTATCCTTTTGAAATTAAAGAACACAATAAAACACTGACTTTTACAGTAGAAAACACCGAAGTAAAAGGTAGTGTAAAACTACTAAAAGTAGATAACGAAGATATTAGTAAAAAATTAGAAGGTGCAGTATTCGAGTTAAAAGATGCAAGTGGAAAAGTAATTGGCGAATATAAGACAGATAAAAATGGCGAAATTAACGTTAAAGATCTAGCGTATGGTAAGTATTCATTTGTAGAAAAGACTTCTCCAAACGGTTACGTTCTTGTTAAAGAACCAATTGTGTTCGAAATAAAGGAACATGGAAAAATTATTGAGCTATTAGCAGTTAATCATCTAATCAAAGGTGATCTGGAAATTACAAAGGTAGATGTTGCGGATGGAAACAATAAGCTTCCAAATGCAGAATTTACGATTTATAACGAAGCAGGAAAAGAAGTAGTAAAAGGTAAAACAGATGATAAAGGTATCGCTAAATTTGAAAAGCTACCATTTGGAAAATACACATATAAAGAAACTATTGCACCAAACGGTTACATTTTAAATGAAGAGACGTTTTCTTTTGAAATCAAAGAGAATGGTCAAATAATTAAACATATCGTCAAAGATGAGAAGATTCCTTCAATTAAAACAACAGCAACTGATAAAAAAGATGGTACAAAAGAAATGCACACTTCTAAGTCTGTAACAATCCAAGATAAAGTGGAGTACAAAGACCTACAAGTAGGTAAAGAGTACACTGTAAAAGGTAAATTAATGGATAAAAAGACTAATAAACCATTAGTTGTAAATGGTAAAGAAGTAACTGCTGAAACGAAGTTTACACCAAAAGAAGCAGCTGGTTCTATTACATTAGATTTCACTTTTGATGCAACTGTTTTAGAAGAAAAAGAAGTAGTAGTATTCGAAGAGTTACTGAAAGACGGAAAAGTTGTTACTACACATGCTGATATCAATGATAAAGGTCAAACAGTTAAGTTCGTTAAGCCATCAGTAAAAACAACTGCTACAAACAAAGCTGATGGTGGAAAAGAGATTCATTCAAAGGATTCTATCACTATCCAGGATAAAGTGGAGTACACTAGCTTAGTTGTTGGTAAAGAGTACACTGTAAAAGGTAAATTAATGAACAAAGCTATTAATGAACCATTATTAATTGATGGTAAAGAAGTAACAGCTGAGACTAAGTTTATTGCAAAAGAAAAGAATGGTTTTGTAACATTAGACTTTACTTTTGGTGGTGCTGAACAGCAAGGAAGAGAAGTAGTAGTGTTTGAAGAATTATTACATGAAGGTCAAGTAATTGCAACTCACGCTGATATTAACGATGTAGGTCAAACAGTTCGATTTGTAGAGCCTTTTATTAAAACGACAGCTACAAATAAAGCTGATGGTTCTAAAGAGTTAGACTCTTCTAAAACTGTAACAATCCAAGATAAAGTGGAATACAAAGACTTAATCGTGGGTAAAGAGTACGTAGTAAAAGGTAAACTAATGGATAAAGCAACAAAAAAACCATTATTAGTTGATGGTAAAGAAGTAACAGTAGAGTCTAAGTTTACTGCTAAAGAGAAGAATGGTTCTATTACATTAGACTTCATATTCAATGCTTCTGCATTACAAGGTAAAGAAGTGGTAGTGTTTGAAGAATTGTATCAAGATAATGTCTTGGTAGCTATTCACGTTGACATCGAAGATAAGGGTCAGACAGTGAAATTTAAAGAAGTAAAACCGGAGCAACCAAAACCAGAACAGCCACATAAAGATAAAAATACTCCAACTTCAGAACAACCAAAAGAGCAAGTGAAAGAACAACCACAACCTAAGAAAGAAATTCAATCTAAAATTGGATGGTTACCGCAAACAGGTGCTGACCTAACAAGTTGGATCTCTATGGCTGCAGGTGCATTACTGTTAATTGTTGGTGGAGTTATTTTCTTAAAACGTAAAAACGCATAAAAATTAAAAAATAAGCACATCTGTTTTTACAGGATGTGCTTATTTTTATGTTAGTAATTTAGCCCTATTTACAGTATTTTAATCTATTTGATTATTTTTGAGTTGTTGAAATAATTCCAGGACAGCAAAACAGTCAGCTGCTGCTCGATGCTTAATCGTTAATTCCGTTGCATCACTTAATGAAATCCATTTTTTTGAATCAACATAATCGCCGTACATTTTCATAACACATGTGGATTTAAAATCCTTAAATTCTACATTGTTAGCAATACAAGTGTTTTCTATCATGCCTAAATCAAATTCAGCGTTTTGAACTACCCCCACTTTCACTTCGTTTAGAAGTGGGGGATTCCTAAGTAAAGAGTTCTATCGAACTCTAATTGATTAGGCTAACCCCGCAGTCCTTGCGGTTAGAAGCCTTATTGCTTCATTCTTTATATTGATACTTGCGTTAATATCCCTATCATGGTGTGTACGACAAGAAGGACAGTCCCATTTACGTAGGTTTAGGTTTTTAACGTCTTTGTTTTGATATCCACAACAAGAACATAATTGGCTGGAAGGAAATGTTTTCGATACGACAATGACTTGTTTACCATACCATTTTGCTTTATATTCCAACATGGTTCGAAACTGTGACCAAGATACTTCACTAATTGCTTTTGCTAACTTACGATTTTTTAACATATTCGATACTTGCAAATCCTCTATACCGATAACATCGTGGTTTTTGATGATTTCAGTTGAGATTTTGTCCAAGTAATCTTTTCTAGCATTTGATATATATTCATGAATTCTAGCTACTTTTACTCGTTGTTTATTCCAACGAGAAGATCCTTTCATTCTTCTAGAAAGAACACGCTGTACTTTCGCCAACTTATCTTCTAATGATCGGAAAAACTTCGGATTTTCATAGGGTGTTCCATCTGACAAAATAGCGAAATCTTTTAGTCCTACATCTATCCCAATGTAAGAATGTGTTTTCGGAAGTTCTTGTACTTCTGTTTCAACTAATAGTGACACAAAATATCTGCCAGAAGGGTTCCGTCTAACTGTAGCATTTACAATACGTCCCTTTACTTCGCGACTTTTGGCATATCGAACAAGACCTAGTTTCGGCAACTTTATCTTGTTTCCTACAACAGAAATGTTTTCATTTGTTTGTTTTGTGGTGTAAGATTGAACGTTGTTTTTCTTAGATTTAAAGCGCGGTGCGCTGTTTTGTTTTTTGAAAAAGCGTGTATAAGCATCGGCAAGGTTGCGAACAGACGACTGAATCGCAATACTATCCACTTCTTTCAGCCAAACAAACTCTTTCTTCATGGCAGGAAGTTTGGCAGAGCATGTACCATAGGTCAAGCCTTTTCCTGTCTCTTTGTATGCGTGATCCCATAAGGATAGAAAATGATTGAATACAAAGCGGGAACAACCAATCGTCTTGTTTATTAGAATTGCTTGTGCTTGATTTGGATAGATACGAAACTTATAGGCTTTATTGATCATCATTTCATTCACCTCCATTTCGGTATATAACTATTATACACAGAACATATATTCGATAGATAGTAAAGTAACACCTTCTGTATGTCGAACAATTAAGATGGCTTCCTGCCATCCCTTGTTCGAAGCCAATTCATCTCCCACCTACTCACTTCGCGTTCCTTGAGGAAGGAGTCTTCTTGGCTAAAATGATAAATGTGCAGAAATAATAAAGTTGTTTAAAAATCTTTATTCCACGAATGGAGCAGGTTAGTGGAAGCAATAGTAATTAGGTTTGACTGGGAAAATTGTCGATGATATTAAAAAAGACACCGAAGTGTCTTATGTTTTTCAAATTAAGCATACCGATAAATTGAAATTTAATTACTTAACATTTTGCTTATCTTGGGAGCGAGGTATTTTATCGGTGAGTGTATACAAACCATGTAATGCTTGCTGTTAATAATGCTGACGAAATCAAAGCTGTAAGAACACTATATGTTTGCCAAATAAGTATTGTTGACCAATCGAAAGCACAGCACAGTATACCCAGGGCAATCGTAGCGATCAGGAAAATAACTGTTACGGTTATTCTCTTTTTTGTCATTGGCTGCCGTTCATTCGTTTTCCTTCTGCGTAATCCTAAGAGAAATAGCAAAACGGCCAATAGGCAAAGAATAATTGTGATAGACGACAAAATGATATCCAAAAGCTGTGTGCCGCTTATTTCATATGACTGAGTTAGATTGCCTTCTAATATATCTTTAACTTTTAGTACTATGTTTATATTGGTATTTGCGCCGTTGCTCAGCAAGGAGACGGCTGTTCGTTCATTTAGCAGTATGGCTACTTCGGTTCTGAAATTTGGATTGCCCCCAGTGTGTTCTATAATCGTTTGCTCGGCGTTTACGGACCAACCTGCCGCATAATACATACCGTTGACAGCTGGAACAGACATATCACCCCTATGTGATTTTTCGATAACCGTGTGAAATATTCCGGGTATGTCCTGCACAATACCCATCTGTATGCCCATCCAACGCGCCATATCTTTTGTATTAGAAATGATGTAGCCTGCCGGTTTATTCCCAGCATAATCCGGAGCTTTAAATGGAGTTGTCATAAAAAAGGAAGAACGGTAGCCCTGTGCCAACTGCCCAGTCGCTTGAGCATCTTCTTTATAAACATACGTCTGGTGAAGACCTAATGGCTGAAATACCTGTTCCTTCATAAAGTCTTCATAGCTTTGTCGCGACACAATCTCAATAACCAAACCCAATACGTCATAATTAACGGTTCCATAGTTATACTGTTCACCGGGAGGGAACGCCAATTCAGCATCCACGAGCATTTCCACAGTCTTTTGCAACATATCCGGTGTATTGCCTTGTGGAATATTTTGAGTATGCATAATATTTTTTAGACCACTGGTATGGTGAAGAAAGTTATTTAGTGTAAGACTTTGCATATCAACAGGTTTCCCTTGATACTTTAACGTAAACCAAGGTAAATATTTTTGGACAGGGTCAGTCATTGAGAGCAGCCCTTTCTCTTCCAACAGCATAATACCCATACCGGTAAAAGCTTTACTGACTGAGGCTAACTCATAGAGTGTATTTTCACTTGCAGACAAACCCTTTTCACGGTCTGCATATCCTGAAGAAAAGTAGAACACTTCATCATCAGCAAGTATTGAGATTGACATTCCCGGCACACCTGATATACGACAGGCATCATCTAGCAACGCTTGTATTGCCGCAGATTGCGAATCTGACAACGCATAACTTTGTGTTGCGAATCCTGAGGATAATATAAATATCGTTAACACAAAAACAATAATCTTTTTCATAAACTCTCCTTTTTGGAAAATTATAAGAGAATAATATAAATAACCTCCTTTTACAACTACGAAACTAAATTTTAATTTATCTTTCTATTCACCTATATAGTATCAAGTAATTGTAAAGAATTACACTTAAACGAACAGATGCGTTAGTTCAATAAGAAGTAAACAACTTTATTATTCATTTTTTAAGTATTATATAAACAGATGGATGTAATTTGAAACAACTTTAAAGAGCCTTACTACGTAGAATGTAGTAAGGCTCTTAGCTTTTAATAATCAAAATTCAATAACTTTATTATTATTACTATTATACAATAAATAAGTAGAGTTTTTCCTGCAGTAACTTCACATAATTTTTTATACATTACTGTCCACGATGGTGCATCGTGGACAGTTTTATTAGTAATACCATGAATGGAGGTTGCTTCAGCTGGAATATTTAGAAGAACAAAAACGTTCCGCTAAACAAACTTCATTATTCCTTGATTTAGCTCCTGGAATTGGAGAAGTAAAACAAGGTATACAGCTCTTTACGGGCGAGGAAATGTTTACTCATGATAAATATGCGCCAAGTGACTTTGTATGGGGAACACTTACTGCAGTTACTGGTGGTACAACAAAAGTAATTGGCCGTACCTTTGGTAAACTAGGCGATCTGGAGAAAAATGCACAGAAACTTGGTAATGTAACAAAAAATGTATCAACAGGTTCTTTCGATGTAGCAGCCTTTGATAAAAAAATCGCAAAAATGAATATAAATGAAAAAGCCGCTGAAATAAAAATAGCCTCAAAAGGCATTGCTGAGCAAAATGGTTGGAAAAAAGACTCAAAACTGAGCAGAGTAAATAAAAGGGACGTATATGTTGATTCAAAATCCAATAATCTTTATGCTTTAGATACACAACATGGTAGATTTGAAGTACTTAATAAAAAGGGGAAACATCAGGGAGAAGTAGACTTTAATTTAAACTCAACGAAACCTGCGGGACATGATTTGAAAATGGGTTAAGAAAGGATTCATATATGAATGAATTAGTAAAAAAAGCAATACAACATTTTTATGTAAATGGAGCTGTAAATGAATATTTACTTAGGTGTGAAAATAAAATTGAATTACCTAAAGAATTAACTGTATTTATTCATAATGCACACATTCAAACAACACCTGTCAACATTGATGATATTTGGCCAGCAGAAAAATATGTATTCGATTTTAAACCATATAAGAAAGAGAATTTAAATATTTACTACAGCAGTACTTTATTAATTTCAAAATTGGCACCTGTATTTTACTTACAGCATGAATTTTCAGTTGACTGTCCTGGCGATACGTCACTCATGTCAACTTTAGATGGATATGACACACAGCCCTATACGAGTCAGCAATTGGAATTTGACCAACAAGTTATTCAATCTTTAACATCGAAGAATTATACACAACTATCCTATGCAGAAGTAAATGAGGTTGTAATGAACCTCAAATTCCCAGAGGGGGTAACAATTTTTGGACCTCAGGTGACTGTAGAATACGCTATGTTTCATGATGTACTTGATTTATGTCCAGAATAATAGTCACTACTTCATATAGTAAATATACTAGTTTCATACGGTGCAAAATAAACATCGTATGAAACTATAAATACACTACCTATAAAATAAGTTAGGAATACTCAAGTTGAATATTAAATATGATGAATACGAATTATTGGAAATTTTCGAGAGTGAACCAGAAGATTATTTTATTCCTGGTGCAGGTGCATATAGATATAGTAAAATAGACAAACTGGGATTTGAATTAGTAATGATTATGTGTTATTACGAGGAAACTGTTGAATTAAAAATGTGTTATGAAAATAATTGTATATTTGAAACCAATATGGATTCGGCTAAACGAATCTATACCCGCAATGATTCATTGTATGTCCAAGGTGGCGTAGGAAACAAAACAATTGAAGTGAAATTCAAACCACATTTTACGATTCAAATAGAGGAACTCTAAAACATAAAATATTAAAATGACATAATATACGTTTACCTTAGTTCTTTAGGTAGTTAGGGTTTGACATACTAACTTAAAAGAAAAATGTTGAGCAGTTCATCTTCATTATACATCAATATATCTGAATTAAAGATGCAATTTTGCATCCAAATTTCTGCAGCATCAATTACATATTACCCTCAAATATAGCAAAAGGTGACCAAGATAATAATTTTCGTTTTGAAGAATTCAAAAGTGTTAGCAGCCATACTAATGAATTTAATAAAATAAGGAAATTTCTATGACTTCTCTCTTTTGCTTTATTCGAACTTTGTTTGAATCTATTTATATGACCATCTTTAACCAAGTATAGTCTTTAAAATCGACACTTTGTTTGTAGTAAATAATACATAATTTTGTTTTACAGTTCTAATTAATATACGATCAGTTGTCGCATATGCAGTTCCGATACGGATTGCAGTTGGTTCTTCAACTCCCGCATAGGTAGCATCTTCGGTAACCTCAAGCACATCACGTAATGGGATTGTAACCTCCGCCAATTGCCATGAAATTATTAACTCTTCTTTTGTTTTTTTTACATCAATACCTAACATTATACCAAGACCTTTCTATAATAGAATGCTACACTTCTTATCTTATTATAAGAATTTTTAGATTATATTTCTACATGTATGAATAGAACTGATATTTTAAGGATGTCAAAAGTACGGGAAGATATACTATCAATCTATTAAGAAATACGTTATGAAGAAAAGTTCACAGGGAATTAATATGGATTTGACATGGCTGAAGTATGATGAATGAGTAACAGTAGGCGCTGTAGGAAGGAAATGAATGATGAGACTTAAATTAGTAGGAACCTTAACTTGTATAGTAGTAATGTTAGGTATCTTTATCATTTACACCAATATATCTATTGGTAAAGAACCATATAAGACAAACCATGAAACTAGTGAAAACTCCATAAATAAAGAAAAAAATAGTAAGCAAAATGGGACTTCAAATAAGATAGCAAGTTCTTTTGCTAGTGTACAGGCTGTAGTAAATAAGGAATATGGTTTACCCGAAGACTATATGCCAGAGGATTTAGTTGTCCCAAATGTACCGTTTTCATTTAGTGGAACGGTAGAAAAGAGTCATCTTCGTAAAGAAGCAGCGGAAGCGTTAGAAAAACTATTCCTTTTAGCTAAGCAGGATGGAATCCAGTTGAATGCTGTTTCAGGATTTCGTTCCTATGAGTATCAAAAAGGCCTGTATGCCAACAATGTTAAAAAGAAAGGGCAAGAGCATACGGATCGCTTCTCGGCAAAGCCTGGACATAGTGAACATCAAACGGGATTAACGATGGATGTTTCTTCTAAAAGTGCAAATAATGAGCTAGAGCTAACTTTTGCGAATACGAAAGAAGGAAAATGGCTGAAAGAAAATGCGCATCGTGCAGGTTTTATTATTCGTTATCCAAAAGGTAAAGAGGGTATTACTGGATATGCTTATGAACCGTGGCATATTCGCTATGTAGGAGATATTGCTGAAAGTATATATAAGAAAAAACTGACTTTAGAAGAATATATGAATCTGTGAAAATAGAATTAAAGAATTAAATTTGCTAGCGATAGCAGTAAGAGTGTAAAAGATAGGGGTATGAAACAAGGTATTTCTTAATGCTCTTAAAGGGTATGCCATGGGATTGTAAACGATACTACTATTTTAGAGATGAAAGATGGCGAATAATATCTTTACAGTAATGTGAGATGTAGGATCTTGCGTCAGGTGCAGAATGATAAGTATTAGGTTAATATATGATGGAAATCAGAAAGCAACGAAAAAGAATATAAAGATTACGTATTCGGTTTTTTACTAAATAACAGGGCATCATTCTAATTAGAATGATGCCCTGTTATTTTTAGCATAATCTATTGAATTACTTTTTCAATTTTAGGCATTACAGCAATTGGTGGTAAAGATTTGGTCCATGCAGCAGCATAAACATTTAACTGTTCACCTATAGTGTAATTTTCACCATCTGAAATAGGAACCCTTAAAATCTTATTTTGATTTACTAACTCCCACCAATCATTTTGGTAAGCGAGAGCTTCATCTTTTGTAGATGTAGAAGCAACCACTAAATAATTGTTTTCTACTGAAATGACATATCCAGTAAAAGGATCTTGTTCTTGTTTATGAATAGAATAAATAGGTGCAGTGCTTACAGACGCCTTATTAGAATCTGCAAATGCCGGTGTTGATCCGAAAGTAAATCCACATCCTAATGTTAAAGCTGTTACGGTTGTTACTAATTTTTGTTTTTTTGTAAACATAATACATATCCCCCTTATATTTTATCCCTACACTAGCAATTTTCTAGTTCTATCATATAAAACCTTTTAATATTAAGATGTTTAACAGTTCTGTCACATATAATCCATAAATGTTAAAATTATCTATTAATGGAAGTGGATTTGTGTTATGATTCACTATGTGAAATATTATTATTACATTCATCCCCTGATGAATGTATACCCTTCCTTAATTGTAAATATGTTTGATTTTATTGGTGAAGAGGGAGGAAATCCCTCTTCTTTTTTTGTTCCTTCTAAAGTTCGAAGGTGCCTTGAGCAATAAAATTTGATTTTTTTAAAACAGTTGAATTACAGCCCTTCCCGAACGAGAAAGCCCCTCGCGTTTAGGCAGGGGATGAAAGGGAGGTTGGGTAAGGAGTGCTACTAAAAACCGGAAGGTTTGTGGCACTCTAAGTATCCAAAATGTTGGTATCTTTTATTTTTTTCTCTTTCGCGTTGCAGTTTTATAATCCAACTGATACAATGCAAACATGATGAATGATTATAGAAGAACCAAAACAACCGTGTCATTAATTAACTATCATTTTGTGTTTTGTCCACGATACAGAAGAAAGATTTTTCTTAATACAAAAGTAGAAGAACGTTTCAAAGAGTTGGTTCAAGAAATATGCGGAGAATTGGATATTTCTATTGTTGCAATGGAATGCGACAAAGACCACGTTCACTTGTTCTTAAATACACCACCAACACTTAGTCCTGCTGATACAATGGCAAAAATTAAAGGAGTGACATCAAAACGTTTGAGAGAAGAGTTTCCTCATCTTCAACACTTGCCGAGCCTATGGACGCGTTCTTATTTTGTTTCTACTGCTGGAAATGTATCAAGTGAGACAATAAAACATTATGTTGAAAATCAAAAAACGAGGGGGTGAAACTTGTGCCACAAACCATCACAGTTAAAGTTAAATTGCTTCCAACAAAACAACAAATCATGCTATTGGAACAAAGTAGCCACGAGTATATAAAAGTCATTAATGCCCTTGTATCTGAAATGGTTGAAGCAAAGAAAAGCACAAAGAAAAGTACAAAGGATATTGAGGCCAATATCCCAAGTGCGGTGAAAAATCAAGCAATTAAAGATGCGAAAAGTGTGTTTTCTACAAAGGTGAAAAAGAGTAAATACAAAATCGTTCCGATTCTAAAAAGACCTGTTTGTGTATGGAATAACCAAAACTATTCATTTGACTTCACGCACATTTCAATTCCGTTTATGGTAAACGGAAAGTCAACTCGTTTAAAGGTTCGCGCTTTATTAATAGACAAATATAATCGCAATTTCGAATTGTTGAAGCACAAGTTAGGTACACTCCGTATCACGAAGAAATCTGCTAAATGGATTGCTCAAATATCTGTCACGATTCCTACAAACGAAAAAACGGGAACAAAGATTTTAGGAGTAGACTTAGGTCTTAAAGTTCCTGCGGTAGCCATCACAGATGATGATAAAGTTCGTTTCTTCGGGAACGGTAGGCAAAACAAATTTATGAAACGTAAGTTTCGCAGTGTTCGCAAGAAGTTAGGAGAAGCTAAGAAACTGAATGCCCTTCGTCAACTCGATGATAAAGAACAAAGATGGATGCAAGACCAAGACCACAAAGTAAGTCGTGTAATCGTTGATTTTGCAACGGATAATAATATTTCTGTCATTCGATTAGAGCAACTAACGAACATTAGACAGACGGCACGAACAAGCCGTAAAAACGAAAAAAATCTACACACTTGGTCATTCCATCGTTTAGCACAATTCATCGAGTACAAAGCGACATTAGTTGGCATAAAGGTCGAATATGTGAACCCTTCTTATACAAGTCAAACATGTCCGAAATGTTCTGAAAAGAACAAGGCACAAGACAGAAAATACAAGTGCCAATGTGGATTTGAGAAACATCGTGATATCGTTGGGGCGATGAATATTCGCTACGCAACTGTGGTTGGCGGTAATAGTCAATCAGCCTAAGAACCTATATGGTCTGTCTTAGGAGGGGTGATGGCACACCCTCATCTTGAAGGCTGTTCAAAACAGAAATGGACTGCGAATGCTTAGTCATTCAAGAATCCCATCCGTTACACCGTAAGGTGTAGGACTTGCGGCTTTAGCCGTGGGAGTGTCAAACGCGTTCACTTTATTTAGAAGTGAGAGTGGGGGAGTTCAAAGAAAGATGGGGAAATAAAGCTCTGTCTCTTGATAAAAACTTATAGAAATAAAAATAAGATAGTTACTGTTGGACAGATAGTAAATCACGATTAATATACTAGGTCTTGCGAGCACGATAGAAAATATATAACTTCATAAAAAGAACTCCTATGTTACTTAGGAGTTCTTTTCGGATGAAGTTAACAAAATTATAGAATGTTGAACATTAGTTTGTTTTTTCAACAATAGGAGAAATAGCTTTCACAGGAACACCAGCAAGTAAAATAGGGCTAAACTCAAAAGATGCAGCATAAACGTTCACCGTATCACCGATTACAATATCTTGTAATACTTCGGTTGAAGTTTCAACTTCATAAGTTATGTTGTTACTTGAAACTAAGATTGAGTTATCCGATTTTCCTGTAACATTTCCTGTGATTTTTTTGTATTGATTCTCTAAAATATTTTGTTCATTTCCTTTTTGAATAATCGCGTTTCTTGCCTCGAAAGGTAAGTCCTTTAGAAGGATAGGGGCCATTTCAAATGCTTGAGCATAAACATTTACTGTATCACCTATCTGAATGTTTGGTAGTACTTTTGGATTAACATGGGCACGAATGGTTTGATTTTCACTTGAAATTTCTAGGCTATCTTCGGATTTTTTTGTCACTGTACCAGAACGTTTTTTTAGTTGTGCTAAGAGTTTTTGTTCTTTATCTTTACTCATTACATGGTTTTCTTGTTGTTTGTTAGATTCTTCGTTTATTTTAGAAATAGAACTTACATCAGTGTAAAATACAGTTTGTCCATAGATTTTTTGATGTTTCCATTGATCTTTGTTAGCAACTTTAACTTTGTCACCGTTTTTAAAGTTAGAGTTACTACCATTCGGGAAGTCTATAGTCACTTCTTGATTATTTCCATTAGCATCTTTATATGCAACAGTCACATAATAAGGATCTGCATCATTTATTACCCCAATTACATGGTTTTCTTGTTGTTTGTTAGATTCATCATTTACTTTAGAAATAGAATTCACATCAGTGTAAAATACAGTTTGCCCATAGATTTTTTGATGTTTCCATTGATTTTTGTTAGCAACTTTAACTTTGTCACCTTTTTTAAGGTTAGAGTTACTACCATTTGGGAAGTCTATAGTCACTTCTTGACTATTTCCATTAGCATCTTTATATGCAACAGTCACATAATAAGGGTCTGCATCATTTATTACACCAACTACAGTATTTTCTTCTACTTTTGTATGTTTGTTGATTTGATCAGATTTTGCAATAAATTGTGCAGCTTCTGCACGGGTAATCGCTCTATTAGGGGACCAGCTATTTCCGTCTTCAGTGCCCTTAGAAATTTCTGTTTGTATTAAAATATTTGCATATCTTTCTCCCCAATGCCCTTTTAAATCCTCAAATGTAGTTACACTATTTTTAGCAACTTTATTTTCTAATTTATAAGCATTTGCCACCATTGAAGCCATGGATGCACGATTAATCAAACCTGTTGGAAGGAAGTTACCATTTCCATCTCCTTTAATAACACCTGCTTTTTCAACAGCTGCAATGTAAGGTGCTGCCCAGTGGTTTTGAGCATCTCGGAAAGATGGTTTAGCATTCTTATTAATTTCTAATCCAAGCATTATAGCCATTATTTTGGCAGCTGAACCGCGGTCAATTGTTTCAGCAGGAGCAAAAGTACCATCGGGTTTTCCGTGTAATGCGCCTTTTTCAACTAGGTAATTTACAGAAGGGCTTGCCCAATTTGGGACATCTGGAAATTTATGAGTATTTGCAAATGCACTAGATGAGTAGGATAGTAGACTTCCAGCAAGAATTCCTGTAGCAATTAATTTGTATTTCAAAATGTAACACTCCTAAAAAATAGTATAGCTTGGTAAATCTATCATTTATAGTGAATCTTATAAGTAATATGAATTAGTTTAAATAATAGAGTAGGTTGGCAATTTCGTTATATTACAGGTAAATAATAATTAGTTAATTTAAATTATTATTTCGAAAAAAATCTATAGGCATACACTTATAATAAGGGGCTATTTGATATATTTACCAAGCTCGTGTAACCAGTATAGTTACTTATATATATGAGTGTCAATTAAAAAAGAATTACATTTTTGTAAGGTAACCATGTTAATAATATAGTAAGTAATTATTATGTAAGGTGAATAATTACTCATTATAATAACTATAAGGATGAATTAAATAAAGAGGGATGTTTAGCGTTATTTACCAGTTATTTATTGTGGTTTTTATTTTCGTTGGACTTCTATTATTATTTGTATTATTTGGTCATCATACTGCGGGGTTTTTAAATTTAAACAGTCACGGTGGCCTCTTACCAAATGGTGCAACAGGTTTAATTATATCCATGTTGGTCGTTATCAATTAATTATTGAAGATAATAAATTAAATAATTTGGATTTATATGTGGGGTATTTTTGTACATCTCCTGAAAAAGGCGAATAAGAAGTACTCTCCTAAAATTTCTAACGAAGTACTTCGTATATACTATTTACTGTATTTTAGATAGTAAATTTGATCGCACTAATTCTTGAATAAACAATAAGATTCTTAGAGAATAGCTTAGAAAAAATTCGAGGAAGTTTAAATAAATGTGGTTGCAATTATTTAAACCTTTGAAGTTAAAAAACTTTTATGAATTTTTCGCTAGATTATAAGCTTTAAATGTTGAAATTTATTTACTTATTTCGCCAAATGAATACATTTATACAATTAGATGGAAGTTATGGGTGTTGAATCAAAACATAATAGTTTGTTATTGATGAGTTTATCGTAAAGTTGTTATTTAATGTGTCATCAAATAGTATTTGTATACAATGATAAATAAAGAAAAGGAGATTATTATGAGAAAAAATAGATTAAAAGATACAACATAGATAGCATGAATAGCTTGGGGTGTAAAAACATAAAAAACAAAAATCCTTAAGTGCATTAAGGAAAAATGAGGGAGTTAATATGGGGAATAATTCAAAACATAAAACTAGAAAAATACTTGCAGCCACCGCTACAGTAACTATGCTTGCAACTGGAATGATTTCTACAACAGATATCATTGCAGAGGAAACGCAGCGGCAAAATAAAATATCGACATCACTTCAAGAGGAAAAGTCAGTTAAATCAGAAAACAGGACATATACAGTCCCAGGAAAAGGGGATGTAGAGGTACTGAAACAACAGGAAAGAAAAAGTATGGCATTTAGTCCATATGAACCGACTGGTTTATATGCAAAGCCAAATGAACAAATAACGATTAATGTAGAAGGAAATCAAAATATTCAAGCATACATTGGAACGTATTCGTATGATGCTTCTTGGAGAGAAGATTCTAAAATAAAATCATTTACATTAAAACCAGGTATAAACACAATCCAATCTCCAAATGGAGGAATGATTTATTTTTACAATAAACAACAAGGTGGCACCATTCGAACAACAGTCACAACTGGTGGAACGACTACTCCTCTCTTTGAACTAGGCAAGCATACAAAACAAGATTTAATAGACATGCTGAACCAATACCCAAATGCACATGCAGTGGAGCTAAAAGGAGAACGTGTATTAATTACGGCCAGCCCTGCACGTGTTAAGAAATATTTGCTAGGTTCTAATACAGATCCTGTACAACTCTTAAAAAAGATGGATGAAGCTACCCGAATTCAAGACAAAGTAGCTGGATTATCCGAAGAACAAGCAGACAAGCATTATATTCATTACGTAGAAGAAAATCATTCACCAGATTATTATATGTATGCGACTTCTTATCGAACTGCATATGTAGGAGATGCAATTCAATACGTGTTAGATATTAATAAATTTATAAAAGATGGTTGGGGTCCTTGGCATGAGGCAGGGCATTTGAGACAGCAATCACCATGGAAGTTTTATAATATGACAGAAGTACAAAATAATATTTACAGCCTTTCTGTAGAAAAAGCATTTACATCTAATCAACCTTTTAGATTGCAACAAGAGGGCGCTTATACTAAGGCATTTCAATACTTAGAACAACCTAATAAAAATTATGACGAAGTTAGTGATGTTTTTGTTAAGCTTGTTATGCTCTGGCAACTACAGTTAGCATATGGAGAAGACTTCTATCCTAAATTGCATCAATTGTATAGAGATATGCCTTCTAATGAACTTCCACAAACTGATGAAAATAAAAAACAATTATTTATGATCTCAGCATCAAAAGTAGCCAAACAAAATTTGATGCCTTTCTTTGAGAAGTGGGGATTACGTCCAAATAATGATACCATTCAAAAAGTGGCTGCATTAGGATATCCGATTTTAACAGCAGAGATTTGGAAGGGGACGGATTCTAATCCGATTAAACCAGATATGCCTAATGTAAATAATATTTTAGAAGGAAACCAGTTTGCATGGTCGCTGAAAGGGATTGGAGATTTTGAATTCGCAAAAGTAAATTTAAATAAATTAACAGAAGAAATGCAAATTGATCTAAAAGCAGGTGTACCACATAACTACTTTGATAGTACATATGCAAGTATTAAAGTGCAAAACACATCAGGTAAAGTAGTATATAACAAGGAGTTTTATGGGAATAAACAGCAAAATGCTGGAACACAAAAAGTTTCAGTAAAGACCGGCGATTTTATTGAGTTTACACATTTAGAAGGTGGAGAGAGGGCAACATTAATAAATTTAGATAATAATAAACGTGAAAGCCTTGATAAAAAAGTAATGTATGAAGTTACAAAGGATGGCCTGAAAAAAGTAAATCAAATTGTTAATCCGAAACCAGATACAGAAGCTCCCACACAGCCACAAGGATTATATGCAAGCAACCTTACTTCTAACAGTGTAGAGCTAAAATGGAATCCTTCTACAGATAATATAGGTGTAAAAGAATATCAGGTATTACGTGATGGACAATTGATTCAAACCGTACAAGGAACGACATTTATTGATCAAAACTTAACAGCTAATAAGGAATATAAATATGCAGTGAAGGCTGTAGATGCAGCTGGAAATACATCTATTCAAAGTGAAATTCTTCCGGTAAAAACCAAAGATCAAAATGTATCTTATGAAAAATGGGATCCAAAGAAAGCATATACAAAGGGCGATAAAGTAGAACATCAAGGGACAGTGTATGAAGCGGTTCAAAATCATCAAGGAAATGGTGACCCGAATTGGATATTTGCGTTATCTTTATGGAAACCACTTACAATAAAATAACATGTAAGAATCAGATGTGAAGATAGAACAACATAAAATTGGGGCAGTATTTTAAAGATTTACTGGATGTTGCTTGAATTTTGATAGATTTCTCTACTAAGTTATTATTCAATATTGAACTACTCACCACTTAACGCCCTTACGGACTTTTTGAAGTGGGAGATTCCTGCGAACACCGGTGTATCCACCGGTTATCTTAGCAGGCTCTACCCGTAGTCCCTACGGTGAGAACATAAGTATCTTGTACGTTAACGCAACACACTCCCTACTTTAGCTTGGTTTTCGCAACTTCGGCAAGCATGGGGCGATAGAACGTTGAAGATTTTACGGTTGCAACGTTTTTCTGCAACCAACCTCATATCTTCAGTTTTCGAAGAGCAATCTGTACAAGTAAATAAAAATTAGAAAAGGATGTAGATTAGTGATTAGTCAGAAAACGAAGAAAAGATTTAATAAAGTTATTATAATGACCGCAGCATGTAGCATGTTTTCTATGTTTGGAACGTCTATTTTGCACACTAAAGCTGCAACACATTCAGCTGCTCCAGCAGTTTATGTGAGTCCCCAAAATATACCTGCCTCAGATATTATTAGTATAGACTGGTCACCAGTTCAGACACCACCTTATACGTACTGGGCTGTACACAACTGGAATGCAGGTGGTGAAGCTGGAGGATATGCTGGTTTTCAACAACAAAGTGGGTTTGATGAAAATGGAAAACGTACTTTACATTTTGCCTTATGGGATCCAATTTCCTCTAAAGAAGCAATAAAGGCCGAATACTTATCTCCGAATTCGCAAGCTGGACCCTTTGGAGGAGAAGGAACAGGAATGAAGGTTCAAACAACTTATGGTTGGAAAGACTACAATTGGTACACAATGACAATGCGTTCATGGCAAGAAAATGGTCATACTAAATTTGGACAATGGATGAAAGATGTAACAAAGAATAAATGGCATCAAATTGCAATTATGGACTTTCCGGTTGCTAATGTTGCATTTAATCATGGATTAGGAATGTTTCAAGAAGACTGGGCTGATAGTGGACAGAACGTTCGAGAAGCGCGCCTAAAAAATGGTTATAGCCGAAAATTAGTTGATAAACAATGGAGTTCTTGGAATAATCAAAGTATTTCTGGAACGCATGATAATACTTATCAATATGATGGAGGATCTACTTCAGAATATGTATGGGTCAAAGCAGGAGGTAATACGCAGTCTACTATTGGGTCAGGAAAAATATTCACGCTAAATCAACCTACTCAACCTGAAATAGGAAAACTAGATTTTGATATCCAATCTATATATTATGAAAATGAAAAATTAAATGTATCTTGGAAACTAAAAGAAAATAGTACACCGCAATTTAAGGGGAAAATTGAAATTTATAACAATGAAAATATGACGGGCCAACCTATTAACGTAATTAATGATATTAAATCTTATCAAAATGGAATCAGTCAATCTATATCATTACCAACAAATGCTTATGCAAAAATTGTATTAACGGATATATTTGATCAAACTGTTGAGAAAAAGGTACAAATCAAAAATGAATCTCCAAACATTTTTGAAGGTAATGAATTTGCATGGTCGCTGAAAGGGATTGGAGATTTTGAATTTGCGAAAGTAAATTTAAATAAATCAACAGAAGAAATGAAAATTGATCTAAAAGCAGGTGTACCACATGACTACTTTGATAGTACATATGCAAGTATTAAAGTGCAAAACACATCAGGTAAAGTGGTCTATAACAAAGAGATTTATGGAAACAAACAGCAAAATGCTGAATCGCAAAAAGTTCCAGTCAAAGTAGGCGATTATATAGAGTTAACACATCTAGAAGGTGTACATAGAGCTACTCTTACAAATGTAGATAATAGTAAACAAGAGAGCTTTGGAAAAAAAGCCATATACGAAGTTACAAAGGAAGGCCTGAAGAAAGTAGAAAAAATGCCAGAAGCAACAATTTTAGAAGGAAACAAGTTTGCATGGTCATTAAAAGGATATAGTGATAGAGAAATTGCAAAAGTAGATTATGATAAAACGGTAGAAGAGATGAAGGTAAAACTAGAAGCAGGTGTACCACATTCCTATTTTGCTAGTACGTATGCGAGTATTAAGGTCCAGAATTCTTCTGGTAACGTTCTGTACAATAAGGAAATCGTGGGAAATAAACAACAAAATGCTGAAAGCCAAACTGTGCCCGTTAAGGTAGGGGATTACATTGAATTTACCCATATAGAAGGAGAAGCAACAAAGGAAAAAACGCGAGCAACTTTAATTAACCTTGAAAATAACAAAAATGAAACCATTGGAAAAACAGCAAGATATCAAGTTACAAAAGAAGGCTTGAAGAAAGTAGAGAAAATGCCAGAAACAACGGTTTTAGATGGAAATCAATTCGCTTGGTCATTAAAGGGATATAATGATCGAGAAATCGCGAAAATAGAATATAACAAAGCAACAGAAAAAATGCAGCTTAAATTAGAAGCGGGTATACCCCATTCTTATTTTACTAATACGTATGCAAGCATTAAAGTCCAGAATTTATCCGGTAATATTTTGTACAATAAAGAAATTATAGGAAATAGACAACAAGATGCTGAGAGCCAAACCGTTTCAGTCAAAGTAGGAGATTGTATTGAGTTTACTCATATAGAGGGAGAAGCACAAAAGGAAAAGACACGCGCCACACTTACTAATCTTGAGAATAGTAAACAGGAGTATATGGGAAAGAAAAGAATATATCAGGTTACCTCTATGGGATTATTAATAAAGTCATAGATTTCACTACAAAAGTTAAATTATAGATTTATATATTATATAAAAATCTTAACCATTATACGCATTAAAAAATTCTCAAGAGAATATAGATTGGCGGGTATAGTATGAACATATTCAAAGGGTTTCTAATTTCATCAATTGCAATGACCACATTTGTAGGAACAGATCTAATTCTACAAAATGATAGTATTCATAATAAAGTTTACGCTGAATCTTATAATGTCACATACAAAGAAAGAGATTCACAGGAAGAAAGATTAGTTGTAAAGTTTAAAAATCAAATTGACTTACCTTATGAAGATGGTATTGAGAAACGAATAAAAAATGGGGATTATGATAACAATTTAAAGAAGTTATTTTCCGAAAATACAGAACTTACTTTGAATCGTCTGTTCTCATCTGTAAATCCGATAGAGATTAAAAAGTTATCAGTACAATCTAAATCAGTTGTTAATGAATCAGCTAATAATTTATTAAATTATTATATTGTACAAGCTCCTAATAACATAGAAATAGAATTATTACTGAAAAAATTTGAAACATCTCCTCTCGTAGAGGAGGCTTATATACAAGAAAAACAAATTTTGACACCCCCTGAAATACAGTTACCAAATTTATCTGTTAATCCGTACGATGATCCTAGATTTAAAAATCAAGGATATCTTGAAGCGGCACCAAAGGGAATTAATGCCTCGCATGCTTGGAGCATTAAAGGTGGTGATGGGAAGGATACAACTTTTGTGGATATGGAATATGGATGGTTATTGAATCATGAGGATTTAGTCAATAAAAATATTAAGCTTATGTCGGGACAAAATATAAGCCAGCATAGAGCTCATGGTACTTCTGTATTAGGAATTGTTTCATCTGAAGATAATCAAATTGGAAATATTGGAATTGCACCAAAAGCAAATGTAAAAGTAATATCCCAGATCAGGGATAATGGAATTTATAATACGGCGGATGCTATTTTAAGTGCTGTACATAATTTACAAGCGGGAGATATTCTTTTATTAGAGGCACAAGCTTCGTATGATGGGTATGGGGATAAATATTTACCTGTAGAAGTACATCCAGATATTTTTGATGCAATTCGTGTTGGTGCAGATAAAGGGATTATTATTATAGAAGCTGGCGCAAATGGTTCAAACGACTTAGATAATTTTAAAGATCGTAATGGAAAAAAGATCTTAAATCGAAATAGTCCAGACTTCAAGGATTCAGGTGCTATTATGGTTGGGGCGGGATCATCAACTGTTCCACATAAACGTTTATGGTTTTCAAATTATGGAAGTCGATTAGATGTATATGGATGGGGAGAAAATGTTGATACAACATCAGCAAATCCAAGTCAAAATACTACAAATTTATATACATCAACATTTAGTGGAACATCAAGTGCTTCACCAATTATTGCTGGAGCAGCAACTTCGATTCAAGGTATTGCTAAAGAACATCGAGGTTCTCCTTATACACCAGCCGAATTAAGAAATATCTTAAGTAATCCAAATACAGGAACAAAATCTCAAGATCCGTGGAATGATAGAATAGGTGTTTTACCTGATCTAAAATCTATATTAGATAACTTAGATTTTAATTCAGATATACCGAACTCTTCTAGTATTTTAGAAGGAAATCAATTTGCATGGTCACTAAAAGGAATAAGTGATTTTGAGTTTGCTAAAATCAATTTCAATAAGTCGACAGAAGAAATGCAAGTGGACTTAAAAGCAGGCGTACCGCATCATTATTTTAATGAAACATATGCAAGTATTAAAGTACAAAATGCATCAGGCAAAGTAGTATACAATAAAAACATTTATGGAAACAAACAACAAAATGCTGAATCGCAAAAAGTTCCAGTTAAAGTAGGAGATTATATTGAGTTAACACATCAAGAAGGTGTGCATAGAGCTACTTTAACAAATGTAGATAATAGTAAACAAGAAAGCTTTGGAAAAAAAGCAATGTACGAAGTTACAAAAGAAGGTCTGAAGAAAGTAGAAAAAATGCCAGAAACAACGGTTTTAGATGGAAATCAATTTAGTTGGTCTTTAAAAGGATATAGTGATAGAGAAATTGCAAAAGTAAATTATAATAGGGTAACAGAGAAAATGCAGGTGAATTTAGAAGCAGGCGTACCACATTCTTATTTTAATAATACGTATGCGAGTATCAAAGTACAGAATTCATCCGGTAGTGTTGTGTACAATAAGGAAATAGTGGGAAATAGACAGCAAACTGCTGAAAGCCAAACTGTGCCGGTCAAAGTGGGAGATTATATCGAGTTTACCCATATAGAAGGGGAAGCAGTAAATGAAAAGACACGGGCTAAACTTACTAACCTTGAGAATAATAAACAAGAATATATAGGCAAAAAAAGAATCTATCAAGCTACTTCAACGGGATTAAACAAAATAGATTAACATGAAAAACATTCAAATTTTTAGTTTGATGCTTAATAGTCGTTCATTATGAACGACTATTTGGCATTTATTTAATATAAAGTGAAATTAATTTTAAAAATATGTTTGAGGACTGAGTGATGTTTAGGTGCTATAGATTTGAGAAAAAAGAAACAGAATAATAAGGTATATGTTGATAAAGACTCTATTGTATTACAATATTTTACATATTTGGTATGATGTATATGAGTGCTATATAATAAGGGAGGAATGAGAATGAAGTGGTTCATAGCTCATGCAAATGGTAATAATATCTTTAAAAAGTTAGTTTTAATGGTGTTACCAATGGTTCTAATGATAATGATGATAACCCCATCGAATGATGCATTGGCAGCCAACCAATCAAATGCAAGTTCACTAAAAGGTGTGAATCTATTTAATGGAAGCTGGACTGTTGCTATACAAGCTGCAAATTTACAATATGTTTCTGCTGAGCCATCGGGCAATGTAGTAGCAAATCGTAATGCAGTTAATGAATGGGAGAAATTCGAATTAATTCCGACTGGAGAATTATATACGTATGCTTTAAAAGCGAAAAGTAATGGCAAGTACGTTTCGTTTGAGCCAAATGGTAGAGTAGTAGCAGATCGTACATCAATTGGGGCATGGGAAAAATTTATTTTATATAATGGTGGAGACAATAGGATATATGTATTACAAGCGTTAAGTAATGGTAGATTTATATCAGCAAATAGTGGTAGAGAATTAACTGCTAATAGTTATGTAGCTGGAAGTTGGGAAAGATTTGTTATTGTGTATTTCTAAATTTTGAAGTGTTTTATATATAAATAATAATGACTGGTTTAGTTCATATGCATGCTAAATAAAGAGTTAAGTACTTAATACAAGTGTATATTAAGGTGTAAAAAGGACTGACTGCAAGTAATTGTCAGTCCTTTTTGTATGTTAAATAAGTAATTACGGAGGATATAATGAGAAGAAAAAGAACCCTATTGGGTTCTTTTTCAAGGCATATTAACAGTAAGGAGAATCATGAAATGCTACTTCAAATCTTTATTAGGGGAAAGATTTTGAAAAAGCTTAACATACATCTATTTTTACATAAATGTAAGATATAGTAAATTGATAATGTTTATACTTACTATTACTAATATTCAATTAATATAGTTAACACTATGTTTATAGTGTTAATTGATGTTTCGTGTAGTATACATTTAGAAATCTAGTATTAGATTATAATTGTCAAAAAAGCTAATAGATTTATCATTTCAAATTCTAACTAACATTTAAACGATTTTAATTGAAATGGGGTGTGTATTAACTCTTATAAGCTAATGAAAGTAAATAAAATAAACAAAGACCCTGTAAAAAAATACAGGGTCGGATACAGGGTTAAGGGAACGCATAGTTTCTTAAAAACATAATAGCATATATATTTTGTGTAGCTATATGAGGATTTTGACAAAATTAAGAACAAGACAGAAAATCTTTAAGAAATTATATTGGTGGAGATATGGTTTGGAAGTGAACTGTTTACCTGTTGATATAGATGAAAACTTTGGAGCATCGTGATCAAACTTTCTTTAAATAAGGGGTTTAGGTTATTGAGGTAATTGGATCTTCCTGAAAAAGAAAAATGTTTTTAAATTAAAAGTAGAAAAGACACCTTTCGGGTGTCTTTTCTTTTGGTATACAGCTTACATATTGCTGAATTAGATACGAAATCATAATTCGACTATGAAATAAACAACTTAAGAAATTTTAACATAATATGGACTGAAAAGAATATGTAATATTGCATTTTTAGTTTTCAATTTATTTATTTATTGGTATAGAAAAGCAGTATAAATAAAAAGGGCATGCAGTCGTATCTGCCGCCCCTTTTAGGAGGAATTCAAGACACCGATAGAACACGTATTGGTAAAAAGGCTCAAAAATAGTATATGTAAAAAGAAAAAGTCCTATACCAAAAGTGGACTGAGCCGTATCTTTTTTACTTATTTAAAAATTAAATTTCATTCTTTTCAAAATAAGTACGGTAAACATATGATTTGGAATGAAATTAGAAAAAGTATACATGAAAATGGCAGACAACAATTTTGTCGTCTGCCAGTGCCAATGGACTGAATGAGTTAGTCAATTACTATATATTGCTACCCCATTACCAGAAGAGTGAAGCCGCTAGTTCAAACGGCTTAAACCTAGTATGCCTAATAAAGAAAAAATTATGAGTAGAAATTTTGTTTGCTCTATATGAAAAGATAAATAGATATTCATCAGACAAGGATAATACAGCATACCTTAAATAGGGTATAGGAACGAATTAAGGAAAAGAATGTAATGTTATTAGGGAAGGGCCTGAATCAGGAGTGGGAATTTCGGACAGGATTTGGGGAGCCGTGGTTGCCTTGGGCATTGCGACTAATATCGTTGCTTGTATAATGGCAGTATACATTCAAAAATATGAGCTAATGATAAACTACCTTACAAATATTTTATTTTTAATAATTATAGCGATAACGTATATTAAGATGAAAATTAACAAGTGGGTGGCGTTAGGATTTACGTTAGTTGTAATGGAAAAAGGTATTAAGACAGGTTATGACTTCTACACACATGATTACTATGGTGTCAGTTGGAATTTAGCTATCATTGTCTATTGCATATACGAGATGAAAAATTATTATGTTGAAACAAATAAATAGCCGCAAAAAATAAGGGTTAGTAGGTGGAATTCTTGTTAAAGTATACAATTTTTTTAAACAATGATATTACGGTCCTGTTTTTTACTTCAAGAACATAAAAAAAGACGCCATAAGGCGTCCTAAAATTGGGTAAACGAGGTTTTAGTTTTCCAATCTAAAGAAATTATGTATCAGCTCACAATGAGAGTATATCATAATATGTAATCAAAATAATATGCATCATTGCATATCCGAGTTTAACAAAAGTAAGATGAGAGTAAATTAAAATATTATAAAAAAGACACTACAAGAGTGTCTTTTTTGGGGAAATACTCTATAATTAACTTTGGGGAAGGTAATGTTAGAGTATTCGCTTAACATTATCTTTATATTTGATAAACCATGAAATCGAAAGATTTTGTGGTTTATTTTTTGAACAATAGATATTACAGTATTGGCAGTGAGCTATTGATTATTATAAGCATTGGGAGAGAAGGGATTAAAAGTCTAACATCGAATAACGGTTCCGGAATATAGTGTTGCGAAATGATCTCCCATATCCCAAACGGTACTTGCTTGTATATAGCCCTTAAAGCCTTCTGAAGAATAATAAATCTCTTTTGGTATACTTTCTTTAGTTTGGAAATGTGCTTTAGAGTACTTTACATAATGGTTTTTAATAACTTTTGATTCTGGAACAATAGTGTTTTTTTGTTCCAATGTTTGCCTAGCACTAGAAGGTGGTATGAATCTTACAGTGTCTTGGTAATTATGTTCTAAGGTGTCAGCCTGTACACTGTGTGACGACACAAAGACGCTTAAACCACTTCCCACAATTAATGTTGCAAATGCTAACTTTGAGAATTTTGTTAATCTACTCATTTTACAATCTCCTTTTCATTATTTTGTAAGGTATCTCCTTACACCTCACAGTCTATATCCACTACAAAAGGGTGTACATACATATTGATAGACAAAATTCTACAAAATACCTCATCTTTTTGGGGATTGTGTATAATAATCCAATGTTTAATAATTTATCAGAAGTAAAAAAGTAGGTCTTAGATAAAAGAAAATGAATAATTTATGCAAGTAATGTATATAAAATTATTGTTTAAATATTCTAAAATGAGTTGATAAAGATGTGGGAATTTTTTTAGAAAATAAATGATTCCAAAGATTAAATTTGGAAGTTAGATTCTCTTTTAAGTTTATTTTTATAGTATTATTCACATGTGTGAATTATTAAGATTTAAATATAAAAAAGTGAGAAAAATGATAAACATTCTTCTCACTTTCATCAATTAGGGTGGCATATACATAAATATGCGTTTAAGAGGATTTTTGGATGAAAAATCCACATGAATAGTATAACAAAATATTTAGAACTATTCGCATGTAATATTGCATATGAAGAGTCGGTAGTTATAATAGTTAGCGTATTTCCATTATTGTTTAACAGATTTTCCTAAAAGATTCACATTCTTTAAGCGTGTATAGGGTGATACGTGAGAGATAAATTATATGTAAAGCCCCTCCGAATGGAGGGGCTTTACATACACTTACATTAAGTTTGTTGTGGTGCACCACCATGATCGCCAACACTATATGTGGGAGCGGGGTAATGTCCATGAGTAGCAAACTGATCCGCTTTAGAAAATTGAGAAATTCCCACCGTTAGAACCCCAATAAAAGCAATACCCGATAATAATAGGCTGATTTTTTTCATTATTTCAACACTCCTTTTTCGATTGATTTTCGTCTTGCTTGGTAACAAATATGGAAATAGTCACTTACCTTTTGGTGGTTCTCTAATTGTCTACATTTTGTGGCAAATAATTCGGCGTATTCGACAACATATTCCCATAATTCTTCTTCCTCAAAGTATAAGATTCCTTCTTGAATGATTTTTTCTAATTCTTCCAGTGGAATATTTTCATTTAATCTTTTTAAAATAGAGAAGTGGTGTGTGTATTCTTCGTTATGAATTCCTCTGCAAATCTGTAATCCCTTATCAATGAGTTTGCTAGCTGCTGATTGTTCTCCTAATTTATAATGTTCCTTAGCTTGTAGGAAGATAGCCTTGAAGTGTGTAGGGATTTTTTCTGTTACTTCTGAAAGGTGACGAATAGCTAACGTAGACATACTTTGATCAGAATACAGCCACCCCATAGTACTTTTTACGTATAACAAGGAATCTTCTTCCTTATTATTCTGTAGTAATTCAATTGCACAATGTAGATATTCTTCTGCTTGTTCGTACTGCTTTAAATAGATACAGCAACCACCTAGCAAACTATTACAAAAGGCTGTTTTTACTTCATAACCTTCATACTTCGAAAAGATTGCCCTTGATTTATTTGCGTATTCGATAGAAGCGAGCATGTTATAGGTATGGTGATAAAAAGTAGCAATTCTATAGTAGAATTCAGCGTGTTCAATTTCATCTGGAATGTTTACTAATATCTTTTCTGCCAGTTTATAATGTTCCTCTGCCTCAGTAAAACTTGATATAAAAGTGGAATGAATGGATTTAAAAAAGTGATAATAGAAGCGTAGAAAATGGTCTGTAGGCATATCATAATCACTAATAGCATCAAAACTATTTTGTTGAATACCGAGGCTATCTGTTAAGACCGTGTAACGAAATTCAAGTAGTGAGTAATAAAGTAACAAATTTTGATCCTGACGTTCTTGATTTGGCTCAATGCTTAACTTATTAATTTTTTCATCAATCTTCTTTTTTAGATTAGTAGCTTTTATAACTTGTTGAGATAGCATAGATCGATACCAGTCGTTCAATAGAGAGGTTAATTGCTCATTTCCCTTTACTGAAACACTCACTATATACTCCCCCATCCTATAGAAATATCTTAATCCTATATAATTGTAACTATCATAGCAAAATAAAAGAAAAAATGGAGGTATTTTACAATGTTTTTCAATAAAATTCATAAAAAACAATCAATTTATGTCGAATGTACTTAGAATTTAACACAAATGTATAAACTTTGCGTATGTAAATAAGAAGAGAATAAAGAAAGAAAAAACTTGTAGGAATTCCTACAAGTTTTTTTAGATAATGTAAAAATGTGAAACAGACTATCTCATTACTCGTAACAGGGAAACTATCTTACTTATGGCTTGCTTTCATTATATAACAAGTTTTAGCATTTAGAATTTTTGTGTTTGAAAATTATGTGAATTTATGCTGAAGATGTACTATTTCAAGGATTTGTTCTCGCTGTGATTAAGACAAATTAAAGAAAGGTAGTGGAAAAGGCGCATAAAAGGGAAAATTTCCTTTAAACGTTCTAAAAAGATGATTCTAAAAGTTATTTGTCTGTAGAATAAATAGTTCATGAAATTATCCCCATTGGTGAAAGTAAATGAGAGACTCGATATATAAGTAAGAACTTTGGGGGAGTATATACCAGAAAGGTATAATTATAAAATTGTTAAAGCTTAGTATAATTATCGAGATTTTCACCTTGTTTGCTTTTCTAATAGGATAAGTTGAAGAAGATAGGAAGTTTTTCTTTGAAATAAGCTTTTTTGATAGGAAAAAGTTTTTTTCATAACTAGAACAAATAAATGGATAAGTTCATATACTGTATTGTCGTTAAAGTAAGACATTATTCTCTCTGAACCAAGGAATCACTAGCACAATATGTGATTCCTTGGTTCTTAAGTATAATGTCTATGAGTAATTTGAAATAACCGAAGAAATAAAATCTTTGTTAATGGGCAGTCACAGGATTCTAGGTATAATAGGTTCACAATTTAGACTATAAAAGTTAATGTCTCTTTAGCTAAGAAGACTCCCTCCTTAAGAAACAAGCAGTGAGTATGAGTAAGGGGGATAGTTTAAAGTGCGGAATATTGTTTGATTTGGTTAACACATAAATTTAGCATCTCTGTACTGGTGTAAGAATTATAATGTTTATACCATTCTATTGTATGTTCTAAAGTCTGTTGTAGGGACCACCTCGGTTGCCAATTAAGCTTGAATTTTGCTTTACTAACGTCAAGGTTTAGTAAATTTGCTTCATGGAAATTCATTGGACCCATATTTTCTGTTGTCCAATCCCCGCAACCCCAAATATCTAGTAAACTCGTCACTAATTTTTCTACTGGAACAATATTGTCTAGGGATGGTCCGAAATTCCATGCACCTGAAAAAATAATATCATTATTAATAATTTTTTCTGTGAGGAGTAAATAACCGCTTAAGGGTTCTAATACATGTTGCCAGGGTCTAATAGCAGTAGGATTTCTAATAATAATCTTTTTATTCGATTCTAATGCTCGTATACAATCAGGAATAATCCTATCTATTGACCAATCACCACCACCAATTACATTACCAGCTCGAACGCTTGCAATTATTTTCTTGTGGTGAGAAAATTTTTCTTCTGATAAATAAGAATTTCGATAGGAAGAAATTAAAAGCTCACAGCATCCTTTACTTGAACTATATATGTCATGACCGCCCATAGGATCAATTTCACGATAACCCCAAGGCCATTCTTTATTTTCATAGCACTTGTCACTTGTCACCATAATTCCTATTTTAGCTGATTCATGTAATCGAATTGCCTCTAGTACATTCATAGTTCCTAGAACGTTTACCTCGTATGTTTCTCTAGGATATTCATATGAATACTTAACTAGCGGTTGTGCAGCTAAATGGAATACAATTTCAGGGTTATAATCTGTAAAAACTTTATTTAGTTTACTAAAATCTCTTATGTCACCGCGAATGTCTATTATATCATTTTGAAGATTGGTAACATTAAAGTTGTCGTTTTTATTTTTAGGATCCAATGAATATCCAATTACAGTGGCACCTAATTCCTTCAACCATAGGGATAACCAAGAACCTTTAAAACCAGTATGTCCTGTAATTAAAATTTTCTTTCCGTAAAAAGCGTTATTAAAGTTTTTGTTTAACAATTAATCCACCTCCTTTAGTACAATATTTTCAGGGGATTAGATATAAATGTGTATTGTTTTTATACCAATCAATAGTTTTAATAATTCCTTCTTCAATATTAATTCTAGGTTCCCAAGAAAGAGATTCTTTAATTTTGTGAACATCTGCTTCAGGAACCCATCTTTCATTTGTTCTAGAGGAAATTGCACCGTAATTTGGTCTGGAATTGGTGTTCAAATGTTTGAATAATAATTCTACATAATGTTTTAAGGGATGAATGGTACCACTCCCAATATTAAAGATATCATTTTGTACAGTGGTATTTTCTACTGCTAGGATACAGGCATCTATTATATTTTCTATATAACAATAATCTCTTAATTGATTGCATAAAGTTAAATTTACATCTTTATTTTGCAACACTTGCAAGATAATATAGCTGAATATTTTATGTGGCTCCTCAGCCTCTCCGAATATGCCAAAAGGTCTTAGTGTTATAAGATTAATATTGTTTTCGCTTGCCATTTGATGGGCTAATATAGTAGCAGCAGCTTTGGTACTTCCATAGATATCCACAGGAGTTAGTAGCATATTTTCATGAATAGGTTCCATTTTATTGCCGTATTCAGAACTACTACCCATATGAATAATTTTTTTACAATTTACTAATTTTGCTGCCTGAATTATGTTACATGTCCCTATAATATTTGTTTCTATAGCGTGCATGTAGTCTATATGGGCAGAATTTACACCATAGGCTGCCAGGTGAAAGATATAATCCGGGTTAACTTTCTTTATTACATCTTGTACTTGTTTTTTGTCTCGTATATCTATTTCATAGGTTTCAATATTTTTTAGAATATCCTTTAGTCTCCAAGAATTGGATGATGTTCTTATAAAAAGAACAATTTTTGCTTGTAAATTTAAAAGTCTTCGTACCAAGTGAGAACCAATAAAACCATATCCACCAGTAATAAGAAAAGTTTTATTTTTAAATGAAGTAATCATAGTGATAATCTATCCTTTATTAAGATTTATTTTTAGTTAATGGAATAAATTCACTTATTTTAACATAAGGAGAATATCAGTCTTAATTGTGATGAGGGGAGGAGTATTTAAAATAATTTTTTATTGTATTTGTATCAATTTGGCCAGCAAATAAAGAGGAAGGGGATTTTTGAAAAGTGTTATGAAGGATATGACATGTCTTGTTCATTTGTTCAATATAAGGAATATATATATGATCTAAAATCGTTGGAGGTAATTCTAAAGTTTCATGTTTCCACAAGTCGAACTCATTTGGATTAATAATCTGCATACTTCCAAAATGAAAAGCAATTAATTCATCTTGATCAATAAGAACTTTATTATCTGTTTTTGATATAGAACTGCTATTTAGAATTACATTCCAAGGTGCTGCATCAATACCTTTATGAGTCATGATTTTTATATTAGAAAAAATGTTAGGAATGTGATTTAAATATTTTTGGTCACCCCACCTATTCATTTCAACATCATAATGATTTTTGCAATATTCTAGGCATTTATCTTTCC
Source organism: Bacillus pretiosus (assembly GCF_052947655.1). Taxonomy (NCBI): domain Bacteria; kingdom Bacillati; phylum Bacillota; class Bacilli; order Caryophanales; family Bacillaceae; genus Bacillus; species Bacillus pretiosus. Next base: position 178,640 of record NZ_JBRFUV010000002.1, on the reverse strand, counting down.
ACCATGTTAAAATTTCTTTACTATTTTGATCGTTTTTAAAGCCAACTAAACCAGCTTGGTATATACCGTGTATGCTTTCAATTTCAGTAGAACTTCTTTGGGGGCATAGGAATATAGAGTATTTCCACCATTCATCAAGAATGATATTAGGTGCTGTAAAGAAATACATATCAGCATCACAATGTATAATGTGATCAACCTCGGGATAAAGACTAAGGACATGTAGACAAAGAGGTGCTTTTAATGTCCAACAATATTCTTGTAAATTTCTCTCATTTTTTATACTGAGGAGTTCATGATTTTCAAGATCTTTTACCGGAATGAGTATGGCGTGCTTTAATTTTAAATTCTCCAATATTTGATAAGTTAAATCATCCATACAACAGATCCATACAGTAAATTTAGTGTTGAGATTTTCTAAGGAATAATAAGAGGTCAATCCTTGAATTAATCGTTCTTTACTTATAATCATAGAAAAGTTCATAAAATGGTTGGATTGATTCATTTTTCTTCTTAATTGTGAATCTTTATATAAGGTTTGAGCTTCATTTATATCTTTTTTACTTAAAAATTGTTTCGTATTTTTATTAAATTTTTCTTTTAATTGCTTTAAAACAAATTGGATTCTCTCTAAATAAGGAGTGTAAATATGGTTTAATATATTGTTTGGTATTGAAATTGCTCCCAAAGACCATAGATCAAAATCATTTTCAGTAAAGATAGTAATACATGCAAAATGGTAAACAACTAGTTTATCATTTTCAATAAATACATCATTGTTACTCTTGTCAATTTTGTAATCGTTATTATATATACAGTTCCAAGGCGCAGCATTTATACCTAAGTTATTGGAAATTTTTACTTTTGGAAAATAGATAGGGATATAATCTAAATACTTTTGGTCGCCAAACTTTCCCTCCTCAGGTTCGGCACTACACCAATCTATACATTTATTTTTCCACCAACTTACACTCTTTAGCCCATAGAGATCATTCTTAAATCCAATTAGACCAGCCTGATATTTGCCGTACATTTTTTCTACCCAATCACGATCTCTTTGGGGAGTAAGGAAAATAGAATGTTCACCCCATTCCTCAAAAATAATATTAGGATCAGAGAAAAAGCATAAATCACCATCACAATATAGAATAGATGGTAAATGGTAATTTACCAATAAATATTCTATCAAGACAGATTTTAAAGTCCAACAATATTCATTTACTTTTCTTTTTCTCTTAATTGCTTTTAGTTCACTATCTTCTAATTCTTCAACTTGTAAAAGGTTTACGTTAATTAGATTCATTTCTTTTAATAATGAATATGCAAAAGGATCTATACAACAAATCCACAATGTAAATTTTTCTGAGTACTGCATTAATGATTGCTGTAAGGCAATGATTTTCAAGACATATTCACTACCTACAATGACACAGAAATGATTATTTAGATCATGTTGTTGATTATAGAATTGAGGGTTAATTAGTTTTTGAGTATTTTTAGGGGAGAGATTTGAAGTCTTAATTTCTGTTGAAAGCGGGTTAATTATTTTCTCATTAGAGGGGATATATAATCGAGGTAAACTTATTTTTTTATCATTAAAGCTCAATGTTTATTCAGTCCTCTCCACTAAAATTTATTAGGATTCCAACTTTCATCTACGGTTTTTAAATCTTTAGGTGTATCGACACTAGCCCAAAAATCATTGTGTTCATAGACTGCCAGCTCATTATCTTTTATTAAATTTTGGAGAGGAGCTTCTTCTAGAACACAATCATCACTATTACCTAAATAATTGAATATTTCTTTGTTAAATACAAAAAACCCGCCGTTAATTACTTCATCAAGTAAGGGTTTTTCTTTAAAATCAATAGCAATTCCATTTTCAACCGCCAATAGGCCATATTGACTATTCTTTTTAATTCCAGTTAATGTAGCAATTTTTCCTTTTTCTTTATGGAATGCTATTAGTTGATCAATATCTATATTGGCTAATCCATCGCCATAAGTTAATAAAAAGGTTTCACCCTGTACAAAGGGTTCAAGTTTTTTTAGCCTTGCCCCGGTCATTGTATCAATTCCTGTATCTATAAAGTGTATATTCCAATTTTCTAATTCCTGAAGTAGCGTATATTGACTGGTTTTAAAATTCAAACTAAAGTCATTCTCTTTCCAGCTAAAATCCATAAAATATTCTTTAATTTTCTCACCTTTATATCCTAAGGGCAAAATGAAATCAGAATGTCCATATTTTCTATACCAATTCATTATATGCAAGAGGAGAGGCTTTCCTTGAACTCGAACTAATGGTTTGGGAATATCCTCTAAAATTCCTTGCATCCGAAGCCCTTTTCCGCCACACAAAATTATGACTTTCATAGATCTATTTCCTTCCTCTCTATATATTTTACTAATTTAAACTATGTAGCTTGTTTGATAAATGTATACACGGTTGTACCATAATGACAATCAACTAAAAAAATATGTTAGATTTATAATTCAAATGCTGATTAAATGTGGAGAATACGCACTGTAGTTTATCATCAATTGTATGTAAATTAGGTTATTTTAAAAATTAATGCTTTAGTTATATTTAATACTAATAAAAGACATTGCTTGTTTGTAAGATAAAAGAGGGGGAGGGAAATCAGGGGAATTGAAGAATCTTATAATGAAAAATCTAAGAAGACAAAATTATACTGAAAATAAGATAAAGTGTGGAAGTAAGTAGTCATCAACATATTACGTAGCAGAATAAACTGATTGTATAAATGATTTCAAAGAAATTAACTATTTAAAGGAAAAGTGAACAAATATTACATTTTACATTCTAGAAATCTAAAAAAGAGCACCGCATAAAGGTGCTCTAGTCATGAAATTAATTTTGTAAAGAACTATTGATCCTATAAAGAAGGACTTATGAATTATTATATGAACGGATAATGAATTAAGTGTGTATCAATTAGAGGGGAATTTTATTTCTCTACGCCTATTTTAATCTACAGACAAAATTATGTGAAAAGTAAAAAGAAAATTAATAAGTTAATGCTATTTTATTTAAAATATAATCCCAATCGGAATCATCACCTTCCCATCTATCCTGATAACGTGGGAGTTCAATTGAACAAACCCTCGGTATGCCCCAATTTTGTTCAACAATATTAGATAGACCCTCCTTAAAATTAACGATAAGAATATTAAAATCTTTATTTGTAATTTTGGATAATACGTTTTCTAATTCAACTGCTTCATCTCGATTTCCCCAAATTCTAATGAATAAAATTGATTCACTACTAGTTATTTTTTCAAGGAATCGATTAATTTTAGTGTCTAATTTAGCTTTAAAAGAAGGATAGATTACTTTCCAATCCTCATCTGAGTTAATAGGAAAGTCATGCATTGAAAAACAATTATAATAAGTGTCCTTTATACAGTGGGTAATTCGTTTTGCCCATTTAGTTTGATTATCAAATTCTGATTCAATAAGACCGTAACTTTCTGAACCTTCTATGACCATATTTTCCAACTTCATAAATTTTTCAAATCGATTTTGAAGTAATCTGTTTACATCTGAAAGTGATGGATAATAAAACCAATCTAAAGGTCCAGAAAATGTTCTTAAATGGTGCCTTTTGATTTGGTTAGTAACTTGGCACAATCCTCCTAAACTTACAATTAGGCCATAGGATTTTTGTATATCCTCTAGGTTCATCCTCATCATCCTTTTTATAGAATAATTTAAATTATCTCTTCAGTATATGATGCAATAATATATTGATGTGGACCTATATATCAAAGTAGATAAAGCCAATACATTCATACAAACTTAAAAAATCAAAATGCCTAAGTTAAGGAATTTAATCTTTGATGTTATATCATGGAGTTGCCATTGGAATGAAAGTGGTAGGGAGATTACACGAGGGTTATATATTCTCCAGCAACCTAAATTAGAAACCTGTCCTTGTTTACTTCAGTAAAATTTTAATCCTTTTAAAAAATCCTTAGATAAAAAAGAAAAATCTATTGGTTAGCATTTAACCAGTAGATTTTTCTTTGAATTAGCATCTTTTACATAATAATTATTGAAGATGGAAAATTCCATTAAGAAATGCTATTAAATACTAGACTAATTTCTAATGGTCCCAGTATCTTTTATTTTGACGTGTGTTTTTACATTTATTTTAGCCTCTGCTAACGATTGTAACCAATCTCCTTTTACTTTTTTCCACTCTTTATATTGAAAGGCTCTAGCGTATAGGGATAATCCAATTGGATCAATTTTATTCTGCTGTATCTCATTTAATATACTTTTTAAATTATTATTAATTTCTTTTTCAATAGCACTTTTTAAATTATTTATATTTTTTTTATTATCATAGTGCCCCTTCTTTAAATTCGGATTGGTTTTTTCTATTAAAGCTACATTGGCATTGATATCGAGATTAAATATAAACTTTCCGTTTTGAAAAGTAACATCTACCTTCCTTGTCGCATTCTGTATGAAGATAGAAGTGTTTGTTTTTTTGTTTGATTTTTTAGGCGGAAGCGCAAGGTGTAGTATCATTCGGCCGTTACTTTTTGGCTTATTTATAAGATTGAAAAATTTAACATCTTTTTTAGGAATATGAGTTAAGTATTTCCCTTGGCGATTTAAAAATGCAATTCCTACCGTGTCGATTTCATTCTTTGTTTTTTTAATAAATGGAACAGTTTGCGTCATTCCTTCTTCGTTTTGTTCTCTCATTAATTGTTGAATTGTAGAAGAGACGGATTGGTTATTTTGGATGGAGGATTCGATTACACCATTTATATAAGATGAAAGTGATGGTTTACTAGGCTTGTGAATTTTAAAAATTTCTTCTGCAGATCCATCTACAAGTACTATTTTAGCATTAATGGTAGCGTAAGGATCACGGTAAGAAGAATCAAGCTCCTGCAACCAATTTGCTTCTTGCGCTAATTTTTTCCCAATTAAAATGATTTCAGCTTTGGAAGCTGTCATAAAGCCCGTTAACTTCGTATCTATCTTACTGAATCCAGTATATACAGTTGATGCTTGTGTCCAATGTTCTATAGTACTTTTTGGCTGTTTATGATGAAAGAGTGGTATACTTGTTCCAACTTTTATGTCTCCATTAGAAGTTCTATCCAGGCCAATTAACAGGATTAATGAAACCTTTTCAAGAGGAATTCTCTGACTACAACCAATTATATATACACAACAAATTACAATCCATATCCATTTTCGAATCAAAGTTGTTTCCTCCTAGTAACCCAAGTAAAAAGAATACTGTAAACGAAAAATAAGATCGGTAATAGAATAAAGAAAATGACATTTAAGATATCCATAAGAGAATAAATAAACAAATATTGATCTACATCGGGATTTACGAAAATAAATAGGCCAACTATAAATAACACAAAAGCAAGTAGCGCCCAATTTCGGGCGTTTTTTTGAAGTGATATGGTCATAGATTTAAAACTGAAAAATAAATACGGATATAAAGTAGTGGAGAATACAATTAAATAGTAAGCGATATAAATAATTTCTAAACGTTCCACGAAAGAAAAACGAACCCCTTTTAACAAATGAAATACGGGCCAAATTACGTCTTTTATCCCCTCGGGACTAAAGTATATATAAGAAAGAATAGTCACATATAGATAGAAAATCATAGTTCCAGTATTAGCTATTAGTAGTCCTTTTATGGCCTTTTGTTTTTTTTGCAAGAACGGATATATATAATATGCAATTTCTAAGCCAGCATAAGGAGTAATAGTTTCTTTTGTTGCCTTTAAAATAGGGTATAATCCCTCTTTAAAAATAGGTAGTAGGTGTAAAGGGTTGTAGTTACTCTTTAGTGAAAAAAGAAGAAATAGTGGCATCCAAGTAGTGAAGAAGAAAACAAGCATAGAATAACTAGTAAGAGCCCTTAACCCACTCAGAGCTAAAATAATAAAAGGTAATAGTAATAATATGGTGATTTGATAAGCAGGAGTGGAAGGGAATATCCACACTTTTACAATATTAGTTGCCTTTAATAAAGTATTGAAGCCAGCAAAAAATAGATAAAAGGCATATAAAAGAAAAAGAATTGTCCCTATCCATTTACCAAAGTATGTTTTTAAGATTTGTGAGAAGTTTTTGTTAGGATTTTTTTGTAACATTAATATAATAAACACGCCAATTATAGAAGTAGCTATCCATCCAAGAATAATCGAAATCCAGCCATCTGTCCCTGCCGTGGTAGCAAGTGGGCTTGGCATAATTAACATACCAGATGCAAGTTGCAGTGAATGAATGAAAATAATGAATTCGAATAAAGTTAATTTTTGAAACTTAAGATTCCCCATGTGAACCACCTTCTTTTTTCTTTCTTTGTTTCGGCTGACCTATACTCGAGCGGCTGGTAAGCATAGAAATAGGAAATCTTACAAAAGAATCTTTTAACTCTTGGAGACGAAATGGTGCTATTGGCAATCCGTATGGTGAACCATAAGAAGTTAGTGAAACAAAATGAGCAAATAAGAGCATTAATCCACTAACGATACCTACAATCCCATAAAAGTAAGCCAATAACATCATTGGAAAACGAATAAGGCGTATAGAACTCGATAAATCATAATTAGAAACAATAAATGAGGCAATGGCTGTAATAGATACGATAATAACCATAACGTTACTAACAAGCCCAGCTTGAACAGCCGCCTGTCCAATTACAATCCCTCCAACAATTCCAATGGTTTGTCCAATTGGTTGTGGTAAGCGAATACCAGCTTCACGTAGCATTTCTAGTGTGATTTCCATTATAAAAGCTTCCAATAAGGGAGAGAACGGGACTTTGACTCTTGACGTTGCAATAGAAGTGTATAAATCTATAGGAATGATTTCAAAGTGAAAAGAGACTATAGCAATATAAAATGCGGGTAAAAAAATAGCTATAATAAATCCCGCAAATCGTAATACGCGAAAAAATGAAGCAATGAGCCAATGAATATTATAATCATCTGGAGTTTGAAAGAATCCAATTAAATTCATTGGAACAATCATTGCGCCAGGGGATCTATCCATTAACACTGCTACTTTTCCATCAAGTATATGATTTGAAATAGCATCTGGACGTTCGCTTAAATAAGCCTGTGGAAAAGGAGACCAATTTTGATCCTTTGTAAAATTAGATAGTTCACCAATGCTTAATACCGCATCCGTTTTAATTCTACAGATTCTGTTTTCTATTTCTTGGACTACATCTACGCTCGCGACATCACCTAAGTAAATTAAATAGACGAAAGAAGTGGCTCGTTCTCCAATCGTCAGCTTTTTGATTTTCAACTCTGCAGAAGGAAGATATCGACGAATTAAGCCTATATTTTTTGTGGCATTCTCAATAAATCCATCATGCGATCCTTTAATAGTAACTTCTGAAATTGGTTCTTGAATTGCTCTCTCTGCCCAGCCTTTTGTATTTATTAAAAGTGACCGCTTTTCTCCTTCCATAAATAGTACACATTGACCCTCAAGTAATCCTTCTTTAATTTCATTCCATGTATATACTATTTTGGTATGAGTAGCAATAATATTAGAATTAAATATTTGACTGTCTTCATTTACTTTTTGTAATAATGGTGTAACAACATTTCCTTTTAAAGCGACACCATCTGTAAGGCCTTCAAAATAATATAGTAAAATATTCGTGTTTGTTTTTAATTGCAAAGGGTGTTCAATTAAATCGGCACTAATATCAAAGATATTATCTAAAGTATTTTTAAGTTCTTTTAAGTTACTTGTTTGGATTTTTTCAATGGTATTATTGGTTTTAGTTTCTAAGGTTTCTTCATTTAAGGACAATATTGACACCTCTTTAATATGTAACGATTAGTTGTATTTATTATTTTTATTTGGTGGGATTTTATTCACAAATTTAAACAAATTGGGAATAAAAATTAAAAATTGAGAGCATAAAAGTAGAAGTGATTTGTGCGCAAATCTAAGTATCAAGTTAGCATTGAAATTTGAATGATTATAATAAAAAAGAACCCTTGTTGGGCTCTTTTTCATAGTTGGTAAATATGTTATCAACAATAGATGGCATTTAAGGCAGTAATTTAGATCTCTTTAAGTTAATCAGTTGAATTTTTTAGGAAGAACTTTTTTCATATCTTAATGCTCGATAAAAAAGGAAATTACATTTATTTGGGTGTTCTAGTGTAATTGAATTTTGCGCGCTAATAAATTTTGTTTAGGGACAAAATGTTTTTCTGAATTAACAGAAATATTGGTGCGCAAAATTCTTATTGGTTATTATGGTAGGTATCAAATATTTCTTTGGCCTTATTTTCTTGATATTACCGTACGTTTATATGTTTCTAAGGGAAAGAAATACTTTCAGTTTTATTACCATCTATTGTTTGATTAAGATGGTAACATGAAAATGAAACGTTTACAACCAGAAAATAAAGAAAGAATATTAAATTACGACTTTTTTCGACATTTTTTCTGTATTAATATCTAATATTTTTATAGGAAAAGGTGGAGGGAAACGTACCTTTTCCTATAAAAAGTTGTGTAAGAATTAGAAATAATTAAAGTAGTAATAATAGCTTAAAATATAATTCAATGAATTTGAGCCCAAAATCATTGAAACGATTGCTAACGTTATAATTGAATTTTTGAGCTGTAAGAGTTTTAAAAATATGGTCAAACTTTAGTCCACTTTGCGTTTCTTCCTTTTGTAACTAGCTTAATATGGCCAAATAATTGCAAGGAATTTAAAGCCTTACTAATTGTACTCTCTGCAATGTCTGGATATCTGTTACGAATACTTTCCTTAGTAAAGGGTTGTTTTTGTTTAAGTATAAAATCCTGAATTCTCTCAACTTTAGTATGTTTACATATAGAATCTAGAACGGTGTTATGCAGATCTTTGTAAGCCTCTAATATAATGGTTAAAAACGTTTTTAACCAAAAGCTACTATTATGTTCCTCGCAGTACCAATTTACCGAAGATTTATAAATCGAATTGTAATATTCAGATTCATTTTTCTTAATATACTTATCCAAACATACATATTTTACAAATGTATGTCCACTCTTAATTAGCAACAACTGCATTAACATAAATGCTAGCCTGCCATTACCTTGATTGAAAGGGACTATGCAATAAAAATTTAATATAAAACGAGCTATTAATAAAAGCGAATGTAGCCCCTTACTAGTATTTAATGAGTTGTATTGATCACATAATTGCTCCATAAACTGTGGGATAAGTTCATGTGGAAGAATGCGGTAACTATTCAAGTGCATTCCATGATCGGGAATACCTGGAATAATAAAAGGTTTTTCACGCCAATTGGCACTGTCAGAGGTAATGTAATGTATTAGTTGAAAATGTAATTCCTGTATAGTTGCTGGATTAATTGATAAAGTACAGGAGTTTTTATGTACAAAAGAAAGTGTTTGATAATAACAAAAAATAGCATCTTCCGAAATGTTTTGAGGTACTATATCATCTAAAATAAGTTCTTTTAATCTTTTATGAGGAACTTTTATATCCTCATAAATAGTAGTGAAATTTTTTATGTAATGTAACGGTATAGTTTTTTCTAAACTATTAAATATTTCAGGGTTTTGTTCCTGATAAGCAGCTAATTTTCCTTTGAACTCGCTAATTTCACTTATTAAATTGATTAACCTCCTTTTTAATTCAATATTTTTATACTTATCATCAAAAAAGTCTCTCATTTTTGTTCCCCCTGTAACCCCTTAACACGTTGTTGCATACATCTTTCCATTCTAAAGGTATTTCATGACATCATTGTGAAATAACGACATTTTTGTTTTGATTTTGATCGTGTTTTAGAATCTGTATTTTCATTTGAAAATAAAAATATAGGAATTATAAAGAAGAATCGTTAGGATTCAATTTTAATAGGCATAATCCTAACATCAAATGTACAAATGTACAATAAAAAAATAAAAAATATAAAAGAATCGACTCATTTGAAAGATTATTAATTAAGTGTGAGTATAGATGTGTTTTAGTTTAAGTGTAAATATTGAAGTGGTTTCATGGATGAAAAAATAGATAAGTCATTAATTTGTGACAGTTATGTGCCTAATCTATTCATTTGCTATTATGAGAATTCTAAAATTAAATCTAAACGAGCTTAATTTTCTATATTTAGCATAAATATTAGGGGAGTAAGTTGATGAAATGTATCATTAAATATAGAAATATGTAACGTTTCATACTGGTATTGTAAAATATTTTGACATAAGTTAATTTAAATACTAGGTACAGGAACATGTAATAAAAATTCAGTAATGTACCCTTTAAACGTTTCACCCTAAAAACGTTAGTGAAAACCAAAACCTCAAACATACTGAAGTTTTTCCCTTTGTTTCTGTACCTTATTAGGTAAAAATAATATAATAAATTGGTAGAAATTTATGGTTAAAATTGGATTTATAATTCTCTTTTCTTATCTTACATAATCAATCTCTTGATGATTTGTTTAAAATAAGGATTAATAGGGTAGGAGATGACTATTAAAAAGGACTATAAAGTTAAGTTGGACAAAACGATCAGGGAAACGAAAGGTTAATTTCGTCGTGTAACTGAGAAGCCCCCACTTTATGTTTTGCTAAGTGGTGAGTAGTTCATTTTGCCTGGTAATTTTATTATATGAGTTTGAACATTCTGAAGTAAATCAATATATAAATTACAGTAGTTATGTGGTTATAGGAGTAAATGTCTAAGAGTGAACTACCCGCCACTTAACGTCCTAACGGACTGTTTGAAGTGGGGGCTTCTCGGTTAGTCGTTACTTTTGGTAGCTAACGAATTCGTCCTAAGACAGCCGAGCTAACTCCCTTGTTCCAAGGGTTATTTTATTGCTATCTATGCTAACGCCAATAGGCGTATTGCTTCATTTTTGATATTGATAGCTGCGTTATAATCTCTATCGAGATTTACACCGCATATACAAGAATAGACTCGCTCAGACAATGACATATTTTTCACATTTCCACAACTGCTACATGTTTTTGTGGAAGGAAACCATTTTTCTATTTTCACAAGCTGTTTGCCTTGTTCATTTAGTTTATAAGCTAAGAAAGAAGTGAACATACCCCAAGCATTATCAGCGACGCTTTTTCCAAAATGAAGTGCTTGCGATATTCCCTTCATATTTAGATTTTCAATAGCTACAACATCAAAATGAATAGCTAACTCTTTAGACTTATGATGAAGGAAGTTCTTACGTTGGTTTGCTACTTTTTCATGCAGCTTAGCTACACGGATACGTTGTTTATTCCAACGCCCTGAACCTTTTGTACGTCTTGATAATACTCGTTGAGCATTTGCTAATCGGTCTAACATTTCACGATAGAACTTAGGATAATTGGCTCTCTCATCCTTAGAACTGACGTATAATCCATCCATCGCAAAGTCTAATCCAACAACTGTTTCTACTTCTTTTTGTACGATCTCTTTTTCGTATTCAGTCAAAATGGACACATAGTATTTACCAGTAGGTGTCATAGAAATCGTACATGACTTGATTATATGGTCTTGTGGTATTTCTCTATGCTGTTTGATACGTACCATTTTCAGTTTTGGCAATTTGATATGACCGTTAAGCAACATAATATTTCCGTTCACTACATTCGTTGTATAAGACTTTCTGTCTTTTTTGCTTTTGAATGTTGGGAAGTCATTTTGACCACGAAAGAAATTTTTATAGGCAGTTTGCAAGTTTAGTTGAGCATTTGCCAAAGCTAATGAATCAACTTCTTTTAACCACTCAAATTCTGCTTTGTATTTTGCAGGCGTGGGAAGCTTTTGTTTCTTTAGTTGATCCTTATCATCTTTATGTTTTTCATACGCTTCTTTCCGTTCAGCTAACATTCTGTTATACACGAAACGTACACAACCGAAGGTTTTACGTATAAGATGTGCTTGGTCTCCTGTTGGATACAAACGGAATTTATATGCTTTATTCTGCTTTGTCATATCATTTCACCTCACTTTTCACTTTGATTTTCAATATATGTTTTTACTACGTCTATTGGCGAACCACCAGTAGTTAGCAAGCAAAAACTTCTTGACCAAAACATCTCTTTCCAAAGTTTCTTTTTCACTTGTGGAAAATCTCTTTTAATAAGTCGAGAACTTGCACTTTTATAAGCATTGATGAATTTTGTCATTTCTGTATTAGGGTGTGCCTTGAACAAAATATGAACGTGGTCTACATCATGATTCCATTCAACTAATGTGATGTTATAGTTTTCAGATAGTCGAACAAACATATCTTTTGCATAGTCTGACATATCATCATCAAACAAATTTCTTCTGTATTTCACGACCAACACAAGGTGATAATACAACAAGAATACTGAATGGTTATTACTATCTAATTTCATTTATATACCAGCCTTTATAATTTATAAGACTGATTATATCAGAGGCAAAATAAAAAGGAAAACCTTTTGGCTACGCCAAACCGAAATTCATCTCCCACCTACCGTTGGGCTACGCCCTTCACACGCTTGAGGAAGGAGAATTCTTTCGGGAAATTCGTTAAAGGATTTGTGTGCATTCACCATGTGAATATAAGTAGGTTATTTATTGTATTTTTTAAGATTTAGAAAATATGCGTGAATTTAGCTTTAGAAATGACTTATTTGCAAGTTATATAATGGGAATGTGAAGTCTGGAAGAAACTGATATTATCAGTTCCTTCCAGACTTTTTTACTTTAAAACTGTATTTTTTTACATAAGGTTAAATATAATTCTTTAAATTAACATTTGAATTTTTTGTGAAAATAAGAGGGGTTTTCATTGCTCTATTAATACATAATGTTACAAAATAGACTTATTGTATTTATTTTATTTTTATATGAGATTAAAAATAATAATAAACGTACCAATGTATGAGAGATATTAGTATATTTATTAGTAATTTGTTCGTTTATCTCTATATTGCTATTATATTAGCGATAGCAATAATATATTGGGGGGACAAGAATGAATTTGAAATTTACATCTAAATTTGAAAGATTAAGAAAAAGTAAAAAAGGAATTGGTGCTTATGTTTTAGCCGCAGGGGTGACGGCTATTACTATGATTCCTCAAAGTGCTTATGCACATGGATTTGTTGAAAAGCCAAGCAGTCGTGCTGCTTTATGTAGTCAGAATTATGGAGCGTTGAATTTAAATTGTGGAAATATAATGTACGAACCTCAAAGCCTAGAAGCACCTAAAGGATTCCCAGATGGGGGACCGATTGATGGAAAAATCGCTTCGGCAGGAGGACTGTTTGGAGGAATTCTTGACCAACAAACATCAAATCGCTGGTTCAAAAACACGATTAAAGGTGGAGCAAATACCTTTACATGGAAATATACAGCTGCACATCCTACAAGTAAATGGCATTATTACATTACAAAAAAGGGATGGGATCCTAATAAACCATTAACACGTGCTGAATTAGAACCAATTGGAACTGTGAAACATGATGGTTCTGCCGCATCAAATAATTTAACACATACAATTAATGTACCAACTGATCGCAATGGTTATCATGTTATTTTAGCTGTATGGGATGTAGCAGATACGTCAAATGCGTTTTATAATGTAATTGATGTAAATCTAGTAAATAATGAAACTCCCGATACAGTAGCTCCAAGTCAACCAACTGAATTAAATGCGTCTAAAGTTACTGCCAATAGTGTTGCACTAACATGGAAGGCTTCTACGGATAATATAGGTGTAAAGGAATATCAAGTGTTACGCAATGGGGAAGTAATTGATACGGTACCAGGTACAACATTTATAGATAAAAAACTAAAAGCAAATACGGAATATACCTATACAATAAAGGCGTTAGACTCTGCTGGAAACATATCAAAAGAAAGTGAAGAACTAAAGGTTAAGACAACAAATGAAATCCCAGATATAGAAGCTCCGACCCAACCGAAAGGATTACATAGTATGAGTACAACAGCGACCACTGTTGATTTGATGTGGAGTCCGTCTGAAGATAATGTAGGTGTAGACCATTATATTGTATATAGAGAAAGCTTTGGAGTTATGAATAAAATTGGGACAACGGCTAATACATCCTTTATGGATAAAGAATTAAAGGCTAATACATCGTATAAATATGTAGTGACGGCGGTTGATTTAGCTGGAAATGAATCTAGTAGAAGTGATGTATTAAATGTAGTAACAAAGTCAGAGGATTCCACATATGAAAAATGGGATGCAAGAAAAGCATATACAAAAGGTGATAGAGTAGTACATGAGGGAAAAGTGTATGAAGCAGTTCAAGATTATCAAGGCAATGGTGACACAAATTGGATTTTTGCCCTATCGCTTTGGAAGCCAGTTTTGAATAAATGATAAGTGGGAAAATGTAGTTAACATTTTTAGGTTTTTCTTTGAAAGTAAAGGGTCGTTCCAAATAGAAATCCGTTAATGGTTTAAATGATATGCTAACAAATTTAATTACTATTCTAATGTTGACGAAATGAAATCAGAAAAGAATCCCAGCGGTATTCCTTCAAAAAGGAACTCCAATGGGATTCTTTTATTTTCTAATTTGTAATCGCGTATATTTTCACAGTGAATTTGTTAGTGGCACCAATTGGACTTGCGATATAATATTTTGTATTTGTGTAAGCTTCAGTCCTAGATCCATGTGAAATATTTTTCCAACGAATAGAATCGGTACCTAGGGAAACATCAATCATTACATTGAAAGAGATAGTAGAAGGATGATCTATTTCTGAAGGCTCAATAACCCATTTTAATTCTTTGGTACCTGCAGGTAAACTATCAATTTTAAAGTTTTGACTGGATCGATTTTTTTGTCCGGATAAAGGACTAGATTCGGATGAAATTTGCGAAATTAATATCTCTTTTTCATTTGAATGTACACCATTTAATTTAATGATACTATCAATTAAACCTGGCCCAGGAAAATCAGCTGCGATAATACCAGAATGTCTAATTCCACCTTGTTGTAAGAGTTCAGTCCCAAGTGTATTCATCCCACCATAATATACTTGCCCATTTCTATCGCGAGGGAAATCACTCCAAGCATGAGTCGAATTCGTTTGAATCAACTTAGGGTTACTATCAGTATTTCTATTCTCTTTTCCGCTTGCAACAAACCAAGGATATACATTATTTAAAAATGCGGCTGCACCACCCGTACCACTAAAATGATTAAGATATATTTTTCCATTATTATAGTTAGTATTTGCACTTTGCAAATGATTTTTTATCGCATTCCATTTTTCATATATTTCGTCTGGTCCGCTTCCAATTTCAAATTTATCTTGAATGTTCAATCTATCGTAATCAATACCGTACAATTGAGAGGATGTAAAGTTTTGTAAGATTACAATTTTTCCTCGGATATCTCCTAAAGTAGGGTTGTTTCTGTCTATAGTTGGTACGGAATTAGGATCCCAAAAATATGAAGCATTATCGTTTTTATATTTTAAAAATATCTCCTCAAATGATAGGGATCCACTTTCGAGAGTAGTTTCTTCTTTTAAGCGCATTAAAATTGTTTCTGTCGGATAATCCTTCAAAAATTGGATTGCTTCTTTTAATACATCTTCAAATACTGCTTTTTGATTGACAATACCATGGTACATTGCAAAAGAATCTTTTACACGTTTAACGCGCATATCTACATATCGAATTCCAGAATTTAATTGTTGGGGTAGACTCATAGTTTGATTTCTTGTCAAATTTTCATCAAGAAAACTTGCTCCATGTAAAGCCATTGTACCATGAGTGCCTGGAATAGATATTTCACTTAATTTTGTTGAATCTGCTACTTCTGACATCCACGATGGATTTTGATAACCTATATTGGATTCATAGGAATAACCTGGATGACTATCAGCTAAAATTGTAGATGGTGTACTTAAACTTGCCAGTGTAAAACAAGTGAGGATGCTAACTTTAAAGAAATTTTTTATTTTGTTCATTTTATCTCTCCTAACCTTTAAACAATAGCTATAATAAGATGGTTTTTTACTATATTTATTGTTTTCTATTCCTAATGTAATGAATTTTTGTAATTGAAAAAGGGGTAGTGAGCTAACTTGAGATAGTATTAGTTTATTGTAATAATTTATATCTAATAGCCAAACGGATTTTTAAAGAATGGAAGCATAGATAGGTAAAAAATAAGCTTTTTGCTGTATTGTATACAAACAAAACAGAAGCCTTAAAAAGACTTCTATTTTGTTACATATTATGAATAATAAGGTGGTTAACAAATTAAGATAATGTGAGTGAGCGGTAAAAATTTATTTATAGCTGTTTCAGGAATTTCTTAAAACAAGGCTATTCAGGAAAAGTGGTCCCTACAATGCTAATAAAAATTAAAAGATTCTATTCATTAAAACTTAGACTAACTACAGTTGCGATAGATTGAGCTGCATGTTCCCAGCTTCCATCTATAACTTTCCCAAGCTGCTGACCAAGTGCATTTAAATCATTTGGATTAACTGGAATTCCATTATACGCAGCAAGAATTGATAAAAGTGGAGCAGCAAATGGTGTCCAACCACCTCTATCAATATTAAATACAGGCTTATCTACTACTTTTCCATCTTGCACAGTAAACTCATAATAAAATTGATCATCTGGACGGAAACTTAAATGATGAGAAATTTGTCCTTTAACATATTTTTTTCCTCCACCTAGATTTACTACTTCTATTTCTTTTACATTAAATTCATGCTCAAATACTTTTATTTTTTTGACTTCTGGACCATTTAAGGCAGCATTAACAGCTGTTTCTAAATTATTTTGTGCTAATGGTTGAATACTCATTTGTGCCTCTTTTTGTTGGATAGGAGCCTCTTTTTCTGCAGCAAACACTGATGTAGAAGGTAGTGCACCTGTAGCTAACGTAGCTGCAAGTGCTGTTGTCATCATGATTTTTCTTTTCATCTTCATAGTTTATCTTCCTCTCTTAAAGTTTTGATATATAATCTTTTAAAGACTGACATTGTGTAATATTCTATTTAATAATGCACAAAAAACTGGTTTAAGAATTATGTGGAATTATGTCAGAGAATTAAAATTAATTATATATGTATTTAAAATGATATCTATCTACACATATTTTTTCAATTTTTCGACAAATGCAATGGTAATGACTTCTTAAGAGTCAATTTAGTACCTTGTTTATGAATAGAAATCCTATAAATAAACTAATTTCATAGTGAATGTAGTATATTTGATATCAAATGTCTTATATAATGCTATAAAATTTCACAATTTTTTATTTTAAAGAATGAAGCGATAAGGCTTCAAACCGTAAGGGATGCGGGGATAGTCAAATAAATTAGAGTTTGAAAGAATCTTTACTTAAGAATCCCTCATTTTTAAATGAAGTGAAAGTGGGGGGAATTCAAAGGGAGTACGCTTTTGAACGATTTTTTAACTGTAATAATTGATCCATTAACTAGTTCTATTCTTGCTAGAATGGTAGCTTTTATAATAATGAGAAAGAATCAAAGTTAAGATGCATTGAAAGAAAAGAGCGTAATAATTTTACGTACCTTGGTTAATTGTCAAAAGTTCGGAACAATCTTCCGTTCCTTGAAATAACAAGTGAAAATAAAAAGCACTCCCGTGAGTGCTTATTCAAATTCGATTTCTGTTTTACTATCTGATGTGAAGTATCTTATGGTTGTTTTGTCGTATTCTTGCAAGCCACTCTGCGCAACGGCGTCTTTTAACTTTGTTCTTGTTCTATAGTTAAAATTTTTCCGTAGGCCTTCGTCAGCATTTGACAATGCTGTTTTATCAACGAAAACATATAAGACATACAAGTTACTTTCTTTATTTAATTCAACCGCTGTTACAATACCACCGAAATATTCTATAATCTCCTTGGTTCTACGTTCAACACTTTTCACCATTCGTGTCTGCTCATCTTTTGGTTGTTCTGTTTTCGCCGTTGTTTGTTGTGTTTTTGGTTGCTCCTTTTGAACTATTTCTTTTTCGCCGCAAGCTGCTAGCATTACAACCGATAAACCAACTGCTAATACTGATTTCTTCATCATCTAAATCCTCCTAATATCGATATCTAGATATTAGAATATTATGAGATTGATTGCTGGATATGGAGTGAAGATGCCAATTAGGTCATCTTCACTCCATATCCGTAATCTTTTCCATTAAATAATGCAGTAGGTCTATCTTTTAATTTTATCTAACTTCTCAAAAAAATTAGATCGATCATTAATAGTACTCGCATCACCAAATAGCCAATTTTTATTGATTATAAACGATGGTTGTCTTCTCTAAGTAGGATGTTATGAAAAAACTTCTGGGAAGTCCTATATTAAAGAGTGTCTAGCATTTTCTATAACTAAGACCTAATAATATATAGACTACTTCTAAAGGTGAAAAATTAATAAATGACAGAATTGAAATAAAATTAGAAAAAATATCAATGCAGTGGTAGAATATGGTTGGTTAACCTATAGATGTATAATCAATAAATCTAGTATTAAAGGGGGAATTAATTTGGGTAATAGGAATAAAGGAATGAAAATTTATTTTCAAAGGTTAGTAGCTGTAAGTGTATGTTTTTTGTTTTTTTTTCTGGGGAGCAATTATTCAAAAGCCGAAACTGTTGCACCTATAACATTAAATCCTAAAGATGTAGAAGCATTTACCAATAAAGTAATTCCAGAGAAAATGAAAAAAGAAAACGCAGCTGGTGTAGCTCTTGTCGTTGTAAAGGATAATCAAATTTTATTTCAAAAGGGATTTGGATTTTCCGATAAAGAAAAGAATACTCCCATCGATCCTAAAAAAACAGTTTTTCGATTAGCGTCAATATCAAAAGTTTTTACTGCTAGTGCTGTCATGCAGTTAGTTGAACAAGGTAAAATTGATATAAATAGAGATATAGTAAATTATATGGGGGGATTAAAGTATCAAAATAAAATGGGTGAACCAGTTACAATGGGACATTTACTTACCCATACAACAGGGTTTGATTACGTAGATCCTAGACCAGAGGATATCCATTATCAAGAGAATGATTATACTATGCTTAAAGATTATGTAGAAGATAATATGCCCACAGTAGTGAGAAAGCCAGGAGATACATATACATATGATAATTTTGCTTCTATGCTTCAAGGGTATATTGTTCAAAGTCTGACAAACACACCTTTTTACAAATATATGGCCAAGAATATTTTTTACCCTTTAGAAATGCATAATAGCAGTTTTGTTATGACTAATTTTATTAAAGAAAAGCTTGCAACAGGATATGATGCTAAAGGTAATGTCATTCCATTTTATCAAACAAGACCAACAGATATGCCACAAGGGAGTATGTTTTCTACAGGAAGTGATGTAGCCAATTTTATGATTGCTCAATTGAATGATGGTAAATATAAAAATAACCAAATACTACAAAAAGAAACCGTAGAAGATATGCAAAAAACAAAATTTGCTTTACATCCCAAATACCCTAATATGACATACGGATTTGAGTTCTTTTCACCGCAAAGTCATAATGGGCAATATGTGTTTGGGAAAGGTGGAAATATACCAGGTTTTTCATCTTTAATGTGGTTAATTCCTGAGCATAAAATTGGAGTTTTTGTAGTTACAAATAAAGATAGTTCAGCACTACCTGTTGAAGTATTTGATGATTTTATGAATGAATATTTCCCAGATAAGATAAAGCCTGAATATTTAAACCCTAATGAAGAAGAATTAAAGAAATTTGAAGGGGTTTACCGTGATTTGAGATTAAAAAACCTAGTGTCACATGTGAACATAAGTGAAGGAAAGTTATATGTAACTGATAAGGTTTATGGTAAACAGGAGCTAAAACAAATAGACCCTTTACTATTTGAGGATGAAAAAGGGAATTATATGGCATTTAAACTTCACAAAGATGGTACTGTGAAAGAAATGATACATTGGAACTCTGGCAGCTCAGCGTTAAAGTTAAGTGAGCCTGAGAGATTTAAAGACGTAGATGAAAATCATCCATATGCTAAGTTTATAGATTCCTTGCATCAATACGAGGTATTACAAGCCAATAAGGAGGGGAATTTTACTCCAGAATCTTCTCTTACACGAGCAGAATTTGTTTATTGGTTATCTCAAATTGCTTACTTTGCACCACCTTCAAAAAAAGAACCAGTGTTTACTGATGTGAAAAATCATCCGTATGCACCACATATTCAAAAGTTATATGAAATTGGTATTTTATATGAAAAAGAAGGAGAACAATTCCATCCAGACCGTGCAATTACCAGACAAGAAGCAGCATGGATTGCTTGGCAGTATTTAAAAATGTTAGGAGCGCCATCTGCAGATGCAACATTAAAGGGAGACACTGATAATTGGGCAATAGAATCCGTGAAAAACATTGTAGGTCATCGTTTAGTAGGGCCTGAGGTTATATATAATGAAGATGGATCAGCAGATTATCTATCAAAACAAAGTATGAAACGGCAAGAAGCTGCTGCATTGTTATTTTACGTTTTGTTATCTAGTTAATTTGTTTTGAGGTAAATTTCACAAAAAGAAAACATCTAAAGAGCTTGAAATAATACACAGAAAAAGAATAGTCTTTGACCAATGATTTATCGTAACAAACAGGGGTGAATGAGTTATAACCATGCTCCAAATCTTAAGTAGAGCTGGTAATAGAATGATTTCTTAAATGTTTTGTAAGGTAAGGAGCTCCTTTCAGGGGAGCTTTTTTTATTTTATTATTAATAATTTCATATACCGTAATTATTAATAATAAAATAAAAATCTACAACAAGGGGATTCAGTCCAAGCTAGGTCTTAGTAATACACTAGATACTAACAAATATGATGTATAAAAAATTGTGTTCATCTTTTTTTGGTTAAGGAAAATAATGTTGATTTATTTGATTGTTTACACAACAGTTCAATTATTAAAATTACCGACTGCTCACATTATGGAGGGGCTGGAAAACAACAAAGACGTTCTCAAATGTATATATAAACTTTAATAACAAAGATAAAAAAAGAATAGGTAATCGGAAATGTCGAAAGGATTAAATTGATATTAAAAATTGAAGGTGATACTATAAATTTAAACAATGTTTAAAACGTTGTTTAATTGATAGATTTTAGAGGAGGAGATAAGTTGAGGGGAAATGAAAACATATCTACGAAAGAAAAGATTTTAAATACAACATTGGAGTTAATTAAAGACAACGGCTTCGAAAGTGTAACAATAAGAAAAATTGCGGCATTGTCAGATACTAATATTGCGCTTATAAATTACCATTTTGGCTCAAAAGAAAAATTGATTAGTGAAACAATTAAAGTCTTATTAATTAGCTTTCAAGACACTTTTTCTATTTTAGATGATATTAAAGTGCCAGCAAAAGAAAGATTAAAAATATTTTTACTTGATTATGTACTGGTAATTCGGCAATACCCTGAGTTAGTTAGGAAAATTATTGCAATGGGAACTACGGTATTTACATCTCAATACGAATATGGAGATTTTTTGAAGAGTCTCGGTTTTAGTAAAGTGAAGAATATTTTGAGTGAAATAACAAATGAAACGGATCAGGAAATTTTAATGATGATGACAGTGCAAATATTCGGATCTATTTTTCTTCCAGCATTAATGATGCCAATTCTTGAATCTGGGGCAGATATAAGAATACTGCCTGTAGAAAAACAAATTGATTTCCTATTTGAACGCTATTTTTATAAAAATTGAGATAGTGGGTGATAGAGATGATTAGTTTCTTTAGAAAGCATTGGTGTGATGTAGGGTTAGTGATGGCAATTGTTGTCGTAGGTTGTTTAGTCGCAAATTTTGGAGAAATGAGTGAAATAAAGGTACTGTTAGCGTTAAGCTTTGTAGCCATTTTAGTGCATCAATTTGAAGAGTATCGTTGGCCAGGTTATTTCGCAGGTCTGTTTAATGTAGTTATATTTAAAAGTGATATACCAGATCGCTATCCATTAAATACGCAATCTGCTATGGTAATAAATATTTTGATTGCGTATGTTTTTTATTTACTTCCGGTTTTCTTTCCAAATATTATATGGCTTGGGTTGGCACCTATTTTAATGGGATTTTTTCAATTCATATGGCATGGTATTTTTGCGAATATAAAAGCTAAAACAATATACAACCCAGGATTAGGTGCGGTAGTATTACTACATGTTCCGATTGGTTATGCATATATAAGATATGTTTTTTTACACAATCTAGCTACAAATTTGGATTGGATATTAGGGCTAATCTATTTTCTAGTAGCCACCTATTTTTTAATTATAAAAGGAAATATGTTACTGAAAAGTAAGGAGACAATTCATTACTTTTCTAAAAAGCAACTAGGTCCGTACAATGATGCATTTAAGTGATTCAGAAGGAATTTTGGGTGCTGAAGAGAGTACAAGTGAATTAAAAAAGAAAGGTGCGTAGGCGCCTTTCTTTTTTTGAAGGAGATTTTTGTATATTGGCTAGCGCGACATTGCTATCAAGCTAAGCCATAAATCGTCAATTAAAGTAGAGGTTGTTTCTTTTTTATAAACTTGCACTAACGTTGTCTTTCTTTTTTCTCTCTAAATTATATAAAAATATTTGAAACATCCTGAATGATTGCTGGAATATAGGGCTTTGGATAAAAGTATACAGAAATGTCACAATAAAAATGGGACCGCCTAGAATATAACCAATTACTAATACAATGCTTTCCACAATAATTCTAGCTCGGCTTACAGATAATCCTGTTTTATCAGAAATAGCAAGCATGAATCCATCCCTTGGTCCTGCACCAATTCCGGCAGCAACATACATACCACCGCCAATACCCGTAATTATAATTCCAGAAAGTAATATAAGAAGATTTACCCACAATATATGTGTGGCATGAGGAAGAATATCCAATTTTAAGAAAAGATCCATAATAGGACCGATTAGCAATGCATTTAAGAATGTACCTATGTTTATATATTTCCGATCTACTACTAATGACACGAGAACAAGAAATAGGCCGCATATAACACTCCATGTACCAATGGTCCATCCAAATCGCTGATAGAGTGCCATATTCAGGACTTCCCATGGATGGAGTCCTAGAAATTTAACATTTACTGCAATTGCATTGCCCAACCCAAAGAAAGTTAATCCTAAGAAAAAAAGAAAATACCGAAAAAGTGATTTCCACATTTGTAATCCCCCTAATATTATGTATCATTACATATATTACATATAGAAATCTGTTTATACCAATATCTTGCATTTGCTAAACGTAATAGGGCTCGCTCTCATGCGTATCAACTTAAGAATTTTATAACACCTAAAACAAAGAAAGGCTCATTTTCTCCTTGAAATATTTGTTTTTCTTAGCTTGATGGCAATGTGGCGCTACCCCATCACTATCAAGCTAATAAAACAAAATCCCCCCTAAAATGAAAAAATACGCTATTCTTTCTGTAGAATCATAGGAAAGGGTGGCGTTTTTTATGTCTGTTTCTGTGTCTGATGAATTACAACTATTTGCTCAAGAGATTCAAAGTTTTTTATCTCCAAATACCTTACGGGATCTTGCTAGAGATGTTGGTTTTGTACAACGAACTAGTAAGTACCAAGCAAAAGATTTAGTCGCTTTATGTGTATGGGTGAGCCAAAATGTAGCTATGACTTCTTTAACTCAGTTATCTAGCTGTTTAGAAGCATCAACGGAAGTACTCATCAGTCCTGAAGGACTGAATCAACGGTTTAATAAGGCGGCCGTCCAACTTTTACAACACCTACTAGCCGAACTACTAAGCAAAAAATTGGCCGCATCTATGCCGATTTCTTCTCCATACACTTCTGTTTTCAAGCGTATTCGTATTTTAGATTCAACTGCATTTCAACTCCCGGATGTATTTTCATCGGTTTATCCAGGTGCAGGAGGATGCAGCCATACAGCTGGGATAAAAATTCAACTTGAGTATGATTTGTTAAGTGGACAGTTCCTACATATTCATACAGGTCCAGGTAAACAACATGATCGCACTTACGGCTCTCTGTGTGCCCCAACTGTGACAGCGAATGATTTATGTATCCGAGATTTAGGTTATTTTCATTTAAAAGACCTTCAATATATACAAGATAAAGAGGCCTACTATATCTCTCGTATCAAGTCGAATACACGTATGTATCAAAAAAATCCTAGCCCTGATTATTTTCAAGATGGAAGAATTAAGAAAGGTACAGAGTATATACAGATAGATATGGAGACGTTAATGAACTCCCTTCAACCAGGACAAACATGTGAAATAGCTGATGCTTATGTAGGAATGATTGATAAAGTGCCAGCTCGTGTAATTGTTCATCGATTAACAAAACAACAGCAACAAAAACGATTACAAGATCAAGCTGTAAGAGAAAAAAAGAAAGGAATGAAGTATTCTCCTCGTAGTAAACGACTCAGTGGTATCAATGTATATATGACAAACACCCCTACAGATATTGTCCCGATGGGACAGGTACATGACTGGTATTCTTTGCGTTGGCAAATCGAAATTTTATTTAAAACGTGGAAGTCATTCTTTCAAATTCATCATTGTAAAAGGATAAAACCAGAACGATTGGAGTGCCATTTATATGGTCAATTGATTGCCATTCTACTCTGTTCTTCTATCATGTTTCAAATGCGACAATTGCTCCTCATGAAGAAAAAACGAGAGCTTAGTGAGTATAAAGCCATGTATATGATTAAAGACCATTTTCTTCTTCTATTCCAAACTATACAAAAAAACACCCAAGAGCTATCAAAGGTGTTACTTCGCCTGTTCAATCTCCTACAGCAAAACGGGCGGAAATCTCATCGATATGAGAAAAAAACAGTCTTTGATATATTAAGTGTCGTTTACAATTGTACCCTGTCTGATAATCAAGCCGCTTAATTCAAAAAAGTGAAACCCGATAGGGTTTATTTCGTATGCAAATCTTTAAATCACCTATACTTGCCCTTTAGGAAAAAGAAACAATCTCGTCTAAAATTGACTTTGCATAAGCTTAGCTTGATAGCGATGTGGCGCTACCCCATTCCTATCAAGCTAACAGAACACGTTGCTCCCCAAATACTAAAAATGAACTTCATTGCTATAAAGACTCTAATTTTTCGTTTTGGGGCAAATATTATATAAAATAATAGACATGTCTGAATCACTAGTTTCAAAAAAGCCTTCACGCAATGATGATTGCATGAAGGCTATTGATGTTTTCTTATTTTTTTGTCTTGTTGACCCATGTAATAATGTCCTGGATGACGTACCCGGGAACATTAGCAGGGATTTCATATTCACTAGGACGACTTAATTCTCCGTCACCCTCCGTGAAGAAATGATTCAATTTCGGGTATTTTTTGAACTGAACATTTCCGCGGTTTGAAAGTCCCTCTTGCCATTTTGTATATTCATCTTTTACTGTTACTTGATAATCACGTGCTCCTTGCAAAATGAGTAAAGGCTCTTTTCGTGATTTTGCCTCTTCAACTGGACGCCACCTAGAAACATCATACATAAAATGAGGCGACCCAAAATTGTAGCCAGCTGGAGGATGGTCAGGATTAAAAGTAGGATCCTGGATAAAAGCGACCTGCCTTTTTAGTTCATCGATTTCTTCCTTTGGCGCCCGAAGGTATTGATACTGATCAATGGCAATGTCAGTCAAAGGGCGTGCAGGTGGTGCGAGTAAGATACTTCCTCGGACAAGTGAGGAAGGCGCTTTGCGCAGTATACGCGGCATTGTGCCGGCTCCTAGGCTATGTCCAAGAATGAAAATATTATTTGGATCAATGCCTTCCTGCTGAGCTGCTGATTTTGCTGCATATATGGCATCATCTGTAGTATCACGTTCTAACGTAACAGGTTCTGTACTCATTTTTAATGCGTGTTCTAAGGTGCGTTTTTCATAGCGTAACACTGCAATTCCGTTGGATGAAAGGCCCACTGCAAGATCGCGTAAGATTTTTGTTCCCATATATGTGCTATCGCGATCATGGATGCCAGCACCATGAACAAGAACAACTACGGGCAGCTTTTCACCAGGCTTATGTTTCGGAACTGTTAATGTGGCTGGTAACGGATAAGTAGAATTTCCAATGACGATTTCACGTTCTTGATAGGAGTCAGGGTGATCATAGCTAGGATGTGGGATGGTATAAGATTCCTCGGGTGGCCTTTCCACAATTTCATCTATTTTCCCGCCAGGTGTGAATTTCAGGAGTAGCGGTATGGTAATTCCTTCGGTAACTACTGGAATTTCCACCGTCTGATGGACCAAGTTTCGTTCTTTTATCACGGGGGCTCCCATGCTTTTTCTCCCGCTCCAGCCACTTTGTATCCACCAGTTTTGTAATGTGGTTGCTGTAAATTTGGATTGAAAAGCAGCAGACGTCAACTGGAGTGCCTCTGCATACTTACCTTGCTGGAGATATTCAAAAAATAATGATGTACGCTCCGTTAAAGAGATTAATTTCTTTTCTGCAGATTGTTCCTCACGTGTATCTGCTTGAATAGCTGTTGTAAGCGGGAAAGATGAAACGCCTAAAGAAAAGAGTAGAGTAAAGGTAAGTACTGATCTTTGTATTTTCTTTTTTTTATTCATGTTCTAACCTCCAATATGTGATGGTAAAAAACAGGTATGGTAATTAGGGTTCAGGTGAAAAAATTTTAAAATATTTGCAAGTAATCTCCCAAACATGGACCTACTGATATTATTACTCTAAAAAACTGTAGATTTCTCTTTTTTCCACATGCATATTAATCCCAGAAATAATTTTTCTTCCTTCACTTTATATTTATGATTATAGGAAACAAAGCTCTCGTTTTTCTTACTTGATACTTACAAATTCCTTAAGTAGGGGATATTTTAAAATCTTAGCTTGCTAGCGACACATCGCTAGCAAGCTAAGGCTTTGGTATACCCCCTAAATGAAAAAATAAGATCTATTCTTTCTATCGAAACATAAGAATAGATTGTATTTTTATGTCTAAATTTATATTTCATATTCAAATCTATTTCAGTCCTATAGGTTTCCTTCAAAGAAGAATGGAATTTTATCTATTTATAGTGATTTTTAAGCATTGTAAAATAGAACACATGTATATATTTGTATAATGTTCTATTTAGTTTAAAAGAAATTTATATTATACTCATAATAAATGGATATGGATATAACAATATGGGATGAACTTTCATATTAAATTTATCAAAAAAGAAAGAGGAAAATGAGAGATGAAAATCAGTTCAAACATAAATAACAGGTTTTATCCTTTAAATACTACAGTTTTAAATAATAAATCTTTAAGTACTACAACTTCACGTATAGTGAACAATAATCAAAAATATATTCCTGAAAGTAAGACTAGGGATAATCAACTTTCCGAAAAAAGTATAGAACAACATATCAATAACAAATATAATGCAATTAACTCACAGGGTCTCAGTATATTTGAATTTCTTAAAATGTTATTGGATATGGGTGTACCTATGTCAATAATTACAGAAATATTGGTTGGGATGTTAGAGGGGCATAGTAAGAAGAATGAAGAAGCGGAGAAAGAGAAAGAAAAAGGAACAGAGAAAGAATTGGTAAAAGGATTAGAAAAGGGAACAGAGAAAGAATTAGTAAAAGGGTTAGAAAAAAGAATAGAGAACGAATTAGAACAAGGGTTAAGTAACATTCAGAAAGAATAACAATTTTTAGATTTTTATCGTATCAAGTATTCAAAATCCTTTTTAAATACCTACTTTTCTTTTGGTTGTTTCTCTTACTATTCTTTAAAGTGTAAAAGTACGCTATTCTTTCTGTAGAATTATGGGAAAGGATGGCGTTTTTTATGTCTGTTTCTGTGTCTGATAAAATATAGAATATGTTCACTTTTATGATACATTTATGAAACATTCGTATGTTACGTTATAAAAGTCCTTTTTTGTATCATTTTCATTCTGTCAAAAAGTCCTAGTCCCCCTAGGGCTTTTTGCGTTTAAATAAAGAGATGTACCGTATTTCTCAATGCACAACATTACTTAACGTGGTAAAATAATATTTGGATGGGAATCCAATACATATTATTAAAATTAAAGTGGTTCAAGTCGGAGGAAGGCACCTTAGGGTGTCTTTTCTTTTTTCTCAATATAAGAAGTTTAAGAATATGCTATTATGTTAATACAAATTCCCTTTTGTGCAATGAGATAGTAGTACCCTAATGACCCACCTATTCCCGTTGGTGGGTCTCTTCAAATTCTTCAGCGTCATGAAAACCTAAATCAAACGAATACAACGTTTCTGATGCTACAGTATATTTTAAGTATTCCAATATGTCTGTAGATCCATGAATGCGTAAACGGGGTCTAATATAAATCTTATTTTTAGGCCGTTTCTCTCTCATAATTCCTACATCATGTCTCATTAAGATATAAGTTTTAACGAATACACAATAAGCCACCCATTATATGGACGGCTTATTTACATAATTCTCGTTATTGGAAGTTATTGAAAAACCCTCTTGTTTAGAGAGGGTTACTGTTTTAGTCTTTTGATTTTGTGCAGATATAATAGAGTTGTTTCAAAAATGTCACAACAATCGAGCCATATTGTTGAATACTGAAGGGAGGGTTATACTAAAATTAGGAAAAACTTATACAAGGATAGTTTAAAAAGGAGGTATAATAATGTTCGAAGGTTCTGATTTAATTAATCTAAGAAATACCATGAAGGATGATGTGGATTTTATTTACAATTTAGAATCTGATATAGAAAATTCACGATTCATAATCCCTTGGTCTAAAGTAAAACATTTAAATTCTTTAAATGACGATAACATATAACATTTGATAATCGAGAATAAAAATAATAACAAACCGGTTGGATATATTATTTTGACTGGTTTAAGAAATCCTAATCAAAGTATGGAGTTAATGAGAATCACAATTAACTCAAAAGGTAAAGGTTATGGAAATAAAGCGCTTAAAATAATTAAAGATTGGGCCTTTAACAAATTTAAAGCAAACCGGTTATGGTTAGATGTGAAAGTAAATAATAAACGTGCTCTGCACATTTATAAAAAACAAGGTTTTACAGTTGAAGGCACATTAAGAGAATGTTTAAAAAGTAATAATGGATATGAGTCACTTCATATAATGTCTATCTTAAAACGAGAATACCTAGATTAACCTTCTTTTCTAATTCAGTTTAATTCCACGTTTCTATGACGTTCTTCAAGTACCAGACGTGATTGTTGAAAAAAAATTAGATTTTTAAACGATTTTATTGTTACATCTACGAAGAGTAATTCAGCAATTGCACCAAAAATCAACAATTTTATTATTACACCGTCCATGGATGTGGACGGTGTAATGTGTATTTGTGACTTCAAAATTAAAAAACATTAATATTTATAAGATGTTTTCCTAAACATATGAACTTGTTTTTTCATATTTTATAGAGTGTAAGTTGGGAGAAGAGGGGGGATATAGTGAGTAATTTTAAAAAGAAACATAATATTGAGTTTCCATTTCCATGCGCATTCCCTGAATTTTTGGGATTAACAGGGGCTACAGGGGTAACAGGACCAACTGGACCTCAAGGAATCCAAGGGAATCAAGGGCCAGAGGGACCAACAGGTCCCCAAGGGGTTCAAGGGATTCAAGGGGAACCTGGTCCTACTGGCCCGACAGGGCCAAACATTCCTATAACTTTTGCAGACTTATCTAATGCAGGTTCACAGGATGTTTTGAATTTATCGCCTGTTAGATTTTCTGGTAGCGTTAATACTGTTCAAAATTTAACTTTTTCAACATTTAATACAATAACAATAATCGATCCAGGAGTCTATAAAGTTGAATATTATATCTCTTTTTCGCCTTCTTCAAGTCCAATTTGTTTCATTATAGGTGGAGTTGGTTCAAGTAACACGGCAGGTAATATAATATTACTTCCAAATCCAACTGGTGGAGAAATATCTGTTTCAAGAATTTTAACTTTAGATACAGGAGCAACTCTTCAAATTATCAATGCAAGTGGCGATACTATAAGTTTACCTAATTTATCAACCAATGGTACACAGAAAGTAAATGCTAGATTTGTAGTGTATAGGATTTTTTAAAGTATAAATTCATTTTCAATGTGTTAGTCCCTTATATCCATCAACTTAAATATGTAAACTATTATTAAAATAAAAAGCACGAGTTATTTTATGTTTGATTAAATTATGTGAAAAATTTAGTATGGATATATCTTTTCTTTTTAAAATGTATATAAAATCTTGTGAATTTCGAAAATAGAATTAAATAAATATGGTAATTCTTTTACTCATCAAAAGCCTAGTAATTGCTAGGCTTTTTGTTAACCTGTATTTTTTTACTATTCTTCAAAGTAAATCATTATTCAAAAGTTTAATTTAGAATAAAAAAGCCTTTAGATTAAAGGCTTTTTTATGGTATATATTTATTTTGTTTGAGGAGATAATCCTGCTTTTTTAATTCTTAAATAGTTGGTAAGCCTACTTTTTCAATTCTTTCATTAACTTTTTATAAGAAGACTCCCTCCTCAAGGAACGCGAACTCCCGCTTCACGGAGCATTTCTAAGGTGATTTCCATAATGAATGCTTCTATTAAAGGGGAGAACGGAACTTTAATCCTTGATGATGCAATAGAAATATATAAATCTAAAGGTATAATTTCAAAGTGAAATGTGACCATTGAAATATATAATGCAGGTATAAATATAGATATAAGAAACCCTAGAAATCGTAATAAGCGAAAAAAAGATGCGATTAGCCAGTGTAGATTATAATCTTCGGGGGTCTGAAAAAAACCTATTAAATTCATCGGAACAATCATCACACTTGGAGATCTATCAATTAACACTGCCACTTTCCCATCAAGAATATGGTGAGAAATGGCATCTGGACGTTCACTTAAATAAGTTTGAGGGAAGGGAGTCCAATTTTGATCTTTTGTAAAGTTAGATAATTCTCCAATGCTTAAAATCGTATCTGTTTTAATTTTACAAATCCTTTTTTGTACTTCCTGCACTACATCTTATTAGCTACATCCCCTAAGTAAAGTACATATATAGAAGTAGTAGCACGTTCCCCTATTGTTAGCTTTTTGATTTTTAATTGTGTAGAAGGAATATATCTTCGAATAAGCCCTATATTCTTAGAGGCGTTTTCAATAAACCCATCATGAGAACCTTTGATTGCCACTTCTGAAACAGGTTCCTGTATTGATCTTTCTGCCCATCCTTTTGTATTTATGAGAAGTGCTCTTTCTTCTCCTTCCATAAATAATACACATTGCCCCTCGAGTAATCCTTCTGTAATCTCATTCCATGTATATACTATTTTTGTATAAGCAGCAATAATATTGAAATTAAACATTTGTATATTATCATATATTTTTTCTAATAATGGTTTGATAACATTTTCTTTTAATGTAACAGTATCCGTAAGACCTTCAAAATAATAAAGCGAAACATTGGTTTTTGTTTTTAAATGTAGAGGATGTTCAATTAAATCTGCACAAACATTAAAAATTTCTTCTATTTTGCACTTGAGTTCCTGTAAGTTGTTTGTTTGAATGATTTCAACATTTTTATTATTTTTAGTGTCTATGCTCATTTTATTTAAGGTCATGATGTACACCTCCTTTATGTATATCAGTACGATATATTTATTATTTTTAAATGATTCAAATTTATTCATTAGTTTGGTATATTTTTTCATTATTATTAGAGAAAGTGTCCTATGTTCATTAAGATAACAAATCGTAAAAAAACTTAAACCTAAATCAGTAATTTTAGCAGTCAAATTGACGTAAGAAAATTTCATTTCATCATCTATACATTAATGGTTATTAAGTTAGTGAAAGATCTTAATTAGAGTGTATATGTAATAAAAAATAGCCTTTATTTTACTGAGGATTTAATAAGTTTTGAAATTTAATTTCTAAAAAAATATAAAAATATTGAAATTTAATTTCAAAAATGCTATTCTATATTTGCAATAAAGAAAACGTTCTCAGACAATTAATTTAATAAAAAAGGGTGATATACATGTTAGAAAAATTAACAACAGAAGCTCGTAATGATAAAACTATGAACTTAGACGAGA
Source organism: Bacillus pretiosus (assembly GCF_052947655.1). NCBI lineage: Bacteria > Bacillati > Bacillota > Bacilli > Caryophanales > Bacillaceae > Bacillus > Bacillus pretiosus. The sequence continues at coordinate 146,452 of NZ_JBRFUV010000002.1, read as the reverse complement.
TGTCGATAATAGAATTTCTTACAGTCATGAATGAAGAGGATGCAAAAGTAGCGGACAGAGTGAAGTTAGAAATTCAACAAATTGCAACAGCAGTAGAAGCAATTATAGAGGCGAAGAGAAAAGGAGGACGCTTAATCTATCTTGGTGCTGGAACAAGTGGTCGCATTGGGTTGTTAGATGCAGTTGAATGTCCGCCCACTTTTGGGACAGCCCCTGAAGAAGTAGTTGGATTAATTGCTGGTGGTAAGAAAGCTTTTATCAAAGCAGTAGAAGGTGCAGAAGACAGTAAAGAATTAGGAATTCAAGATTTAAAGGACATGCATCTAAAAAATACAGATGTGGTAGTTGGAATTGCTGCTAGCGGACGTACACCTTATGTGATTGGCGGTTTAGAATACGCGAACTCTATTGGGGCGCAAACAGTGGCTGTAAGTTGTAATAAGGGTTCCGCAATTGGAAAAGAGGCAAAAATTAAGATTGAGGTTAATAATGGACCAGAGGTATTAACTGGGTCTACTCGATTGAAATCTGGTACTTCTCAAAAATTAATTTGTAATATGCTTTCAACCGCATCTATGGTTGGGTTAGGGAAAGTATATGGGAATTTAATGGTAGACGTACAATTAACAAACGAAAAGCTTATAGAGCGTGCAAAACGTATTGTAATGGAGGCTACATCTTGTGACTATGAAACAGCGGAATTATATTTAGCAAAGGCTGATAATAAGCCCAAGGTTGCAATTGTAATGATCTTAGCAGGTTTTTCAAAAGAAGAAGCTATACAGCGATTAGGAGAGACTCAGGGTTTTATTCGTCAAGCAGTTAAATAGTCAAAACGAGCGAGGTGTTTATCATGAGTAAATATCATAATATGGCATTAGAAATATTAGAAGCTATTGGTGGAAGTAATAATGTATTATCTTATACAAATTGTATGACACGTCTTCGAATCACACCGGTAAATCGGGATCAAATAAATGAAGAAGCTGTAAAAAAAGTTAACGGAGTTCTTGGAGTTGTTGATGATGAAACCTATCAAATTATTCTTGGGCCAGGTGTTGTTACAAAAGTATCAGAGCAATTCAACATTGTTGTAGCGCAAGGGAAGGAAGAATCTGTTAGTTCGACAACATCTTCTGCTGAAGATTTACAAACAAAAGGTGCCAAAATAAAGGCCGAACAAAAGAAAAAGAATAATACACCTTTCAAATCTTTTCTAAGAAAAATCGGAAATATCTTCATTCCTTTAATTCCAGCTTTTGTTGGAGCGGGTTTAATTGCTGGTATTGCATCGATTTTATCAAATAATATTACGGCGGGGAATTTAGATAGTGCTACATGGCAGCAGTATGTAACCATTTTTAATGTTATTAAAAATGCAATATTTAGTTACTTGGTTATTTATGTAGGGATTAATGCTGCAAAAGAATTTGGAGCAACTCCATCCCTAGGTGGAGTCATTGGTGGGGTGACTCTTTTAACAGGAGTGACATCTGATCTTCCAATAAATAATATATTCAACGGTGAACCATTATCACCAGGGCAAGGTGGGGTACTGGGTGTTCTATTAGCTGTTTGGATATTATCAATTATGGAAAAACAATTACGTAAATTTGTTCCAGATGCAGTAGACATTATTGTTACACCAACAATTGTATTGTTAGTCGTGGGATTGATTACAATTTTCTTGATCATGCCATTTGCTGGTTTTATATCAAATAATTTAATTGGTGCAATTAATTGGGTATTGGTACATGGTAGTGTATTCTCAGGATTCGTGCTTGGAGCGGCATTTTTACCGCTTGTTATGTTAGGTCTACATCAAGTATTAATACCAATTCATATTGAAATGATTAATTCAACAGGTGCAACACAATTACTTCCTATTCTTTCAATGGCAGGTGCTGGACAAGTTGGGGCAGCAGTTGCATTATGGGTCCGCTGTAAAAAGAATAAATCATTAACAAATATGATCAAAGGTGCACTTCCAGTTGGTGTCCTTGGGATTGGTGAACCACTTATTTATGGTGTAACATTACCGTTAGGACGTCCGTTTATTACCGCTTGTATCGGCGGAGGTATTGGTGGAGCAGTTATAGGTCTATTAGGGCAAGTTGGTGCAATTGCAATTGGGCCTTCTGGTATGGCACTAGTTCCATTAATTGCAAATGGAGTATGGCTAAACTATGTCATTGGATTATTTGCAGGATATGCCGCTGGATTTATTCTCACATATTTCTTTGGTGTACCAAAAGAAGCAATGGTGGAACAAGAATAATAGTGAGGAATTTTGTGAAAGTACGATTAATCCTTTGGATGGTCGTACTTTTTTGTCTTTCTACAACAGTAGACTCCTTCCTTATAAACGAGAAGTTGTGAAGTACCAATTTTAGATGGGAGACGAATGTCAGTAGGCGTAAATCTACGTTTTTTGTATACTAAAGATATCTGATAAGATCCAATTACAAAAACTTGTTCTCGTTATATTCGCCAAAAGTCGTAAAGTGGTAGGTAAATCAAGGAGAGTAATAGGTGAAATTTTTATAGAAGAAATAAAAAAAGGAAAGAAGTTGGAATAATTGACGGTAAATAGTATTCGAACACAAATAGAATTAGTTTTAGATGAGCTACCTGTCTCTGAGAAAAAGATAGCACAATATGTTCTTTCTTACACAAAAGAGGTGACTCAAATGACAATACATCAATTAGCAAAAGAAGCAGAAGCAAGTAGTGCAGCTGTTGTTCGCTTTTGTCGGTCACTAGGGGTAACAGGTTTTCCAGACTTGAAAGCACGCCTATATGCTGAAATAAAGCATATACATCATGTCGGGTATTTTGATATTGAACCTGATGAAAAAGTACAATCCGTAATTGATAAAACGTTATCTAATACAGTACAAACACTTCATGATACTGTGGGGCAATTAGAAACGAAATCTATTGAAAAAGCAGTCGAATTTCTAAAAGAAGCAGAAGTTATTTACATTTATGGAGTAGGGGCATCTTTTCTTATTGCAGAGGATGTAGCACAGAAATGGATTCGTTTAGGAAAAAAAGCTTATGCAATTTCAGATCGACATTTGTTAGCAGTCGCATTGGCTACTCAATCAGAAAATGCATTATTTTGGGGGATTTCTTATAGTGGAGAAACAAGCGATGTAATAGAGCTAATGAAAGCAGCCCGAAATCTAGGACTGAAAACAATTAGCCTTTCTCGTTCAGGAAGCAGCAAAATTTCCGAGTTAGCAAATGTATCTTTATTTACGGCACGTGCCCCTGAGGCAAAAATTCGTAGTGCGGCAACTAGTTCTCGATTTGCCCAACTATTAGTAATTGATGTTGTCTTCTTTGCATACTCATCATCTCAATATGAATTAACAGTAAAACAATTAGAAAAGACAAAACAAACAATACAGCAACTAAATGAATAAAAGTATTTTCGTAGGAAAGGCTGAGGTTAGACACTTAAGGAACGGAGAGAGTTTTAAAATGAAAATAAAACAACAAAAGCCTAAGGGTCTATGGAAAAAAAGAATGTTTATATTTCTTATAATAGTGTTGGCCTTTGGTATCATGGGAGTCAGTTATTGGAATTTTTCACCAGCTCCAAAAGCATTTTTAATTAAAAAAGCATTTGAAGGTGGGGTGTTTGAACCATCCACTAATTATGGAAATGCCCTAAAAGAAACAATAAGCGTTAAGGATATTAATTATAATTCTAAATTTCCAGATGGTACATTAGATCTTGTTTATCCAAAAAATCATAAAGAAACAACGTCTGTTATTTTTTGGGTACATGGAGGTGGATTTGTCGGAGGGGATAAATCAGATATTACGGGTTATGCGGTAGAGCTGGCTGCTCATGGTTATACAGTGGTAAATATCAACTATGCTCTTGCTCCTAAAAGTACATATCCAACACCGGTACTACAATTAGGTGAAGCTTACGAATACATAAAAGAAAATGTAAACAAGTATGACTTGAAACTAGATCGTGTATATTTTGCAGGAGATTCTGCTGGGGCACAGATATCTAGCCAATTTGTTAATATTCAAACATCTGCAGAGTACGCGAAGTTAACTAAGATTGATTCTATTGTTGATCCTACAACAATAAAGGGTGTATTGTTATTTTGCGGTCCATATAGTATGTCTGAATTAGCTAAAATAGAATCTACTAAAGAAATACAAGAATTTATGCGTACTGCTGGTTGGGCGTATTTAGGTGAGAAAAATTGGGAAGGTTTAAACGAAACGAAAATAGCCTCGGTTTTAGATCATGTTACAAAAAATTATCCACCAACTTTTATAACAGATGGTAATACAGCGTCATTTGAAAATCAAGGAAAAGCATTAGTTTCTGCTTTACAAAGAGAAGGTGTATTAGTAGATAGTCTTTTCTTTGATAAAAATGTTTTTGGGGAGTTAGGACATGAATTTCAATTTAAAATGAATACTTCAGCTGGTCAAGATACTTTCAACGAAGTTCTTGGATTTTTAAGTAAAACTAAATAATATGCATTTGATAAAAAGTTTGCTCTATTCCTTTGAAATACACCTCTGCCAAGTAGACAGTATTTAAAAAGTGAAACTAAATCACCCGAGTTCTATATTAATATGGACTCAGGTGATTTAGTTTCTTTTGAAATCTTTAATGATTATAAAAATATATATTTGCGCACAACAAACTTAGCCTCATCAGCTGTGTGAAAAATGCCTATTTTAGATTTGAATGTGAATAATCAACAACTAAGGGAAGCACCAACTCTAAGGTGTCTTCCCATATTTAATACTTTTTATCAATAATCAATTTTAACAGAACCTAAATAAAAAAATGAGAAGAATGAATAATATTCTTCTCATTTTCAGGAATTAGGGTGGAATTTTGGATGAAAAATCCACAAGCATAGTGTAACAAACTACGTAAGGTAGATTATATTTAATATTGCATATAAGGAAAGACCTTTCTGTAGAAATAAAAGAACTTGAAAAGTCTATTTTATAGGTGTTTCTAAGTTTTTTTATTTCCATGATACCAATTTAAGTAGGAAGAAATAGATGAATTATTTAATATATCTGGCAAAGAGAGAAACAGAATCAAAGCTAGTATTCTAGCTGTTTTCTTAGACCTTAGTGGCTTTGAGAGAAGTTTTTAAACTTATTGGTATGAATGAAATGAATAAACGTTTAAAAAGTTTAAGGAAGTTAAAAATTTGTGGTAAAATGTGTAAGTTTATTAAGGTTATATTGAATAAAATTCGTGCGCTAATCAAGATAAATTGGTAAAGGAGTGTGTTTTATGACAGAAAATATTAACATAAATGTTAAGGCAGGAGGGAACTATGTACCAGAATCAAAATGGGGATGACAGTCTTTCTTTGATGGTGGACTTTTGAGCTTCATTGGTTGGAGTATCTTGGGAGCTCTTATTACAGTGTTCACGCTTGGTATTTGCTATCCGTGGGCGGTATGTATGGTTTATGGTTGGAAAATTAACCATACGGTGGTTGATGGGCATAGAATGAAATTTAAGGGTTCAGCAGTTTGCTTGTTTGGTAACTGGATTAAATGGCTAATTCTGACAGTTATTACACTGGGTATCTATGGTTTTTGGGTTAGCATTAAACTTGAAGGCTGGAAAGTCAAAAATACAATCTTCGTTAATTAAGAGGGAATTTTGATTCAGTACCTGAAGAGATGCGATTGTGAAATTACGTACACTATAAATAACTCAGTTAATGGCATATAGCTTTTAATTCTTACGATTGATTATAGTAATCATTAAAAGCTATATGTAAGGGTTTTTGATTTTAATTTGCATATTAAGTGTTTGTAATAATGGATATAAATTTCTATTTATGATTAATGTAGGCAAATGGTTTTTGAGTTGTCAAAGCTCTATTAAAAAGCAAGCTTGCTCCAGCAGACTTGCTTTTTTGTTATTTATTAAGTATGCAAAAACCGCCAACATTCCAAATTAGGAAAATATCAAACAGTACAATAAATTAATGATAATCATTAGAGTAATCCTCAAAATAGATTTATCTATATGAAAGAACAGTTAATAAAATTCACGTTTAAATCGGGAGAGTGCTCTAGTCAATTTTCGCTTTAAATATATTCACAATATAAAATAGCCTATGCTATAGATTACTACGACATATGCTATTTTACTTATTTTAAAATTCAGTTTCGGTGATATTCGGAAAGCTCTTCAGATTTTAAAATGAGTTTTTATGCTAGTTGTGCTTTTGTTAGTGACTGAACAATTTACATTGATCGATAGGTAAACGCATTTATTATTAAATATTTACTTGCTGATGAAAAGAAAACAGTAAATTCTGTTTGGGTGAGTAGAAAAAGGACGGTGGATTTAAAAATAACTCAAAACTTCGCACGAAATACCAATTTTACGAACAATAAGATGTATAAATAAAAATCTAATACAGTATTTAGGGATTTCGAGCTCAATTGCATAAATCTCAGTATATTGGTATGTGTCTATATAATTCATATTTTATATAGGAATCATTAAATACTGAACTATTCATTGAAAAAATCCTATATAGTAAATTACCTTTTACTATATAAGATTTTTTCTTATGTTGATCTAATTAACTCCTCATAATTATGATTAAATTAACCAATTCATGTTAGATAACGAATTTTAAACTGTTTTCATATATTGATTTTTTGTATGAATTTATATATATAAATTGTTTTATTTTATATACATTTATATGTAGTTTTTGCACAAATTTTTATGGTCTTATACAAATTTATCACTTAGTTAGCTATAATTTTCATTTGACTAACTACACTATACCATTCAGTTTTGAGCATGTTTTAGTATTTCATAATTTAATTATGTAAATAAGTTTGTGTAAAAATTGAATTTAACGCGAACTTGTGTTCGTGTTTCTTTTCTGTTATAGTGTATATGAGGTGATTTTTATGGAATACAGCAAGCAACGTCAAAAATCCGTACATCGTAGGAAATTATACGAGAATTTAAATGAAATGCCCTTTTACATAGAAGAATTTGTGGAGTACAAAGAATTGCATGATGCCTCTCCCTCCACCCTACTGAATTATGTATATGATTTTAGAGTCTTCTTTAATTGGCTATTATCTGAACAAATTATTGAATTTAAGCCGATTAAAGACATATCCTTCTCTGATTTGGAAAATTTAAAGAAAAAAGATGTTGAGAACTTTATGAGGTTTCTAAAACTACAACAAAACATGCAGAATTCCTCTGTTAACAGAAAAATTTCAGCCTTAAAGTCTTTATTTAAGTACCTTACCTCCCTATCAGAAAATGAAGATGGAGAATGTTATTTTTATAGAAATGTAATGGCTAAAATAGAAATACATAAAGATAAAGAAACATTAAATGCTCGTGCAAAACGTATGAGATCTAAAATATTCCATAATGATGACGATCAAGACTTTTTGAATTACGTGAAGTACGAGCATGAGAAATCGTTAACAAAACATCAGTTGTTCTATTTTCTAAGAGATAAAGATCGTGATGTAGCTATCCTCTCCCTCTTTCTTGGTAGTGGTATTCGAGTAAGCGAATTGGCCGATCTTCGTATGGAAGATATAAACTTAAAAGAAAGACTAATTGATGTAATCCGAAAAGGAAACAAAGAAGATTCTGTATGGATTACCCCAATTGCATTGAATGACCTTGAAAAGTATATGGAAATCAGAGATAACAAATATGCTCCAGGAAAAGAATTAAAAAATGTGTTTTTATCAAAGTATAAACATACTGCACAGCCACTTTCCGTTAGGGCTATCCAAGATATAGTAGAAAAATATACTAAGGCCTATGGCAAAAAAATGTCTCCTCATAAATTAAGACACACATTGGCAAATAAATTATATATGGAAGAAAAAGACTCGTTACAAGTAATGCAGCAACTCGGGCATACGAGCCAAGATACAGCTTTGCTATATACACAACTTGGGGAAACAACTATTAAAGATAGTTTAGGCAGAATAGGAAAAAATAAATAATAAAAGTTCAGCAATGCAAAATTGCTGAACTTTTATTATTTTCTCTGCTAGAGTTAGTGGTTTTAAATGTCATGCATTATTCATTACATATTTAATTTTATTATATAAAAAATACATAGTTAAAATTCTACTTTAATTGGTATATAAAAACTGTCTCTTGTTAGAATTAGATAAATGAAAATTTTAGATTCCTACAATTGGTGTTTACTCTTTTAAGTTGATAGCGATGTGGTGATACCCGTTTAGAACGCTATCTTTGCACTAAAAAAATCGAACCATAAATTTGCCGGTAAGCTTATGGTTCGATTTAAAATTTGTTAGTTTCATATTCTCTATTTTTTATCACCCGTATTGTAGTAAATGTAGTGATGGATATAAAAAGTACTATACATAATAATAAAATATAAATATTATAATTCATCCTTCCGTACTTACAGTATAAGGCTAACTCATAACAAAAAATCCCGTATACAATTATTAGTATTGGATTTGTTACTAATGACAGAAGTATCCTTTTTACATTTTCCTTAAATATAGAAATCACTCCTAATTACATGAATTACTGATATTAAGTATATTTTACTGTAAAGTAACAAAAAAGCTATTTAATCTTGCCGTCAAAAATACAATAGATATCTGTCTATTGTATTTTTGGCAGATGTCTATTAAAACCGTTTAAAAATCTAGTTGTTTCATAGACAATGGATTTTTGAGTGAATACTAAAGTTGCTTCATTTGAGAGCCAAATAATGAAAATGAACCCTCATATATTAATTCATTCCCCCTCAATGATATTTATCTTTCAGATTTTGTTGATGCTTTGTAAAAAAAAGATTCTAAAAAGGTAATTGTAATTGAATTAGAAAAACACGCGAAGGTTGGGAAATTAGTAAATCATAGATAAAAACGTCCTATATTTTAATAGGACGTTTTTTCTTCTATAAATAATGTATTCTCCAATATCTAAAAAGGACGGTTTAACTACTTACTTATATCTATCTATAATTCAATAAACCTACTTCTCCTCATACCATGGGTTTAAATGAATTAGTACTTCATATATTTCTGGGTTCTGATTTATAATAGTAGTTTTTATATCCCTACAAATATCATGTCCTTGCTGGATGCTTAAATGTGCCGGAACACTAATTCTAATATCAATTAATACATAGTGACCATGATCACGTGCGCGCATTCTATCAATTCTTTTTACAAAAGGATGGGCCTGAATTACTCTCTTATATTCACTACATTTCTCGGTAGGAATACCACCTTCCATTAATATATATATTGCTTCTTTCCCCATACTAATCGCTAACTTTAATACGAAAAAAGAAACAATAATACCGGCTAAAGGATCCCCATAAGCTGCATATGGAATGGAATAGATATTGTTTATCAAAGCAATACCAATTCCAATTACAGCTGCAATTGAGGCATAAACATCAGCAAGATGATCATAAGCAGTTGCTATAAGCCCTTTGCTGCTTGTTTTTCGACCAATTCGTATTGTGTATACATATAAAATTTGCTTCCATATTAATGAAATAATCGCTGCTATAAAAGCAATTATATGGGGTTTTGTCGCTGGTTCAAATAATGACTTTATTGATTCATAAACCATAAATAAAGCCGCTAAAATTAAAATCACAGCTACAATTCCTGATGATATAACTTCTGCTTTACCATGTCCATAAGGATGATCTTCATCAGCTGGCTGGTTTGAAATTTTCATTGATCCCAATGAGGCTACGGATGCTACAACATCGGCAGCATTATGAATCCCGTCGGCTAATAATACCTGACTTTTGAAAAGTAAACCGACTATAATTTTGATGAGAGTCAGAAATATATTGCTAATTACACTAATCCATGCTGCCAATAAGGACGTTTTTTGGTTAGCATTCATATTTATCCCCACCTTAACTTTACTCTTGTTTCAAAATATTATTGTTTAATTCAATTGTGTAGTTATAAGTCTGTGTCTTGCCATTTTAATTTCTTTCATACATTACCCAATAATAAGTGTGTGGGTCTATACAAACATTTTCTCATCAGTAAAGGTTTAAAGCATAACTTACTTTGTTCTTTTATCCTTATTTGTTATGAAGTGTAAAAAAGAGTGACACAATATGCCATGCTTTTCTCATTACAAACATCAAAGCGACTAATGTGTTGCTTTGATGTTTGATGAAATGTCTTCAGGTATGATTACTAATTCATTCTGCGCATTAATCTTTACTCATCTGATCACAACAATTATTTTTACAGGTTGTCCATTTCACATAGCTGTAGCAAATACTATAAGATTAAAAGCATATAATTGAATATGAGTGTAAGCTGTATACATTAATTATCCTTCTTTTAAATCCTTGGAGATTTTCCATATGATTGAGTATCTCTATACGCTTTTCTTTAATGAATTTTAAATGATAAAACTTTCAATTTTATTACACTATTTGTATGTTAGTTTTTAAACTTTAATTAAACCTTCATTTATTTAAGCATTCATAAATCAGTTGCAATATTTGCATCAAATTCATCTGATTTTTTAGTATCTATTTTTTCCCCATCCATTGTCACCCTTATTTCTTGTTTTTGGTTTGCTGTTACCATCCAAGCATTCGGTAAATAACGATCTTCATGGGATAATGTAGAAGGTGAATTTATAACCTTTCCTCCTAAATATAGCGTAGCAGAAGAACCTCCATCCATAGCCATCGCATTTATTGCTCCTTTTTCATATAGAATATCTTGACACTCTTTTAACGTAGCTCCTATGCTATGTGTCTGCCTACCGTCAATCACTAGAAAAATTATTGTGCCATCTTCTTTTTGTGCCATAATACTTCGCGGAGCAGAGCCCCAACCACCGTCTCCTTCTGTAATCATTTTTTCTCCATTTACAATTAACTGTGGCATAAATCCTGCTGCTGAAACGACTTGTTTATCCAAAAGTTGTTGGGTAGAATAATTCCCTGTTATCATTTGTCCAAACTTTGTTAAGCCCGTAATAATTGTAGGGGTATTTTTATCTATATTTGTATCAATTGCTTTCCCATTTTCTATTGCTATTCCAGTTGCAATATTTCCTCCACCCCTTCCTGTTTCATCAGTAAATCCACTTGCATTCACAGCAACAAGTGCATGATTACGTTTTGCCATTACGCTAATTTTTTCTCCTCTTTTATCGCCCTGTGTTCCTTGATGGCTAACAAGTTTAACATTGAAAGGGTTACTAATAGTGACTAATTTTCCTTCGAAAAGAAAGCGACTATCTTTGTTACTTTTAATCGTTTCTACGTCAATTTTTAATGGCTGATTTTTTAATTCTTCTAATCTTTTTCCTGCTATTTTTTTATAAATATTCTCATCACTATTTGACCATTTGGGATGATTAATTCTATCTTGTAATTTATCTAGTTCCTTTTGGGATAGGAATGTATATTTCGCATATTGTGGATGCTGAGAAGTTAGTATACTCCCAGCAATTGTTACACGAAGATCTCGACCATAGTTAGTACCAAATAATATTCCTATGCCAATAAGCATGAAAATAGAAAGAAGAAGCAAAATTCGTTTGAAGATTTTTCTTAGATGTTTCATAGTTATATCCTCCGTCATTAATTACATTCAATGAATCCTTTAAAATATTATTTACCTAAAGACACAAGTGTTTGTTTCCCTTATTCCCGAGTTCCTCACTATGTCTTAGCAAGCAAGGCAAAATACTTGTTCTACATTTCTTATTTATTTCAGTGTATATTTACAGATTTAATAACGTTTTTGCAACCAAGAAATATATTACTAATCCTGTTCCGTCAACAAATGTTGTAATAAATGGACCAGAAACGACTGCAGGATCTAATTTAAATTTTCTCAAAATCAAAGGTAAAACAGCTGCGACAAGCGAAGCCCAAATAACAATAAATAATAAAGTGATTGCTACAACTTGTGCAACTTCTGTTCCAACCCCTAACATATAAGCACGAATGAGCCCAGCTACCCCAAGTGCAAGTCCGAGAAGCATGCCAATTGCAAATTCCTTTTTCATTACACGGAAAATGTCTTTAAATTTCACCTCTCCAATACCGATTGCACGAGTAATTGTTGCTACAACCTGTGTTCCTGTATTCCCTCCAGTACCCACTAATAATGGAACAAAGAAAGCAAGGGCAACTACTGTTTCAATTTCGTCTTCAAAATACTTTAGTACTGTACCTGTATATGCCTCAGCAACAAAAAGAAGCAATAACCATGGTAGACGTTTAAAGAAAATGCTCCAAATACTAGATTCAAAGTAAGATTGATTTAATGGTTCACTTCCACCTAACTTTTGGATATCTTCTGTAGCCTCTGCTTCCATAACATTCATTACGTCATCAAATGTTATAATACCAATCATTTCATTATTTGCTGTTGTTACAGGTATTGCTGCTAAATTATAATTCAGTAGCTTTTTTACAACTTCTTGCTGATCAACCTCAGCAGGTACTGAAATCACCTCTCGAATCATGATATTGGATAATATCTCTTCATCTGCTGCTAGTAATAACTCATGAATGGAAACGATTCCCTTAAGATAACCATGACTATCAAGAACATAAATATAAGAAATTGATTCTACATTTTTAGAATGTTCCCTAATGTACTTCAATGTCATTTTTACTGACCAATTCCCTCTAACTGCAACAAAATCACTTGTGACAAGACTACCTGCTGTTTCAGGTTTGAAAGCCATTAATTTTTTCACATTATGCTTTGTAATTTTATTTAGATACGCCATTAATTTAGCTTGTTTTTCCGGATGAACCGCTAGAAGTAAATCTACTGTTTCATCAATCGGTTGTAAATTTAGTAACTTTTTAGCTTTGTTTTCAGATAAGTGAATTAAGATATTATATTTTTCTTCTGTACTCAAATGTTGTAGAATTTTTGAGCTTTTTAATACAGGAATCTTATCTAGTAATATGACTTGATCTTCTATTGAAAACCGTTTTATTTCTTGCGCAACATCATACGACGGATGACGTAAAACTTTATCTGCATCCAAATCATTTTGGGTTACAAGTAATTCATTTAATAATTTCTTCATGTTAACTCCTCCTCATATTGCTAAGGGAGACTCTAGAGTTTCATGAGTGGTTTTGTATTATTTTATCTGTCTAAAATTTTGATTAGAGCATTAATAGTTACATTGCAATCAATTTATTAAGAACTACCTCCTTTTTGAATATAGACAAGATAAAAATAAATAACATTAAACAAAAAAAAACCTTACTCAAAAAGGAGTAAAGGTTTTTTTACAATACAAATAAATGATTATTAAGACAGCTCTGCAATAATCCCAGAGGTGCCTTTCTATCAAATCGTATACCACTCCCTCGTTGAGTTTTAGCACTGTATAGCATAGGTTTTTATAACCAGCTACATTAAAAAGGGCCTTAATCCGACCGTTCCTGTTGACCCATTGGCGTCTCTCGACATTTTTGGGCAGCAGCGTTTCTCTATACAGGAGCCTCACCTAACAAAGATTATTGAATTACTTCAAAATTTAAACCAGAATTTAATATTTGTCAACTAACTTTCGATTTGATTCATAAAAAATTCTTTTTTAGAGAAATGTAATTAGATTCTATTACAAATTTGAAATTCAGCTTAAAAGATTTAAAATTTAAATACAATTAGTTCAAAAAAACGTTATAAAACATATGAAATTTCGTATAAGAAACTTATTGTTTATGATTAATTCGTGACTTTATAGCAGCAGTTACATCATTAGTCATACCGTACTTCAAAAGAACATTCTTCAAAAAATCTTATTTTATGATTAATATCTTCTTTACTGTTTATCAAATTTATATGGTTAAACTACTTAATCAAATTATACATTCCAAGTCGCAAATATGTATCTATATGAGACAATTAAATATAATTTCTCACATCATTTCTCAAAGATTTATAAAGCAATAAAGAATATAAAGTTAGCAATACGTTTACTTGACAAGCAAAAAAAAAGTATTTATGCTGGCTACACGAACAAACACATAAAATTTATATTGCTAAACCTGTTAGGTGAGGCTCCTATACAAACACAGGCTATTGCCCAAAAATGTCGAAAGACGCCAATGGGTAGAACAGGAATTGTCGGATTAAGGCTCTTCTTAAGATAGCTAAGTAATGAATTTCCATTACTTTACGTTGTATAGTGCCAAAGCTCTACTAGGGGGAGAAAAGCTTTATTTAGTCATGCCATTTTGAATCCTCCCTAGTATGTAACTAAGGGGGATTTTTGCGTAAGAAAACAGGGTGTAAGCGATAGAATCTCTCAAAACAAAAGTACTATTTAATACTTGTTGAGAACAAGATTCTATTCATTAGCAAATGTAATATTAAGTGTTAATGTAAATCAGGAGGATTTTAAAATGAAAAAAATAATAAAACTCGATTATCTATTGCTCCTCCCTCTATTCATAACATGTACTTTAGGTATTATCATGATGTATAGCGCTAGCTCCATTGTTGCTGTTCAACATTACGGTTATAACAGTAGGCATTTTGTTGATTCTCAATTAACAAAACTATTTTTAGGAACAATTGGGCTAATAGTTTGTGCTATTCTCCCATATGAAATATGGAAAAAACGAATAGTCTCAATCTGTATTATGATTGGAGGGATTTTTTTGTTAATTATGGTTTTATGGAAAGGAAAGGTGGTAAATAATGCTCAATCATGGATCTTTGGAATACAGCCAGCTGAATTTCTTAAATTAGGAACAATACTTGTAACAGCCCGTTTTTTTGCATTGCGACAAGGATTAGCTAAACAAATTTGGATTGGGGGCGGAAAACTTTTATTTTTTTTAGCTATAATTTTTTTCCTAATCTATAAACAGCCAAACTTAGGATCTGCACTTTTAATATTAGGTATAGTTTTTAGCATATTTCTTTGCTCGGGAATAAATATAAATCTATTAATTAAAAGAACTATAATAGGTGCTATTTTTTGGTTACCTATTTTATATTTTTTGATTCAATTTAGTTTGTCAGATGTTCAAAAGACACGTATTACTACAATTATCAATCCCTTTGTTGATGCACAAGGAAATGGATATCAACTTGTAAATTCTTTTATTGCCATTGGCTCAGGAGGAATTATTGGACGTGGATTTGGAAATAGCATTCAAAAAACAGGTTATCTCCCCGAACCACATACTGATTTTATAATGGCAATCGTTTCTGAAGAATTAGGATTCATTGGTGTATTCATTATAATGGCCGGAGTATTAGCTATAGTTCTTCGCTCACTAAAAATTGCACAGCTATGTGAAGATCCATTCGGAAGTTTTATAGCAATTGGTATAGGGTGTATGATTGGTTTGCAATCTGTTGTTAATTTAGGCGGTATTACGGGAATACTTCCTCTTACGGGTACCCCATTTCCATTTGTAAGTTTTGGTGGAAGTTCTTTAATGGTTAATTTAATAGCAATAGGAATATTACTTAATATTTCAATTTTCAATAAAATTAAGTTTATTAATTATAATATATGATTTTCTATATGTTGTTCTATTTTTAATGGATGAATTCTTTCTGATTTTGGACAGACTGATTCCGTAAATCAATCTGTTGTTTTTTCATTAGAATTATCGCTAAAAAATGAAATAAACACAGTAAAAAAATAACATTGTAAAAATTCGTGGCAAGGGATGAAGGATTCACAATGGCTGAGAAAATATATATATAATTGGCTGGTCTCAATTCTTAAAATTCTTTTTATTATATAGATAAGCATAAAAATATTAGGAAGTTAATAGTAATATATATCAGATAGAAATTATTAAATCAAAAGAAAAAGCAATCATTGAAAATATAAAGCATTAAAGACAGGTCAAAAGATACACGAAACAAAGAATACGGATGCAAAAAATGGATCAATTTACGTATAGAGTACATTTTAAATACAATTTTCAAGAAAAAAAATTTAAGTAAAGCTTTACTACAGATTGGTGGGTAACCTGTAACAGACGAAACACCTCCTATTGTTAGACTGTCTACAAAAGCAAATAAAACATGTTTTGTGGATTTATTTTCCTTTTATTTAGTTATAGTACTAGTAATTTCTTCTATTTTGGAGATAGTGATGGCCACTATCATTCTTCTAGGAATACAGAATTATTAATGCATTCATTTTTGGATATTTATCAGTTCCAAGTTAACAATTCTAAATAAAATTACCCTTTAGGAAATTAAAGTGGAATGATATTTGTCAACAGTAAATTTTGCTAAGAAAGGACAGAGAATAAGACCACCGGTAAAGCTTTTACTGGAATTAATTATAAGATTAACGTAAATAGCAAGAGTACGCTCGTAAAATTATGATATATATAAATCAAATCGGAGTGAATACGATATGAGAGCGGTCGCGAAAAAAGTAAGAATAATACGTTTGCAGGATGAATATTGTAAAAATTGTAAATATCAAACGGATGTAGAACAGTATTGTATTGAACAATGCGAAATAGGAAAAAAACTTATTACGCTGGGTAAAAAAGAATTTAGAAAGAGATTGACAAAAGTAAAAACTATAGAAGAAAAATGGGATGAAAAGTGCAAACAAGCAATAATTTTATATAATCAAGGAGTAAATTATCCAGATATTGCAAAGGAAATGGGGTGCCACGTGAGTAATTTGTATAAAGAGCTCAAAAAACGTGGATGGTTACAAATGTAAAATCATGAAATAAATTTTCAAACAAACAAGTTATACGATTGGAACATGCTTTACATTTGATATGAATTGTATACTTGTTTATTTTCAGCAATTACAAAATAAACTAATTCATTTTTATGTTCTAATTTTTGTTCACCTAAAATTGTTATTTCACACCTTCTCATTTTTGAGGAAGGAGTCTTCTGTCGAAAAACGATAAAATTTTAACATTAAATTTCTGGGTTATAATTCCTAAAAAGAAAAACACCCGTTCTGATTAAGGACGAGTGTTTTTCTTTTTAGATTATCTAACAGGGATAAACTTCCATGAGCTAGGTTTTTGTTTTTTTTCACCTAGTACAATCCAATTTTTCTTTGCATTTATATTCTCATAATTTAATGGATAGTCATCTGTAAAAATATTATATTCTGTAGGATTATCCAGGTTAATTTTAATTTTAAAATCAGCTAAACTATCAGATTTTTGAGCAAGGTGAATCCAACTAGAATAATTAGACCAATTTAAATATTGGAATTGGTCGTAATTTGAGTGCTTCATACGAAGATATATACTCTCCCCGTGGTGTAGCTTTGCATCATTTTCTTTGTAGAATTCAAATTCCATAGGTGTACCAGATAAACCATTGTTTTCTTTATTTGCAAGTGTGACATAATCGTAACGATTTGCTATATACCATTCAAATGTTAGACCTTGATAAGGAGATTCACTTGGTACGATATAATAGTTTTTCCCTGCTTCTATGACGTTTCCTTCAATATCATAGATTAATGCAGTCTCTATACTTGGAGCTTTCACATTTTCAGTAAAAGTTTTAAACCACAGATTTAAGAAACCTGCTGTATTGCGCTGAGCTTCTCCTAAGCTTCGCTGCACAGCTGGGGTAACCATTTCTTGCCACAATTGTGCCTTACCACTATTATAATACTTAAATGTTTTATCATTAGTAATATTTTGGATTTCAGGTTTAGCTACTCGAGCTGCATAATCAATCCATTCTTCAGGTGTGAATAGAGAATTATTATAGTTCCCTCCAGTATTGACTGCAAATTGCTTTTGAATGGTTGTAACATAATTTTCAAAGTAGCTATGATATTTTATAGCTCTCGTATCAATTGCAGTAAAATTTGCTGCATGCATAGGTTGAGTAGCATCTGTAAAGTAATGCGTGGCCACCCCTAAGTAATAGAAAGCTTTTTCATAGTCTTTATTTCGTAAATGTTCTCCAGATTCATAAAAGTATTTCTTACCTTGTGTAAGAGCGGTTGGATTTGTTTCTCCTCTATAATTTTCTTTAGTATCAGGATCATAAAAATGAGATTTCCATCCGCCTTTAAAAACGCCACCTATTCCTGTACCACCATCGTTAAACTCTGCATTATAATCTGCATCATATAATCCTTTAGAAAATAAATCTTTATATTGTGGATAATTTAAAAAGTCCACAGCCTGCTTATTTGCTTCAATATTAGATTCTGTTTTCATAATTTCAATAGCTTGTTTTGCAATCCATAAATGTGTACTTTTATCAGAATGATACGGAGCTTCTGCAGACCATCTTGCAGTAATAGGATCATTCTCATTTAAATCAATTTGATCGAGATGAGCATAACTACTTTGAGGACATACTCCTAAAATAGTTAAGGTCACTCCAGCTATACATAGTGTTGATACGATTTTTTTCATTTTTTATCCCTTTCTAAATATAAAAATTCTTATGCGGATATTCATCTTATTAACGAAAGTTAAATAGCTCTAATAAAAGAGCGATTAGCAAAGGCTAATTGCTTAATTTCTCTCTAAATGGAATACCAACACACATCGATTAAATTAAAAATTTTAAATTAACCCTAAACAATAATTTTTCTTCTCTACCTCTAGTTATATATAAAAGCGCGTCTTATTTAAACATGTTTTTTTATGTAATTTTACATATCCAAAAATAGGGGATTTATTAACCTTCCATTTATTATATTAATGAAAGACCGTTCTCTCTAGATAATTGAAATTATGATGTTTTAAGGTAATAATCTATATCCATCAACTTAAGAATTTAGAATTACCCCAAAATGAAAAAATGAACTTTTTGAAGTGTTGTTTTGTTTGCTTTTCTATATTCCCAAAAAGTAATCTAGGTATTAAGGGAAAAGGTTTTAGATTTGGAAACGTAAGTGACATCTCATTTGGTACTAGTTCCTCTAAAGAACCATATTCTCTAATACAAAAATTTCCTGATAAGTTGGACAAGTCTTTAGCAAAGTTTGGAGAAAGAAATACTGCGATGGCTTTCATATTTTTTACTGCTTCTGGAACAAAAGGTATTTGAGTTAAATTAAGTATCATGGTTGCATACATTTTGTCTTGATAGCGGTCGATTGGGTAAGTTTCATTTGGTAATGAAACTTACCCAATCGCTACGATATAATTGTAAAAATACTTCTTATGCTAACTCTTCAGCGATAGATTTATCTATAACAATCCATATGATTTGTTTCACAGCAAAAGCACATTACTGCTTAAATAAATCTTCAAAGGTCATAGCAGACGCATGACTTTCTTCATTTTCTATGGTTAACATGTTAGTTTAAATCTTACTCTCTATTTGATACCTGTATTATAGAGAAACCAGAAAAACGGATTTTGTGACAGTTTTTCTGGTTATTTTTTATTATGAACTAAAAAAGCATTCATCTCATTAAAAGATAAATGTAAAAAGAGAAATAAAAACATAAAAAATCCAACTCTGATTCTGAGGTTATTTCCATTTGTTTGATTAGATTTGGAGGAAGTGTAAGGCAAATACCGTTAAAACAATATAAAACAACGTGAGATAAACTAAATCCCAATACTGTATTCTACCCTCTATTTTTTACTTTTCTAAAACAATTTCTGCTATTTTATTAGCATATTTTTTAGAGTCAAATCCATCATAATTACTTAGAATTACAACGGACAAATATTCTTTTGGAAACCGCATAAAGTGGGAACGATAACCTGCCCAACTTCCTGAATGTTCCAAGTACCGATAGTTAAAACCTTCAGCAAGCCTTAGCCCAAAAGCATAATATTCATTGTCAATAATTGTATCCCCAGTTGGAGAAATTTCCGGACCTATTTCGCTCATTCTTTTAACAAGATTTTTTCCACCAACGGTACCTGTGGCTAAATTTTCTCCCCATTTTACCAGGTCTTCAACTGTTGTATGAACTGCCCCATCCCCTGTATGTTCCCAAGGGCTTTCATAGATTTTATATGTTCCTTGCTCATTCCTCGAATATCCATTAGCAACTGATATAGTAGTTGGGTAGCAATCCACAATTGTTGTGTCTTTCATGTGTAAAGGATCAAAAATACGTTCCTTTGCAAACTGACGTAGGGATTTGCCACTTACCTTCTCTACCACTAGTGACAATAAAAAATATCCTGTATTGCTATACTCAAATTTTGTGCCAACTGGGAATCTTGCAATTTGATGATTTTTAAGGTGCTTTAGCGATTCTTCCACAGTTAATATATCAGTAAATTTAATATTTTCTGCTTGAGCCAATTCCATATAATCAACTAGTCCACCAGTGTGATGAATTAGATGTCTCAATGTTACAGGTTCAGCATATGCACCTATAGAAGGGACAAATTTTACAATTGAATCATCTAAACTCAATTTCCTCTCTTGTTCTAAGAGTAATATAGAAAATGCTGTGAATTGTTTAGAAACTGAGGCTATATTAAAAACGGTTTTGGTAGTTATGGGTAGATTTTTCTCTATAGAAGCTAAGCCAACTGCACCTTTATAAGTTACTCCGCTATCAAAACTAGCAATATATGAAAAGCCTGGAACTTTTGGTGAAAACTTTTTTAATAATTGTTTAATCAATGTATGCGTCTTTTCATTATATGTATTATTCACCTCAATCACATCCCCTTCCCTTTAAATGATTAGAAATATATTATCCTGTTATCTTTTTCAATTACGCATCTTACTTCAACTCAAAACAACATATTTTATATTTGACTACAATCAAGCACCGTCACACTGATTTCTTTAGTTTCTAAATTCTTCTCTTTATAGAGAGCTTTAATTTAGTGAGTATTATTATCCCCGAATTTACGAAATTCCCTCTTTCAATTCTAAAATTACTCGTGGCAACTTAATAGATATTTTCTAAATTGGGTCAATAACATCTAAATCAAAGATGTTATTGACCCAAAAATACCTATTTTACTTTTAGATTTAGGACCGATGTACTAACGAATATGAAAACTATTTACCAGTCCTCTATAAAGATAGGTTTCAATAAAACATTTATCTACCTTAAACCTTGTTTCAAATTTAGTTATAGTCTACACATTTTATAGTCTTCGTCTATAGTGTTTTACTTTTTCGATATGAGAATCCAAATAACCTTTTTAAACAACTTTGTTCACAAAAAAGCAGAAGCGTTCCAAATCTTTATTTTTCATTGTAGTTTCAAATGTGGGATTGGGTAGTGATGTTCTGCATCATCTGTAAGTTCCCCATTAACTTCAGCTAACTAGTTCAAGTGGGAGAGTCATGAAAGTAGTCCTATATCTTTTGCCTTTTGTACTGCTTCTTCTCGATTTTTAACTCCTAGCTTCTCATAGAGATTGGAGGCGTAATTTCTTACTGTTCCGTTTGACAAATAAAGTGTCGAAGCTATTGTTTTATAACGGCTTCCTTGTGATAATAGTTTCAAAATCTCTAATTCTCGTTTCGTCAATCCATACTCTATTCCAGCTGATCGTGATTCAAATAATCCTGTTTCTTCATTTTCTTCCCACATCCTATGGAACAAGTCATGAGTAATCATCGTGCCTCCTCGATAGACTAGACGAATAGATTCAGCTAGTTCACGCGAATCTATGGATTTCAATACATATCCATCCGCACCATTTCGTATGATTTCTTTTGCCCTTTCTGTATTCTGGAAGGTTGACAGAATAAGTACACGAATGTCTGGCCATTTTTTCTTAATCATTTTAGTTGCATGAATCCCATCCAGATTTGGCATCTCTAAATCCATTAATACTACATCTGGTTTTAGTCTCTCGCACAATTCCAAAGCCCGTTCTCCATCTTCAGCCATTCCCACTACTTGTAAATCATCCAGTCCACCCAAAATTGTATGAAGACTTTCTCTGATAAAAGAATGATCATCGACAATACACAGGCGAATTTGTTCGTTAGCCAGTTGTACTTGTTTCGGTAAAACACATGAAATTAATGTCCCTTCCCCTTTTTTGGAATAAACAATGACTCTTCCTTGTGACTGACTTACACGCTCTTTCATTGCAGTTAATCCAAAGCCATCCTTCCACTCTTCTACCCCACAGCCATTATCCTCTACATCCAATCTTATCTGTTGTGGTTCAAAATGAAGTGACACAATGATTTCTGTGGAATGCCCATGGCGAACAGCATTTGTTAGTGATTCTTGCAAGCTCCGATATAGTGTCATTTTTGATTGTTTGGAGACCATATACTCTTCCCCTATTATTCGAGTACGTACATTTACTTTTGCATGTTTCTTAAATTCCTCTGTCAATTGTTGTAGTGTGGTAGCTAAGGGAAGCGACTCTTGTGATAAATCTAATTGGTGTAAATACAGTCTTACTTCTTCCATACTGTTACGGGCCAATTGTAATAATGAATCTAGCTGTTGCTCTCCTTCTTTAGACTTTAATTCCACACGCAATGTTTCCATCCCCATAATAATTGAAGTATAGGAATGCCCCATCGTATCGTGTAAGTCTTTTGAGAGCCTATCACGTTCCTCCAGTAATGTAATCCGCTCAACTTGGGATACGTATTGTTCCAATACATGTTTCTGATTCCGAATAATTTCACTTTGACGGTAATTAATAGCCAGTAAACGAAAGAAAGAGCCCATAGCAAAAGCTAAACTGAGTTGTAGGATGATTACCCATAAATCTGTCACTTCGGAAAATATCGCAATGAGCAACGGGAACAAAATAATTGTGATAGGACCCGACCAGCGGTAAGATTTATGAACGCTATTTGCCGCAATCATAAAAGTTGGCATTAAAAAAGCAAGATATGCTAACGGAAATAATAAAGTTAAATAGAAACAAACTCCGCCAAATAATATTATTTCAGTAAATAAATAATAGCGATAACTGAACATTAAACAAATCCAAGGTACTGAAAATGAAACGACTTCCCAAAGGATTATGATCCAAAGTGGTACTGTCAAATGATCTTGTTGTTGTATAGTCGTTGATATCAATGATAGCCAAACAATAAAGCGTATACAAAGTAAGGCCCAATCATACCAAAACCATAGTTTTAAAGTCTTAAACAAATTATCACTCCTTTATAGCTTTAAACATAAAACGCGTGTACATTCCAATAATTCGAACTAAGTCGTTTCCAATAAGATTATGTATCCAGATGAGAATGAAACCAACAATCATGACAAAAATTGCTGTCTCCCATGAATTCACAGCAATGCCCAATAAGTATATATTAAAATGTTGAAAAAGTAAGGGGGTAACGATACATACTATTGGCATTACATACAGTAAAACAGCACATATAAGACTCATTATTCCGACAAAAATTTTCTGCATGAGCCAAAAAATAGCCCTCCAGTTGCTATTATTAAGGATTATATCCCTCACTTTAATCCATTTATCTCTCTCCTCTTTTTTTCTTGGTTTGAATAGCTCTATCGATATATCTGTATAAACTTTCGTCTGAATACGTTCATACTGAACAAACGTTTGAGTTGTTTGTAGTACCCACGCTAATAAGGGAATACCCCAAAAAATAATCGTCATTACTAATGCAAATGTAATGCTGATCAGATAGAAACAAAAGTAAAAAAAACCGGATACAAAGGTAAATAACAAGAAATAAAAATCTTGCAAAGTTTTTTGAGCTGATGCTTTTATCATTAAAATCTCTCCTCCTCATTCATTGCTAATGCGTTAAAAGCTACTTTTTTATTCTAAGTATTTTTCTGTCACAAACGGTAGTGTCAAAATGTCATGGTTTGTATGACATAACTATTAATACAACCTTATCCCACTCAACTTTTATTATCCTTTATAAATATGATAAACCCCTTGCTATACTCTGTTCATACGCTAACTCTTTATGCTAAAGATAGGATTGTGTTCCCGATCTTATCTTATTTCTTTACAAATTTTTTGGTACAAAAAAGGAATCCTTATAATGAGGATTCCTGAAAGAAACGACATGTCATAATCAATTCCTTGATTTCGTGCATCATACGTATAAATTCCTCGGTCCCTCATTTTATCTACTAAATAATACATAGTATTATATTCTAAGAGATTAATTTTTTGTATTTTCAAATAAATATATACCTACACTTGTTATTCCATTAACATTTCTTAGATGCTTGCTGCATATAAAATTATTATGCTTTTGGATGTCGCCTCCCTACTTCAATAGAATAATCATGGTTACCTAATTGTAGGGATAAAAAACCTTGATTAACTTCTTGTTTCTTTACAGTGAATGATTCTTGAACACTTATTGTATTTAGTTTATATTTGTCCTATTTTCATCATTATATCGAAATGCTAAATCGTCAGTTTTTGTTGAAAATGATATAGTCAGCTGTTAAAAAATAAACTATGACAAAGTTTATCCATTTTTCCTTTTGCCTACTTGCTAAATTCAGCAAGTAAAATATTTTTAAAAGGATTAGGACTATTAGCTTTATTGCTGTTCAAATTGACGGCTAATGTATGCTTACCTCCAATTGTGCCTCCAGCAAAAGTAGAAAAACCTGGAGAGCCACCTGTGTGTCCCCAAATCGAGACACCATTTGAAAGTTTTTTTTCATAGATTCCAAGACCATATCCATCGATTACTTTTGTTCCTGTAGAAACTGTAGTAAGCATTTGTTTTAGTTGCTGTTCCTTGAGTAATTTGCCACTAAGTAAGTAAGAGAAAAATTTGTTCAAATCGTCAGCAGTAGAAATCATATCTCCATCCGAATTACCTGGGTAAGAATAAGTAACGTCTTTTGGCTCACTTGCTTCGTCTAGTTGGAAATATCCACGGGCATGATTGGTACCTGGAATAACAGTTGAATTACCAGGTAGAAATGTATTCGACAATTCGAGCGGTTCAACAATCCGATTTTCAACCTCTTCCGCATAGCTGTTTCCAGTTACTTTTTCAATAAGCATACCTAGTATTACGTATCCTGTATTTGAATAAGACCAGCCTTTACCTGGAGCAAAGTCTGGTGGAAGAGAAATTCCCATCTTTACTAATTCTTCAGCCGTATACAATTTTTTTGTATCCATAATATCATAGTCTTTTGACTTTAAGTATTCAGCAATCCCACTTGTATGATTCAATAACTGCCGAATCGTAATCTGGTTACCATCATAGCCGTTTCCTTGAATGACGCCAGGTAACCATTTTTCGATGGAGTCATCTAGATTCAAGCGGTTCTCTCCAGATAATTGAAGTAGAACTGTTGCAATGAATGTCTTCGTAACACTGCCAATACGAAAGAGATAATCAGCTTTCATTGGTTTCTTGGTTCTCAGATCCGCTACCCCGGCAGCATAACTCCACGTTTTTCTATCCTTTGAAATTTTGGCGAGTATCCCTGGGTATCCAAGTTGTAGTGTATCCCGCATTGCTTTCTTGACGGAAGTACGATCTCTTTGAGTATTTGTTTGTAACGAACTAGATACATTTTGATCAGACTCTGCTTTTACAATTGAGCTTGGTGTTGTGTATAACAAAGAACTTCCAGTCATTAAAAGGACTAAACCTGTAGATGTAATCTGACAATGTTTTTTCATAAAGATATTCCTCTCCTCTATTCATATTTTATCGGTAGTTATTTGTTGTTTTCTACTAGTTACACAGCTTTCATCTTAACCAAAGATAAATGGGCAAAAATGGATTGGCAATTATCTTACTCAGCATTATTTTCACAAATGCTATTGTGTCCTAACAAACGGTAAATTTCTCTTTTTCCACTTGTATGTTAACTCTAGCAACTACTTCTTTTCCTTAAAATACTCTTGTTACTGGTTTGTTTTTCATAAATAAGTCATACTTGTTTCCCCTTTCACGCCCCTTTATATTTTTGTCATGCACAATGAAAATCTCCCCTCCTCATTTATTGTTAATGCTTTAAAAACTGCTTTTTGATTCTAAGTTTTTTTATGTCACATACGGTAGTGTCAAAATGTCATTGTTTATATGACATAACTATTAATACCGCTGTATCCCACTCAATTTTTGTTCTTCTTTATAAATATTACAAAAACTCACTACCTACTATGACTTGCCTCTTGCTACACTCTGTTCATACACTAACGAGCCGCTAACTCGTTGTGCTAACAAAAAATACCAACTAAATAAAGGAGCGTACAAAAATGAAACAAGCAATTAACAAACTGGGGATTGTTGCAGTTCTTCTTTCTTCTTCAACCATGATTTCTGCGTGTTCCCAACAATCATTAGAGGCTGAAAAATCAAAGCCATTGGCATCCGGAACTAATATCCAAATGCCGAAAGGACCTACTAATAAAAAAGAAATAGAATCTTTTGCTGATCCGTTATTTGAGGAAAAAATGAAGAAATATAATGTGAATGGTTCTAGTTTTGTCGTCGTTCATGATGGAAAGGTCGTTGTCAATAAAGGATATGGATATGCTGATAAAGAAAAGAAAATCCCCGTTAATAAGGACACGGTCTTTCAAATAGCTTCAGTCTCGAAAACTTTTACTGCTTTGGCTGTGATGCAGCAAGCCGATAAAGGAAAGCTTAAACTAGATCAAGACGTACAAAAATATCTTGGTGGATTACAAATACCTAATCAAACAGGAAAACCCCTTACCTTGTTTGATATGCTCACTTATACCAGCGGGGTAGATTCTCCCAATCTCACAACGATAACTGGACCTGAATACGTTAATAATAGTATACCGATGAAAGAATTCTTCTCTAAACATATGCCAACTGTAGTACGGCCACCAGGTGAAGTTTATACGTATGACAACGTCGCATTTGCGCTCGCAGGGTTTGCAGTAGAGAATGTTACTAGTACCCCCTTCTCTAAATATATGGAAAAGAATATTTTCAAACCATTAGACATGAAATCTACAAGTATGAGCTTAACGCCTGATCTTCTCGAAAGAATGGCTACACATTATGGTCCCACTGGCGATCCGATTCCAACAAGTAGGAACATAACGGATGCACCAGAAGGAGGCGTTTTATCTACTGCGGAAGACATGTCAAAATACATGATTATGCAACTACAGAAAGGAAAGTTTAAAGACAAAGAAATTGTAAGTAAAAAAAGCATGGATATGATGCATGCCTATCAAGTTTTTGATGATAAGACGATTCCTGTTGCGACAATTGGATTTGAAACGCCTTTCAATGAATTTGCTAACGGTCAACACGTTGTAATGAAAGGGGGGAGTATGCCTGGACATCAATCACTGATGATTTTAGTGCCTGAACAAAAAACAGCATTCTTCATGTCTTACAATAATGATTCAACGATGAGTATAGACGTGTATGAAGCTCTCATGGATCACTATTTCCCTGCTAAGAAGGTGGAAAAAACTAAATATCTTTCGTTAGAGGAGAAAGAATCCCAGAAATATTTGGGTTTGTACCAAAACACACGTTTTGCTTCAATTCGAACCCACTTTACCTATGAAAATGGGAATTTGGTCATGGAAGGGGGATTATCCGGAAGACAAGTTCTCAAAATGATTCATCCGTTGTTATTTGAAGATTCAGAAGGCTACAAGGTTGCTTTCAAAAAAAATGCAGTTGGAGAAATCACATATTTTCACTACAGCTCTCCTAAAAGCCTAGATTTCATGGCTGATGCACAAAAAATTAACAACAAACCGTCCTTAGCAGATGTCCCGCAAATGAGTAACTATAGAAGTCATATCGATAATCTTTATGCTTTAAACATTATGGATGCTAAAGAAGGTAATTTATTCGATCCAATGGGTGCTATGACACAAGGAGAGTTTGCGGATACGTTGTTACTTGCTCATGGATTTAACGGTTTTCCAGACGAATCCAAGGAGGCAAGGGCAAAAATTATGAATGGAATTCCAGAGTATAACCGTGCTACTCCGATTACCCGACAGGTCGCAGCAACCATGATTCAAAACGTTAAGCAAATTCTAGACTTGAAACCGATTCAACCTGATAAAGCTATTAAAGTTAAATTACTCGATGCCGCAGATGACTGGGCAGTCCAATCGATTCAAGCACTTGCCTCCCAAGGAATTCTAGACCCTGATACTTCCATCAATGCTGATGGTTCCTTTATGTTCCGTCCGAAAGACCTATTACTGCGTCAAGAGGCAAGTGCCTTGCTGGATATAGCTTTTGGCTATTATGCACTGCCTATCAAACGGTAGTAGATATTTTATCCTAGATTGAATCATAAAAAAATTGAATGCTAGTATCTTATCAATAACAAGCTAAAATAAAGCAAGAAATTTTTAACTTTATAAGATTTGTATGAAAACGCAAACGATTTGAAATATGACTCTATATTTGAAATTTTTTCCTTAAAAAAAGGAGCCTATTAGGACATTTAATAGGTTCCTTCTAACCGTAGCATTTACAATACGTCCCTTTACTTCGCGACTCTTGGCAAATCGAACAAGACCTAGTTTCGGCAGCTTTATCTTTTTTTTCTTCAATGGCAATGTTTTCATTTGTTTGTTTTGTGGTGTAAGATTGTACGTTGTTTTTCTTAGATTTGAAACGCGGGGCACTAGTTTGTTTTTTGAAAAAGCGTGTATAAGCATCCGTGAGGTTGCGAACAGACGACTGAATCGCAATACTATCCACTTCTTTGAGCCAAACAAACACTTTCTTCATGGCAGGAAGTTTGGCAGAGCATGTACCATATGTTAAACCTTTCCCCGTCTCTTGGTATGCGTTATCTCATAGAGATAGGAAATGATCGAATACAAAACGAGAACAACCAATCGTATTATTGATTAGAATTGCTTGTGCTTGATTTGGATAGATACGAAAATTATAGGCTTTATTGATCATCATTTCATTCACCTCCATTTCGGTATATAACTATCATATACCAAACGTACATTCGATAGGTAGTAAAGTAACACTTTCTGTATGTCGAACAATTAAGATGGCTTCCTGCTATCCCTTGTTCGAAGCTAATTCATCTCCGACCTACTCACTGGGCTTTGCTCTTTCACGCTCCTTGAGGAAGGATTCTTATTGGCTAAAATGATAAAATTGAACCCTGAACTGAGGACAACATGATAGTTCTAACCTTCCCCACTTGCCACTTTCCTCTTTTTAATTTTTTAATTAAATAATTTAATAATAACTCCATAAACTAAACTTACTTGTATCTTATAGGAGTGTATTAGTTGTGAAAAAAAATTCGATATTCCTCATTTTTTTTATAATTTCTCTTTGTTCAAAACCAATATCCATATATGCTTTTACAGATAGTCGTAAGGAATATGAAAAAACAGGGAAGGTAATTTGGGAGGTAAATACAAAGGAAAAAATCGTTGCACTAACATTTGATGACGGTCCTCATCCTGTTTTCACCCCTCAAATACTTGATATATTAGCTAAATACAATGCAAAAGCAACCTTTTTCGTAGCAGGTAATAAAGTTAAAAGGTTTCCTGCTATTTTAATAAGGGAAGTAAAAGAAGGACATGAAATTGCTAATCATACTTATAATCACATTTATGATAAAACCATTACTGCAGCTAAATTAACATCAGAATTAAATCGAACGGATGAAGTTATCAAACAAATTACTGGTTATACATGAATCCCCTAATTATGTAAATTCATATCCAATCGGTAGAACCCCCGTTGCATTTTGCAAAAAAAAATGGCGAATTCCTTTTTATCCTTAAACAGCTATCCTGTCGCTAATAACGAAGAGCAATAAAAAATGAATTGGGTTTATTCATTTTTTATTATGGGTAATAGGATCTCAAGTTACCCCCTAAACAAGCTAGATTAGAAAGAATGATGTTTTCTTATGGACCATTTAAGATGAATTACAGTTATTTGCGGAAGCATCACAACGATATGTTCACTTGTATTTTTAGTAGAAATAGCCTATTCTTGGTCCATTGGAGAGGTAATATTATCTTTATAGGTATCAATATAGATATTTCCATTTGCAGCACGTACAGCATACGTAACATCTGTGTAGTGGAGGTTACGTTTTTTTAGTTCACACTGTAATTCTAGCTCCGTATGATTGTTTTGCCTTAAGTTTTCTGTCATAATTTCCCCATCCATAATTAGCTCGATGGGAAGTTTATACTCTTTTTTTGTTGGTATATTTAAATCTTGTTTTGTAACAGTACGATATTCCGGTTTTTTCAAAACAGATATTTTACCATTTGTTTCAACTACGACATAAAGAACTTCTTCAATGTTAAAAATACCATTCTCTCTTAATTGTTGGTTTAAATAATCTAGAGAATAGCGCATCTTCCGCATATTATTCTCTAAAATTTTTCCGTTTTCAATAATGACTGTTGGATTTCCTGCAAATATTTTTCTGCCTATTCGACTTTTCATGGATATGTAACTAACCATTAAAATGATAAATACTAAAATAAGAAAAGCAATAACTGCATGATGAGTTTTTACATTTAAATTAAATGCCAAATTTGCAATAATACTTCCAATAGAGATAGCACCAATAAAATCAAAGGTATTCATTTCAGCGATAATTTGTTTTCCTAATATTTTAGCTCCGATAAATAAAATTGAGAAAGATAACAAAGTTCTCAAAATAATCTCTATATGTTGAGACACAAATAGCTCCTCCTTTTACGGTTGGGTGTTCGAATAATAACATTTTATATAAGGATAATATGTATCTTTGCAAAAGAATTTATTATGTTCAATAACAATTAGATATTTCATGTAGATGAATTGATCTCAATCCTGTTGTCAAGTTTCTCAAAAAATAATACTAACTTTCTATATAATTTCAGTTCTTCACTTCGTTATGATTAGCTATAAGGAACGCTCTCGATTAGCGCTCTTTTTGATTCTATTCAGTACATTATTATCACAAGGAATCCCACAGATTTCTATGGTCCAATTTCCTTGAATTTCTTGCACACTGTGTGGAAAAAAACCATTTATAGCAAACTGGTTCTTTTATTTATTCATCATACAATAACTATTTTATCAAGCCCCAATTTACATTTGTGATAACTCTATAATACGTATACTGACATTTGCTTGCGGACAGTAATAGGTTAAAAACACCTCTTGTAGTTTGCGTTATGGTTATAACATTCAATATACGTCATTGTTCTCCTGGAGTTTGTATAATAGCTCCTCCACCTAAAGGAGTGACAAACATTTAAAGTATCTATTTCATTTCGAATCATTTATTTATGGTCGATATTTATCCTTCTCTTTCATCTGCAATCACTCTAACGCTTAATGGTATTACGCGTATTTTTAGATTTTCCATTTGTAGCTATATTAATTGAGACATTTCTTCGGATATTATTTTCTGTAATGACCTTAAGGTTAAATAAAATACAGATTTATAATCTTCACTATCCTTTTTTATATATTATGAATTAGTGCTGGCAGAGATTGCTGCAGAGGATACGTTAATTACTGCTATCAGAGTTGCCTGCTGCGCCTGTATGAAAACATACATTATTTGTTTGCAAGTCCGTGTTAGCAACGTATTAACACAAACCCCCAGTGAATGGAATGGAAAGAAATGTATGATGTGGCGTTACTGTTACCACCCATACATATGTAAACTATTTTTTAAATAAAGTCTATTGATGTCTAAGATTCTGTTTTATAGGAAGTGTTTTTATGGGATGGGGAATATTTATAGGAACGTGGTTCAAGTCAAAGAAAAGGCACTCCTAGGAGTGCCTTTTCTTTGACTATTTATATGTGCGAACGCTTTCGAAATTATTGGATCTAAATTGATGTACGCATTGTATTAAATGGTGCATTTTTATCATTTTAGTCAAGAAGACTCCTTCCTCAAGGAGCGTGAAGGGTCAAAGCCTAGTGAGTAGGGGGGAGATGAGTGTCAATTGGCATAGGCCAACATGTTTACTATCATTTACTTGTACAGATTGCTATTCAAAAACTTAAGATATGAGGTTGGTTGCAGAAAAACGTTGCAACCGTAAAATCTTTAACGTTCTATCCCCCCTCATTTGCCGAAGTTGCGAAAACCAAGCTAAAGTAGGTATTGTGTTGAGTCGTTCAATAGAATTGTCCCCTTTGTTTAACAAATGATTTTTTGTAAATAATATGTTTATTAAACAATTAATTAAGGGGTGCTTATATGCCACAGGATCGAAAAGCAGAGGTTAAAAACGATGCATATGAAGGAAAAGAGATCATGCCAGATAATCCACAGTCTCTACCTCATCACATGCAAAAAGAGCTGCCTCACGAATTTTCTGTAAATCCTCTGTTTGCCCGCGAAGGAGAATCCGTCGTTCCACGCTTTCATATGTCTGATGAAGGCATGTTATCAGAAACAGCGTATCAGATTGTCCATGATGAAATTACTCTTGATGGCAACGCCCGCCTGAATCTTGCAACATTCGTTAGCACATGGATGGAGCCTGCCGCAGAGCAATTATATGCAAAATCATTCGACAAGAACATGATTGATAAGGACGAATATCCACAGACAGCTGAAATTGAGGAGCGGTGTGTCCGTATCTTAGCCAACCTCTGGCATTCGCCAAGCCCCCTTACGACTATGGGCGTTTCAACAACTGGATCGTCAGAAGCATGTATGCTCGGTGGGCTTGCTTTAAAGCGACGCTGGCAAAATGCACGTAAAAGCGAAGGGAAGCCCGTGGATCGTCCCAATATTGTGTTTAGTTCTGCTGTTCAGGTCGTTTGGGAAAAATTCGCGAATTATTGGGAGGTTGAACCACGCTATGTGAAGGTTAACCCTGAACATCCCCAATTGGATTCTCAGGGGGTCCTCGCAGCCGTGGATGAAAATACGATTGGTGTGGTACCGATTCTCGGTGAGACTTATACCGGTCTTTACGAACCGGTTGCCGCAATTGCGAAAGCGTTGGATGATTTACAGGCGAAGACTGGTCTTGACATTCCCATGCATGTGGATGCAGCTTCAGGAGGATTTATAGCACCGTTTCTTCAACCAGATTTAGTCTGGGATTTTCAATTACCAAGGGTAAAGTCCATCAATGTATCCGGACATAAATATGGATTAGTTTATCCTGGGTTGGGTTGGATAATTTGGCGGGAAGCTGAAGATCTCCCTGAGGATCTAATCTTTCGCGTTTCCTATTTGGGCGGGAATATGCCGACCTTTGCCCTGAATTTCTCTCGTCCTGGCGCACAAGTGCTCCTGCAATATTACAATTACTTGCGTTTAGGGAAAAGTGGGTACTATGATGTCCAAAAGGCTTCTCAGAAAGTCGCTCTTTTTCTTAGCAAGGCCATTCAGAAGATGGAACCGTTCGAACTTTTGTCCGATGGATCGGATATTCCGGTTTTCGCTTGGCGACTGAAAGATGGCTACACATCAAACTGGAACCTTTATGATTTATCTCGACAATTGCGTGTGTTCGGTTGGCAAGTACCCGCCTATCCATTGCCTCCAGATATGGAAGCGGTGACAATTATGCGAGTTGTGGTTCGAAATGGATTTTCCATGGATCTTGCGCATTTATTTTTGAGAAACCTCAAACAGACTGTTGCCTTTCTGGATTCCCTGGATGGGCCTATGCCACATGATACGAAATGTGATAATGGGTTTCATCACTAAATAAAAAAAGCCTAATTTCTTCACATTAAATTGAGAAGTTAGGCTTTTTTATATTGGAATTTCCTTAACGTTGTAAATCCACATTTTTCTGAAGCTAACCCATATATAAGAAATAGACTTTATTATCTTTCGTCTAAATGTCTGGATATCTACTTTTCTTAAATCACTTATACGACTGTTTTTTTCCATTTTCGTATTTTAGTTCTGAAATTCGTGAATGGAGCAACTGTATTGATATGCACCCATTTCCAAATAGGTCACTTTGCTTTTGTTGTGGCCCATTTTCTTTTTTCTGGTTGGAATAATTCTACTTCAGAAAGATCATTTATCCAATCGACTAATATTTAACTAACTTTGTTAATTCTTCCTCCTGCTGTTTTAAGGTTAACCGCTCATAAATTAGATAGAAAAATAAGATCTTTTCAACAGGAAAAGAATTTATAGTGGAAAGAATATATTTATATTGATTATAATAATATGCTTTGAATTGTACCTTTAAGGAGGCGTTGTCGATGAGAAAATATTTCTATTTGATTGGGCAAAAAAACAAGAGGATAACGTATCACTAGCCCATAAACTACGTGGTTCCTCCTCAATATTGGAAGGAGAGTATCAGATTGAAGAAAATTTATTTAAAGTCTATTGACAAAAGTAATTGGGAAGAAGCAATTAAACTTTCTGTTAAAAAAGAACAACAAACATTTATTGCATCCAACCTTTATTCTATCGCAGAAGTTCAATTTCTAGATAATTTCTATGCAAAAGGTATTTATCTTGATGAAAAAATGATAGGATTTACTATGTTTGGGATAGATTCTGATGATAATAATTATTGGATTTATAGACTTATGATTGATAAAAAATTTCAAGGGAGAGGTATAGGTAAACAAGCTATACCTCTAGTTATTGAAGAGATAAGAAGAAATAATAATGCAAACATTTCTATAATAATGATTGGATATGCTCCTGAAAACCTTACAGCTAAATTTGTATATAAAAAAGCAGGATTTATTGAAACTGAATTATCATCTTGGGGTGAACAGTTAGCTAAGTATTCCTTATAAGCACTTGAATTCTCCACATTAACTTTTAAACTTATTAAAGGAAAGAGTCTAATAGTATAGTCATGCAGATAGGAAATGATTAAACTTTTTTATAAAAGAATAAAACAACTGAAAATATTAAGAGCGTGTTTTGATTTACCTTTTTCAAAACACGCTCTTTTCTATGATTGTTTATCAAGATTATTTAGTATTAATTTGATTAAACTTTATTTAAAGACAACACAATGTCTAGAATAGAGAAAAAATATCCTCCGAGTCATTAACGCAAACTAAGAAGTATCTTGTTTCACCATGTGGATCTTCTACTTTTTATCCTTCTGAACATGGAAGTTAATTAAAGATGTTTGCTATAGACAAATTACTTTTATTTACACAAAATTACATCTAAATTGAACATGCCATCCAGCCACAATTTGCTGCTTTCTAAACTAAAAGTTTACCTCTCTAATAAATGGAAATAATAGATCTATAAACCATTGGATGGAGGATTTATAGTGAAAAATAACAATAATTACGGTGGAATATTACCTCATAATACCGAATCTTATTGGACGAGCAGTATTCATTTACCAGAATACCCTTCCTTAGAAAATGACATGCAAGTAGATGTTATTATTGTAGGAGGAGGAATTACTGGCATTACTTCTGCCTATCTTTTAGTAAATGAAGGCCTAAAAGTCGCTGTTATAGAGGCAGACAAGTTATTAAATGGAACGACTGGACATACGACAGCTAAAATTACGGCTCAACATGACATGATTTATGACGAGCTTATCAGATATACTGGAAAAACTACCGCAAGATTGTATTATGAAGCAAACATAGATGCTTTAAAATTCATTCAAACCACAATTAATAAACATCACATTGATTGCGATTTTACTCAACAAGATGCTTATTTGTATGCCACAACAGAAGAATATGCATTTAAGTTAGAAAAAGAAGCAGAAGCTTATAATGAACTTCGTATTGATGGCGAACTTGTAAACAAACTTCCTATTGATTTAAAAATACATAATGCACTTGTTATGAGAAATCAAGCACAATTCCATCCCCTTAAGTATTTAGCTCATCTTTCAAATATAATTACAGAAAAAGGTGGGTACATCTTTGAAAATACCACAGCAGTAAATATAAAAACAGGTGAACAACCTGTAGTTCTTACCCGTGGAGGAGCTCAAATTACAGGAAAGTATATTCTCTCTTGTTCTCATTTCCCTTTTTATGAAGGCGCAGGACTTTACTCTACAAGAATGCATGCAGACCGATCGTATATAATTGCCGCTAAGACAAAAACAGATTATCCAGGTGGTATGTATATTAGTGTAGATGAACCAACCCGCTCCCTCCGTTCTACAACAATTAATGGTGAAAAATTTATTCTTATCTCTGGAGAAAGCCATAAAACGGGACAAGGCGGAGAAACACTAAAACATTATGAAGCACTAGAAATATTCGGGCAACAAGTTTTTGGCCTTGAAAGTATCCCCTATCGCTGGTCAGCTCAAGATTTAATTACACTAGACAAAATTCCTTATATCGGTGAAATTACATCCGATCAGAAAAATATATTAATTGCTACTGGATATAGAAAATGGGGTATGACAAACGGAACCGCAGCGGCGCTTTTATTTCGAGACATCATATTAAAAGAAAAAAACAA
This sequence comes from Bacillus pretiosus, assembly GCF_052947655.1. Classification (NCBI taxonomy): domain Bacteria; kingdom Bacillati; phylum Bacillota; class Bacilli; order Caryophanales; family Bacillaceae; genus Bacillus; species Bacillus pretiosus. Next base: position 110,115 of record NZ_JBRFUV010000002.1, on the reverse strand, counting down.
ATATCGGGAATTATATACTCCCTCTCGTTTCCACATGAATCCTAGTTTAAAGAATTTCTTAGTCGAAAATGCCAATGTTGTTGGACACTTAATTAAAGGAAAGTTAGAGATTCCTCAAAAATGTATTCGTGATTTATCTAACGATGAAGGAGCTGTCGTTGATATTGATGGACATAGAAAAGGAGCTTATAAAGATGCAGAAGGCAAACTTCATATTGTAGATACAACTTGTACCCACATTGGATGTGAAGTTGAATGGAACAATGGAGAACGCTCTTGGGATTGCCCATGCCATGGTTCGCGATTCTCGTATACAGGAGAAGTACTTGAAGGGCCTGCTGAAAAACCATTACAAAAGTATGACTATAAAATGCTTGATAATCTTACTTCAGAAGATTCTGGTTATTAATAAAAAACACTTAACCAAAAAGAAAGAGCGTGTTTCGAAAAAATATTTATCAAAACTTAAATTTATAAAATGTTTTAGTATAAATCCCCCCAATATATTATTTATGTTGGGGGATTTATATTATTTACATTCGTTCTTCGTCATATAGGGACCCACCACATCACTATCAACTAGGGATATATTAAGGAAAACTTCAGAAGAAAAGTAAGCGCGCTCCTTATCTATTTGTGTATAAGGAGTAGACTTACTTTGGTTATTGATAATGATAAGGTAGGTTAATTTTACATGTATATGAGATTTATCATTATCTTCATGAATTTTTATTGATGGTATTTATATATATATTTACTCATAAGAATAGAACTAGCTTAGTATTTAGTGGGGGGATTAAGAATGAATAGGGATGAAACCTCATTACACCCTGATACGGGTGTTACGTCTGTAATGTTTGTTGAAAGATCATTAAATGAAATTCGTTTTTGGTCTAGAATCATGAAGGAGCATTCTTTTTTTCTTCGATTGGGATTTAGATGTGAGGATACCCAACTAATAGAAGAGGCTAATCAATTTTATCGATTGTTTGAACATATCGAACAAATAGCGCATTCCTATACAAATGAAACAGACCCTGAGCAAATAAAAAGATTTAATTCAGAAGTACAACAAGCGGCAACTAATATTTGGGGGTTTAAACGAAAAATTCTAGGGTTAATTCTCACGTGTAAATTGCCAGGACAAAATAATTTCCCACTGTTAGTTGACCACACGAGTAGGGAAGCTAATTATTTTAGAAACCGTTTAATTGAATTAAATGAAGGTAAATTAGATGCCCTTCCAGATGCAATTATTAAAGAAAATGTTTTCTTTTTAAGAATTATGGCAGACCATGCTAAATTTATTGGTCATCTTCTTGATCCATCGGAAAGAAAGCTTGTAGATACAGCACGAAATTTTAGTAATGATTTTGATGAATTGATGTATCAAGCAGTTGACTTAGAATCTATGAAACCACAATCTCAAACAGTTCCTCTTTTAGATCAATTTTTAGATCAAAATCGTGTGTCAGTCACATCTCTTCGGGATTTTAAGAAAACGGCACGTGATTTAATTGAGCAATGTAAAATAAAGAGTATCATTCATCCATTATTAGCAGACCATGTATTTCGTGAAGCTGATAGATTTCTTGAAATAATTGATATGTTTGATGCTCATCTTACCAATATTAAATCACAACCTAGATATTAAAAAATAAGGAAAGATACTATTTTTCCTTAAGCTGAGAAGTTAACAATAAATTGTTAACTTCTTTTTTATAATGATTTGTTATGACATAAAACTCATCATCTTCTAAATTAAACCAAGTTGTATATTTTTTTCTTTTACAAACAAATCTATAATGCGTAATAGGTCTTCCAGCTCTTGCCCCCTGTTCTTAGTTTAGTCTATTTAAACGGAATTCTGAGACTCTATTATTATTTTAGAAAGGACAGCATAATTTTCTCTGTTTCTTCTTTACTTAAATCACCTGCAATAATAAAGACTTGATAAGCGCTATTCTTTCCTTTTGCAGGAACAATCATTTGCATTGCTTTATAGGTTTCCTCTGTATCAAGACTTTCAACTAAGGTTATTTTTGTACCTTCTAATTCATAATTTGTTACCTTTTCATTATACTCCGCTCTTTTATTCGAGAATTCTTTTGCATCATCAGTAACTGCAGATTGGTGTACAATATATACATTATCTTTACTTTCATTTTGATATTCATAAATAAAATCGGGATTCATTTTTCCAGTAGTCATCGGTGTTGTAACACCTTCTCCAGTTAATTTAAACCCTTTTACCACATAACTTGGGGTCTTAATTGGAAAATCAACATATTTCTGTGCTTCCTTTTTAGTTAATCTAAAATGCGAATGAATTTTCTCTCTAAATGGTCCAATTTCTTCACTGTTTTTCTCATATTTTTTTTCCTCTTCTGGGTCTAACTTTTCAGGACTTCCTACTTGCCTTACTTTTTTATCTAAAATATGTGCTTCTGTTTCCAAAGTAATGAATCGATCAAATTCTTCTTTCGTAAACAGATTCCTCGCCACTCCAAGCTCTGTAAGTAAAGTATTATAGTCTCCTTCTGAAACAAAAAATTCTGCTTCTGCTTGTTCTTTTGTACCAATCATTTTTTCTACAATTTGCTGTATAGGAACATCTGTTTGCGTTTTTAATTCTTTCATATTATTTTTCACTTCTATTTGTTGTTTCTCAAGGGTAGTCGGCTTATCAGCACGGGCGTTTAATAAGGATACAGATGAAACGGCAATAATTGCCACAGCCCCTATTACAGACCAACGATATGATTTTTTTTGGAATTTTTTAATCATTAGAATTCTCCTTTTTAACGCTCTCTTATTTTTACTAAAATTTGCTATACTTGGTACTTGATAATAACTTGAGTAGTGTTCCAATAGACTAATAATAGTATGTCCATACGCAATTTGTTCCTCTGCATCTATACATGTAAGAGCTAATGCATCGCATGCTAGTTCTTGATCTTCCCGCATACATGAGTAGGCATACCATAGAATGGGATTAAACCAATTTAAAATGAGTAACCCATGCATAAGCCAATTCACACCAACATCTCTTCGCTTGATATGAGCTAATTCATGATAAAAAATATATCGTAATTGTTGTTCATCTAAAATCTTCATATGTACACTGGATAACAACAACTTGGGGCGAATAAATCCGAACACCGTTGGACTGGAAACCTTTCCAGATACAAATAGAGGGATATTCCGTTGAATAGACATAGATTGCTTACACTTTTCAAAAATCTGGACAATCTTCTCATCTGTAATAACAGGTTGTTTTTTTATGTAAAGTAATAAACGCCTGTTCATTATAAAAGTAGCAACACTTAGAAGAATAACGCCAGTAAGCCAAATATACATACAGATTGTATAGAATGAAAATGTCTCATCTTCCTGCTTTTCATTAATACCTGCTTGTGTCTTGTTTGCCTGAACAGTTTTTGTTGAACTTGAGGTATAAGTATCTTCATTTGTGTGAACCTTTGTATCGTCTATACCTTTTAATTCTTGCGTACTCTCTTTTGTAAGAAACTTAGCTACAGGATTTCCCCTAGAAATGAATGCATCATCATTCTTGTAAGTAAGAACAGAATAGATACTATAGGAACTATCTGGCGACCAAGGTAATACAAGTCTTATAATTAATATGATCCATAGCATATATTGCCAACGTGGAGTTAACTTATTTCTAAACAAGACCTTGATACACAAGATTAGGCCCACTAATATACTAGCCATAATGGAAGTCTCAATCATCCAATCAAAAAAAGCAGGTAGATAGATATTTATAAATTTTTCTATCACTATAATCTATCCTTCCTCTGATTTTCCTCAGTTTTCTCATCCAGAATACGTTTAAGTTCGTTAATATCTTCTGAAGACAGCTTTTCTTCTTTTAAGAAATTTACAAGTAAAGGTTTAAATGCTGCACCATAGAAACGTTTAAGTAAAGATTTCGTTTCTACTTGTAAATAACTATCTTGCGATACCAAAGGATAATAAGAGTACAAACGCCCTTTATCTTGATGATAAGCCACTGCTTCTTTGTGAACTAATCGATTAATCAGCGTTCGAATCGTTTTCGGTTTCCAGTCCATCGTTACCTCTAGCGCTTCAATCACTTCATTTGCCGTTTGAGGAGATTTTGACCAAAGAACTTTCATGATTTCCAATTCAGCTTCCGATATTTTAGGTAATTCTTTCATTGTCTAAAATTCCACCCTCCGTATTACATTTGTAATCTGTAATTAAATATTACAAACGTAATCCTGGAATGTCAAACATATTTTGGATTTTAAAATACATTTCCACGAAAATTAAGAAATTAATCCCAAAAACAATGAAAATACGCTATTCTTTCTATAGAATTATAGGAAAAGATACTTGTTTTTCATTTTAGGGGGTATTTTGTTTTGTTAGCTTGATAGCGATGTGGCCGTATTCCTAATGTAATTTTAATAACGAACAAATGTTCTTGCAACATATATGGAAAAATACATATCATTAATATTTATATATCAGGAATTAGTTATCTCTAACAAAAAAATAATTTGACTATTATTGACCAAATAATAAAATAAGAAGCCGTTATATTTATGTTTTAATTCATATTCGAACACATCAGACATAAAGTAAAGTTTTAACAATTTCACTCTGTTCTGCAGTCGAAGGTAACAAGTGTACAATGTCACCAGCATGGCTTGGAGGATCTCTAGTTCTTCTATCCCTAAGTTTGGCTACCTTGTCGCTCAATAGACATATACATAGAATTTCATGGTAAAATAGTAAATATTTTTAAATAATCGGATGGAGGGTTTTTAAGTGAAACTTAGAAAGATTTTTATGTTTTGTTTTTTGTTTATATTCACATTAACTATTGTGACTGGTTGTAGTTCTTCACAAAGTTCCACAACTGTAAAAAATGGAAAGGCATCTTCGTCTTCAAAGAATGTGGAAATTGAAGTTGAAAATGCTGAATACGTATTACCATTAAATGGGTCAATGGGAGGGATAAATAAAGATAAAGTATTGAAATTCAAAGTGAGTTTGAAAAATAAAGGGGATAAAATGTTAGAGATATCACCTTATCTCTTTACACTATATCAAGGTGATGAAAAAATGAAGAAATATGATAAGGCTGATTCAGATAAATTACGTTTAATAGAATTAGAACCTGGTAAAAAAACATCGGGGATTCTCTACTATGAAGTGAATAAAGCCTCATCATATGAGCTCGTTTATTCCAATGAAGAAACAAAAAAAAGAGACGAGGAAACAGAAAAAGTTTCTTTCAAAATTGATACGCAAGAAATAGAAAAGAACACAAAAGACTTAAACAAACCAGCTGAAGTTCTAAAAGCCTATATAAATGCTGTTTATTATGATAAAGATATAGACAAAATTAATAAATTATCCGGTGAAGACGGAAAACAATTTACTCAAAATATACAACAAGAATTTAAAAAAGACGCAATGTCCAGTACGCATAATGGAATTAGTGATCAGGAATTTGAAAGTTATTACAAAAAGTTGAAATCTGTACTTCAGGAAAAAGTTACATTTAAAGTAAAATCAGTAGGTTCTTCTCCTGAGGAAGATAAAGTTGAAGTAGAATTAAAAGTGAAACCATTATTATTAAGTGAATTGCAGCCAAAATTAAATAAGGAAAACGAAAGATTGCTAAAAGAAACTCCAGGAATCGAACAGTCTAAATTATTTAGCCAATCGTTTAGTTACTTTATATCTATTTTGCCAGAAGCAAAAGTTTCAGATAAAGAAAAAGTAATAAAGGTTGAGATGGAACGCTACGGAAAAGAACAATGGCGTTTTTCGAAAGATAAAGTAAACGATTCAGAGGACGTAATGGAAATAATGGGAGAATTTTTAAAACAATAGAAAGATATGAACGAAAACGAAGTTTGTAACAACCAAACTTCGTTTTTTCAATTTTATAATGACTTACAACAACTGTTATCTCCAAAACGCTAAAAACAAATTTCAGGTCGATAAAAACCAAAGCTTCCCATTTTTGCATATTTAATTATGTTTTTACAGGTAATAAAGCACATGCATATCTTCTGATTCCTTTACTCCCCTCAAATAAATAGGCATGTGCCACTCGTTTTTTGATTATTGCATTCTGTAACAAATCCATTTTTCTAATTTATGTATATTATTTAACTAATTCCCCCATTAATTTTCTGAGCTACTTTTAGATCTTTTGTTTTAAATCCGCTATTTATAGCCCATCTATAAAATAGAAATGAAACAATTGAAATAAGTACCATATCCCATCCATAAGTTATAATATTTAATCCACCAAATCTTTCACTTCCAATGTACGATATACAAATCATAAATAATAAATACCCCACAATCCATAATCCAGCTAAAAAATTCTTCTTAAATCCAACCCATTTTCTTTTTAATTGATAATAAAAATATATAGGTAAGCCCATAAGTATAATAAACATTACTTCTCCTGTTAATGGCCATCTTGCCCAATATAATGTTAATGATGCAAAAATGAAACCTAAAGGCGCGATAATGTTTAATCTTTTTATATAGAAAGGACGATGAAAATTAGGTGCAGTTTTTCTTAGAGTCATTACTGTTATAGGTCCAGTAACATATGAAATTAATGTAGCTACTGAAATAACTTCAGCTAAAACACCCCATCCTTTAAATAAAAATAAAAAAACAAAACAAATCATTAAATTAAACATCATGGCAAATCTAGGCACACCATATATAGGATGTAATTTCCCAAAAACTTTAGGGAAATATCCATTCTTCTCCATTCCATATAGCATGCGTGATGTGGTTGCCATATAAGTAGTACCTGTACCAGAAGGAGATACAAAAGCATCTAAATATAATACAATAACTAACCAATTAATATTTAGTGCTATCGCTAAATCAGCAAATGGTGAATTAAAATTTAAATTCGACCATCCATTAATTATCATATTGGGATTTACAGCGCCGATAAAAGCAATTTGTAATAATACATATATTATAGTTGAAATTAAAATGGATCCTACAACTGCCCGAGGAATGGATTTCCCTGGGTTCTTTGCTTCACCAGCCATATTAATTGGACTTTGAAAACCATTGAATGCAAAAATAACACCGGATGTTGCCATAGCAGTTAATACATTTGACCAATTAGATACATTAAAGTCCTGATGACTGGTAAAGTTTTCTCCATGAAATCCAACAAATAGCAATGCACCAATTGTAAGACCAGGAATTACAATTTTAAATATAGTAATTAACGAGTTTACTTTCGCAAATAGACTAACAGTCCAATAATTTAAAAAGAAATAGATTAAAATAAGTAAAGAAGCAGCTGCAAGACCTTTGGAAGTCAACATCCCATTGTCTACTAAATCCTTGGCCCAACTTGCCCACTCCCAAGGCCATGAACTCATATATTGTATTGACGCTATTGCTTCAACCGGGATAACTGAGACGATGGCTATCCAATTAGCCCATGCAGCAATAAATCCTACGAAATCTCCATGTGAGTATTGTGTATATTTTACCATTCCGCCAGCCTCTGGAATCATGGCTCCTAACTCGCTATATGGTAAGGCAATAAATAATATTACAATCATTCCCAAGACCCAAGAAAAGATAGCGGCCGCTCCTGATATTTTGGCGGCCTTCCATGCACCAAATAACCAGCCAGACCCTAAAATCGAACCAATCCCAGTCATTGTAAGTGCAAAGGTTCCTAGCTTACGTTTCATATTTTTCATTTTTCACACGCTCCTCGTTCACAAAATAAATAGAATCCTCTTATTCATTAACCTTTTACTCATATATACTCCCCCCTTTTTATTTAAAGTAAGAATGTAAGTTTTATAGACCAATTCACTATAAAGTTTATCTCTAACCAACTCTTTATAATGTATGTATACCCTCTATAAGTCTCTCTAAACCTAAAAACTTTTAACGATATTTGTTACGGAAAAACATCATAATCTAGTATGCCTCTATATTGAGGGTTCAACGAATCATGTTAGTGAAGCACTAATAACCACATTTGTTAGAGTGTACCTCTGCATTAAGAATATTTTAGTTCTAAAAGACGAAGTTCATCTTGTCTATGTTCTTAATTTGATAGGCATGAGATGCTCCCCCAGATGCATTCAAGATAGACACGAAAATGAAGGAAACTGTTATACAAATTTCTACATTTCTTTGGTAATGTATCGCTCCTTTCTTACAAAAAACTCAAATCTATTACGTCAAAAAGGTTCTTTATGAAAATATGTAGAATTAGCACATATAAGGTATTTTATAAATGGAGAGGTGATTGTGTTGAAGCATTTAACGAAATCAAAAAACTCATCCACAGGTCTGAGAGGGTATTTGGAATCCTATCCGTTAACTTCATTTTTTGTAATGGCATATTTATTCTCGTGGGTTGTATTAATTCCATTTATCTTATCGCAATGGGGGATTTTTCCTAAAACAAAGGTATTTGATATTTTCTTTTTTGCCAATGCATTTGTAGGCCCTATGTTAGCAGCGTATATCATGTTTCGAACCCTTGAAGGCAAAGAGTCATGGAAAAAAGTTAGAAAAAGCATCCTATCTACTAAAGTCGGTTTGAAGTGGTACTTGTTTACCATCATCGTTATCCCCGCTGCAATGTTTCTAGGTATGGTGATATTAAATGGAGAGATACCTACTTTCCGTGACCTTAATTTTGAATTTTTTATAACCTATCTCATCTCTTTTGTAGCAATTTTCTTTCTCGGTGGACCTTTACCGGAGGAAATTGGATGGCGTGGTTTCGCTCTGCCTCGATTACAATCAAAATTTGGACCGCTAAAAGCTACATTACTCCTTAGTGTTTTGTGGACTTTTTGGCATCTTCCACATTTCTTAACGGCTGCACAAAGGGGTGGACCGGGTTCTGACCTTTCTCTCCTATATATTCACTTGCCAATTTTTATTTTACTGTGTTTGCCAATCTCAATCATTCTCACTTGGGTCTATAACTGTAATCACGGTAACTTATTTATTGTCATGCTAGTTCATGCAAGTGTAAATACGTTTAGCTTGGCACAAACTCATTCCACCAACGCTGTTTTAAAGAATACAGATACATTTGTAGTGATAGGATTGGGGTTTATTGTTTTGCTTATTCTTATTTTCACACGAGGCAACCTGGGATATAAACAAACTTCTAATGGAGTAAAGTTCAGTAACAATGAAAATATAAGTAAATAGAAAAGAAATCCCTAGAATAATAGGTTGATAGCAATACTATCAAGTTAAGAATCATATTCTTCCCCAAAACGAAAAAACATCATTCAATATGCTTCATTTTACCTAGTAACATCCTAAAACATATAATAGTTGAACTCCCCCCACTTTCACTTCGTTTAGAAGTGAGGGATTCCTAAGTAAAGAGTTCTATCGAACTCTAATTGATTAGGCTAACCCCGCAGCCCCTGCGGTTAGAAGTCTTATTGCTTCATTCTTTATATTGATACTTGCGTTAATATCCCTATCATGGTGTGTACGACAAGAAGGACAGTCCCATTTACGTAAGTTTAGATTTTTAACGTCTTTGTTCTGATATCCACAACAAGAACATATATTCCAACATAGTTCGAAACTGTGACCCTTCACGCTCCTTGAGGAAGGAATCTTCTTGGCTAAAATGATAGAAACCGTAAAGATTAGAAATCCTTACGGTTTTTATTTGGATTATTTACATGCGTATTCGGATTTATATAGTTATTCTGAATCACTATATTTTTAAAAATTTAACTTCATTAGATTTATTTAATTGTAGCCTCCACTTTTATTTGTTCTTTTTGAGTATTGTTATCTATAGCTATATATATTTTTTCAATTTTATAGACGGTATTTCTTGGCAATAATAATTCGTATTGCCCTGGATACGCAGTCAAGTCATCTGAATTCATATACGCACCATGAGTCCCAGAACCTACCTTAAATTCTGTCATAACTGGTCTTGTTTTGGCATATCCGGCATCAATAAGTATAGAAGTGCTTATATATCCAAATTCTGTTATTGTTTTTCCTTGGAATTTTTTTTGTATTTCCTTGAATTTCTCCCTATCAACCTTGCCATTTTTTATTATGGAGTTATCATACCCCTTTCCAAAAATCCATGCATCATCCCCCCGATACGCTTTTATATTGTCATTCACTTTTGCCTCTTTTCTGTTTAATGCTTTATCTAAGGATTCAATTTTTTTCTTCATTGTAGGATCAGAATCTAATTTACCCACATACGTTCTTAAGAATTCATTATACGGCCTTGCATTTTTTGTATAATCTCTTATGGCAGATTTCTCTTCTTTGCTCCACTTACTAAATTGTTTTTTTCCCCAAGCATCAGCTTCTTCTTTGTTTGTACACAGCTTATATTTATCTACATTATTACAGTCCTTGGGCTTTGACGGTATATTTCCTATATATTTTGATGTAGATTGAAACGTCACATTATCGTTTGGCTCAGTCATCGCAAATGTAGATGTAGTACCACCAAATACAGTTAAACCTAATGATAGAATAGTAGCTATAGCTAGACTTTGTTTTTTCATATTAATACTCCTCTTATTCTGTATTTTTAAAAATTAAAGGTTTCCATACCAAAGAAACAAACTTATTTATTGAACATCACTTCTTAATTTGTTTGTATCAAATCTCAGAGTCCTTGATTATTTCCTGTTTAATTTCTTTGATTCTGCCAAACTATAAAGAACCCTATAGTAAGATGTATCCATTCTCCACAATTATGTTTATATAGATACGTAAAGCCATCATAACTATGAACTTTTACAAATGGATAACACAGTTATAAAACAAAAGAAAAATATAATTATAAAAATAGGATTCATTTCAAAGAATAAACAAACTCATAAGAACTCGTATCTTAATAGTTATTCCTACAATTTATCCCTGGTTATTTATTGTATATAAAGTGAAGTACGCATTGTATTGAATGGGAAATTAATAGAGGTTTTTTGATATTCAAATGTCCCCTGTTGATGCCCAGATGCATCCCATTTATAAAACCAACCAACAATTGGTTTGCCCCCAATTACAGTTGATCCAATACTCTTTACTGCTGAACCATTCATTTTTGCAATTGGATTTTGTCCATATCCAATTTCTTTGGTGTAAATATATAGGTAACTTCCCCCATGGTTTCTTGTTGTACTAAAGCTATTAGTATTGATTGTCTCTACCCCACCTTGCTCAGACTCTACTTGTACAACGTTTAATGAAGATAATGGTGCTGCAGGACCAGCAGATGCCTCTGTTGCCATTCCTAAACCTAAAAATGTAGTAATTGCTAACGATGAAATCCCTAATGCTACTTTTTTAAACATAATAAGATCCCTTCCCTCCATTTATTGTATATCATCACAAACATAACTTTATTTCCTAAATATGTAAATCTCTTGAGGTTGTAGAAATATAAAATAGAATATTCTGTTTTATATTTCTACAGCTTTATCAACACAGGAGATAGGATTTTCACCTTTTTACGTAGATTGTATTATAGGCATGTCTAATTGTTCATCCTTTACTACTCTGTGGGATTAGGTTATCAAATTAATAAATTTAACAATTTATTTTCAAGATATTTATTAACTAGAGTATTATCAATGAAAGAACCATTATAGGGATACGGAAACAATTCTAGGTATGAGGTGTCACTATTGGCATTAATTAAAAATAAAAAAAGAACTTTATTCAAGTTCTTTTAACCAATGAGACTAGGTGGTCTAGCTCACACCTCTAATCTGACATATTTCTTTATTGTAAATTCTCTTTTTCCTTTTAATCCATTACAGTGTGTATTTATAGGCATACCGCCAACATTTTAACGAGAATATAAGCTAAGCAAAATTTCACATAAGAAAACGTTACTTTATATCTTATTCCTATAAGAAATCACAGTGTGCAACCCAATCATTTGTTTTACTATTTTTAGCAAAATAAATTCCGCCACCATGAATAATCTTTAAATGTGCTTTTGGATCATCTGTTATTTGAAAAATAAATTCATAATCCGCGGGCCATTGGATACCGGATTGGGCAAAGCAAGCATAGCCCCCTAATTTATGTATATAATGATTTTCTTCAAAAATATCCTCGTAATAGTCAATCTCAATTGTGTTCTCAAGTTCTAAAATTCTATCCTGTATGTTGTTAGGAAAATCTTCAGTATCCCATTGTGGAAATTCATCAACTACTAACTTTGGTATTAAGGGGAAAGGCTTTAGAGTTGGAAAAGTAAGTGACATCTCATTCGGCACTAGTTCCTCTATAGAATCATATTCTCTAATACAAAAATTTCCTGATAAGTTGGATAAGTCTTTTGCAAAGTTTGGAGAAAGAAACACTGCGATGGCTTTCGTGTCTTTTACTGCTTCAGGAACAAAAGGTATTTGAGTTAAATTAAGCATCATGATCGCATACATCTTTTCTTGATAGCGGTCAATTGGGTAAGTTTCATTTGGTAATGAATAGGTAATCCTTCCAATCCAACTTTCATTTATAGATAAATCAGGTCTTTTTCCTCCTGTTTGAAAGAGAGTTGCTTGTTTTCTTAGGATATTCTTAATTTGAACTATTTCCAAAGTATTTCTCCTCCTAAATTTATATTTTGTTTTCTCTGTATTTCAATTAATAAGTATATTGTATCAATAATGTGTGTTTTTTGTTATAACGATTCTTTTGAAAGGTGCGGCTAGCAGCAATTTTACGAGTCAGAATCAAATTTGCTTAATCTTTTTTAATGGATTCTTTTTAGTGCTAAGTTACTAAGGATTTTCAGAGTATTTATAATCCAACTTTATTTTACCCCATATTTTTATCAGTTGATTGGCAGAAAAATCTGTATATGTTAAAATTTAGATAGAAAATATTACCATCTAATGATTGGACAGCTGTTTTTCATGAGTAAGATTTTATAGTTCTTAATAAACTAGGAGGCTTAAAAATGAAACTTTTAGGAAAAGTAGCTATTATTGGAGCATTAACTATTGGAGGAAATGTATTTTCCTATACTGCAGGAAGCATTACACCTGCTTCTGCTGAATCTCAATTTATACAGAAAGCATCACCGGTTTTCGATGACTGGCAATGGCAAAACTATTTTTTACTTCATCATAATGCAGATTTTTCACAAGAATTAGCTGTTGGTGAATTGAAGCATGGAGATACTTTGGACATTAAAATTTATACAGGCGGTAAAGATAAAGGTATTGTAAAGATATATCGATTAAGTGAAGATGAGAATGAAGTAGTAAATATGCAAAGATATAAAACAATATATGATACTGGTACTGAGCATAATTATGGTAGATTTGTAACACCTATTACATCAGTTTATGAGCCAGGATCATATGTAGTTGTTATGAAACTTGGAGAAAATTATTATTATGGTGGCAGCTTTAAAATTAAAAAATAATGAAAGTTAATTTCACTAATGATAATATTTTTGATATGATCAATGTATAATAAAAATATAACTCATGTAATAGTCTAGGCGGTATACTTGACCAACGGCCGCTTAGCTAATGAGTTATACCCCTTAGAAAAGGTACCTTGCAGCAGGGGTACCTTTTCTTTTATTTTCAGTGGTAAATTATTTTAAATAGAAGCTATATAGCTAAAAAGTATAATGATTAAATTGTAATTGAAGTGAAGTATGTATCCCATATGAATATTTTTAAATATTAGAAAGAAAATCATTTGAGCGATAGCTGGTATCCCAATGATAGTTAAACATTGTACCCAATTATAGTTATACGTAGAGAGATGGAGTAACCCAAATGAGCTTCCAGACAATATTAAAGAGGCTGTAATTGAAGCGATGGGGCTTATTTTGAAGGATCGTATGATTTTATGCCAAAAGAACAATATAGATACAAACATAATGTTCTCTCCGATTAATTGAATTGCAATCCCAGGCGTTTTGTGAAGCATATTAGTAATCCCTTCATTCTCAATAGGATTAGATGTTCCTTTGAATGTTGTAAAAGATATTAGTACGGCTAAAAATAACAACATAATAGCATAAATAATGAAAGCACAGAAAAAAGAAATTTTTAGCTGCTGGAAAGTGATTTTTTTAGAAAACAAAAGTCTTTGATCTCGCATTATGAATAGGAAGACTAATGAAATAGGAAAAGAAAAATAAATGGATTTAATTATGTATTGCATTAGTATATCTAATTCAATTATATAATTAAGCGTAAATGAAGGAAAAGGTAGGTAGACTGTAATAATACAAAATATGATAAGTATTAGAAACTGCAGATACGTTTTAGTTTGTACTAAGCAATCTAAATATGTGTTGGCAGCACTTAATGCGTTTATGGTCTGCTTAAACTCTTTAGAAACTGCGTTCATAACACTCCTCCATTTTTATAAAAGTAAATGTATTTAATCCATCATCTTATATGCCATTCTTCCCTAATTGTATTAAATGTAATCTCCTCTCTACACGCATTATTAAATTTCACGTACCTTGCTTATAAATTATATTTAAAATATAGTCACCAAGAGGATTTCTATGCCAAAAGAAAAAGCATCCCTCTGGATGCCTCACTTACCCTATTTATTAATTAAATACATGATATAATGGATACTTCTAAAGGATAAATAAAGAACTATTTCTTCATCCTCTTTTCAACCCAACTAATAAAACTGGTACTTAGTTGCTGTTCTTGCAGCCAGTCTTGTAGTTTTCTATATTCATCCCAATATGTTTCCTGATTCTCTTTTACAAACTCCAATTGGTTCAATTTAGTTGTAAAATATATAAATTGCTCTTCAGTATATGCAGCCATACTTTTTACTTCCTTTTTTGTTTAGTTTAATGTTACTTAATATATGGTTTTGTATAATGTCCATTGTAACAAAGTTCCAATCGATCTATTATTATTTTTAGTAAATGGAGGGGATTTTTTTGAAAAGGGAAAATTTGAGGGTGTTTACTAAAATTTCATTCTTAACAGCATTAACTTCAATTACAATTCTACCAATATCCTTATATATGTTAGCAATGACTTCAAATGAAAATATAGTATCTATTTTACAGGTTTTTATATCAGTTATATTTTTTGCTTCCTTATTTGCTGTTCCTTTAAGCGTCATTTCAATGTTCAGTAAAGAGAATTTAACCAAAAGAATTTTTGTTTTATTGGGAAATTTATTACCAATCGGTCTTTTAACTTATGCTATAATTTTAGAATTTGTAGAGGAATTCTTGCAGACTACACCTTAAAACAAAAAATAGCGAATTTAGGTTTAATAACGTTTAACAGTCTTAAGATTACTTTTAAAGGGTTTAATGAGTTTTTGTACTTATTGTATTGTTGAACCAAATAAAAACTCTTACAAACTAATCTGAGTGGTCGTTTTTAAGTTCTTAAAAATGTTTTTTGGACTTTTGCAAATAAAAGGAAAAGAATTCGTCTTAGGGACCCTTTTCCTTTTATTTTTTAATCTTAGTGTAATCTGTATTGTCCTGTTAATTGCT
Organism: Bacillus pretiosus; assembly: GCF_052947655.1. Lineage (NCBI taxonomy): Bacteria > Bacillati > Bacillota > Bacilli > Caryophanales > Bacillaceae > Bacillus > Bacillus pretiosus. The sequence goes on along the minus strand of NZ_JBRFUV010000002.1, from coordinate 94,562 downwards.
CTTCAGCCATTCGAACTAAGCGCTTTGTAATTTCTCCACCGACAGAGCCATTTGCACGTGATGATGTATCAGGTCCAAGTGTAACTCCTAATTCACGGGCAATTTCATACTTCATTTGCTCAATAGCGCTTGCTGCAGCAGAAATAAGAATTTCATTTGTATTACTTTGGTGTCTTTGAATATTCATAATTGCACCTCCACTATATTTGTATATAACATGTGCTTAATTATGATATTTATACGTAAGTAGACTATTTTCTTCTAGGATTTTTAGGAGAATTCTTTTTCGTTCTCTCTTTCCCATATTCAACTAACTGACCTTGAAAAATATCTAAATCCTGAATTCCTAATACATTCATTTCTTCTCGAAATGAACGCCAGGACTCTACCTTTATTGATTTTTCTTGGTCGTTTCTTAATGTGTAGATTCTTGAGTATTCTATAATTAACCCTCCTCAAATGTTAAATAATCTACATTGCACTTCAGTATAACAATAAAACCGCCCGTTAGGACGGTCTCTCTTTACGTTATTTTTTTATAGCTCTACGCTTTCTTATTTTCTCTTTAATATATTTTATGTTACGTATGCCTAAACGAATCGAAGCGAATATAAGGTAAATCATTAAAATGACGTAGACTGCTAACCAACTCATGTACATAAAAGGTTCCTTGAAATGCATTTTCCGTAAGCCAGTTAGTGACCCATATTAGTAAATCTCTGTTTTATTAAACAATTTACTTTAAATATTCCAATAGTCACTATTATATTTATATTCGATCTTTTCTTTTCCACACTTTTCACATTTATAAAAACTAGCTGTACCCATCTGTCCTGTTTTAAAATTTTCACTATCTTGAGTTTTAATAAAGTTATATTTATGAATACATTTAGGTTCTTTTGCTTTATTTATCCATTTTCTTAACATAAAGTAATCACTCTCCTTTAAAGAATATTCCTCGTGAATTTCTACATTTATAATAGCCTACTAAATATTCCTATTCAATGGTTAGGTATTGCCGTACAAAACCCGCGAATTATTGGTGATATCCCATGTTAATCATATAAAAAATACATAATTAAACAAGAATTTTATATTTAAATTTCATACCAACATATCCGCAAATGAAGTACCCACATTATTCTTTCTTTTCATATGCTTCTCTAAATAGATTTTTGTTGTTTGGATATTTTCGTGACCTAGTGTTTGCATTAAGTGATATAGATCCGCGTTTCCTTGTTCAACTGCCATGATTGCAAATGCATGACGGAATGTATGTGCCGTTACAGGATTTTCACGATACTTTAAGAAATCTAAATTTGTCTTTTTTATCATGTCTGTTACCTGATTTGATAACGTTTTCGGATTATAAAAATTCCCTCTTTGATTTACGAATAAAGGACATTCATCTCCCCGATCCAATATCGTTTGAAATCCTCTTCTCCGTCTCATTTCGCTAATACATTGGAATAAATGCTCAGGAATGAAAAGTTCACGTACTTTATCCCCTTTTCCTGTGACTTTTAACCAATACTTTCCGTCATAATGTAAGTCTTTCACTCTCGCGGTGCACAATTCCTGAATTCTTGCACCGGTACTTGCTAGAGATAGTAAAATTGTATAGTTTACTAAATGACCTTGTTCTTTATAAAACCCTAAAATTTTCATTACTTCATCATAGGATAGGTCCCGATTTGGCCGATCCTGTTCATTTACATTTGCACGCTGCAGTTCTTCATGAAGAGGTCTTTTAATATAAGCAAATACATAAAGGTGTTTTAGAAAAGAACGTATAAGTACTGATTTTTTGGCAAGTGTTGCGACCGCGTACGTATCCCCATCCCTACCGTTCTCTACCTGCTTCAACCAAGCATTATATTTACGAATATGCCAAGGCTGCAATGTTTTTAATAAAGAGTCATTTTGCTGTACCTCTTCCCCATTCAAATCGAATTCTTCTGCATGCTGCACCATGCATTGACAAAATGATAAGATTTCAGAAACATAACTCTTTTTCGTATCCTCTTTTCTATTCTTCTTCTCATCCATATCTTTTTGTAAATGTACGAAATGATAAATAACTTCCAGATCACGTAAGTACGTATATTTACTCTTTCCCTCTTTTTCTGCAACCTCCATCTTTTCTTCCACCTTATCTACATAACGACTATCATGCAGGAATGGAACCATATATCTTATATTTTCTACATATGTATCTATATCTTCACTTTGATTCATTGTTATAGGTAAGTTCTCTTTTTCATTTTGTTTATCCATATTTCGAATTCACCTCTCCTATTGAAGATTATGAATATAATTCTCTTTATTATCCTTACTTATCATTTTATTTTACTTCTATTAATTATACAAATGATAAATCATTTTCTTTCTGTAAGAATCCTACATTCTTCTCTATTATCTTATACTTATATTTTTTTATAATTTATTAGTAAATAGATATCGTTTAATAGCTAATATCTTAGGTTTTAAATACCTTTTATAATAAAATTAAATTTAAAAACAAATTAAAATACAAATCAAATTACAAATGCTTTTAAACTATAAAAATTTATAAGAACTTTAATAAATTCTATTTCACATTTTAAATATATCTCATATTCTGATATGATATATACATATCTAAAATACTAGCAAACAATAGTTATGGAGGTGTCCTTGCATGACACAAGATTTATTGTTCATTACAAAACCTACTGTAACGACAAAAGAGGCAGCCGACTTATTAGGAGTAACAGTACAAACAATTTTAAAGAAAGAAAAAAGCGGATTAATAGAATGTGTATATAAAGATAACTGGAAACAATTCGGTAGTAAGATTTTCTATTTAGAGGATATTGAACGCTTAAAAAATATCGAAGAGATTGAAGGTTATAGTACAAAAGAAGCAGCTGAAATTCTTAATGTAGCACCATCTACTGTCTTTACATATATCAAATCTGGAAAACTACCTGCTTCAAAGATTGAAAAGCGCGGAAAAGAAGTATATATCATTGATAAAGATGACCTTGAAACTTTTCAACTTACTTATGAAAAAACTACATCAAAAGAGCGAAAAACATTCATTACTAAAATTCAAGAAGACGAGATATATTTATATCAATTATTAACACATCAACATACCGGAAAAACAGCTAGAGTAATAGAAATCAATGGAGCAGACGGCAAGATTCTTACAGAAGACGAAGAAATTTTCCCTCTATCCACGTATAAAGAACATGATTACTCCTTTGAACCTTTCCATAAACAAGTTGTAATTACCAAACGAGGATATTTATCTTTTTCATTTAAAAAACCTCAGCTATTTAATTCCATTACTTATAATCTAATAAATTTATTTTACAAAGAGCTAGGTGTCACAAATATGCGATTGAGTATTTCATCTGATACTATTAAATTAGAAATTAAACCTTTCGTATTACATGTTGATCCATTACAGTTTCAAGAAGAGATTAAATACTTACATTCTCATATGAAATCAGGTACGATCCTTCCACATGTAGAAGGAGTTTACTTTAAAAGTAATGTAGAGCCATTAACTTTTCATGCAGATCATGAATTCAAGCAAAAAGTAGTGCAAATGGCAGCGGATACTGGTATGGGACAGGAAGAATTCCTATTGCAAGCTGTAAAATCTTATATGGTAAATTTAGAATAGCAATAAATTTGTTATTAAAATAAAAAAGCGTAGAAATAAATGTACAGAGATAATAAAGTTGTTTAAAAACTCCAATCATGTTATTCCATAATTTGGCCATTTAATGGAATAACGCTTATTGATTTAACCAGGACAGGTTGATTAATAAGAAAAGGAAATGAAATCAATTTTATGGAATTAATTAGGTAATTCATTTTACTGGAGAGATAACTGAATGGCTGAATTGATTTATCATGTTGCAGTTTCACTAGATAACTTTATTGCAGATCAAGGTATGATAGATGGAAATATTAATAATTCTAGCTTTTTATTTGATGGAGATCATGTCCCAGACTTTTTATCAGATATTCATCAATACGAGGCCGTATTGATGGGTGGAAAAACATATGAGTTTGGATTTCAATTCGGTGCTAAACCAGGTGAACCTGGCTATAAGGGTATAAAACATTACATATTTTCCAACTCCATGCAGTTTGAGTCAAACGAAGAGGTTGAACTTATCAAAGGTGATGCTATAGAATTTATTAAGAATCTGAAACAGCAAGGGAACGGTAAAATATGGCTATGTGGAGGCGGAGAATTAGCTGGGTCGTTGATTAAACATAAACTCATTGATCAATTGGTGCTGAAGGTTAATCCAATTATAGTCGGTGAAGGTATTTCTTTATTCGGAAGTGTAAAGCCGCGTCTTAAGTTAAAGTTAGTGGACATGAAACAGTACCCTAGTGGAGTTGTCAAACCGACTTACAATATTATTTATACTTAGGATTATCCTAGAGAACTACTGGCTTTAATTAATTTTCACATAAAATTTCAACCAATTATTCAATAAAAGGGCGCTATTGTTGAATAAAACATAGATTTATAAACGACTCTATTGTTATATCTTTAAGAACAGTGAAGTATCTTATATCGAAAATTAAACAAGCATAACCCCGCTCTAAATTTAGAACGGGGTTATGCTTGTTTTAGGTTTTAAAATTAAATAACTTTATTGTCTTTTTACAATAAAACCTTTCTACACTTTTTTATTACTTAACTAAATCTAATTTCTCTTATTGAAATTTCTAATTACCTTATTCAAAATTAAAAAGAAACAATATATTACACATTTTATTATGAACAAGATTACCATTTAGTTTACCATAATATTATTATGAATAATGTTTTAACTATACAGTCTATATACTATTAATTCTTTATAATAAATCATTTTCTTATTTTAGATTTTCTTGTTTTGGTACGATTTTAATAGATCTCTTACTAATCCGCATAAGCATGCCAAAAGAAAGAAAAATAAAAAATCCGCCAAATAGAGAAAATACAACTGTAGGCTTGAAATGTGCTAATAATAATCCCGAAACAATTGGTCCGACAGCCATTCCCATATATCTAATAAAGTTAAACATTCCCATTGCACTTCCTCTATTATGTTCAAATTCATTTGCAATCATAGTAGCAAATAAAGGAGTGAGGATACCAATTGATATTCCGTGGAGAATTAAAGCAACTGTTACGCCAATTAAAGTATTCGAGTGTGTCACAGCAAATAATATTACGCTTAAAGCTAAGACTATATTTCCAGTTATAAAAAGATTTTTTTGTGAAATTTTTGATTGAATTTTTTTAAAAGTCATACTGCCAATTATTAAACTTATAGCCATTGGTAAGTAAAGTAAACCCACTACCTGTAAACTTAATTGATAATGACCTGTTAATAAAATTGGTAAGTAAACAATGAAGGAGAAATAAAGAAAAAATGCAAAGAAACTTAATATTAATATGGAGCTTCCCACTTTGCTTTTAAATATAGAAACATAGTGAGATATAAGTGTTTTTCCACTAAATTCTTTTTTACTCCCCATACGATCTTCAGGGAAATATAACCAATTAGTAATAAATAGAATTATAGATACTGCTACAAGTAGCCAGAAAACACCTGGGTAATTATATATAGCTCTTGGGTGTTTTTTTGTAATGCTTAGTGAAAATTGAAAAATAATCTTTAATTATGTACATCGTTTTATATTCACTTAGCTCTTTCTGTTTCTTACGTAAGAGGAGTTCTCTCATCTTAAACATTGTCGAAGAAGTTGTTTTTGCCCATCCCCTCGAAGGGATGGGCAAAGAAATCCAAATTTAAAATATGCATTTTAAATCTTCTACAATCGTATTGACATATGTTAGATGTAGATAAATTGTATTTTTGAAAGGAATTAGTTATAAGGGGAAATTATTGCGCTAAGAACAAATCTTGTTTACAAATTTTTTTAAACTGACCCAACTTTACTAGTTGCCGATTTTCTAGTCCAGGGATCTTATTTGAAGAATCTGAGACATCCACAATAATGGTATTAGTTAATACATTAACTACCGAACCAATTAGTGTTACTGACGAATCATGACGATAACTGAATTGTACAGAATCACCAATTTTTACATTTACAGATTTTTTATTCATCAAATAGTTCCTCCTCAATTATATAGGTTGAAAGATATTAGAATTAAAACCCAAAATATATTCCAGAGATTATATATGTAGCTACAACCATAAAAATAGATATTTCAAATGTACCGAAGAAGCAAATTTGTGAGGTAATACAATTATCTATAAACCATTTACAAGTGACATTATATCGTTTATTTAAATTGGTTTTTATAATAATTTTCTTTTTTAGTTAAATATGATAAAATATTCTTGCTGTGATGAGTTTTTAGGTAGCTAATTGTAATCTAGAATCAGCCTTTCTTTTATAATGTATCTGGAAAAGCCCTTACTTACTTGGCGGTGGTGGGGGCTTTTTTATGTCTATTTTTAATGGGTATTTCTTGTGGTTTATAGATCCCTAATTCTTTTGAAATCCGTATACTTCAGTCATAACCCCTTTAGTCAGAAGCCATGTATTCCCTGACTTCTTGACTAACCCTAATTCTACTTAATTTTTTAATTTACCGCGTACACAAGACGATCTCACGGTACCTTTTTCCAATCCCCACTTCTGTTCGGCTTCACTTGCTGTAAAAACATTGAAAAGTGGGGAGTTTAAAAAACTTTTTCTACAGAATTCTTCTTATCGGTCATTATATTCCCCCTCTCCAATCACGAAAACGTGATTTTCTGTATTTCTATACTATCAAGTTTTCGTGATTAATCAATAATATTTCTGAAAATTATTTCTGTTAATTTCGACAAAAAAGCACATAACCTAAATAGATTATGTGCGTAATAAAAATTTTCTTTTTAAGAAATGCTTATATACTTGGAATTGATTAATTAGTTGATTTATTATTGAGTTCTGTAATTATCTGTTTCAGGTACATATATTGTGATACAGCGTACGGAAAAAGGATAAATTCGTGTCTAAACCATATTTTAAAACTATATTATTTTCTTAACTTATTTTTCCTTGAGCAATAAGGACAGCCACTTCCTTTATGTCGGTTGGGGATGTTTCTCATTCATGCTCTTTCTCACAATTCCTTTTTATCGCAACTATATGTAACATCAAAAGGAGTTAATTTCCCATTTTTAGTTTCATGCCATTGTTTAGATAGTTTAGGCTTTCTTATTGCTAAGCTGTTTTCCATAAAGTATTACCTCCTCTTTTTTATATGCTAGGGGTATAGATCATATAATTTATTTACACCTTATAGCTATTTGATATATCTATATGGGGTCACCTACCCCGAAAAGAAAATTTTACGTTTAGACATGAAATTGACACATTTCGATTGGTTCTATGTACGTTAAGGAATTAGTTTGTATATTTGAGGAGATGTAGGAGAGAGGTGTAAACATAGGGGAATCTAATATTTTCCATTCAGATATGATAGAATGGAGCTATATCCGAAATGGAGGAACAAAAAATGAACTCAAACACAAAACAGTTTATTTATGATATCCAGCAAAGAAAGAACAATTATATAGAAAATGTATTAATAGCAATACAACACCCTAAAAAAGAGCAATCTGAACAGGTCATTCAAAATATAGTAGAGAAGATGGATATGATGATTAGTCTAGTTACTACGTACATGAGGATTGAATCTGGATCTACGAAAGAATTAAAAGAACTTCAGAAAGAAATTATCCATGCTCAAGCATATATCCAAAAACGAAAATTTGAAGAAACACAGAGATAAAACCCTGTGTTTTTATTTGATGCTCTATGACGCTAATCTGTTATAAATCAAATTACATGTAATTTGATTATTGTTTTGGCATAATCCATACAATTTGTTGAATGCGTACAATATATGGCACCGTATCTTCAATGAGCAAATGATCTGGTTTCACATCCTTTAACTCTCCCCTTACATTGCCTCTTACAGTTTCAATAACCACATGTTTACCAATTATCGATTGTAATGTCTGATATACGTAGGGATTAGGTACACTTACCATATTTTGTTCACTAAAGTCATTTCCCTCTAAATAACTCATTCTATAAGACTCCTTTCTAACTTACATTCTTTCTCTTAATATATGATGTAAATCTTTTAAATATACTAGAAGGATAATTCATTATAGGAACGAAACTAACATTTTAATAAGGTTCCCTTTGCTAGTTAATAGGTGATGATATAGGGATATTTTGAATGTACATTCAGGTTGTACTTTTCAAAATATGTATTATTTTAAATATGCCCTTTATTAGCATACTGCTCATACTTTTTTTGAGATTCTTTCGTAATACGTGCGTTAAGTAAAATCGCTACCAACAAAAACACTCCATATTTCCCCCCTGTAGCTCCTATGATAATCACACTACCACAAACAAGTACAATTAATAGGAGAAACGAAACTAAAGAAATACGTTCATAGTTCTTTGACATCTTCTCATATTTTATGCGTTGTTTCCTTGCATACATCTAAATTCCTCCTTAAAATTATCAATTTTCCTATAAAATAAATCTCGCCCTTAAAAAGAAAACAATCTATCGGTTCAAATAATTAGTTTTTTTAAGTAACTAATTTATATAACATAAAAAGAAATCCTACCAATATTAAGCTTACCACTATGATAATCCCGACCCTCTCCTTCCTTTTAACCCCAATACATTAGATAAAAGTTATGTATATCCCATATTAGCTGCAGCAAACAAAAAGGATCATCCCTTTTCGTAAAGGATCATCCTTTTCTTCATTCAACAATTTTTAGGTATTCTTGATTAATTAAAATAACAGCCGGTCCATCTACAACAATTCCACCAACTTCAATTTTTTCATAAGGCTCAATCTTAATAGAAGTAATCCCTTTCCGCTTCTTTAACTCGTTACTTAATTCTTGCGTTGGCATGCGTTTCATATCTTCACTCCTTCTTATTGTTTCATTTAATCTTATTATGTGAAATAAATTGTAAAAATGGGTTCTAGTTCTAGAACTCCCATCAATTTGTATCGTTGACCATATATTTAGATGTTACCAACTCGCGTATCTCTCTTATGAAAAGAAGATAAACAATTACTATTCACTGTCTCAGTAAATGTAAAAATTCTTAAAGATAGAGATGAGATTGATTGTTTTTTCTTCTAGAAATAATGACTTAGATATATATACCTAAAACAATGAAAGCCCTACCTCTCTTTCATCCTTACGGCTCCTTGTCCGTGCCAGTGTGAATCAGGATTGCAAAAATCAAGTGACTATTTGATCGAGTTATTTAATGAAACTTCGAACGTTCGTAAAAGAAATTTAAAAATAAAAATGGATTAGATTGAAGTAATAACAAAAGAGGTTTCTACTCTAAAAGTGAGTTGAAGAAGTTGAATGTCTTTGAAATGATTTACTTTTAATAATCATCATATTCCCGAAAAATTCAGGATATTTCCGGGAGATGTAATACATTATCTATAATGAACCTTAACAGAAACTTTTTATTTGATTTTCAGTGATACCTTTAATTAATCCTAGTTCACTAATCAAAAATTCATGTGCGTTATCCAACATTTTTTTGTCGCTTGTATTCAGTGCTTTTTCTTTCTTCATACGCATTAAATCACGTACAACTTCAGCACCTTCTTGTATTTCACCCGTTTTTATTTTGTCCGTGTTCACTTTATGCCTTTGTTTCCACGGCAGTAATCTATCTGATTCTCCATGCTGAAAAATATGTATAATGTGTTTTAATGCAAGTATATCAGTAACTGGTCGTATACTCGAACTCAATATTTTTCCCGTAGGAATCATTACTTGCATATTACGGATTGACATTTTTATCACATAATACTGTTGTTTTTTCCCTGAGAATTCTTTTTCTTCTATGGCTTCAATTATACCTGCTCCGTGCATTGGATAAACAATGTTATCGCCAATTTGAAACATATAATCCACCTCCATATATGGTAACCTTCTTAACCTTAACATATATTTGATTTTTTATCAAATATTTTATAATATCATAAAATCATTTTTGTCGTCAATAACATTTTTAACAAAAATTAAATTAAGTAGAAAACACCCCCAAAACAATAGGGAGTGTGTCAGATTTCCCATAAAGGGCATGGGAATGTCCTCGCTTATATTCTGAAATCTCTACTCATTAACGTAGATCAGCTTTCCCTTGAAAACGACCAAATCGATCCCGTATTTTTTTCAATCTTGTGTGGTATTCCAAAATCTCAATTCTTGCTTTTTCAGCTAAAGGTGCAATTGGTCGTAAGTCTTTTAACCCCCAATAATCAACTACTACATCAAGTACTTGATCAAAATATTGTAGTGGTCCATAGTTCGCTTCTTTTGCAATTACAGCCATTCTATTTTCAAAATCAGGCATGACGGCACCTGGCATTTTAAAATTCTTAATCACATTGGCAATATGATAGCAATAATTAGGTTCTAATTCCAAATGTGTTCGAATGACGTCTCGATAAAACGCATAATGAAGAGTCTCATCTTTGGCAAGACGGCGTAATAATGTAGCAAGATCTGGATCGTGCTTACTTGCAACCTTAGCTACATTATTGTAAAACACCATCGTTGCAAGTTCTTGTAGGGTCGTATATGTCATTGCTTCGATTGGTGTGTGAAAATCAGGTTCAAATCCACCCTCAACGACTGACTTTCTTAATTCATGTATTCGTTTAGGATTCACACTTCGAGTGAGTAGTAAATATGTCTCCAATAAATTCGAATGTTGATCCTCTTCTGAGGTCCAGGTATGAATAAAGTCTGTAATAACAGAAAGGGATCCTTTAAAAGTTGCAGATAAATACGTTGTAAACCATGGTAAATTCACTTCTGTTAATAAAGCTGTTTCAATAGCCGTAATTACGCCAGAAGGAAGAGTAACTTGACTTTCATCCCAAGGAACTCTTTTAAAGTCCATTCCCTTATCCCATGGTAAAAACTCATGATAACCCCAGTCTATCTTCTGCGCTCTTATTTTATGTTGTTCATACAGTTCTTTTAAACGTGGTTCTAATCGGAAATCTAAATCATTTGTTAGCATATATAAGTGCCCCCTTTTCTTATCATAGATAGTCATCCTATTTTTACATTCATTTTTATCCTTAAAAATTTTCTACAAATAAATATTACTTTCCTTTTTTTAAGTCCAACATAATAAATTTGTAAAAAAACTCCTTAAGAGCGCTATGTTTTTATATGATTTTTTCATATAAAAAGGGATACTGAGGATAACATTCATGGATGAACATACTCGTCATGTTGTAAATCTTGGTGAGTGTAAAAAGGTGCATGCCTATATAGAATCGTTTTATAATAAAGATTGATAGTATTTTATACACACTATCAACTTATTTAGATGTAAGATCAAATTTATTAGATTAAGCGCTTGAAAAACAAGTACAGTTGATGAGATAGCCTTAAACGACAATTCCCAACAAGAACAATGTACATTGACTATGATAATTTAGACCGAATTTTGTGAAACAGTATACAACACAAAGGGAAGAGGCGATAAACATGCAGTCAACGGAAGCGCATATGAAGGAAAAACAACGTAGAGAAAAAATAGAAATTATATTTAGTCACATGGTAAAAGGAGAGAGTTATTTTCACGGCTCTTCCTATCAATGGAAAAACATTGTATATCAAAATTATAATAGAATACAAAAAAAAGAGTTGGAAGTTGAACAACTCATTTCGAAAATGGAAAAAGCAGGGGTTCGTTTTACGCAGCACCGTTCACTCATACACTATCCCGTCATTGATTTTGTAAAATATATAGCTAAGATTTATAAGGAGCCCCTCGAAATACAATAATCATATTTAAAATAAACCTTTATAAAAGGTTTATTTTCGAAGATTTTTAACTAAAACCCCAAAAAAATAATCGTAATATTCTTTTTATTCACAATATTATCGATTTTTGTTATAATATCAACCATAACGTATTATATTCGCTTGTATATCTTCATATTTTGGGAATTTTATTACACAAAAAGACAACTCTTAATTGGAGTTGTCTTTTATTTTTTTCGATATACATAATACTATTCTGATGCAAAAACTTCAAGATTCTTACAACCAGAGAAAAAGTAGGATTTCTCATAGTAGCGATGCTACTTTATTTCCTCATATTCCTTCATTATTTTATAAAACATGTTTTTCTTTAGCTCCAACATTTGCATAAACATGATAGCTGTTATTTCTCCACTTTTCCATGTAGAATAAGTTTCTACTATTATATGCATTTGTTGTTTGCTTAGGGTTGAAAGGTTTACCTGAGGACGTCCTAAATGTTTCCCTTGAGATTTAGCTACAGCAATTCCCTCCGCTTGTCTCTGATGAATTTTTTTACGTTCTTGATCTGCAACATAAGATAGCAAAGATAAAAATTGATCTTCCATCAACCGACCCATGTCACCCATTTCACGGAACTTACGGCTATCGAATAAAGTTTCATTTTCTAACAGGGGTATGTATAGCAATGGAACAGGATAAAACAACAAGCATTAGCGGACATCAAGTCATTCAAAATAGCTATTTTATGTCCACTAATATACGAAATAACCCTTAAAATGAATGTCCGCTAGTGTTTGCTGCGTGATTTTGTTCCATTGCTACACATACCCCATATACGGCAATGATTATCATAAAGAAATAGTGAGCTTAATGTCTTTTCTTTACCTTGACATTTATTACAAAAAATGTTATTATTAAAATTAATTATTTTTGTTCGGTGTAACGGATTTGTAACTTTTCACCTTTATGATCACTGAGAGCAAGGATAGTATTACATTGTGTGTGTTTACACACTAGGAGGCAATACAAATGGAAAAAGGTAATGTAAAATGGTTTAATGGCGAAAAAGGCTTCGGATTCATCGAACGTGAAGGTGGAGACGATGTATTCGTTCATTTCTCAGCGATTCAAGGCGAAGGTTACAAAACTTTAGAAGAAGGTCAAGCAGTGACTTTTGATTTGGAGCAAGGTCAACGTGGACCTCAAGCTTCAAACGTACGTAAAGCTGCTTAATTTTACAAAGTGGGGAAGGCAGGCTCTTTTATGGGAGTCTGCTTTTCTTTTTTCTGTGAAACAACCCCCCCCACTCGTAAAGGACATGAAAACAGTAAATCAAATGGTTAACCAAGTCTAGCATATAATTACGGATTATCCTAATTTAATTTTTGAGCTACTCAACTTCTAAGCCTTTTTTCTAGCATAAAAGTACCCCCTAAATGAAAATTCTCTTTCTCTACAGTTAGTTATCTTGAGAAATCAGCTCATTTTTTTTGTTTTTTGGGTGTATACATTTCTTAAATTGATGGACATGTATGGTGAGGCCTTATACAGGATTTTTAATCAAACTTTTTACAAACAGTACAACTTACTTTAAAATCACACTAATATAAATTAAAAGTAAACTGTCTAAAAAAGGGAAAATATTTTAAGGAGTTGATGTTTAAAGGACTAAATAAAAAACTTTGCGATATTTTTCGCAAAGTTTTTGTAATAATACATATTACAATAGTAATTTTCGTATTTCTTCTGTACTTAGACCTGTGAATTTCGCAATGTCTTCTAATGGCATACCATTTTTATGCATACCACGAATTAATTGAATTTTCCCTTTCTCAATACCTTTTTCAATGCCTTCCTCTAAGCCATCTTCTCGAGCATGTGCTAACTTAGCTTGCTCATCTAGAAGTAACTTTTCACGAGCTTCATAAGCTGTTCGGAAAGAAGAGTCATGGCTCATATTTTCCCACTTATTCATCGCTTTTTGTAAAATTGGATCTTGATTCATTGCAATCTCCTCCAATGTTTGAGTTAAATGTTCATCTTCATGTGCTGATAATAGTAACATCCAGCGAACAAATACATTTTCCCATGGATTTACTTTTTCTTCATGCCATTGTTTGACCAATTTTGGAATTTCTACAAAATGAATTTCAATATCATCACTTAGTATCTGTTTCTTTTTGGGATTCCATAATTGTCCTACGGTATGAAATGAATCATCCTGCGAGAATAATATAAAATCTAATAAGTTAATGGTAATTGTTTTGCGTAGCGAACGATACGGCATCCCTTCTTGCATTTGGGACGTATAGAGTTTACTCCAGTAATATAAAGATCGCTTGACCATATCATGTGTATTTCGAAGCTGTATCTCTATATTCACTTGCGTGCCATTGTCTAATGTTGCTAATAAGTCTAATATGGATAACTTATCATCTTCATAAGATTTATGAAGATGTGGATCTTCTAGTTGTAGAGATACAATAGGTACATCTAAAGATTCTTCTAGGATAGCGTTTAGAAATCCAGTTAAAATCTCTTCGTTCCGAATAACTGTTTAAAAGCGAAATCAATACGTAAATTTACTAATTTTGTGGACATGGGTTTCCTCTCCCTGTCTTTCTATTCTTCTTACTATTTTATAATGTAATTCTTTATATAAGCAAATTCATCTTTTTCAGTTTATTTATTTTTTCGTATGTATCGGTAAAGCGTAGCCTGACTAATACCTGTCATGTTTACAATTTCTTGTATGCTATATTCTTTAGAATCATATAACTTTAATGCCCTTTGAATGAAGCTATCCTTAACACGAGGACGTCCACCGACTCTCCCCCTCGCTCTTGCACTTTCAAGTCCCTCTTGAGTACGTTGAGAAATTAAGTCTCTTTCAAACTGGCTGAATGCTTGAAATACTGTTAACATCAATTTCCCTTGAGGTGTATTAGTATCAAATTGCTCTTTGATACTAATTAGCTTAACTCCCTTATTCTCAAAAAAATCAACAAGTTCAATTAAATCTTTGGTACTTCTTCCTAATCTAGAAAAGCTTTCAACAACTAATGTATCACCTGGTCTAATTTTATCTTTTAATCGAGTAAGCTCTGGACGATCACTTTTCGTACCTGTTATTTTTTCAGTTAAAATTTCAGTACAGTTATAATTTTGAAGCATGTCTAGTTGACGAATCAAATCTTGTTGTTGAGTACTTACCCTTGCGTAGCCATAAATGTATGAATTCATGAAATCACCTAACCTTTACAAGATAATTTTATCATAAAGGGGGGGTAAAGTTAATATGATTTTGATAATAGTTTTGATAACGTAGTTAAGCGATTTGTAAAGATTAAATTTTGTTCGTTTTATGATTATCAAAAACCATCGTTTTTGAAACAATTATAAATAATAAATCTAATAATTATGTACTTTGTAATAGGTAAGAGTTTATGATAAAAATAGGAAATATCCAAAAAAACACACGAGGGGCGTTGATTAAGATTTTTTTTAAAGACTTTAACTACAAAAATGAAGGTGATTATTTATATCCAGTTGAGTATTATCAATTTCGCCAAGCAAGCACACATAATACATTCAAAGTTGAACTATTATGTTTTGATGATCGTTATGATTTCCATTTAACAATTGATAATGAAGCTATCCCTTCAAAGTATAGACTTGTAACAAGCATCTCCTTTGAAATTTATGAAGAATTTGGATTTGAGCCTTATGATTTTAGTTCTAAACACGCTACTCTACAAAGGGCAATTGATATGGCAAGTGCAATTGCAAAGAAATATTGTGAAAATCCAATTAATCAATAATAAGTAAAGACCGGATATTATATCCGGTCTTTTTTGTATTTGCTGTATGTTAAGATGATTTTTCTGTTAAATTATCACAATTATTACTGCGTATTTTAAATTTGAGGTTAAGGACTCAAATTTAAAAGAAAAAGAGAACCCAAATGGATTCTCTTTTTCTTGGCATATTTACAACATGGAGAATACTGAGACAACTCTTTCAAAACTTTATTAGGGGAAAGTTTTAAAAAACGTCCTTATAACAACACTTACATAAATGTAATATATAGTAAATTGATAGAATTAAGATTTATTATTCCTAATTTTAAATAAATTTAATCCCCGCCATACTAATTTGGTTAGATATCCAGTACTTCATGAAACATTAATAGAAATTGAAATTACTCTTCGTCTATCTTGTATTCATTAATATATTAACAATTGGATGTATCTGTTCATGACATACCTGATATGTTTTCACTGTTCCTTGATTAATACTTCTCACAATACGAGCTCTTTTCAATTTTGCAAGGTGTTGAGAAGTAGTGGCTTGGGGAATTTTCAACATATGATATAGTTCGGTCACAGTACAACCATCTCTTCGTATCAGTTCCTGAAGTAATTGAAGTCGGACAGGGTGTGCAATATTTCTAAGTACATCCGCTTGTTCTTCATATATATGAAAATCATTCATTTTGGTTTATCCTCCATATTTTTTCTCTTTCCTTTTAAATGTCTCTGCATATTTTTGAAATGTTGTTCTTTTTTTGCCATTAAAATATCCCTTCAAGTATAGTGTAACATTCCACATTAAGAATGTAGTCTTTTTACACTGTCTACTTAAAAGGGATAATACCAACTAATATTACCTTACTTGCACCAGCTTTAAGCAATAAATTTCTCACGGTTTCAAATGATAACTTTTAGTATGTACATTATAATTATTTTTTATGAAAACCTTGTGTAATTCGATCTAATATAATTGCAATTACTACAATAGCAAGGCCTGCTTCAAAGCCCATACCTATATTAACTTGTGTAACCGACCGATAAACGTCTACGCCAAGACCTGGTGCACCGACAAGAGATGCAGTGACAACCATTGATAGAGAAAGCATAATACTCTGATTTACACCAGCCATGATTGTTCCAGTTGCAAGTGGAAGCTGTACTTTGAATAGTTTCTGTGACGATGTTGAACCAAAGGCATTAGCTGCTTCAATTAAATCTTCTGGTACTTGCCTAATCCCTAACTCAGTAAAGCGAATAGTAGGTGGCATTGCAAAAATAACAGATGCAATAATACCTGGTACTACTCCAACACCAAAGAATGTAATTGCCGGAATAAGATAAACAAATGCAGGCATTGTTTGCATAAAATCAAGAGTTGGTTTTAAAAATTTAGAAAACCTTTCGTTCTGAGATGCCAAAATCCCAATTGGTATACCTATAATGATAGAGATAATAACAGACGTCAAGACAAGCGCTAGTGTTTGCATGGTCTGTTCCCAATAGTTAACGTTAAGGATAAACAGAAATCCAATTAAAGAAAATACTATAAGTGAAATTTTACGGGAGGTGTACCAAACTAATAGGCATGTGATTGCAATAAAAATAATGGCTGGGATAAATATTAATAGATTTGTTAATAAATCAACAAATCCTCCGATAATAAAAGAAAATCCTTTGAAAAACCCTTCGAAATGCTGATACAAACTTGTAACAAGTGTATCAACCCATTCTCCTAAAGGAATCCGTGGAATACTATTCATTATCATTCACCTCTTCCTCTATATTTCCTGCTAAAGCTTGAATAATACTTTCACGCTTTATTATCCCTCGTAATCTATGTTTATCATCTAGAACAGGAAGAGGTAACTTTGCCTTAACCATTTTTATATACATTTCTTCTAATAGAGTATCTAAATAAACTGGAGGAATGTCTGTTACTAATAAATCCGCTATCGGAACCTGTCTTTTAACAGCTTTACTAGCATTATCAGCAGTTAAGACACCTAAAAACTCATGTTTCTTATTCACTACATATACGCTAGAAACACTAGCATTTTTCATGATTTGGAGTGCAACACGTGGACCGCGATCAATTAATAAGGTTTCCGGTCTTTTCATAATGGATTCAGAGGTTAAAACTTTTCCTAAATTTACATCAGCAACAAATTGCTCTACAAATTCATTTGCAGGGCTCACCATAATTTCTTCTGGTGTTCCAATTTGAACAATTTCTCCGTCTTTCATTAAAGCAATACGATCACCAATTCGGAGTGCTTCATCTAGATCGTGTGTAATAAAAATAATCGTTTTTTTCATTTTATCTTGCAGTTCTAATAATTCATTTTGCATTTCTTTTCGAATAATCGGATCTAACGCACTAAATGATTCATCCATCAGTAGGACATCTGGATTATTTGTTAGTGCTCTTGCGATACCAACACGCTGCTGCATACCACCGCTAAGTTGTTCCGGATAACTGTCTTTATTATTTTCTAGACCTACTAATTTTAGAGATTCTAACGCTTTTGTTTCTCGTTCTTCTTTTGATACTTTTTGTATTTCTAAACCATATGCAACATTTTGTAAAACCGTTCGATGAGGGAATAAGGCGAATTTTTGAAATACCATACTCATTTTGTTTCTTCTTACTTTTCGAAGAGATTCTTTTCCCATTGTTGCGATATCTTCACCATCAATATATATATGGCCAGAAGTCGGTTTGATTAACTGATTTAACATGCGAACAAGTGTAGATTTCCCACTACCGGATAATCCCATAATGACAAATATTTCACCAGCATAAACATCGAATTTTGCCTGGTTCACGCCAATATTCATACCAGTTTCTTTTAATATATCAGCTTTGCTTTTTCCCTCTTCTAGTAAAGCGATTCCTTTAGAAGGATTCTTTCCAAATACTTTTGTAACGTTTTCAACACGTAATTTCGTTTCTTTCATTCTGTCACTCCTTTTCTTTGACTCTATACAAATACTGTAACTATTTTTAAACCAAATAGTACATTACAATCGTTCATCAAAGACTTTTTTTTATTTTTTTGTTAAGCTATTAATAGTTAGTTTATATTATTGATAGTTATAATTATAAAATATTTATTTATAATTATAAAGTATTTAGCTTTACTGAAATAATTTTCTGCGTTAATTAAAGAAGAAATATCTAATCATAGAGACTAGGAGGAGCTTGATGAAGAAAAAAATATGGCTTCTGTGCATACTATTATTAATTAGCATAATTACTACTTCTTGTAGTGGCGTGAACAGTAATGCAAAGGGAAAAATTAAAATTGGTGTAACGAGTTGGAAAGAAAACATAGCTACAGCAAATATGTGGAAAGTATTACTTGAGCAAAAAGGTTATAAAGTTGAATTATTATATTTAGAAAAGGCAGCCGTTTGGACCGGGGTAGCACGAGGAGATGTGGACGCCAACTTAGAGGTCTGGCTACCAATTACTGATAAGCCATTATATGAAAAATATAAAGATGATGTTGTAATAAAGTCAGCGTGGTATAAAGGTACTGGTCTTGGTTTAGTTGTTCCTTCATACATGACAGATATCAATAGTATTGAGGATTTGAATGCAAATAAAGATAAATTTAACAACAAAATCATTGGTATTGAACCTGGTAGCAGTTTAATGGGCTTAACAGATAAGGCGATACACAAATATGGGATAGGGCTAAATCTTGTTCAATCTTCAGAAGCCGCTATGATGAGTGAATTAAAAAAAGCATATAGTCAAAAGAAACCCATTGCAGTAACATTATGGAATCCACATTGGGCTTTTTCAGAGTTTGATCTTAAATATTTAAAAGATCCTAAAAAGGTGTATGGAGAAAAAGATGATATTTATTACTCTGTTCGTAAAGGATTTGAAAAAGATTATCCAGAGCTTATAAAGTATTTTGCTAACTGGAACATGACCGATGAGCAACTCGGAACGTTGATGACCATGATTAATGAGTCGAATGATCCTGAACAGGCCGCTGAAAAATGGATAAAAAAGAATAAAAAATTAGTAGATGCATGGATGAAAAAGTAATCATTTATGGGGTACGGCAACCATTCCATCTTTTTGGAACCACTCATAAATACAAAGAAAGAGAAGTGATGTTTTCATATAATCATTTCTCTTTCTTTTGATTAGCCTGCCTTTTCAGTTGGAGGAAGCGATATTCCCGAATGTATCTATGCCATTTATTTCCCGCGTAGTTCAGATAATACAATAAATATCCCCATGCAATTGTTGCAGTTCAAACTTTTGTATCCCACTACGTCTAGATAAAGATGCAATGACTCACGTTGATTTCCAAAGTGAGAAACCTTTATATCATTTGAACTCGTTTTATCTAAACTATATGGGGTATTACCACACATCCATCAACTTAAGGTATATTTTTATACAAAATACGGTCTTCCCATATAGTTTTTTATTATCTTTTATAGATTTTATAAAAGTGGGCATATCAAATAAACCCTGGCGGACTTCAATTTTTTTACTATGCTACCTGATGAGTAGAAGTGGTATACTCATAAACAACACCCAAAATATCAAAGACTTTCTTTTTTTCATATTGATGAGATTTTCGTCCGTTGTGCTGTAGGAGGTTAAACAGACGAAGGAGAACCTTTGTTAATTCTTGGGTGTCTTTTTGTAAAGGTTGATAAATAAGTGAAAAATAATCTTTGATGATATAAATCGCTTTATATTCACTTAATTCTCGTTTCTTCTTGATGAGGAGTAATTGGCGTATTTGAAACATGGTGGAGGAACAAAGAAGGATGCTAATTAATTGTCCATATAAATGACATTCTAATCGTTCTAATTTTACAGAATTACAGTGATGAATACGAAAAAATGATTTCCATGTTTTAAAAATAAGTTCAATTTGCCATCGTAAAGAATACCAATCATGTACTTGTTCCATCGGAACAATATCTACAGGAGTGTTGGTCATATAAACATTGATACCACTAAGTCGTTTACTACGAAGAGAATATTTCATTCCTTTCTTTTTTTCTCGTACAACTTGATCCTGTAATCGTTTTTTTGTTCTTTGGTTAGCCGATGAACACTCACACGAGTTGGGACTTTATCAGTCATCAAAGTTTGTCCGCATCAGGATCTAACAAATGAGTCCAAGTAATTAATGCTGTCAACATAACAAAAAGAGTCCTGATTGATACGGACTCTTTTTTGAGTTTTTACAAAAGTAAACTTTTAAACACATAATTACATTTCTATTATTTATTTTACCACTTGAACAGATGCTGGTTTCCACCCCTGATTCTCTATCCAATCAATATCAACCTTATATTTTTTATTACTTTGCTTATCTCGTACATTACCGTAGGCTTTATTATTACCATTATTCCCAATAAAATCGAAAATCAATTGGCTCTCTGGAACATCAACAGCATAAGAAATTGCTTTTTTCATCTCACTCCAATCTACTGTTCCTTCTTTAAATTTCATTTCAGGTTTTGCTCCTTGCTCTGTACCAATTGGCTTCCAAGAAGGATTAGGTTGAGAACCCTTTTCTTGAGATGCCGTTTTTTCTCCCTCTTTATTTTCATTTCCGCTCGTTTTTACTGATTTTTCTGCTTTTTGTTTCCCTTCTAACTGTGCTGCTTCTTTCTCTTCATTTTTCTTCTCTTCTAACAGTGCTGCTTCTTTCTCCTCACGTTCCTTCTCTTCTAACTGCGCTGCTTCTTTCTCCTCACGTTCCTTCTCTTCTAACTGCGCTGCTTCCTTCTCCTCACGTTCCTTCTCTTCTAACTGTACTGCTTCTTTCTCTTTACGTTTCTTCTCTTCTAACTGCGCTGCTTCTTTCTCTTTACGTTTCTTCTCTTCTATCTTTGTTGCTTTCTTTTCTTGAGCAATTGCTTTCTTTGATGTATCAGAAGGGGAAAACAACTGGTATGTCACTATACCAACTGTCACTAATACCAAAGTAAATGCAATATTAAAAACCACCTTTTTACGACGATTTTGTTGTTTTTCTTGAAACCTGCTTACTTGTCCCATTTTTTAAACCCCCGAGTTTATTTTCTCTTCTAATCTTTATGCATTATTCTTATAATTCTTAATATTTTTATTAAACGATGGAAATAAATCATAATTCCCATACAAGATTTCATATCATAATAAAATTTGTGTTGATTCAAGCATCTGACATATGTTATTCAAAAATATTTTAATACATTAAAAATTGATAAACTCCTGTTCGTAAGAAACCTTCAATTTTATTCAAAGATGATTCCAATTACGTCCACATTAGATCTCCTGTAGAAATCTTTTTAACAATTAAGCCCCTTCTTCCCTTATTTATAATTTTTAAATTAAACTGCCCTCTATGGTACAATAAAGATGTGTTGTTTTCTACTGGGGTATGTCGTAAAATCAGAAGGGATTTTATCTCTTTTACCTTTTTTTCAGAGTAACTTTCACCACTAGGAAACTCTATTATTCCTAATGTAATCTTTAATTCGCTTTCATCAAAAGTCCAATCCTTATTAAGTTCCCTTATCTTTTGTATAAAGCTTCTTTTGGTTTTTCCTATGTAGATCAATGTTTCATTTTTAGCATATACTCTAGAGATTGCAAATATTCCCTTCTTAAAAGCTTCTTCTCTACTATAAAAATCATTTAAACTATACAATCCATACCATTTAATATGTACTTTTTCTATTAATCTCACCTCATTTTTAGATAATATTATAATTTCTGAATGTTCAAATTATTGTGGATACATAGCCTTGATTACTTGAATTATAAATAGTGCTTTTCAATAATACATTTTATTATTACTAATTTCAATAATGAATATGTATATCTCAACATGAATTTCCTATCATTGGTTTCGTCAAGTAAGGCTCATAATTCTCTTCAATAATTTTATCGTTCTGTGGTGGGAGAATCCTTGTACAGGGGAAATGGCGCGTCAGCCGGATGAGTTGATTTTTCGTTTTCTAAATACCTTTTCTTAAAATGATATGCGGTGTTTTCATCTAGGACGTCATTTGCATAGAATAGCGTACTTTTTTGGGGAAATTCGAAAATAACACCTTCACAGGAGTCGGACACTTGTCGAGAAGCGTCACGCCCCCTCTTTGATACATTTCGTTTGCTAAATTGATAAGCATTTCAAATACCATCCCATCCCACGGTTTCCTAGTCCCATTGTTATTCCTCGCTTCCTACTTGTAAATTTCTACTTCAATATAATATGCAATATTTCATATTTTATTATTATAATATTACTTTATTATTTATCACTTTCGATCCTATCATTGAAATTCATTAATAAACCAACATTTGTAATTTAATTCCTGATGTTTATTTCTGTTATAACAAGTTAATTTTATATATTAAAATAATCATACTGGAATTTCTTGTTCTGTACATCTATACTTGTTTTGTGTATTATATAGCGGAAGAGTAAGGTAAGAGTTACTCTTTGCCCTTTCTTCGTAAAAGGATTATTTTGTTAAAAAATTCATTTCAATTTATAATCGCTATCTTTTTCTTTAATTTTCCAGTAAAATCAAATGTAAATATTTTAATTACATAGGAGAAAGCAATGAAACATAACATTAATCTATGGTCCTTTATTTTTTCTTTTATTTGCATTGGTTTATTCCTCTTATATCTTGAAATTGGTTCGATAGCCTCATCTGAAACGAAATTATTTATTATGAATTCGCAACCTATTCATCCTTTATTTTTTTACTAGTTTTAACAATAGGAACTTTTTTTGCTGGTATGAAAGGATTTTCTAAAATAGATAATTGGGTTGCTATGCTTAGAAGCATAGCGACAGTTCTACTAACACTTTTATTATCAGTGTTTTTAACACTAACTTTGATCATTGGCTATGCATTGAGTTAAACGTCATTCCTTACTAATAAAACTAAATATTCCGTCAATACTATATATGACATTAGATTTTCTCCTTGTTCCCCCTTGGAGAACCGAGCAGCTTCGAGGTATGAGGGGCCACTATGAAAGAAAATCTAATTGATAAAATAAAACCCGTAGAAATTAAATATTTTCACGGTTTTTATGTTTACCTAAGGCTCTTTAAATTATTTTACAACAATATAGAAATTACCTGGCATTTCATTTTGTGCATCCTGAAATATTTTTAAAATTAAATCCGCATAAGGTCCTAACATTTCTTGAGTACTCTCGAAAAATTCCCATTCTATTGTTATAGGAAGACCTATAAATCCAGTTAAACAGTCCCACAAAGCATCTGCATTTTCCCCATAAAAACTAGGGAAATCTAATTGTTTTTTTAATGTTTGGTGCAATACTTCTTTACTAGTGAATTTTCTTCCATCCAATTTTACTATTTCCATAAATTTAATCCCTCTATTTCCTATTTTACTTCTGTAAACGTTTTATAATGATCAGAAGTTTTATACAATAATCCATCACTGGAATAAATAATTCTATCATTTCCTCGATAGCCTGATATATAATTTATATTCGCTTCATACCAAGTCCTATTTGGAGCACTTGGTAATAAAACTTCATTATTACGGTAAATATAACTTAATATGCAGACGAATGAGTTAGAAGGAGTTTGGTTATGCCTCACTTTTTTATATCATGTTCAGGGTATGTAAGGTGTTCTAGGTCTTAAACATAAAATAAAAAGGATCAAGAAAATGACCCTTTTTATTATTTTAAAACTTAGTCTGTAATGAAAAATTTGGTTTAAAAGCAACTTGTAATAGTTGTTTTTCACTTTCATCGTAAACTTTCAAAGTATTTTCCCAAGCTTTTATTTTATTTACATTAACCACTACAATATCGTAAATAAGTGATTTTAAGTTCTCATGCGTCAATTCAAGGCTTACATAGTTTTCATAAACAGATATAAATAATTCCAAGGTATATCCTAACGTATCTGTCGATTTGTAACTATATATACTTGCATCAGCATCTATAACCTTAGGTTCATTGCAGAAAATCTCTAATAATTCCAATTCATCATAAATAATTCCCATCGCGATGGCTCCTTTTATCCTTAATAAGGGACAACGGTTACTACATCACCTTTACCATTAGTAATGACTCTAGCGTCACGTCCAGTATATTCCCATGAATCAGGTTTATTTCCAGCTTTTTTTGTCCCATTTTTGATTATATCCTCTACTACAGAAGGTGTAATACCTCTAGGATCCACAAATTCTTTAAATTTCTGTGTACCAGGTACAAGCCCTCTACTTTTCGCGCGCGCCTCTAATTCAGCGCGTACTTGGATTGTATCGGGAGCCATTCTTTCTAAAGCATGCTCAGAATATTTACGACCATTGATGACCCCTCCACCTCTTGGCATACTCCATCCGATACCTGAAGTACCTTGTGTTGCTTTTTCAAGATTTTTCGCTTTCTTTTCTAGGTCACCAATCTTTCCAACAACTTTACCAACAACTCGTGTTGTACCACCAGATACGGCAGCCAGTGTACCCCACGCATAATCTTCTGGACCGTATTTTTGACCTGTTACTAAGTCTTCACCTTTGATGAGTTGTCCAATTTCTTTTCCTGTACCAATTATAGGCGTCATACCTAACACGAATGATAAATCTCCATCATTCTTCCGATCATATAACCTAGATGGATCGCCACCTAAATCGCGTAGTGCATTACTCAAGTCAATATTTCCAACATTGATGGCAGCCGCAGGAATATCAATTTTATGACTTGCTATTTTATTAGCCGAGTCCATAAAGATATTTGCAAGATCTATTCCCATATTGAAATCTGTGTAGAATCCTGGGACTTTGGCATCCAATGCTTGTAAATCTTGCGCAATGATTGGGGCGTTTTTTCGTGTTACTTGTACAAGTTCCTCCATAGCAGGTTTCGCTATATCTACAGAATGTTTTAGGCGAATAGAACTATCTACAACTGGTCCTAAATCTTTAACAACACCAGAAAGCCCTTCAGCTAACTTACGATGATTTTCCTCGATTTGACGAAGTCCTTTATTAATCTCATTTTGTGTTTCAATTGCTTTTATTGCAACCACATCTAATGTTTGGTAATACCAAGCGTAGCTTTGATATAGGGATGTATAATATTGCAGGATAGATACATATACATCAGCACTAAACCCCATCCACTCTTTTCCATACGCCAGAGCATCTTTTCCCGTATTTCCAAGCAGTTTAAATAGCTCTTTTCTTTGAGTGACCGTTAAATTTTTAATGTCACCTTTCATTGCATTTACTAGTTCTTGCAATTTATCATGTGATTCTTTCATCAATTGCATTTTATACTGTGCATCTTGCTTTGCATTGTTTATGTTACTAGAAATACTTTCCCAGGTCTCTGCATCATCTAACCAACGCTGTTCTTCTTCTTCTAAAATTTTAATCGTGTTATTTATGACTGGTTCGTCACTTTTTAAATAATCTAATACACCTTCAAATATTTTTACTTTTCCATCAAGCAAAGTAAGTGAACTTTTGGCCTCCTGATCAAAAATAATGGCATCATGAATACGTACATATCCTTTTTCTCCTTGATAATTCACTTCATACCAAGAGCCAACTTTCCCAGTTACCTCTATTACTTCACCCTTATTGACACTTTTTGCACGTAATGCTTTTCTTAAGTCTGGCTCTGGATATACTTTTTTAACAAGGGATTCTAATGTAACCCACCCTTTAATTATTCAATTAATCATAATAATTATTTGGATATATACCCCCTTTACAAATATATATATATAATTAGATTTTTTAATTTACAAAGACGATCGAAAACAAGTTATAGAACTTATAGAACATAAAAACTTAATCCCTAATGTATCCTATGATAATAACCAAATTCATTTGCCTCCAAAATTTAAAGCTACATCAAAGGGGGGGAGGAGATGTAATTGTCCACTATGGGAAGAAAAATGCTTCAGTTTTCTTCTATACTTATCGTGGCCTAATAGACAACTTTTCTGGATTTATTTACTCGCCCAATGATGTAAAACCAAATGAAGACGATTTTAATAGTATCTTTAGAGATATAATGAAAATAAAAAAATTGGTACTATGTTACATCTCACTAAGAACACAATTATTTTTTCCTGATTTTTTCAATGATTGCATCCATATATATGCTCCCCTTTACCATGCCACGCGATACGTATGGCGGAATTAACTTTATTAAATGGAATTGTTTGAAAGAGAAGGAATCTACTTAGAATGATAATTTAGTAGGATAGGAAACCGTAAACGGAGCGTGTCTTTGGGGGCACTGACTAATCCCCCTTTTGGAATCGTATATAACGTGAATTCTTTTCCGATGCATCCTACTAGTAAAATCACGAGCAAGAAACTAAGGAACAATCTACATTTCATAAAGCCCTGCCCCTCTTTAACATGCAATCCAGTGAAATAATTTGTTTCAGATATGTAGAAATATGGTTTAACCAGCAATCAATAATCAGGTGTTTTTACCTTAAGTATACCTGAGTCTATTTATTTCCCAACCCGAAAGAGATAAATAGTTTTGTTCCCATTCATGAAATAGCACGATGAATGCATAATTACATATCTATTTAATTACTTTTAGTGTTATATTTTAATAGCGATGAATGCTATTATTTCATAAGTTGTCAACAAGCGTTATGTATGTATGAGAAAAAGGAAGGAGTCAAATAGGCCCTTCTTTTTTTCTTCCAATTAAATAAATTGCTCTCTGGTAAAAATTTAAATAGTGATGCAGATTCACAGGCGTCTAATTATTGCTGGTATGATCACTTTACCTATTGTGGCAATACTTATGAGAAGTAAGTACTCTTTTATTTACGATAAAATGGAATTATTATCGTTTATTTCTCAACATTTAACATATTGAATTAAATTCCCTTTATTGTTATTATAATGGTGACAGTTTGTTTTCAAGTGCTTTAATTTAAGGACCTGATTTAATACATCAGGTCCTTCTTAATTTTCTCACTAATAAGATAATATTTTTTAACTAGATAGACATATGTTATTTTATACAGACACTTCACTCATAAAAATCTAGCTTTTTTAAGAGCATGCTTATACGCTTATTCTTCCTACTTGCTATGAAATAAAGGTTTCGTTTTTGTACACCTGAATTTTCACAAGCACCCCATTTATTTCAAATTCATTCTAATCTTTAATCAGATATAGCCTTAATAAGCTAGCAAATCCCTAAGTCTTAAATACCAGATATGAATATAAACAATTAATAATATATTATTAAAATTAAGATACACAAATGTGGGACAAATTAAAATTTTACACAATGCCCTAGGATAATAAGATTGTTTTCTTCTCATTTCTATAGGATGTTTGTCCGTTTTTCTGCAAAAAATTAAACTGCTACGATGATTGCCTTGTTAATTCTTTAATTTCTTTTATCAAATATTCATAAACAAGTGGAGAATAGTAGGAAAACAAATAAGACTGCTAATCAAATGCACGTATAAGTGGCATATTAGTTTTTCTAATTTTACAGAATCACAATAATCAATACCTTAAAAATAAACTTCATTTTTAAAGATCTATTAAATTTGCAACAAATAAATAAAAATCATGTATTTGTTCCATCTAAACCTATTCTATAGGTATAATCATTATTCTCACATACTTCAACTTAAAAATTTCTCACTATGCATGTCATATTTTAATTGAATTTTTATATCTGCTACTTGTACAAAAAAACTTGATTAGAATACAAACTCGCTAAATATTCTAATACTTGAAAATGGTTATTAGCAAACTTAAAATGACTGAGATTCTATATACTTTTTTTAAAAGTAATAAATAATTATAAATAAAAAGAGAAGAACCCACCATAGTTCTTCTCTTTTTATTTATAAATTTAGGGTTTTCATATCTGTTGATATGAATAGCAGTAAATTAATGGATGAATAATTTACTAACAAAATTATAACATGTTATACAAAAGATTTTATATGCAATATTGCATATAAAAATTCAATTTTCAAACAATCACATATTATAAAATAACAACTCAATTAGTTGTTATTTTATAATTAAACAGATAATAAAAAAGCAACTCGGATTGGGGTTCGAGTTGCTTTTTTAAATAATGCTTATATATGTATTATAACATTTCGCGTAATAAATCCAATATCAAGTGACTAACTTTTCTTATTTCTCAATATTTTCAGTTTTATATAATTGCTCTTTAGCGTTTGGAAAACTATTATAATTACCAAAATCTATTAAATTTTTTCAAAAATATACTTCTTAATGAATGATAGAATGTTATACTATTTCATGAGTATAATTGCTTTTACAATTTGTTGAAAATAGATACTCAATAACTTTTGATCATCCGATGTTTTTTTCATAATATAAATTCCTCCTTTTAAAATTTTTTATCCTATAATATTTCATATCCATATCTGAATAACTTTATAATACTAAACCCTACGTCGACTTACCATTTCACCTGTAATGGAAAAAGGTTATATTTTTTCTATTCGAAACTAATTTGAAAGGATTTTTTATCAAATGAAAAATACCGTTATTCAAACTAAATCCACTAACATGATTGGAACGGAAAATAGCAATAAGGAAACAACTACAAATTCTTTACAAGCAATATTAGAAATAAAAGTAAAAGAAGGACAGTTCCAGGAATTTATGGATTGTATACAGCTTGAAACAAATATTGAATTTTGTTATAGAGTTACAGGAAAGACTGACTTTATTGCTAAAATTATAATAACTGATTTGAGAGAATTAGAAGAATTTGTTGATAATTATATTTCTGTAGCTCAAATAATATCTAATCTTATAATATTCAAAACAAATACTAATTATGATTTGACAGATAATTAAGGTTATAAGCGACTTTTCCTAATAATAAACACCATAACAAAAAACTACACTCCTAACAATTTGGGTGTAGTTTTTTGACAATATAAATTAAGTTTAATTCACAACTCTAAAACATAATATAAATACATTACTACACAAAATGCATAGTAAAATGGAACTAATACTCTCATATCTATATAAAGAATTAATGTGGATATTGTTTCATTTGAGAAATCTACTAATAGAGTAGTTGAAATTTAATTGCTTATTTGAATTGGAATTAGGAAATGATATTGACTATTTTAATTATAATTAAAGGCGAACTAAAAGAAATGATTACTGTATAATACAGTAATCATTTCTACATAGTTATTTATACGTTGTTTCGACGTTATAAAATTTACTTCATTAGCTATTCTTTTCATTTAATACGCTGCTATTAAAATGATTTTGGAGCAACTTCTTGTTGTAAAACTTCTATTTTTTTTCTATGATTTAGTTCGTTAAGATAAATTACCATCATAGTAGCAGCAACAACCGTACCTATCACTCCAAAAAGATGACCTGCATTCATAATCCCAATCCATTGAATAGGTAATGCTAACGATAAAGGTAAAGCGGCTTTGGTAAACTGGAATGCTAGTGTAGATCGACTAGACCAAATAACCGTTTCTTCTTTTGTTTTAATAAAGTCAAACATGACAGTTCTTTGATTGATACGTGAACGATTAAAAACAAAACCAAGCATAAATGAAACGGCAATTGCTAAATACCAGGAATGCACTAATCCTAAAGTAATATCAAAAAC
This sequence comes from Bacillus pretiosus, assembly GCF_052947655.1. Taxonomy (NCBI): domain Bacteria; kingdom Bacillati; phylum Bacillota; class Bacilli; order Caryophanales; family Bacillaceae; genus Bacillus; species Bacillus pretiosus. The sequence goes on along the minus strand of NZ_JBRFUV010000002.1, from coordinate 64,196 downwards.
AGCAATTAATAGAAAAATTGACCTTGGAATAAATTTTTCAAATTTCCCAACAAGTGTAGCTAATAAAGCCCCTAAACCTGCTGCAGCACTAACAAATCCATACTGCATAGGATCCCAACGATATACATCGTGAAATAAAATTGGTACTAAAAAATTAAATGATGCAAGTTGTATTGTTAAAACAGCAATACCAGTAATTGTAATCCATAATATTTTTGAATTATCTATTGGATTTATTTTTTCAATATGATTTGATACAGGTTTTTTATTTTGCTGAACATCTTTACTTTTTAATAGCGGCATTAGAAGAGGTAAAAATACCCCAATACCTAAAGAGAATGCTAAACCATAAAGTACATTATTAAATCCACCTACATTCATCATAAAGCCTGCTATTGCGTTCCCACCAAATGCTCCAATTTGTATTGCAGTTTGTAACATATTTGAAGCCTTTCCTGCTGGAATTTCTCCTGATAATACCATTTGAGACATATAAGTTTCCAAGCTTTGCGTAGATAAAAATAAAATAATAGAAAAAACACCTGCAAAAATATATAAAGTAAAAACATTAATATGATCACTATTCAAAAGACTTATTATAATCAGAATAATACCGATGCAACGGACACCAGAGAAAATTAACAATGGACTTTTTGTTAACCACATCTTAAGACTTTTCGAATATTTTTGCATAAAGAATGGTAACAAACTCATTAATGTTAATATAATTCCTAAATGAGTAACTGATCCCCCTTTATCCAAAATTGTCCAGGTTAGAGTTACTGTTAACATACCTTCCCCACAAAGAGTCAGCGCCAATAGTACTATAAATATAAATTGAATTGGCATTATACATTCCTTCTTTCTTATATCGGTTGTTTGACCTTAAATTTGTTTTAACTTGTTTAAAGAAAGGGATTTGGAAAATACATAACAAAATTGCACATTGAAAATGTTCTGTTATACCCGCCCTAAATACTATTAGATTGTTATTTAAATACTGTAAACAATCCAATCACTCTTATTTGCTTTTTGTTTTTTATAGAAATTTTGGGCAACTATATTATCTTTTGCGGTAACCCATTCCATATATGCATAATTATTGTCTTGGACGTACTTTTTACAAGTATTAAATAACATATCCCCAATACCCAATTTTCTATAATCAGGGATAACAAATAAATCATTTAAAATCAATGCTCTTCCCATACTTAACGTACTGAAAGTGGTATATAAAGTAGCAAATCCTATTGGCTCTTTATTAATCGTACAAACATAGAATAATCCCAAATCTTTATTTTCTATTATAGTATTTACTAATTTATCTAAAGAACTTTTTTCACGCACAGGCTTTTCATAGAATTCCATATACATTCTAATTAAATTGATAACAGTCTCTCTATCTTCATAGGTCGCTTCAAAAATTTCAATATTCTCGAGATTGTTCATAGTCTTTTCTCCCCCTATACTCCAGTAATCATTTTCGCTATTCTCTTACCAATACCAGGAGCCAACTTTACTCCACCACCACTCCAGCCAGTTGCAACGATTAAACCTTCTACTTGTGGAAATTGTTCTATAATTCCTCGATTATCTGATGTATATGCATCAAAGCTTCTTCTTCCACCTATAAATAAGTTTTTATTTAGATATAGCAATCTACTTTTTGAATTTTGAAGCATTTTTTCTAAGTCATTTGGGTCAATTGACATTTTTTTGTCTGGATCAATATCATACTTATCTACTGGATATCCTACTAGAGAAGTACCTAGATTATCAGGTCTGCCATATAATCCAGTACTATCATCTATAAAAATTGGATGGTCTTTTTGTCCTATTCCATCAAAGAAATGAATTTGAATAATTTTACTTCTTACTGGAATTTTAATACCTATAGTATCTAATATATTTCCACTCCAGGCTCCAGCTGCCACAACAACATGTTTACAATGTATAGTCCCATAGGAGGTTTTAACACCTACAACACAGTTATTATCCATTAAAATTCCTTTCACTTCTATTCCTTCACAAGCTAATGCACCTTTAGTTTTAGATGTTTCAATCCATGTATTCGTGGCTAACGATGGGCTAATGTACCCTGCTTGTTCCTCGTAAGCCACACAGCTGTTTTTAGGCAAATTTATAAATTCAAATTCTTTCTTTAATACTTCAGATGAAAGGATACTAATTTTATGTCCAGATTTTTTAAGTTCTCCAATTTGCTTTTCCATTTTTATATGTTGTGTTTCATTTTCAACATATAACATTCCAGTCTGCTTAAATTTAACCTCTTCACTAATACTAAAAAAATCATTTATTCCTTCTTTTGCTATTTCAGTTAGATAAGGATCATTATGATAGACCCTTATAAAACCTCCGGATTGGCCTGTTGATCCACTACTAAAGGAATTTTTCTCTAATAAAATTGTATTTGTAATATTTTGCTTGGTTAAATAATACTGTATAGCTGCACCAATAATGCCGCCGCCAATAATAACTACATCAGCTGAATGTTTTATGATAATTCACCTCAACAAAAGATTTATCAATAACTTGTGCAATTATCCATGAAGCTCCTAAACGATCTCCATTGCTTGAAAATTTAATTGTAGAATTACCTGTTGCTAATTCATTAATTAAATTTTCTACATTAGATTCAATACATTCTAATAGATACGAAGCTGCAAGAAATGATGTTTCTACATAATCCTCTTTTGCTTTTATGGTAAAAGCATCGTTAGAATAATCTTGGGCTAATTCTATAAATTCATCTACATAAGAATCATCTGAAGCTATAAAAATTCCTTTATACCCTCTCATCCTCAGTTCCCTTAGATAAGTTGCGGAGTTAAAGTGTGTCCCAGCAAAGAATATTGCATCGCTATGCTTATTATTTTCACTATTAAAATCTTCAATTCTAGTAACTTCTTTAAATGAAGAATTTGCACTTTGATACAGTAAATCTGCTAGGCTTTTCCCGTAAAATGTTTCATCAGAAACTGCCTTAATCGTTTGAATATCTTTAGTTTTCAAAAAATTAATAACAGTTTCAGCTTGTACCAAATCATTAGAACAAAACCTAAATACTAATTCCTCGTTATTAAGCGTAACGTCTAAATTAGTCGATGCAGGAACTAAGAATGGAATTTTCGCCTTGGAATAAAACGGTATTGCTTTTAAAGCACATGCACTATTAAAGTGTCCAATTACAGCAACAACCCCTGATTCAATCATTTTTTTAGAAATATCTTTGATGGTATTTGGATCTCCTTTATCATCTTGATAAACCCATTCGATGTTACCAGCATAATTTAGCTTCGCACGATTTACACCCTCAATTAACATTTGTCCGTATACAGACCTAGGACCTGAAAAAGGGCCTACTACTCCAATTTTTATTTTCTCTTTCATAATTTGAGCTCCCTATATATTTTTTATTAGGAAATATGAGGAGGTAAGTACTACCCCCCTCATATTATCAAATATTCTGAAGATAAAAACTGTCGTTTGTTTTTGAAAAATAATTCTCTTGAAGATCCACTTTCTGTCCAGCAGGCAAAAAGCTTACTTCCTCATCCAACTGCATGTCAACATTAAATCCCAAATCCCCCCATAGCATTTTACCAAATGTAGGCATGATTGGGCTAGAAAATAATGCTAAAATTTTTGCAGTATATAATTCTAGTGCAATAGCAGTATTTCTTCTTTGTTGATTATTCTTTAATACCGTTAAAAATTCTTCTCCTGCCGAGAATTTTTTAGCAATTCTGACTAATTCATTTAATAATCTAACTACCTTTTGCGGTGAAAATGTATTTGGTTCATATGCATTCATAATTTCATTCATAATTCGATTTACATGTTGATAATACATTAAATAGTTACCTGATAGTGTCTCTAATTCTGGAGCACCATTTGGAGACTCAGCTTCTAACTTGCATTTTAAATCATGTAACCATGATTCCCATTCTTGGTTTAAGTTCGTATCTACAATATGATTAAATTCTTCCATAGTGAAGTTTGTTTCAACTGTTTCCGGTCTACTATAAGATAAATAATACCTTACAACATCATGTGAAGCATTTTCTAATAATTCTTTGCCCCATACAGCATGTCCCCTACTTGTTGAAAACTTAAGACCCTCTAGTTGATAAAATTCATTTGTTATCATTGTTTTAGGAAGAGTTATATCTTCACTATATGCTAGCCAAATAGCTGGGAAAAGCACTGAATGGAAATAGCCATTATCATATCCAAAGAAATTAATGATAGTCGTATCTTGATTATTCCAAAAATCCCTTAACGTATACGAAAGGTTTTTATCCTGAATTAATTCGTTTGTCGCAGATAAATATCCAGGTGCCATTTCAAACCATACATATATAGTTTGATTTTCATATCCTTCTACCGGAACTGGAATTCCCCAATCAGATACATGTGAAATAGGAATATCAGGAAAATCTTCATCTAGCATTCTCTCACATAATGCCGTTAGATGTGGCCCTATTTTTAATTCTTTGTAGTACTGTTTTAATTGTGTTTTATAATTACTTAATGGGAAAAATAGTTGTTTAATTTTAGATTTCTCTGGTTCGCTACCACAACATTTACAAGTTGGGTTTAATAAATCTATACACAAATTAGGTCTACCACATTTTTCACAAGCGTTGCCATCTGATAATTCATCACAATGTGGACAATTACCTCTCACATAAGCTTCATAAAGGTGCTTATCGCATTGCTTACAGAATAGAATGTCGACTTCTTTTTCTACTAATTTACCTTCATTCCACAGTTTTTCAAAAAACTCTTTGACAAACTCAATGTGGAATGTTGAAAAATGAGGTTTTACAAAAATATCCGGATTAATTTCTGCTAGTCTTAATGTTTTTTCAATTTCATTAGCAAAATGATCTGCCGTTTCTCTAGGAGATTTTTCTAATTGTCCCGCCTTAAACGGCACATAGCTTTGATGATCATCCGCCCCACTCATATAAAAGACTTCATTTCCTTTAAGTTTTAAATATCTAGTTAAAATGTCAGCTCCTGTATATGGACCAGATAGGTGCCCTACATGTAAATCACCATTAGGTGTTGGTGGTGTGGCCGTTATTAAATATTTCTTTTTACCTGAATCTAACTTCTTGCTATTTTTTTTACTAAAAGCATTTTCCCACCATATGGTGAAGAATATCAAATTCTCATCTGATGTATTTTTCAAACTATGTTCTTCAAATGGTGGAATAAAGATGGCGTCCCCTTGCGTAACAGGTTCTTCTTTTTTACCCACTTTAACTATTCCTTCACCCTTAAAGATAATAAAAGTTTCAACTTCATGATGTCCATGAATTTTAGAAATTTCTCCAGGTTCTATGATTCCCCACATTGCACCAAATGGTGAATCATATAATTTATTAGAATGCGGAAATAATCGTTGACACATAATATCATATTCATTTGTAAAAATCTGTGGATTTATCTTTTCAATATGCATCTTTAGACCCCCTATATTATGAAACCACGTTTTTAGTTTTTTCTTCTGTTAATGAATTATTTTCTTGTACGGTTTTTAAAATTTCATTTGATCGAATAGATAAATTAGATAATAAAGTGTCACTCAGTCCATGAGTGCTTTCATTTACACCCTGTAAATAAATACCAGGTTTAAATTTATCCGTTGTTTCTAAACGATAATTTCGGGAAACTTCAATATTATCTGAAATGTACGAGTTAAGATTTTTTAATAAAGGATGGTTCTTTTTACTTTCGTACCCAGTAGCAAGAATTACAGCATCAGCTTCAATAACAACTTCTGTATGTTTAACTATGTCTTTGTAATAAACAACCGCTTTATCAGACAGTGTTTTTATCTCCGTTAATTCTAAAAATGGCTTTATTCTAAAACGATCTTCTCCATGAAATTTTTGGTTATATAAAGCTTTATTAATTTGGCTTATTAAACTTCCATCCGCAGCTGCATAATTAGTATCACTGTGGTGTTTTAATAAAGCATCTCGATTTTTTTCTGGTAAAGAATAAATAAAGTCAATCATATTAGCGTCAAATATACGATTAACAAGCTTACTTTCATTTACAGCTTTATATGAGAAAGGTCTCATCGTTGCCGTAATATCTGATTTCGGATAATTATTGATTAGATGGAAAAATAATTCAGCTGAACTTTGTCCCGAACCTACAACTAAAAACTTATGAGCGTCATTTTGTTTAAAGTTATTAATTTTGTTTTTAAATTGACTTGAATGAAATACTCTACTATTATTCAATTCAATGTTTATTGGCGTTCTTGGTGTTCCACCTGTAGCCAAAACAATATTTTTAGTAATATAGCTCTCTAATTGATTAGTCTTTGTATTTTGCACAATAACTTCTAATAATTCGACAGAATTTTCAGATATAATAGGGTCTACTGAAATTACTGTTCGACTATAATAAACGTGTTCTTCTAATTGAGATGCAACCCAAGACATATAATCATTGTATTCAAGTCGTGACGGATAAAACTCTGAGAGATTAATAAAATCGCTTAGTCTTTCATTTTCATGTAGATAATTTAAAAAGGAGAATTTACTTTTAGGATTTTTTAGAGTTACAAGGTCTTTCAAAAATGAAATTTGAATATTTGTATTATCTAAAAGCATCCCTGGATGCCATTGATAGTGCGTTTTTTCTTCTAGAAAAATTCTTTCCATTGAATTATTTTCTTCTTCAATAGCAGTTGCTAAAGCCAGGTTCGCTGGCCCAAATCCAATTCCAATAACATCATATATTTTATTATTCATTTGACTCGTCCTTTTCGTTTTTTTAAATTCTCGTATATAATTTTATTTTTTATAGTTTTTTTATAGTTTTAAAAATAATTTCAGAAAAAAATTATTTAGACATAGTAACTTTCTTACTTAAAAGTTCAGTGATAAGTCCAATTGTTGTGTTGACAGTAATATTATCCTTGTCTAATATAGGGTTTATTTCCGTGAACTCTGCAGCTACTATGTTTGTATTATTTCTTAGCATATCAATTGCCTCTTTTGTATCATCTAAACTTAAACCATGTGGAACTGCTAATCCTCCTCCAGGAGCAAATTCAGGATCTAAAGCATCTAAATCAAATGTTAGATGAACTGCATCTGTATTATTATTGAGAATCTTAATTGCCTTTTCCATAATACTTTTTATTCCTTGTTTTCTCACATCTTCTGCTGTAAAAATTGTTACTCCTAAATTTTTGAGAAACTCTTCTTCCCCCGGGTCTAAATCACGAATTCCTATTTGTACGATATTCTTTGGATCAATTTTAGTTTCTTTCTCTAGAAAATCTTTAAATTTTTCGTTACCGTATCCTAAGAGAATTGCTAAAGACATCCCATGAATATTACCAGAAATCGATGTTTCAAATGTATTTGCATCCCCATGAGCATCAAACCAGATTACTCCCAATCGTGGTATTTTTCTAAGAATTCCAGTTACAGTCCCAATTGCAATACTATGATCTCCACCTAAAACTAATGGGAAATGCCCTTTTTCCAATTCGTTCTCAACTGTCGAAGCAATATTTTTACATATATCAATTACTTCATTTGAAAACTCTTGTTTGACAATTCCATAATTTTCATTATTGGTTGAAGGAAGAGAAATGTCTCCTAGATCAACAAAATCAATTCCGATTTCAGTTAATTGCTTCGACATACCGCCATATCTTATAACATATGGTCCAAGGTCAACCCCTCCTATACTAGCTCCGAAGTAAGTAGGTGCTCCCAAAATAGATACTTTTTTATTCATAATATTTTCCACTCCATTTCAATAATAATAATAATATATATAGGATTACTTGGTTTTAAATTGATACTATTAAATAATTTATCGATAAATCTAGCGGTTATATTCCTCATTTAAAACAAGGAATATAACAACCAGATTTACTTAAGTTTTTATGCATGAACCGGAATTTCTAATTCTATATCTAATTGATTATCTAATACTCTAGCTCTTTGGCGCAATTTTTCTACATCAGATTTATCATTATATGGTGCTCTTAATGAAAGTAAGCCCGTTATATCAAATCCTTTTGGAGCATGATATACTTCAGCTCCTACTTTTGCTACAGGATAGTAAGCCTTATACTCTGGCTGTTCAGCAACAATTCCCAATTCATTTTTCTTTATAATTCCAGATCTATATACAAATTTAATACAAGTACAAGATTTTGGTGTTTTAGATCTAGTTAAGAAGAATTCCATAATATCCCCTTTACAATCTAATAAACCAAGAATATTAACGGCTACTAAATCAATTCCATGCACATCACGTATATTACGATAAACATGCCCGCCACTGATTCTAGTACTAAATTCTACAACTTTAAAATTCCCTTGCGTATCTCGGCGTAGTTCTACATTAAATAAACTGTTTTCAATAGCTAATTTTCCACATATTTCTTTAGCAATATTAACAACTACGTCTTCATCTACACCAACATACGGTAAAGTGTATTCATCTTCCTCGAAATATGGACCCATCATTTTATTTTTATTGTGAATTCCACCAAGGTAAAATTCTCCATTTAAAACGACTCCATCAACTGTAATTTCTTCTCCAGTCAGAAATTCTTCTACTAATGCCACACATTGTTGTGTTTGATTAAAATAGAATCCTTTATTTGTTTTAGAAAGATTAATAATTTTTTCTAATGAATTATTCAATTCTTCTAAGCTGTTAACTAAATATACAGATTCACTGCTAGCAGCCATAGTAGGCTTAATGATTACAGGGAAAGGAATATTTTCTATTTCTTTCTCTGCATCCTCTATAGAATTAACTTTTGCAAATTTAGGACTAGCAATAGAATTCTTTAACATAAATTCTCTCTGCTTTGATTTATCTCGAGATGTCGTAGCAGCTTCAACAGATAACGCTTTATTGCCAAAGCGTTCATTAATTTTAGCAGTTAATACAATATCAGTTTCTTGCCAAGTTACAAAAAAGTTAATTCCTATATCTTTTCCTTTTGTAAAAATATAATTTTCAGCATCTATTTCAGAAGCCTCTTCAAGTACAATTACTTCTTTAAAGCGCGCATCCATTGTTTTACTTGGTACACTCGTAAACAAGTAAAGTTCATCAGATATTCTTCCTGCAGTTTCAATATGATCACCATGAATGCTATAACCTTTTCTCATGATGATTCCAATTTTTTTATTTTTCATATGTAATCTCCTTTTCTTCTCTGTATATCTTGATAACACGTTGTAATCGTATACTAAAACTTTTGATTGTTCAATAGATTAGAAATATTTAGAAACATTTTTCCATAAATATATTTTCATGTAAAAAAAACCCAAAAAACCTCAAATTGAAAGACATGCAACTAGATATTTTTACTTGAAAAAACTAACAAGAATTCATTAAAAACGCCGTAAAGTTTACCTTTTTTAAACATAAATTTCCTGATTTTAACATTTTTGTTTTTTTCTATTGATTCTTATTTATTGAAAAAGTTTATTTTTCTTTAATGGAATAACATACCTGCCTATAATTAGTTGTTGTCTAATTTAAACAAACTTGATAAAAAGACTTTTATTTTCACCTTTCTTATTATGCAATTATCGTTGTAATTTAAAATCTTTTTCGCAAGAGTATTCAGCAGGTGCAAAGAAAACAAGTACCGTGAGATCTTCTTCAATAGTATGAAATCTATGTTCCATGTTAGCCTTTACATAAATAATAGAACCAGATTCAACAAAAATATTTTCACTCTCTACTTCAAGTTGTGCTCTGCCATTGATAATATAATATACTTCATCTTCTGTATGTGGTTGTTGGATATCTAAAGATCCTGCTTTCAATTCATAAATTCCCATACTTAGATCCGTTTCATGCAAAAATTCATAATAATTTTTGTCTATATTTCTTTTTTCTCTTAAAATCTGTGTAAGTTGATAATTTTTCATTTGTTATCCTCCTAATGTTATAAAATTCTTGAATCAATTAACTTAGTTAACTTAATAAAAGGAATATATCAGGTATAAACTAAATTCCTTTACATGTGTCTAAAGAATTAATTAAAGATATATAAACTGCCAGCATAACAAAAAGAGATAGAAATAGTCCTATCTCTTTTCTACATAAGGGCCATGCTTACAGATTATCCTTTCATTTCAAATTTAATTTTAATAGGAGAAATCTTAATATTCAATCTCTAAAATATTTTCTCAATATGTATAATTTAATCTTTAATTTATACTATAGTTAACTCTATTTTTAACACATTAGCCAAATATATAGTGTTTTTTCACTCTTATTAAGGATATTAATTCAAGGATCATACCGAGATGAATTCATTACCAGTATTATCAATAAGTTCTTGAATGAACTATCTATTTTTCCTTATATAAAATACTTCTTATCAGATATCGCGCTTTGTATAACAAAGTACTAGATAATATCTTCTTGTTTTACTTTACCTTTAACCTTTTATTATGATCCGTAAAATAAAGAAGCTATGTATGTAATAATGACATACCTAACAATCTTAATTATAAGCAGTCTTGTGAACTATAAACATCAAAGAGGAAGCTATATGCATAGTAGTATTATTATAAATACCCTGGAACAAGGGGATTCATTCGGTTTTGTTAAGATTAATTCGATGGCTATTAAAAATAAAAATTAACCAAAGTAAATACTACCGATTGTTGGGTAGTTCATATAACCATTCCGTAAAATCTATAAAAAATGAAAGGAGATAAATACATATGAAAAAAATGAATTTCATTAGATCACTTATACTTATAATCACAGTTATAGCTCTAGGAGCATGCAAAGATGCAAAACTCAACAATTCACTAGATTGGGATGTACAGAAGTTCTCATTTACAGATCAAAATGGGAAGCAATTTGGATCAGCTGAGTTACAAGATAAAATTTGGGTAGCTGATTTCTTCTTTACAAGTTGCCAAACAGTTTGTCCACCTATGACAGCCAATATGGCAAAACTCCAGAGAATGTTGAATACGGACGGGATTAAAGATGTAGAATTTGTATCATTTAGTGTTGATCCTGAAGTAGACACACCAGAAAAAATAACAGAATTTATGAAGACCTATGCAATGGATGGAAGTAGGACTCATTTCCTCACGGGATATAAAAGAGCAGATATTGAAAAGTTTGCTAAAGAAAACTTCCAATCACTTGTAACTAAGCCAGAAAATGATACACAAGTTATACATGGCACAAGTTTTTATCTGATTAACAAAAATGGAAAAGTTCTAAAAAAATATTCAGGTGTCGAAAATACTCCTTATGACGAAATTATTCAAGACATTAAAAAAATTAGATAATAAAATTCTATTAAGTCAATAGTTTGAGGAAAGTGAAAGTTTACATTCATTTTTTAAAAATAATTACAACAAAATTTGTAATTACTTTCTCAATATATATACTATTGTTGATTATGGTTTTAATATTAAGAATCAGCAAAAATCTAAGCAAAATAAAAATATAATGGTTATCCTTTTTGTTTACTCCTTGTGCTAAAGATAAGATCGTGTTCGCCGATCTTATTTTTTTACTTTGTATGCTTTTGATACAAAAATGAATCCTTATAAAATAAGAATTCTGTAACTGGAACTAAAAATTTTTAATAATTTAGGAGATCATTTGTTTGTAGACCACTTGCTTCCTACTATGAACCATCGACAGTAAATTTATCTGTTGAAACAATCTGCCCACGTTAGGGAACCCTACTTTTTAAAAATATAGTAGAAAAGATGGATATGATGATTAGTCTAGTTACTACGTACATGAGGATTGAATCTGGATCTACGGAAGAATTAAAAGAACTTCAGAAAGAAATTATCCATGCTCAAGCATATATCCAAAAACGAAAATTTGAAGAAACACAGAGATAAAATCCTGTGTTTTTATTTGGACGTCTATGAAACCAATTTGTTATAAATCAAATTAGATGTAATTTAGTCATTGTTTTGGCATAATCCATACAATTTGTTGAATTCGTACAATATACGGTACCGTATCTTCAATTAGCAAATGATCTGGTTTAACATCTTTTAACTTTCCTCTTACATTATCTCTTACAGTTTCAATAACCACATATTTACCAATTACTGATTGTAATGTCTGATATACGTAGGGATTAGGTGTACTTACCATATGTTGTTCACTCAAGTCATTTCCTTCCAAATAACTCATTCTATACGACTCCTTTCTAATTTGCATTCTTTCTCCTAATATATGATATAAATCTTATAAATATGCTAGAAGGATAATTCATTATAGGAACGGAAATAACATTTTAATAAGATACGGTTTCTATTTCAAAATTGCTAAAAATTATTTATATAAAGTTACTTTTACTAGTTAATAGGTGATGATAAAGGGATATTTTGAATGTACATCTAGGTTGTTCCTTTCTGGATATGTATGATTTTAAATACGGCCTTTATTAGAATAGTGCTCATACTTTTTTTGAGATTCTTTCGTAATACGTGCATTAAGTAAAATTGCTAATAATAAAAACACTCCATATTTTCCTCCTGTAGCTCCTATGATAATCACACTACTACAAACAATTATAATTAATAGAATAAACGAAACCGAATAAATACGTTCATAATTCTTTGATATCTTTTCGTATTTTATGCGTTCTTTCCTTGCATCCATCTAAATTCCTCCTTTAAATAATCCATTTCACTCTCAAATAAATCTCGCCCTTAAAAAGGAAACAATCTATCGTTTTAAATAATTAGTTTGTTTTTTTATCAACTAATTTATATAACGTAAAAAGAAATCCTACCAATATTAAGCTTTCCACCATGATAATCCCGACCCTCTCCTTCCTTTTAACCCCAACACATCAGATAAAAGTTACGTATATCCCATATTAGCTGTAGCAAACAAAAAGGATCTTCCCTTCTCGTAAAGGCTGATCCTTTTCTTCTTGCATACAACTATTTTTAGCTATTCTTGATTAATTAGAATAACAGCTGGTCCATCTACACGAATTCCACCAACTTCGATTTTTTCTTAAGGTTCAACTGTAATAGAGATAATCCCTTCTCGCTTCTTTAATGCATTACTTAATTCTTTTGTTAACATTTTTTTCATGTGTGCACTCCTTCTTACTGCTTAATTTACTATATGTATGTAAATAAAATTTAAAATGGTTTCCTTGTCTGGAAACCATTTTTTTGTAGTTGACCATATGGTGTTACCAGTCCGTTTATCAATTTTACGTAAAGAAGATAAACAATTACTATTCACTGTCTCAATAGATGTAAGCAACTTTTAAAGATAGCGGTGAGATTGATTGTTTTTTCTTCTAGAAATAATGACTTAGATAGTATATTACCTAAAACAATGAAAGCCCTACCTCTCTTTCATCCTTACGGCTCCTTGTCCGTGCCAGTGTGAATCAGGATTGCAAAAATCAAGTGACTATTTAATCGAGTTATTTGATGAAACTTGGAACGTTCGTAAAAGAAATTTAAAAATAAAAATGGATTAGATTGAAGTGATAACAAAAGAGGTATCTACTCTAAAAGTGAGTTGAAGAAGTTGAATGTCTTTGAAATAATTTACTTTTAATAACCATCATATACCCAGAAAATTCAGGATATTTCTGGGGGATGTCATACATTATTTATAATAAATCTTAACAGAAACTTTTTATTTGTTTTTCAGTGATTCCTTTAATTAATTCTAGCTCACTGACCAAAAATTTATATGCATCATCCAACAATTTTTTTTCGCTTGTATTCAGTGCTTTTTCCTTCTTCATACGGATTAAATCACGTATAACTTTAGCACCTTCTTGTATTTCACCCGTTTTTATTTTATCTGTGTTTACTTTATGCCTTTGTTTCCACGGCAGTAATTCATCTGATTCTCCATGCTGAAAAATTTGTATAATGTGCGTTAATGCAAGTATATCAATAACTGGGCGTATATTCGAACTCAATATTTTACCCGTAGGAATCATGACTTGCATATTACTGATTGACATTTTTATGACATAATACTGTTGTTTTTTCCCTGAGAATTCTTTTTCTTCTATGGCTTCAATTATACCTGCTCCGTGCATTGGATAAACAATGTTATCGCCAATTTGAAACATATAATCCACCTCCATATGTGGTAACCTTCTCAAGCTTAACACATATGTTATTTTTTATCAAATATTTAATAATATCATAAGTTTTCTTTTGGTGTCAATTACTTTTTTCTTCGGAAGTTAAATCAAATAAAACAGCCGTAAAATAATAGAGAGCGTTCCAGATTTCAAATAAAAGAAAAGGGAATTCCCACGCGTATATCCTGAAATCTCTACCCATTAACGTAGATCAGTTTTCCCTTGAAACCGGCCAAATCAATCCCGTATTTTTTTCAATCTTATATGATACTCCAAAATCTCAATTCTTGCTTTTTCTACTAGAGGGGCAATTGGTCGTAAGTCTTTTAATCCCCAATACTCAACCACTACATCAAGTACTTGATGTAGTGGTCCATAGTTTACTTCTTTTGCAATCACGGCCATTCTATTTTCAAAATCAGGCATGACGGCACCTGGCATTTTAAAATTCTTAATCACATTTCCATTTGTTGCATCAATAAAATAATCCAAGTAGCCTGGTGCCGGTTTTGAAACAGATGCTTTTACAAGATAGGAAAGATAATATTGTCCATCTTTTTCATAAACGTATAAATCTTTCTTCATACCATCATAGTTATCTACTTTTCCAATCTCTTTCTCAATACCAGCTTTCCCAATATTTACAGCCTCATCTTCTGAAATGCTTGCAGTTGATGGGATATTTTTATTTTCTAAATTCGGGATAACTTTTCCAAAACATGCTTTCACATTATTATTTTGATCAAGTGCTACTGTTTGATCAGAGCCATATACAGGAATACCATTATATTTTTCAATAAGCTTCACATGCGTTGTTTCTGCTTCTGCTCCTGTTTCTTTTTCTTCTTTAACGATTTCAAAATGTTTCTCCATATTTCCTGCTAATTTAAACATGTCTTTCTTACTCTTTAAATACTCGAACACAGTCTCTTTTTTATCTAGTCCTTCTGGCGCTTTCTACTCCTCCCCAATATAAGATAGTGTTTGAAATTCTTGGTTGTATTGAATCTTTTGCTCTGCTGCATATGTACGTGACGTTCCAAATGTCGCAAATGCTCCTAAAGCCATAACTACTTAAAGTGTGTCCAAAATGCATAAGGGTATAAAAAATGTATAAAACTGAAATGATAGTAAGCATTCTAATTATAAAGGAGTGTTCATTATGATAACTAACGAGTTAAACTGGCAGAAAACATTAGAAATAGGAGCTAGTTCTTTGGGTTCTTCAATAGGTACAGCAATAATAAGCGAAATCTTTCCATCAGAAGATAGTGCTCAAGAAGCGGTGAAACAAGCAGTAGAAGAAATTTGTGATAGGGTTAAAAAAATAGTTGACCAAGCCTTTTTAGATCACTATGTAGCTAATTGTGACAGTATTGCGAGACGTCTTCAGGGCTATCCAGAGAGCAGTGATGTAAATATTTTACACGGCATATATGACGATGGTTCAGATTTAGTATCAGATTTAGTACGTTTTGAAACGTTTGAAGGTATAACAGCCCTTGTTTACATTTGTACTTTGCATCTAACTGACATAAAAGCTCTTAGTGAAATTGACTCTGGGTATAAAGCTACTTTAAGTCGTTGTGGGGATGAGTATGCTGCTTTATGTGAACCACGTGGTGACAAATTAGTTCACTTTACAAATGCAAGTGTAGGCGATGCAATGTATGCTAATAGTGGTCTCTACGATATGATTACAGCTCCTACTACTTCTAATTCTTATCCTACACTCAAATACAGGTTTAATTTTGTAGATGAATGGGATGAGAATTTAGACACAAAGGTTCATATATATGATTCTGATGCTATATCACTAACAGATCCACTATGGTACACAGAATCTCCAGGCATCCCACGTTATAGATTAACGGAAGCTGGTAGAAATGCTTCATCTATTCAAAGGGTCTATTTGGGTGCTAAAGATGAGATAATCTCACAGAGAGATACTTTCTTAAATGACAGGTTAGAAATTACAAATAATATGCGTGAAAATATTCGCAAGGCATGTGATGAGTGGCGAAATCTTTAAATTCATAAGTGAAACGAGAAGTGAATTCCAACGTTTCTATGCCCCTTAACACACATTTAGGCATCTCTTGAAATGAATCCCTAAATGTGTGTATCATTTTCCTTTCATCGTTTAAATTGGAGGGATTTTTAGTTATGGTGGGTTATTCTTTGAATCGTTTCCGTACATCATCAATACTTCTTGTTCTTCTGGTATTAAATCTTCTAATTCCTTAGCAACTCCAATTATTTAAAAATAAAAGTCAGGCTATGACCTGTTTTTACACATATCTCGGCTGTATCCCCATAGTAGTATGTTAGCCTTTATTTGTTAATTTCTCCTCGACGACTTATCGATAATATCATCAAAAACTTCCGTGCATCTTATAATAAAATCAGCATCCTCACGAGTAGTATCACTATTGCAAATACGTTCAATCACTTCTATTCCATATTCTCTATCTTCATCTGTTTTTGCTAAATATCTTTTATAAGCCCTTACAACTAGTATTGCTTCTTTTTGATCCATATCAATTTGACGTAGCTCATCATCAAAATCTTCCAATGAAATCCCTCCTATTTGTAAATAATGAAGTTATTCAATTATATTATAATATAAAAATTTATTGTTATATAATTTTTTGTGAACTTGTGTAAAAGTGTAAATGTCCACGTTTACACTTTTACACATTAAGGAAGAAATAACGTGGAAGAATATGAAATTGGGTACTGACGAGAAACCAAATCCAAAGATACTAGTACAAGGGAATTTAGGACAATTAAACTATGCAGAGACGGAAAATATTGATTCTCACCAAACAATTAATCAGGGGGAAAATAATGATATTCAAAAAGTAGCTCAAGAATTAATACAATTGCTAGAAGAAACATCTATAGAGAACCCAGATGTTAAAGAGGATGCTTTAGATTTTGTTGAAGAAATAGCACAAAATGTAGTTCATTCTTTTGTGTCATGTCCATTCGAGTCGCCCCATATGCCTGATCACTTCGTTTTCCTGGTTCAATTTTCACATCAGAAAACTCTCCACTCAACAAGTCATACTCTAATTGAATTTTTACACCAGCTGTATGACTACAGCCTCCGGCACCAGGATAAGTGGCTGCGAATCAATCTGGAACTTGAAAGGTTGTAGAATCAAGGATGCGAATTCGCTCAAAGTAAGCAGAGAGAGAATGAGAAATTGTAGATGATTCTCCAATTTTAGCTTGTAGAAGTGTAGTAAATACATTTCGAAAGGAGGCTACAAAAGTTGAGTTAAATCGTCGATTAAGTCCCCCAGGACTTAATAAAATTCCTGTTAAAGTTTCTAATTGACTACAAAGTTGAGTAAGAGAGGTTGTAGCGATTTGTTGATTTAACCATACACACAAAGATAAAAAATGGTGCCCATGGCACTTACGTTTTCGTTTCATTCCACCTGATACTATAGCTAATTAATTAAGTGTAGCGGGAGACATATATCGATATAACTCTTCGGCAAATAAAGACAGCTCTTGTTTTTGATGCATACTCATAAAAATAGTCTAAATCCTTAAGTTGATGGATGTGGGGCGATACTCCATGCCCATCAACTTAAAATCTCATACCACCCCAAGAACGACCATTTTGTGCATTTTGCTCGTATTTATTGTTTTAGGGAAATTCTTACTTTTAGCTTGCTGGCGATGGGGTACCGCCAGCATTTCGGAAAAAATCACGTTAAGCAAACAATAAAATAAGCCATCCATATGGACAGCTTATTTACATAAAATTCGATATGGGAAGTGAATTTTATACTTTCTCATTGGTCTTTTTTAATCTACTAGTCCTTAATTCTTTGAAATTCTTGATTAATTCTTCTCCGAAAATATAAATAACTTTTTCCCATGGATGCCCTAAATAACCCCACTTAAAGTCTTTTTGTAAAAAGAAATAATAATCTCCATCCGGAAAAAATGGGATTTTCCATTGATGATCCTTTTCGTTTAGATTTAAATTTAAACTAGGATTCATCCAGTAGCTATCATGGTGCCAATCTAACGCATATATATATTCATGTTTCTCGGTACATAAAATAAGAGCTTCCAATAATATATGATCAAAAATATAATCATCGTCATCAGTCCATTTTCCTTCAAAGTAATTAGATAAATCATAAGTAATATATGGACAAGAAAATTTAAATGACTGTTCACCATCTATATTAGGATTAAAAGCAAATTCATCATAAAATCTATCCCAAACATTCTCATATTCCTGTTCATCTAATAAAATCCATTCTTTCAAACTCCGTACCTACTTTCTAATATTTTTATATAATTAAAATACCACGATGAAATTGTATATTCTATTCATTGCTAATTTACATAACGTCTCATTATCGGTAGCAAGAAAAAGGAAAATCCTGCTCTCACAAGGAAACTTTCTTTTTTAGTTCTATGAATCTATACATTTTTTCACATTCCTATCCTGACGCGTTTTTATTGTTCTTGTTTCTTACTGAATCAGTCAAATAACTGTTTAAAATCTTGCATAATATTAACGTGGAGGTTTTTCAAAATACTGGCGATATCCTTTTTATCATAAAACAAAAAGGATTATTCGGAATATATTTATATATTCAAAAATTATTACATTTAAAATAAAATTAATGTTATACTTAGTTTAACCAAGAAGCATCCAAGATTCTTTGATTAATCACTACATTTATTTAGAAATACATCCATATATAAAAAAGACACCATAGGGTGTCTTTTTTATATACTTTGTTCCTTTAATCAATAGTAGTTCCCTAAGGTAGATAGGCTGCCTATCTACCTAAAAAGAAAACTTTACTTCCAAATAGTATCTGATGCTTTAAAAGAAAACTTCACTTTAGCTGGTTTTGCTACAACCAGGGTAAATGTACCGATCGTAACAGCAAAAAACAATGATGGTAGTCTTCAAATATACCGCTTACCATTAGAACTGGAATATTGGGTAATTTCTTGTATGCATGCTGCTTCAGAAGGAAAAACCCCCTTCCCCTGTAAAGTCGCTTTTGGAATTATAGACACAATTTTTTTTGCGGAATTCAAATGAAAAGGTCTGCTTATTCAGCAGGTCCCGCATCAAAAAGGACATATTTCAATAAAATGAAAGCACCCTACTAAATTTGCAGGGTACCTATTCAATTAACAGGTGCTATAGTGTAACAAGGATTTCAAGGATTTCAAGGATTTCAAGAATTTCAAAAATGATTAAACTTCATTTTAAATCTATAATTGGAAATATAAGTAATTCCATGACCTGTTTTTACACGTAACTCGGCTGTACTCCTTTTTGTTTGTTTTGTGATTTGAATCATAAGTCCGCCACAATTTGAAGCATAACATTGCCATAAATCTTTTTTTAACTCATAAACTTGCCTCAAAAGTATAGGTTTTTCGTAAAAAAAGAACAAGCAGCCACAATGAATTGGCTGCTTGTTTTCTTGATAAAAATTTGATTGAACTTACTATTTACTAAAATGTTGAATACCGTGTAATAACACTTCAAGTCCCCAATGAAAACGTTCCATTGACTCCATGTCTCCGGAGAACATCTCCTCTCTTAGGCTGAAAAGAACTGGAAATAGAACTGGGTCAACATTTTGGAAAGTTTCTTTTATATCAGATATTTGCATATTCCCATGCTTCTTCCTAGAAGTATGTTCATATGCTACTGAAGAAACGTATAGTAATAAAAGGTCTACTCCCCATGCTGCGGATCTAGAATTAATTCCACCATCCTGCAATGTAGCAAGAATGTATTCTGTCAATTTAAGAAAGTTTGTCCCCTTTGGAATAGATGAGAAAGTAAGTTCAGCGATACCAGGTTCTTCGTATAGTAATAAGAAATATGCACTTAGTGCTCCAATTAAATTTTCCTTCCATGAGTCTTGCTTTGGTTCAGGTAATACCAATTGACCAAGGCCATGATCCAATACAAATGAACTTAATTCTTGGAAATTTTTAACATAAACATACAATGAAGATGGACCAGTATCCAATGCTTTTGCAACCTTACGCATGCTCATACCTGCAATACCCTGCTCTTTAAGAAGTTCATAAGCAGTTTTTACGATGAGTTCATGGCTTAAGGGCTCTTTGGCTGGTCGATCCCTACGACTAATTATTTTTCGATTCGAGTTTTCCATAATTACTTTATATCATGGACAAATATATTAGTAAATATATTATCAATTTTCAAGATCAGTATTGCTCATGGAATGAATTCATTAATTCTGAAAGTTTAACAGCTGCATCATCAGAGAAACTTAACTCTAAATTATCATGTGATTCTTGCGCGTTTTCAGATGAATATGCATACATTTTTTCTTCGTATTCTTCAATTGCACTAGCAAAATAGTTATTTCGGATGATTGCAAGAGCCAGATTCAATGCATCAAACATCGCCAAGTTAACGCCCTCACCTGCAAATGGCGACATTACATGAGCTGCATCTCCAATCAAAGTAACACCAAGATTACGTTTCCACTTAAAATTAATTGGTAGCATATAAATTCGTCTTTGTATGATTGAATCTTCCGCATAATGAATGTATTTCTTTAGGTCTTCATCCCAGTCATTAAATAACTCTAATAATTTAGCTTTCGCTTCTAAAGGCTTATCTGTAGAAATACCATTTTTTTCTGGCCAGTCTTTTTCAACTTTTAAACTAGCGTATACTTTAATTCGTCCATCCCCATTTAGTTGCGCAAGAATTCCCTTATTATCACCTAAAGCGAACACTTTACCACGTCTGTTGAATTCGAATAAATCCGGATGATTCTCAGCTACATTTAGTATATTAAGTTCAAAGAAAGTTATGCCTGTATACTCAATATCGGTATTTGTTAGCAAAGGACGGACACGTGAAAATGCCCCATCTGCCCCAACAAGACCATGAACTGTATCCACAAATCCATTTTCAAAGTGAAGTTGTGTCATGCCGTTCTCAAGTGAAATGGCTTTTTCTAACTTATACCCATATTTAATGCAGCTTGTATCAAGAGCGTTTAAAAGAAGATCACAAAGCACACCGCGATCAATCTCAGGTCGATCCCCTTTTTCATCAGGCGCAGTTATTTCGTCAATAAAACTCTTTCCATCTTTATCTAGAAGACGGAAATCTTCACCTTCATAACGAGCTATTTCCTGGAACTTCTCGTAAAGGCCAGCTTCTTTAAGTGCCATTTGTCCCGATTCTTCATGAATATCCAGAGAGCCACCTCTTTGATTGTTCATATCAAGTAGTTCTCGTTCATAGATAACAGGTTCCATACCATTTTGTTGTAAAAGTAGAGCAAGTGTTAACCCTCCTGGGCCTCCACCAATAATTGCGATACGTTTTTGTTCTTTAGATAAAGTTGACATGATAAACACTCCTTGAATTTATAATCTATTTTCAGCTTGTAGTTTTTTAAACCCATTGCTATTCCTATTGGAGCTACCATACCTCCGCCTAGGCCTTGGATAATACGAAGAATAATTAACTGTTCTGCAGTTTGGGCAAGTGCACAAAGCATAGATGCTACCACAAAGAGAACAATACTAACGATAAACATTTTCTTTGCTGTAAATCAATCAGAAAACCATCCAGCCAACGGAATGACGGCTGAAAGAGCCAAAGTATAGGCAGTAATTACCCATTGAATTTCACTGAGACTGACATTAAATGCACTCATTAATTTTGGAACAGCGACATTCATTATCGTACTATCCAAAATGACTAAGAACATACCAAGTGCAACGGATAGTAATACTGAAAGGATTTTTTTAAATGAAAATTCAGTTTGTTGAAGTTTTTGCTGGGCTGTCAAACCTCAAACCTCCTTGTTAATTTTATTTTTTAATGTTTGTTCTCTCTCGCACATTAACTTTAACATAACGAACACTGTTCGCAAAGTACATTGTTCGTTATGTTAAAGTTAAATAAATCTAACCGTTTCTAGAGGAAACGGTTAGATTGACGAGCGAAAGTTTATTCACTCGTATCTCTTTAAAACAATAGCTGCATTATGACCTCCGAAACCAAATGAGTTAGATAGACCTATATTTACATACAAAAACGCCATCCTTTCCTATGATTCTACGAAAAGAATAGCGTATTTGTTAAGTGACAATAAAGTTGTTTAATTCTTATTGGACTAACGCGCAGTTTAGTGCAAAAATCAAAGGTAAGGGAGGATTTCCACCTTTACCTTATTTTAACTTTAGCTCTAGTATAGGGTATGGACGTCCAGAAGAATCTGTTTCCGTTTCACTTACTATAAAAAAGCCATTATTAATATAGAATTTAGTTGCACTCTTATTGTCTTTATTTACATCAACTGTTGTAATATCAAAGTCTTTAATTAAAGAATTAATAATAGCTTTACCGTATCCTTTACCTATTTTATTAGGTTTTAAGAATAACATTTCTAGGTGTTGTTTATTTATAGCAGAAAAGCCAATTAAATCCTCTTTCTCATACCATAACTGGACATTAAGATGTGGGAAATATGAGGGTATTTCTTTTTTAAACTCTTCTCTATCGGTATCTCTTAAAAAATGATGAGTAGCTATAACCGACTCTTCCCATATATTCAAAATTGTATCATAATCTTTCTGATTTGCTTTTCTATATATCATTAATATCTCTCCTTTAGTTTTAAATTATCAACTCCTTCCCAATAAGTATTTTATGATTTTCATGTTATATAACCACGAACTTAAAATGTTCATTAATAAAACCTCCAAATAAACATTTAGATAATTTGATTATAATATCAAATCTTTATTATTACTTTACAGTATTTTTTCATTTTAGGGGGTATTTTGTTTTTTTAACTTGATAGCGATATGGTAGCACCAACAAAACGCGAATTTTGTACGCTAAGGATTATCAGTTTATTGACAGAAAAATGGATAAATGATATAATAATCTTAATATTACGTTTTTAAATTTGCGAGGTGCTATATGCTTAAAGATAAAAAAATGATTCGATTTGGTTTATGGTTATTTGTCTTTTTATCTGTAATTCAGTTTACCATTGGTTATATAAAAGGATATTATAGATCTTTTACAGGTAACGAATTATTAATTTCAGAAACTTGGAAAACATTATTATTAGATGTTCCTGAAGGAATACTTGTTATTCTAGGAGCAATTGCTTTATATCAATTTACAAAAAAAGAACCAAAAAAAACGGCATCTATATAGATGTCGTTTTTTTGATAGATTTTAAATATAGAAATTATCTAGTATATTGTCTTTCTCTTCTTTATTAATCCCAATATATTTAAGTGTAATTTGTGGTGTACTATGATTGAGTATTTCTTGTAAAATAGCGACATCTTTTGTTTGCTTATAGGACTCACCATACATGCCCATCAACTTAAGAATGGAAACAAAATGATCTTGAATCATTCCAATTGCTTTATATTCGCTTAATTTCTTTTCTTTCTTTTGTAAAATAAATTGTCGCATCTTAAACATAGTAGAAGAACATAGAAAAATGGCAATGAGTTTGCCATAAACATGACTTTCTAATCTCTCTTGTTTGATATTTTGCCAATGATGAATTTGAAATAGAGATTTCCAAGTTTTAAATATGATATCCATTTGCCAGCGGAGGGAGTAAAAATCATGTATCTGTTCCATTGGAACAATCCCCCAAGGTGTATTGGTAACATATATGTTAATGCCAGCTAATCGTTTGCTTTTCTCTGAATACGTAATACCCTTTTTACTTTCCGTATACACTTGTTTTTTCCTACGTTCACAAAGTTGTTGTTCTGTTAATCGATACATAATCACCCGAGTGAATAGTTTTGTATTTTTCCAATATAAGCATCTTTTATTACATAGACCTGCCCGGATTTTAAGGTATTCATAATTTGTTCTAAATCAACTTTGATGTACTGAGACTGTTTTTTTATTGCCCCATTTCGAAAGTATTTAGGAAATTGATTTTTGATATACACCATATTTTTTAATTTGAGTCGTGATATATAATACACACCACGTTGATCCATTTGATCTAAATCATCCAGTGAATAATAGCCTAAATCCCGAATACAGAGGTCTCAGGGACATAATGTCGCTAAATACTCTGTTCCAAAGGTTTTATCATTATTTTTCCCTGGTTCAACTTGAAAATTTTAAAATTGTCCACTATGTAAATCATATTCTAACTGAATTTTTATACCCGCTGTTTGAGCACAACCACCTGATTCAGGATATACACTAGCTAAATGCTTTGGCACTTGAAAAATTGTTGCATCTAAAATACGAATTCGTTGAAAATAAGCAATTGAAGAACTAGGAATTACTGATGTTTCACAAATTTTATTTTTTAGTAACGAAGAGAAAATATGTTTTAAAAAGCAAACAGCTTTTTTATTGAAACGCTTATTGA
The DNA here is from genome assembly GCF_052947655.1 of Bacillus pretiosus. Lineage (NCBI taxonomy): Bacteria > Bacillati > Bacillota > Bacilli > Caryophanales > Bacillaceae > Bacillus > Bacillus pretiosus. The sequence goes on along the minus strand of NZ_JBRFUV010000002.1, from coordinate 39,596 downwards.
GTCCTTCTGGACTCATAGTGGTTCCTGTAACAGCATGAAGTTGACCACACAGTCTCACTAAAGAATCACTCGCTACTCGTTGGCTAATCCAGACGCATATAGTAGCTAAATCATGCCCTGAAAATTTACGTTTTCGCTGTACAAAACCTAGTTCTCTAGCGAGATTTTCCAAGAACGAAGGGGTAAGATATTCATATAATTCTTCAACAAATAATTGTAGTTCACTTTGAATCGAAAGGTTCATAAAAAACGTCATCCTTTCTGTATATTTTTACAAAAAGAATAACGTTTTTTACATTTGAGGATAGTCATATTTCTTAAGTTGATGGGTGTGGGGTCACCATATCAAAAAAAATTGTATGTTTAGACATATTTCAGATATAAAATAACCGATTCCTAATACGTTAAGGAACCGGTTATTTATTTCCCTACTTTTTTAGGGATTTTTTTCTTGTAATGATCTTAAATGATTGATTTAAAGTTATAAACTTAATTCATAAATAAAAGATAGAGTAAAAACTATATAAAAAATAAATGTAACGAAAACAAGAAAACATATAAACTGAGCATTAAATACATATTGTTCTATTCTTCTTTTCATTTTAATTAGTTTTATTTATCAAATGTGAAGTATCAATTTGAAATTGACCTTTCCAAGATCCAACTACTTTTCCAATTCTAGTTATATTTACATCTAAAGTAAGGGGCTGTTTAAAATCGTCTCTTCCTTCATTAACTATAACAAATGTAGAAACACCTTCGGGTCTATCATTATCACGAATACCTATATCATTTAATTTTTTACCTGCTGCCATAAGTTCAAAAGGAAGATAATCATCTGAATCATCGATAAATGATAGTCTCCCTTCATTTTTGATCTCAGGGTTTTCCTCTTGTTGCCCATTAATTTTACCATCACTTGCGAGCTCTAATCCTGATGTATCAAATTCAAAGGGTACTAAACTTCCGTCAGCTTTTTCCATTCTATAATGAACTGATATACGTAAATCTGAGATATATAATTCTTTGAGATGTACAGTAATACCTTGATCTGTAATTTTTTCATCAATAGGAATATATTTACCATTCTTCATCATATCTTGTGTGACACCATTTTCATCTTGTATTCCTTCATTTACAACTTTATCATTTGTAATTGCATCAGAAAAATATGAGGCAACATTTGTAGCCGCCACTTGTACTTGTGGAATCATTGCTGTTGTGAAAAGTGCTGTTGCAGCTACTGCTGTATAAATGAAACGTTTTGATTTTTTATTCATGTTTGTAAAGAGTCCCTTCTTCTGTTGTTTTTTGTGATTTATATTAGAAACATTGTCTGACTTGGAACGACTTTCAAATGTTTTCCATGCTTGTTCTATATCAATTTTGATTTCTTGTGGTGAATTTGCAGATTCTTCATCTAGCATTATGTTTTCCCAGTTGTTTAATTTACTGATTTCTACTAATAAATCTTGGCATGCTTCACATGTATCTAGGTGCTTTGTGAATTCTTTTCTTGTATCATGAGAAAGTTCTCCATCAATATATGTTTGAATAAATCCGATATCATAACATTTCATTTGTTATGCCTCCTCTATTTGTTTATAAATCTTGCGGAATTTCATTTTGGCTCGGACTAATAATGTTCCAATAGAAGATATTTCAGTTTGAAGTATTTCTGCAATTTCTTTATATTGAAAACCAGAGAATTTCATTAGTAAAAGGGTTCGTTCTCGATCATTCATTTTATTTAGTATTGTTTGGACCTTTGTAATTTCTTCTTTTCTTATCCAATCATCGTCTAATGATGAAACATTTTGTACTTCATGGTATTGTATTTCTTTATCAATCTTCGCTTGCTGCCTTTTTTCAGATCGCAAATGGTTATAAGCTACATAGGTAGAAGATTTAATCAACCATCCAGGTACGTTTTCAATTACTTTCCAATCGCTACGATATAATTGTAAAAATACTTCTTGTGCTAACTCTTCAGCGATAGATTGATTTTTAACAATCCATATGATCTGTTTTAAAGCGTAAGCATAGTACTGCTTAAATAAATCTTCAAAATTCATATCAGAAGCAGGACTTTCTTCATTTTCTATTGTTAACATGTTAGTTTAAACCTCACTTTCAATTTGATGCCTATATTATAGAGAAACCAGAAAAACGGATTTTGTGACAGTTTTTCTGATTATTTTTTTATTATGTACTAAAAAAGCATTCATCTTATTAGAAGATAAATGCCAAAAGGGATATGAAAACATAAAACTATAATTATAACTTTTGCAATAGTTTTCTATTAATGTAAAAGGGGTACGGAAACGATTCTGGGTATGAGGGGTCATTCTGGAAAAAAATTCAATAATAAAAGTCGTAGGAACTATTACCTACGACTATTTAAAATTTCATTAATCTGGACAAATATCTAAAACATCATGAAAAAGAGCATATTCTACAGTCACCTGAGGGCCAAAGAAAGTTACACCCTCTGGGAATTTGAGATCCATAACAACCTCATTTACTTCTGCATAGGATAGTTCTGTATAATTTTTCGATGTTAAAGATTGAATGACTTGTTGTTCGAATTCCAATTGTTGAATCGTATAGGCCTGTGTGTTATCTCCATCTAAAGTGGACAGGAGTGATGTATCATCAGGACAGTCAACTGAAAATTCATGTTGAAAGTAAAACACGGGCGCCAACTTTGAAATTAATAAAGTACTGCTGTAGTCAACTTTTAAATTATCTTTTTTATATGGTTTAAAATCAAATATATATTTTTCTGCTGGCCAAATCACATTATTTTTAACAGATGTAGTAAGAATATTACTGTTGTTTGTGAATGATTGTAATTCTATTGGTAATTCAATTTTGCTTTCACATTTTAACAAATATGCATCTTTATCTTCCTTTACATAAAATTGTTGTATTGCTCTTTTTACTAATTCATTCATGACTAAATCCCTTCTTTTAACTCATTATTAAATCATGCCCTCCAGATTTATCTGCAGGTTTCGTTTGATTCAAATTGAAATCTACCTCTCCTTGGTGTTTCCCTTTACTATTAACTACTTCAAATCTTCCGTGTTGTGTATCTATAGCGTAATAAGTATCTGTTTTTTTATCATAATATACTTCTCTCTTGTTCATTTTAGTTCGTTTATTATCTTTTTTCCAACCTTTTTGATTTGCAACCTCCCGAGAAACTGTTTTTATTTCAGCAACTCTTTCGTTTACATTCATTTTTGCGATTTTTTTATCAAAGGCTGCTACATCAAAGGAGCCTTTTGGTACATTTTTCGTTACATTACCGAGATTCTTAGCCTTTTTCTCAAGATCACCAATCTTTCCAAAAACTTTACCAACAACTCGTGTTGTACCACCAGATACGACAGCCAGTGTCCCCCATGCATAATCTTCTGGACCATATTTTTGACCTGTTACTAAGTCTTCCCCTTTTATGAGTTGTCCAATTTCTTTTCCTGTACCAATTATAGGCGTAATACCCAATATGAAAGATAAATCTCCATCATTCTTACGATCATATACTCTAGATGAATCAGCACCTAAATCACGTAGTGCATTACTCAAATCAATATTTCCAATGTTTTTGGATGCTGCAGGTACATCAATTTTATGACTCGCAATTTTATTAGCAGAGTCCATAATATTATTGGCAGCATCTAATCCAGACATAATATCTGTATGTATTGTTGGAAATGCTTGTTGGGCTTCTGCAACATGCGTTGAGACACTATTAATTAGTCCATCAGCCATTACTGCTTGTTTATGAAGTGATGCCCCAGCCTTCTGTACAGAATCACCAAATTTAAGGAAACTTTGATTTACAACACGTAAATCAGAAGCCATTTGTTTATATTCAGGTAATCTGCTTTTAAACCCTTCATGCATAGCTGTAACTTGCTGTCCATAGTCGCGAACACCGACTGCAAATTTTTCTATTTCACCTTTTGGTAATGTGCCAACCCATTTTTCCGCTGGTTCGATAAACACCTTATTAATTGAGAGCGAGTAAGCTGTTGTCATATCCACAAACATTATCATGGCATCTGTTCCTGCTTCTGCAGTATCTACAAACCACTCCAACATTTGCTTTTTATAGGCTGTCATACTATTTTTATAATTCGTTAAATCATTCACAACGTTAGCTTTATCCTGCTGTACTAAATATTTACCTTCTTGAATTTGTTGAATAATATTATCTGAACCCTGATTCGCTTTATCGATAATCATAACACTATCTTTTAGTAGCATTAATTTATGGATTTTCCCAAAATCCTCATTCATCATCTCTAAAGTTGCGATAGTAGAATTGTATTTTTCTCTTACAGCTGAATCAGCTTCTTTTTCATTAAAAGTTAAGCAACCAAAGTTCCCTTAAAAAAGTTGTATTCGGAATATTGTGGCAAAATCAAAAAAAGACCCTACAAGAGGGTCTTTCATCAGCTAATATTAAGCTTTTTGAACATTAGTAGCTTGTAGGCCACGTTGTCCTTGTTCTACTTCAAACGTTACACTTTGTCCTTCGTCTAAAGATTTGTAACCGTCGATTTGGATAGCTGAGAAATGTACGAATACGTCTTCTCCACCTTCACGCTCGATGAATCCAAAACCTTTGTCTGCATTAAACCATTTTACTTTACCTTGTTCCATAATTGTTGCCTCCTAGTGTGGATATCCACACATATTGTTACTACCCTTGCTCAAATACCTTAGACGAAAAACAAAATTTATTCTTAATCTCAAACCGAACAAAAATAGGTCTTTCTTAAATTAACATACTTTCTAAAAAATAGCAAATTTCAAAAATAAATCCTTATAGTAATTAACCACTAATAGTGGTTGCTGGAGAAAAAGTCACTATGATAGTAATCACAGTTTCCTGCATCTCACGAAGTGTTTTCATAAGCGTCTCATCGCGCGCCTCCAATCGTTTTTCCACTTGCTCATTATGCGATTCTACGCTCGCTTTAATTTCCTCGTTACTCTGCTTTGCCTGGCCACTTAATCGTTTCTCCATTGCCAACATACCCTGTTTCATTTCTTGCGCCATAACGCCGTACTGCTGCTGGAGTTGTTCTTGAATATGGAATGGGATTAGGTCTGTTTCCTTTGGCTCTTCTTTAATCAAATCTGGATTAACCTTTTCTATTTGCTGCGCAATCATCTTCGCTGCCTTCTCTAGCGTCATACCGTCATGCTTGCTCAGATCAATTAATTTCTCAATCACCATAATGTCACTGTCTGTGTATTAACGTCTACCACGATTATCCTTCTTTACTGCGAATCCTTCACGTGATAATACTTCCATGTACTTTCTAAGGGTGCTATCGGATATTCCTAGTCGTTTGTATACTTCACTAGCAGAATAAACAATTCGGTCCGTCATAACGTCACAACACCTCCTAGTGACAGTATTCCATGATGTTTTATAAATTCCTGCAAATAAAAAACCGACTCATAAGAGTCAGTCTTTTAATTATTTTTACTTAGCGTTATCTCGTAGATCTTTGATAGACATTGGAATAGTTCTATATAGAAATACTGCTAATTGTTCACGTGTTACTGTACCGTCTGGATTAAAGTTGTTATTACCTACACCACCAGTAATACCATTACTAGATAAAATTTCTACGGCTTCATTGGCCCAGTGCCCTTGCATATCGTTAAATTGATGATCAAACTTCTTGTTTAACCCAAAAGCGTTTTTGAAAGTTTGAGCAAGTTCTGCTCGGGTTACAACTCTATTTGGATTAAAACGACCATCAGACGCGGAAGAGAAAATTCCACTTTTATATGCTGCTGCAATTTCCTTTTTAAACATTGAATCGTTTATATCATTGAAAGGAAGCGGCTGTGACATATCATAATCCGGAATTTTCACCGTTCTATATAAGAATACCGCTAACTCTTCACGCGTTATTTTTTCTACAGCTCCAAAATAACCATTGAGGTATCCCAACATTATATTGTGGTCAACCATGTAGTTAATTTCATTATATGCCCAATTCCAATCGGGCACATCTATAAATTTACTAGTTTGAGCACTCGCTGCTTGTATTCCCTGATTTGTGGTATTCCCTGATGTCTCAGCCATAGAGTTATTTGCAAAAAAAGTTGTACCGAATACTGCTGCACATACACCTGAAATTAATAATTTTTTCATTACTATTCTCTCCCCTTTATTTTAAACGTCAATAATACAATTCCAACAATCATTATATAACTATTTTAGGATTAGTAAAAGAAGGAATTTTTTTATTTTTATTCCAATAATAAACCCATTAATAGAATTAAATAGCTTTAGCGATTTCAACAAGTAATCTCATAAATAACGGAATCATTTGGACTACAATCCGCACGACTGATTAGCGAGAATCCCCGTTCCTGGCTGCCTACCATAATGAACAAGCCGCATAACGCTACAACGGATGCATTTTATAATAATATGACGTTGAAATTTATCGATATTATTGGTGTAAAACAAAAAAATCATCTAATAGGGCGGATTCTCTTTATTTCGCATAATTATTATTATACTAATCTAAAGTTTTTATATTTACATTTTTTTCCTTTTATCTCATAATTTTAATTGGGGAAAGGGAGGCGAAAAATGGTTTAAATCAAAGTAACACCTGAAGTACTAGAAGACGTCGCTAATCGTGCAAATAATACCAGAATCGCATTAGAATCTATACATAATAATCTATGTAATGAAATAGATCGTTTATGTTTTCAATGGATTGGTGACTCTAATCAACAATTCGTTCAAATTTTCAACGATGCGAGACCAAAAGCTTTTACATCTATCAATTCGATTATAAAAGTGGAAGAGGATTTGAAACGAATTGCCGAAAAATTCCGTACCGCAGATGCTTCATATGATGAAAATCTTGAAGAAGGAGCAATGTGTGGTCCGTTAAATAGTGAGAAAAATGATGGATCTTTACGTGATAAAGTTTGGCATGGCCTCAAAGAAACTTATGAGGATTTTAGTAAAGTAAAAAATTCCGATGAGTCTTTATATGATAAATTTAAACATGGTATCGATACAGCTTATAAAGATGTGAATAAAATAAAAGACACTATAGATGATGAAATCGAATCTGCTTTTGAAAAAGCTGGATTAGGTGTCCCCTATCACTTAAAAAAGGGAATGGGAGACGCTATAGTTGATGAATTATTAGGACTTGCAGATGCAGTTATCCATCCAATTGACACATTTAATAACAAGATTGAAGCCGTTTCTCACCCAGTCGAGACGTTCAATGCGATAAAATAAACAATTTCTGATTCTTGGAATCGTGATGTTACTAATGGTGACTCGTATAGTGGTGCAGAATGGTATGGAAGCGCGGCTGGTCATACTATATTGGCTGTTGGACAACTATTCGTAGGAACAAAAGGCGTGGATAAAATTGCAATGTTGAACCCTGGCACAAAATTAGCTGAGATTTCACGAACTGCTAATCAAAGCTTGCAAGACGCTGCATCCTTATTCAATCGTAATCACAATGAGTTTGCTTTAGCTGGTGGAAATAATATACGCTCTGTATTTGATACACCTGATTTTAGACAAGCTGAAGAAAAGCTATCGACCCATCAGTTTGCTAAAGGAGAAAATACCACTACTGTGAAACCCGGTGATAGCAGTTCACTTACTCCAAGAGGCGGACTAGCTGCACATGAAGCTAGAGGTGGGCATTTACTTGAACGACATGTAGGAAAAACGGATGAAGAACTATTACAAAGAATACAAAATGATCCTAGAATAGCAGGTGCATCTACTTTTACTGATAGGGCATCAGCTGAAAAAATAGCGGCTACCGTCTTGAATAACCCTCGTAATCAAGCACGCATTCAAAGTTGGTTAAATAGTCCAAGGGACAATAATTTAATTTTACGTTATCATGGTACTGAAATAATTGGACGAGGTGTAATAAGAGGTTCTATAACAGTTGAAGATATGTCAAATGCAAAAATTGTACTTAAGAAGGATAGAAATGGAAGTTTTATTTTAACTGGATATCCATCTTGATAATAGGAGGAAGATTATGTTATTAGAAGACAATTTCGATAATCTCGAAGATGATGAGGTATTTCAATTTCTAGCAGGTACTTTTCACCAAGATACTTTCTATGAAGAAGCGCTCCAAGAATTACTAGAAGAGGTATCAAAAGAGTATTTGCAAGATGCTGTTATTTTTCTAACTGAATTTATTCAAAGCGATTATAGTAATACCGAAAAAAATGAATACATACGGTATTCTGCAGATGGAATATATTTTGATGGGTTAGAAGTAACACCATTAGAATGGCTGGAACAAACAGTTAAAACGATAAAACAAGCATTAAAAAATAATTAGTAAAAATTGACCGCCCGTAATAGGCGGTCTTTTGTTCATATTACTTCACATACACATAGGCTTCATTTGCTGTTACATAGTATGTTTTCCCTTTGCTATTGTGTACTTTAAATTGTAGGGATCTATTGACGTTTATTTTTGTATCAATTGTGAAACCTAATCCTGCATCTACAGAACCCGCAACATCCTTATCCTGCCAAGATGGAGCATCGTAGATTGTTAACCTTTGAAACAACACGCTTCCCTACAATAGAAGAATCCACTGTGCTTTTCTTACTAAACTTCACATAAGATGGATCATTTTTAATCCATTTCTCACCGCCAAAATTTAACCAACCATCCTTTTCAGCCCATACAACATAAGCTTCTGGTTTGTTTAACTGACGAACCTTAGAATAGCTTGTACCAGGTCCTTTACGTAAGTTAACATTGTAACCTTCAATATACGCGATTCCGTCTGTTACAACTGTTGGAACTTCTGCTGGTTTAGATGGCTTTTCAGGTACAGAAATATCCACATTAGAATTATTGTATGCTCGTTGTACGTCTGCTCTAAATTGAGCTTCTGAAACGCCATGAGACTTTAAGTAATTAAGTGGATCTTCATGACCTGTACCACCCAGATATTTCGTCACATCGTAGTGAGTCCATAATCCTTTTTCTACTGACAATCCACGATCACGAAGGATTTTAGCCAATAACTTAACATATTTATCATAGCTGCGTTTAAATTTCTCATAATCGCTTGTTTCGCATAATTCTACATGAACAAATCGTTTATTAGCAGCAGGGCCACCGCCGTAAGCAATATACTTTGTATCCGCAATCTAATAGGAAGAAACTTGTTTAACTCCCCCTCATGGTAATTCCAAATTTAGTCTTGAAATTCTCTAAAACTCATTGTATTATATTTTTGTATTTTCTCAGTTACCAAGCCGAGGAAACATCATCACTTCTGAAAAGAACCCGAACTCTATCGGGTTCTTTTTGTAAAATTAAAACCATCCATTGTTTTGTTTAAATAGGTTAATCTATCAATTATATTAAATCAATTAATTCGACTATTACATATTAAAGTTTAATACATATACTATAGTAGATTACTAGAAAGGAGGCGTAACCATGGATAGTTGCGTTGTGTTTGTAAATGGACAACCTTTTTTAGTTCTCTCAGTAGCTGGTATTGAAATTGCTAGATTGGAGATTTCTCTTCAAGTAGCATTAGCTCTCTTTTTTATTTCTCCTTTATCTTTCCTTAACAACAAACAAGACGCCACCCAGATTGCGGTAGCGCCTACGATAATTCCTATACACTTAATCAAAATCATATTTCCTCACATTATTTATTTCTTTGCTTCCATACCCCATTCTCTTTACGATAAGTATTCTTGCCATTCATGAAGTCAGCTGTATTACCAGGAATGCTATATTTCTTATTCTTTTTCTTAGCCTTCTTCTTCAGTCTTTTCTCTTCTTGAATAGCTTGCAGATCCGCCTTCCATTGTTTCAACAAACCCTTTTCACGCCGCATCGAATTAGTACCCCTTGGATTAAAATGTGAACCAACTAATTAGATTCTACCTATTTATATAGATATCCTTTAACCCAAATGTCCATTTTGTTCAATAAAAAAAGAACACTATAAAGTGCCCTAAGCTTCTGAGTATTAAATATACGACAATGCCCAGCCCGTTCTAATGGCGCAACATAAAAGAGCTTTATAGCGGAATATATATAGCTCTCGGAAAAGGAATAAGTTAGTTGGCATTGACTCGATATTGTATGTTTGGGAATTCCTTATGTGCAATAAAAAAAGAGCCCTAAAAGGTGCTCGTCCGATACGATTATAAAGAATGAATACGTCGTGTTCAGTTATTAGTATATGCTTGTCTCATTCAAAGTTTTACTGGTTTAATGTGTAATTTCTATCTAACAAAGAAAAAAGCACCCGTTATGGATGCTTTTTTTGTATTTAATCCTTCTTCTCCTTTACCACCAAAGAGAATACATTGTCCAAATTAACCATACGATCTCCAAATCTGAAGAATCTAGCTTCTCTTGCTTGTATAGAATTTTCTATAGCAGCAACTGTTACTGTCTTTTTATGCTCAATTTCAAATTCGTGTTGTTTACCATCGACTGCTTCTATACTTATTATAAATTTTTTCATTTACTTATCCCCCGCCTCTCCCAATCTATCTATTCGACAGAAAAGAAGAATATCCTACAAAACAAAAAGCCATCACCGAAAGGTGACAGCTCCTAAAGGGGAAGAGAGAAAACAAATGGCAAAGTTTCTCTTAGATCAAGGCTGAGTACTCGCAACCTTATCCAAGCCACCGCATCATGTAATTTTTTAGCTCTTATTAGCTACGCACTTTACGTTCGGTGACTGGGAGAAGACTAAGAATAGTCCTCCCTATGAGAATTTGTCGTCCTGGTCAATACATCGGTTGTCGCTGACCTTAGCTGACCGTTGCCAAATTATAAAGGATTTATATCAAGACGTATGTGTTTCTTCCGACGCCTTGTTTGAACCAATACACTAAGGGGACGGAAGGGGAATATTTCCGCTGTATTGGCTCAAACAAAGAGTGGAACTCTTTGCCCTTGTTTTGGTCATTAATAAGAGTCGTGAATAATTACTAATGCACGAGATCACGTATACTGTTTTAGACTTTTAGAATGCAAGTGTCACTCAATCATGAGCAACCACCCCCATTCCATTTTCAAGACCGACATACTAGAGAGTAATAGACTTATATTTATCCCGCTTTAATGGGCAGTAAGACCCCCACCTCAAAATTTAGCGAAAGCAAAGAATTTAGGTGGGGGATCAACTGCCCATTAAAGTCCGATTGGTTCAACTAATAATCAGTGGGGGATGAAGAAAACCCCCACTGATTAAAGTTTCACTTTATTATCAACCCAGAGGACGCGTTCCGAACTAATTGATAAATACAAATTAGAAACAGCATGACGAATGCGAGTTATCTCACACCCGCCACCCTGGAATATGTCATTATTAATCATTTAAGGGAATCTTACCACCCTTATGGCGAGATTCTTACCGCCCATGCCCGCCCTGCCGCGGTATACTTTAAGGTGTACTAATCCTCTTCGATATGCGGTTGTCAAAGGGCTTGTACATATAATTTACCGTTATTTTCATTTGCAAAAACTCCCCAAAAAATATGCTATTTCTCTGCTTTTTCTCTGCCATTTTCAAATGATTCCTAATGTAGTAGCGATCCGTTTAATTGCACTCTTCTTCTCATAAAAGTATGAATTTTCATCATCAATTCGTTTTGTACGAATGAATCTTTAACTGGTTTGTTGTCTAAGAACTTCATAGTGATGATGTTTCTTTCATCCGCATCTAAGATATGTTCTAAAGTCTTCTCTATTTGTTTCACCTTTAATTCGCTTACTTTTCTTGAATTTCGTATCTCTGGAAACAGACTGATCCCTTCTTGTTCCACTTCATTATTGAGTCGCATCTTTAATGCACGGTATTCCTTTAAGATGCTGACTACTTCCTTTTGCACTTTCTTGTCATCGATTGCTGGTAATAAAGTTAATTGTTCCATGAAGGAATCCCCCTATTTCGAATTTTGGTTTTTGCATTCACATCAGGTACGTGAAATTTTACTATCTCTTTGTTGAATAAGAGAAACATGCATAGCGAGTATCCCCACCATCCCCCCTGCATAGTTCCGTTATCCATTAAGCCTTTAAAAATTTACGTTTCTTGTTGGCCATCTTCTCTTTCGCTGCTTCAATGCTATTCGCTACCTTTTGATGGTCCTGATCAAATTGAATCATGCCGTCAAACATAACTGGAGTTACTGCTTCGTCTACATATTGTAAGTAATCCACTGGCGCTCGTTCCATCTGTTCTACTAAGTACCCATAAATATCAAAGTCCACCCTCGGTATAGACTTCTTGCCTTTTGGTTGATGCGATATCCTTACGTAAGATTGAATGACTGATAGTGGTACTGCGAATACTGACTTGTCCTTGCTAAATTCAATAAGGAAGAAGCAAATTGCTCCCATCTTCTTTGCTTTCTCCAGGCAATCTAATTGATGCTGTGCAATGTTCTTTAAATCAAATCGTGTAGGATTCTCTGTGGACTTCGCTTCAAATGCTATAGCTCGCCCTTTATACACGCCATCATAATCTACTGTACTTTTAGCTTCATAGTAACCACTTAGTACACGACCACCTTTACTTATTAACACCTTCACAGGAGTCGGACGCTTGTTTATAAGTGCCACTCCCCCTCTTTGATATATTTCATTCGCTAGATTGATAAGCTTTTCAAAAGCCATACCACGGTTTCCTTGTCCCATTGTTATTCCTTGCTTTCTACTTTAATTGAATATGCAATATTTCATATTTTCTTATTATAATACTCCTTTATTAATAATTATTTTCTATCACACCATTGATATTCATTGATAAATCAACATTTGTAATTTAATTCCTGATGTTTAATCTCGCTAAAATACATTTAATTTATATATCAAAATAATTGTATTGGAATTTCTTGTTCTACACATCTATACGTATTTTATGTATTATATAGCAGAAGAGTAAGGTAAGAGTTACTCTTTGCCATTTTAGGAAAGGTCCTGTTGGAGACAACGGGGCCTTTTTTCGTAAAAGGATTATTTTGTTTGAATTCTCATAAAACACTTTTTAAATTCCTCAACATTGGAAATAGCTATATAATAAAATAGATTAAATGTTAGGAGTGCTATAAATGTCTGATATGATTAAACTCTGTATTGTAATAGCCGTTGCCTTATTTTTAATGTTTTCGATAATATCAGAGTTTAAGAAACCTCAAAAAGATATGTTTTGGTTCTCAATTGACGTAATGTTTCTCCTTGCAGCTTTTTTACTAATAAAAGACTATATCGTCAAACATTTAACGTAATCGACTGAATAAAACCCAATATTCCGTCAATAATATAGATAGGCGATGGCCAGAACTCATTTAATGAAGTCCCTAACCTTTCTCCTTTCCCCCTGTTGGAGAACCAGCCGAGCAGTTAGTTTTTGCTAGCTGCTCTTTTATTTATGAAAAAATATAAAATTGTTTATAATGACTCTTCTTTATTTCTCAATATAAAGATCCTTGGATTTCTTTTAACAATCTTGTAGTATATGAACAAAGAGTAAGGTAAGAGTTACTCTTTTCCATTTTAGGAAAGGTCCTGTTGGAGACAACAGGTCCTTTTTACATATAGAGATAGTTTTGTTTAATTTTTCACCATTAACCGCAAAAATATCTTATAATCGTTATATAATAAATTAATTAATGGATTAGGAGTAGATTAAATGCCAGTTACACTAGAACTTATTCTTTTCATTCTTCTAGCAATTTGTGCTATTGGCTATTTAGTAAAAGAATTTCAAAAAACTAGAAAAAGAACACTTGGAATTTTCCTAGAACTCTTGGTTCTTTTCTGGTCAATATGGAGAATATCGACTATCATAATCTGATTTATAAAACATGAAATCCTTCGAATAAAAATCAATATTATGTCCATAATGTTGATAGGCTGTATGCCAAAATCCATTTAGTTTTCTCTGTATCTCCTTGTATTGAGCAGTTAGCTTTTGCTAGCTGCTCTTTGTTTGTAAAAAAGCACTCAATTGACAAGAAACACATATAATATTCTGTGTTCCTTTCTATATGAAATAAGTTAGTCTTTACAAACGGATGATCTCGTCACGAGAGCACTTTATTAAGTGCTCTTTTCGTATTTCAAATACATACAAAATGAAATTTTTACCATGAAGATAATTATTAAATATTTTAAGCTCATACATTATAATGGAATAGTTATTGTATATTGGCAGTAAGAGGAGCGACCTGATTAAGGGCTTCTCTTTTTTATAAAATAGGATTATTGCAATCTACCTCTGTATATCTTCTTGATCTGCGTTTCAGTGAATCCCTTGTACACAGCGAACAATTCAGGGAACTGGCTTAAACACATGTCAATAATTGTGTCACCTGTAGTTCTAATAAAGAAGTACTTAACTTCACCCATGTAATCGTTGTGTAGGTAATAACTCCTAATCTCGTAATGGCAGCCATTAGCTTCCAAGACTTCATACAGCTTGATCTTTGTTTCATCTATATCAAATATCGATAACTGCCCTTCGTTTTCTTTTACATTCTGAAACTGTAATTTTTGTTCTTCATCTAATTCAAATTTCACATTTGCTTCTACAACCATCATTCATCCCCCTCAGCTATGAAAATAGCGTTTTTGTTTAAGATAATAGCTCTAGATTAATTGGACATATTTACCGATTTATTCACCACTAAATCCATGTTAAAATCTCTTGTGAGTACGACATAGCTCAATTTTATGAAGCCCAGTAACATTTTCTGCGGGGCTTCTTTTTTTCAACAAGCCCTTAGTTAACTGTGCTGACTACCTTGATTTACAAAATCACTTTTTTAATACATTTATGAAACATTCACGTGCTATCTTCATTACGCTCTTAATATTATATATACTTAATATACGAATATATGTTATAATTCCTTTGTGAAACATCATGTGTTTCAAATACAACATTTTCTTGATGACCTCTTATCTTTCCGTAAGAGGTCTTTTTTTCAAATAACTATTTTGTTTAAATTTACCTTAATTCACATTAAGTTTTCTTAACATTCGAATTAATGACTGTATAATATAATTAAACTATTTGTATGAGAGGTGATTATTATGAACTGGAAACAAAAATACAATCCAAAGTATCTCTTTTACCACATGTATAGCTATATTTATAAAGCCCTTGATGATATATCATGGTCCTTAAAATAATTGAGATTGTTATGAGTACACATTTGCTGTGTGCTCTTTCCACAGTTCCAAAAACGATCCTTAACTTTGTTTTACATGTCATAGCGCTATGCCTCCTAATCCAAATTCATGATTTCCTCTAAAGTTCTATCCGAAATATAAGTATTAATGATTTGTATCCTTTCGTATTTCTTTTTAGCCATTTCTATAGCCTCGCCCTCGGACTTCGCCTCAAACCAACGAAGCTTCCACTTTTCGTCTTTGTCGTAAAACTCTACTGAGTACGTCATAAAGCTATTACGCTTCAAAAATTTGTCCACGGTACTTGTTGCTGTGTAATTGAAACTTCTCACAACATCCTCTAGTGTTAGTTGTTTCATGCCCCCAGCCCCATCGGACGCGATTTAATGATATTTTTATCTGCCTGATCCATAATCAAAGCGGCAATTTCTAATTGATGTCTTCCCAACTCTTTTGCAATTTCAAGGATTCCTTTGCCTTCCTTCCACATTTCTTGCAATCGAATCACTTCGATCTCATCAAATACCAGGTCCCACTCTTCTAAAGCGATATACAAGTTACGACGCGATTTCTTCATGTACTTCCTCTGCTGCAACGCCATCATATAATTTTCCTTTTCCAAATCCGTTCCAAGTCTTGGCATCCCAATTCACCTCCAGTTGCAATTGATGAATCTCTCTTAACTCCGCCATAACAGCATGACATTTTCTATCCACTTCTTCAGGACTGCGATTCCCCGCTTCGCAAATACATGGTCCAAACTGATACATACCCATTCCAATGCTGTTCTGAATTACTCCCGTTCCGTTACACGCACACATCTCAAATCCCCCTTTTAAAATGGCAATGCTTTTCTTCTGTAATCCTTTGTATCTTTGAAAACTAGCGCCCTGAATTTATTGAAGATACGTGATACAATCCGTTCATCGTATGCGCCCTCTAAATGCTCTCCTGTAAGGTTTGTCGTAAAGATAGTGGATATTTACCTTGCCTTCCATCGAAAACATCGAATAATACCCTGTTAATGAAGTTTGTTGCTTTTGTATTGGCATCTAATGCGCCTAATTCTGCTCCCAAATCATCGACTATCAATACTTCTGCTCTTACTAAACTTCGTATAATTGCATCCTCAGTTAATGTAGAATCTTTATTGAATGTACTTTTAATCTTCCGTAGCAATTCACCAACTGTGACGAAGACAACTGACTTACCTGTTCCAGCAAGCTGATCCGCTATAGCGTAAGCAAGATGTGTTTTCCCCGCTCCGCAATTCCCGGCCATAATCGTGTTAAACACTTTCCCGTTGAGATAATCAGTTGCGATTACCTTTGAGAGTTCAAGGTTCTTTGCTCCTTCATCGCTAGTAGGTTGGTAATTATCAAAATTAGCTTTCTTGATGTTGCTATCAGCGATCATACTTTGTTGGTGGAACATGAATTTCTTCTCATTCGCCTTATCTGCATCGTATTTCGCTTGTTCCTGTTGCTGAAGCTTCCTACTATCGTTTTCAAGGAAACAGCGAGGGCAAACAACTTGTCCACCGAACTTCATCTTATTCATGCCATGCGTATCACATACATCAGAATCCATAGTCATATTCACCTTTTTGGCTATATCGGTTGGTATTGCTGCCGCTGCTCTCTGCATTGTTTTTCGCTCCTTTTTTAGAATTCATTTGGATTGTTAACTGGTCGAACTTTTCACGTAGCTTTTTAGGAGATAAAATGTTTCCTTGCCAGAATGGATCAGCTTGGCACCAATCAATAACATCCTTAATCTCTTGTAATTCACGGTTATCCTTTTCGCGCATTAATCTAAAGTCGTTAGCCCAAGAATCGAAGTTAGGTTCTTTTTGTTTAGGGTTATTACCCTTAATTTTTTCAAATAGATAATTAGCCCCGTTGGTGTCGCAGGTTTCAAACTTGTGACGGGAATGCTTTTCTTTCTTTCTTCTTTTTATCTTTTTCTTTATCTATATCTAATTCTTTATCTTCTTCTATATCTGTTGCGTCACTTTCTTCACCCTTATCTTCCAGTGCTAATTGCTGTTGTTTCTTGCGTTCGCGGTACTTTTTGTTTCGTTCTGCATTCAATTGTTTTACGCGTTCTAATCCATCAATGTTCTGATGCTTCTCCCAGTTCGAGATGCATATGTACTGATCATCTGTTACATCAATCATTCCGAACTGTTTAAATGTTTGTAGTGCCAGTCTTACAGTTGCTATCGGTCTATTAAAAAGTGTAGAAAGCATTTCTTCTGTAAAAGGAATGTTTTCACTCAAGAAAATGTAACCATTGGCATTCGTTCTACCTGCTTGAGACAACAATTTAATCCAAATAATTAGTAGTGTGTCTGCCTCTGGTAAGCTTTCAATCAACCGAATCTTTTCATCTTCAAACATACTAGATGAAGTAAAAGCGTACGAAGAAAGTTTAAAAAAATAACATTTGAACAAGTTTTCAATACGGATAGCATTAAAATTAAGATGATTTTAGTTGGAGGGAAGCACTCAAAAGAGTGCTTTTAGTTTGTTCTCAGACATAAATAAAATTAGGGGTGATGTGTGTGAAGAAGAGATTTATGGGGATATTATTGGCTGCTATATGTCTTATATTCACAGGTTGTTCAGCGAATATGAAATATGTAGAACATGAAACTAAGGAAAAATTAGAAGATAGTCCGTTAGGCCCATATATTGAAAAAGTCGATTATAAAGCTGATAAAAAGGAAGACGATACCACGCCAGTAAACATCCAAATACATGTAGATGAAAGATTCTCCGACTTATCAACTATGGAAAAATATGAAGTTTTGAACAATACATTTGAAAAGATAATGGGGTCTTTTAATTCTGTTTCTTGCGGTGAAAATAATTCATGCCGTTACCAGAAACTCAAAGTATTCTATGACGACGATATATATGTTATGGACATTTTTGACGACATACTTATTATTAATGATTTTGAAAAGTATACAAAAAGCGATTATAAGTCAGATATGAATACAGAAAGAGAAAAGAAAGAAAGAGAGTACGCTAATAAGGATAATACGCTTAATTCAAATAATACATCGCAAAATAACGGACAATATGCAAGTAACGGAATAAGCTATACGGTCATATTCGACTTTATGAAACAACAATATAACATCCTAACAAATAACGATGAAAACTACATACCTGAAGTCCATGATCCTCAGGTTGCTGAAATAGCTGCTAAACGTTTCGGAATTACAGCTAAAGAAGCTGGATACATTTACGAGAAAGTACAGATGGATACTTTTAATTAAAATATAGATTTTGTTCACTTTTACGATACATTTATGAAACATTCGTATGTTACGTTATAAAAGTCCTTTTTTTGAATCATTTTCATTCTGTCAAAAAGCCCTAGTCCCCTCTAGGGCTTTTTACGTTTAAATAAAGAAATGTACCGTATTTCTCAATGCACAACATTACTTAACATGGTAAAATAATATTTGGATGGGAGTCCAATACATATTATTAAAATTAAAGTGGTTCAAGTCGGAGAAAGGCACCTTAGGGTGTCTTTTCTTTATGGAAAAATCCCTACACAAAGTGCAGGGATTTTCATGCTACGAATATATAAAACTGATTATTTAATATATAACGAAGTGCGCCACGTATCTCTTGGATAATTTATTGAAGTCTTTTGATATTCAAAAGTCCCTTCTTGATGATTTGATGCGTCCCATTTATATTCCCAACCTACAATAGGATTACCACCAATTATTTGTGAACCAATACTTTTCACATCAAATCCATTCATTTTGGCAAAAGGAAACTGGCCATATCCTATTTCTTTTGTGTAAACATATAAGTAACTTCCCCCATGATCTTTAGTTGTACTAAAATTATTAGGAGTAATGTATTCAACTCCACCCAATTGTGATTCCACTTTTACTACACTTAAAGAAGTTAGAGGTGCTGCTGGTCCTGCTGATGCCTCCGATGCCATTCCTAACCCAACTACCGCTGCCACCGCTAATGATGATATCCCTAATGTAACTTTTTTAAACATATAAACATCCCCTTGTTTTTTAATAAGTACAAGTTTGATATTAGCAGGATTTTATAAGAATATTCTTTATTTTGGAAACGTTAACAAATTCTACTTTTTTTCAATATGCAATTTAGCATATTGATTGACATACAAAATAATCCATCCACTACTTTCAATATAAAAACTATTTTCAAATTTAATACTATTAACTCACTAAATTCTCATTAAAAGACTGGTCGTCTATACAATAGTTTAGTAAAATATAGGTATCTTTTAAGAAGAAAAAGCTAATATAGATCGACTAAATAATGTAAAGAAAATGTTTTATTGTATAAAAAAAGCTCCATTTCTGGAGCGCTCAAAAAATAATATAAGTAAATGAATTAAAACAAATAACAGACAATTAAACTATATAGATAAAACATAAATAAATCTATATATATTAAATATTACATATAAAACCCTATTTATTGAAGCTATAATAATCTTACTCGATGATTGTTATATTTTGTTATGGTTTTTAAGTAATAAAATACCTTCTTAACACCCATTGTACAAGGAAAAGAAGACATCTTAATCGATGTCTTCTTTTCTTATATGATAACAACACAATAAAATTAAGATGGTTCAAGTCGCAGGAAGGCACTTTGGGGTGTCTTTTCTTTATGGAAAAGGCCCACCTATTTCCCTAGGTGTGATAAATGGTAACCCTTATTACCATTTATTTAAATATCTCTAAGTTAATATTATACAATTCCAATATATTCAAATTGTATTTTAATTATATAAGTAGTGCAAAAGAAGTTAGGCCTTGTTATCATGTTCTACGAATTAAAATTATTTAAAGGAGGCTTTTTGGTGTTTGGTATATTAAAAAAACAATGTCGATTCAATAAAATGTCGGCAATATCGTTAGGGATTTTTGTGTTTTATATGATTTTAAAGCAACTTATCGCACTAGTTTATTTCATTAGTGATGAAGAGTTCGGTGGGATTAGCTTTTCGTTTGATGCAATTGATTTGTTAATTGTTCTAATAATTTATTTTTATTATCGTAGATCTAAAGAGCCCTTTACAAATCAAAATAATTTTACGATGAGTTTGCAAAAGAGCTTACTTTTAGGTCTAGTACTAACTGTAGTATGTAAATTTCTACCGCTGTTACTAGCAGACGTTATAAGTTTTCAATCATCTAATCAAGTTGAAGTAGAAAGCCAAGTAACATTACCCATTTTAGTTTTCGCATTTTCTATTGCTCTGGTAGCGCCCATTGGAGAAGAAATTGTCTATCGTGGTGTTATACAGCATGGAATTTTTAAAAATTCCTGGTTAGGTGTACTTGTTTCTTCAGCTATTTTTGCGGGTTTGCATGTTAGCCTTCTTTCTTTGGAAACAATTCCATATTTCCTTCTGGGAATTGGTTTAGGTTGTACTTATAAGTTAACCGGTCGTTTATATGTGGGAATTATAATGCACATGATTAGTAATTCGCTAGCAGTGATTGCTATTTACTATTTTTAATTAAAAGAATCTTATAGTATGATTCTTTTAATCCAGAGAATAAGAAGGAATATGTTAAATTCTCAAGTGAATATTAAGAAAATTAATTTGTTAATATCTTAAACCCAAAACAAACCGGACGGTCCGGTTTGTTTTGGGTTTATTATTTTCACTATTAATTCTACATAAAAAAGCTTGTAGCTTAAGTTGGAGGAAGGTACCTTTTTGTGTCTTTTCTTTATTTTCAAAAGGACCTGCTCAATTCATTCTTCAAAACATAAGGTAAAGTGAACCCATTAAACGTATGGAATGAACCCTAGTTTTACCCTCTGATCTAAAGGAGGCACTATTATTATGGGATATGGTGGTAGTTGCGGCGAAGGCTGCGGTTTCGCTGGAGGATTTGCTTTATTAGTTGTATTATTTATTTTATTAATTATAGTTGGAGCTAGCTGCTTCTGCTAAACAAACTATCGGAAAAGACACTCTTATATGGGTGTCTTTTCCTTATGCGTTAAAAAGCCCACCTATTTCCGCAGGTGGGCTTTATCTTTATTACACAATACCAAAGTATACTCTCTTTTTCTCGTAAACTTAATGCAATTATACATATTCAATAAAATTACACCAAATAAATATTACACGTAGTAAAATATAACTTGTGAACACATTCTATAAAGCAGATTTTCCGATTAGAAGGCGTAACACATCTCAACCATATAGATGTGGCGTTGCTTTAATCTAGCCAAACAAACGATCTCGATTCTCTTGTATTTGTACACTAACAATCTGGTGAAAATAAATAATCTGTTTTATAGGACGTGTTTACTTAATGTCCAATACATATTATTAAAATTAAAGTGGTTCAAGTCAGAGAAAGGCACCTTTGGGTGTCTTTTTTATGCATAAAAAGCCTTATCCTTCCTATAGAAAGGATAAGGCCTTTACAACAAATAATAATTGCAACTAAATTAATTTTACATTACATTAAGATTAGAGAATACTATACTAATAAAGCGCTAAATAGTAGGTGGAGAAAATGGAATTTAACGATTTGGGTAATACCATTAAAGAACTTCGAATTAAAAAAAATATATCTCAATCCGAATTATGTCATGGAATATGTTCACAAAGCCAAATTAGCAAAATCGAAAAAGGTGTGATTTATCCATCTAGCATATTGTTATATCAATTATCTGAAAGACTTGGTGTTGATCCAAATAATATATTTGCACTAACTCAAAATAAAAAATTAAAATATATAGAAAATGTAAAATATGTAATAAAGGATTGCATAAGACAACATCAATATACAGAGCTTTATGAAATAGTAACAAAAGAAAAAAACTTAAATAATTTTCAAACAAAAGAAGATAAACAATTTCTACTATGGCATGAAGCAATTGCTATATATCTTGTGAATAACTCAATAAAATCGGCTTTAACTCTTTTAAATAATGCATTAAAACTAACTTTAACAAATATTGATTTTTTATCTGAGAGAGAAATAGATATTATGCAAACAATGGCTATATTTCATGCAGAAAATAAAGAATACAAAAAAAGTATTAATATATTAAGAAGATGTTTAACTAATTTTAACAAGTTAGATTTTCCTAGAGATAAAGAAATTAAATTAAAAATCATTTATAATTTATCAAAATGTTTAAGTTACACATGTCAATACGAAGAGGCACTAAAATACATTGATAAGGGCATCCAATTAGCTATTAATCTAAATACTTTATACTTATTGGGTGAACTATACTATGGAAAAGGTTCAAACTTATTAAAGCTTAAACAATCTAATGACGAAAATGTTGCTAATAACATGAAAACAGCGTTATTTATATTTGAATTAACAAAAAACGAAAATAAATTAAAAATAATTAAAAAAGAATATTTCGAAAAAAAATATAACCACTCATAATTTCGTAAAAACTACTTACAAAGCCCACAGGAAAAATCCCTATAGTTTTTTAAATTAGAACTATATTATTAAAATTAAAGTGGTTCAAGTCGGAGAAAGGCACCTTAGGGTGTCTTTTCTTTATTAAAAATATACCCACACAATATGCAGGTATTCTCACTAAAATCTTTAATTTTCGCTTCATTCAAATAAGACTACAATAAAGCCATTATTCCTTAAATTCCTCATAATTTCCGGATTGTCATTTTCTACACTATAAAAATATACTTCATCCATGTAATTTTCAATATCCCATTCTTTTATACTCCATTCATTCGTTGTAATAAGTATAACTTTTTTCGAATTTGTACTCTTCAGTTCATCAAGAAATTTTTTATATCTTTTTTCATTATCTAAAACTGTTTGAACAGGATAAAACAAAGTGAATGTATTTCCATTGCCTCTAGGATTAGACTTTGTATGAGTTACATAACTGTTTATATTAACAAGCATTCTACCTATTTCATAATTTGTTGTTGATTTAACTGTATAAGGCAAAAGATCCTTCTTAAAAGAACTATTAATCTGAAATGATATATCAGACATAGAACTCGTTCTTATAATCCCTTTATCAAATTCACGATTCAAACATCCCAAAATAACCTTTAATTTAGCATCACAATCATAACCCCTTACTAATAAGGGGTACGGAAACGATTCTGGGTATGAGGGGCCACTATGAAATAAAATCTAATTGATACAATAAAAACCGTAGAAATTAAATATTTTCACGGTTTTTATGTTTACCTAAGGCTCTTTAAATTATTTTACAACAATATAGAACTTACCTGGCATTTCATTTTGTGCATCTTGAAATGTTTTTAAAATTAAATCTGCATAAGGCCCTAACATTTTTTGAGTACTCTCGAAAAATTCCCATTCTATTGTTATAGGAAGACCTATAAATCCAGTTAAACAGTCCCACAAAGCATCTGCATTTTCCCCATAAAAACTAGGGAAATCTAATTGTTTTTTTAATGCTTGGTGCAATACTTCTTTACTAGTGAATGTTCTTCCATCCAATTTTACTATATCCATAAATTTAATCCCTCTATTTCCTATTTTACTTCGGTAAACGTTTTATAATGATCAGAAGTCTTATACACTAATCCATCATTAGAATAAAGAATTCTATCATTCCCTCGATACCCTGATGAATAATTAATATCCGCTTCATGCCAAGTCCTATATGGGGTACTTGGTAATAGCCTTTCATTATTATAGTAAACATTTCCACCAATACTTTTTCTTGGAGCTACTTCTTGGAGATTTCCTTTCTTTCTATCCCATCCTAGAGCCTCAGCTTGTTGCTTTGTGATGTAATTATCCGGTAATTTCTTGCTTTATTTTATATACTGAGCAACTTCATCAAAACCCGTAGGATAATGCGTGAATTTTGTATTTTTGGCTGCCGCTTCTAAAGCCTTACCTTTCTTCTCAAAATCACCAATCTTTCCAAAAACTTTACCAACAACTCGTGTTGTACCACCAGATACGACAGCCAGTGTCCCCCATGCATAATCTTCTGGAACATATTTTTGACCTGTTACTAAGTCTTCCCCTTTTATGAGTTGTCCAATTTCTTTTCCTGTACCAATTATAGGTGTAATACCCAAATAGTAATAACTAATCGACTCCTTACCCGAAAATAAATTAATATAGAAAAAGAGAGATAAGGTTAAAATACCTTTATCTCTCCTTTACTCTCACATATTATGCGAAGGATTTTTTTGTTTTGCGGTTGATCCGTTTTCTTAGTTTGATGGGCATGGGGTTCCGCCAACATAACGTGAATATCGTACGATAAGGAATAATCGGTTTTTGTAAACTGTTAATTCGTTTGTAGTAATCAAAGGAAGATTACAGAGGGGGCGCTTAAAGCTTATAAGTATGGGTTGGGCCTTTTGTACAGTAACATCATACATTTGTTACTACCTATATTAATCTAATTGATAATATGAGATACCAAAAACATCCTGCATGTTTGAACCATGCAGGATGTTTTTAGTCTTTGTTTTTCATAATGTAAGAAACCAGACGAAGGATCTCCAAGTATAACCATACTAATGTCATTATAAGCCCTACTGCACTGTACCATTCCATATACTTTGGTGCTCCACTATGAACACCATTTTCAATTGAATCGAAATCTAGTAATAAATCTAATGCAGCGACAATAATTACAATTGTACTTATGATGATACTAATTGTCCCACCTTGGTGAATATATGGAACAGTCACCCCTAAGATGCCCAGTAAGAAAACAATAAAATACATAATAAGAATTCCAAGTGTTGCAACCGTTACAACCGCACGAAACTTTTTAGTCACTTTTACTATTCGAGCTGCGTATAACACTAACATGGCAAATAAAATCGAAATTGTTAGTAATACGGCAGTTAAAACGATAGAATCACCAAATCGCATTGTATAATATGCTGAAATACTTCCTAATAAAATACCCTGTAATACTGCGTAAATCGGTGCGCAAATTGGTGATATGCGAGGAATGAATATAACTACAAATGCGACAATTAGAGTAACTATTATAATTCCAATTAACACAGGTATTTTCATTGTCCCTTGTGTCATTTGTACGTATGAATAGACAGACGCTGTAAGAAGTAAGATAAGCAAAATGAATGTTTTTGCTATCGTTCCACCAATAGTCATTGTAGAAGTATTTGTCTTCTCTTTATGAAATTTTTCTTTTTTTAATATTGGATTAGTTGTTCTCATTTGTTCCTCCTAAATACACTCTACCTTTAAAGTGGATCTTTATATTTCTAATTTTTTATCAATGATACGCCCTGTAATAGCTGCTAGGACAATTATGAATAAGCAAGTAAAACATACATCTAAAATAGTAAATCCTTCACTAGGATACAGTGATGTGTCAATAAAACCATTTTTATCTATGAATTCCGTACTCTTTATAGTGATTACATATTTCTCTAATTTACTTAATAAATCCAGTACGACTGTTTGGATTGTTAAAAATAAAGCAAAGAAAATAACAGATAAAACCATCTTACTCTTTGATGACTTTATAGGAATCAACTTTGTAATTACCATGATGAAATAACAGGAGATTAATATACTCATGAAATCGATTCCCCATAATAAAACAGAAAGTATGTGATGAAGAAATCCATATGCATATAACTCATGAAATTCCTGTTGGTATCCCCCGACTACTTTTCCACCGTAGGTACTCTGGGAGAAATAGTATAGAAAAATTAAGCCTATTACTAGGAAAAGAATAAACATTAACGTGAAAAAGAATAAATTTGCATATATATACTTTTTTCCTGAGATGGCTGTATAACGTATCATGGTATTTTTTAGCATTTTATTGAAAGAAGGCAAAGCTATTAAAATCAGTAAAAATGCAGTGCTACCTATTATTGAAATAAATATACCTAATGTTATATCCTTTGTAAGCTGATTTGTAACCTCCGATAATCCCATCATATTAAATAAAAGAAGTAACGAAATAGTAATAAATCCAAAATAAAAAACGGCTATCTTTTTTCTATTACAATTAAATAAATAACGAAAAAGCGGATTCATTTCCCAAAAACCTCCTTAAATAACTCATGTACTGCTTTTCCATGATGAAAACGAATTTCTTCTACATTTTCATGCAATACAATACTCCCGTCTTTTAAAAAGATTACCTCATCAAATATATTTTCAATTTCCTCTATTAAATGAGTCGAAATAAGAATGGTACTATCTTCACGATAAAAGTTAAGAATTAAATCTAATATATGCTTTCTAGAAACAAGATCAATTCCACCCAATGGCTCGTCTAATACATATACCTTTGCTTTCCTTGAAAAGGTTAATATTAGCTGCAATATCCCTGTTTTCCCTTTTGATAAGATGCTTATATTCTCCTCTAGCGGGATTTTAAAGTTAGCTATTAATTCTATTGCTTGTTGTAGATTAAAATCGGCATACATATCTCGATAGAACAACAAGGCATCTTTTACAGTCATCCATTTTTCAAAAACAGGACTATCGGGCATAAATGAAACGATTTTTTTCGTTTCTAATCCCACCCTTTTATCTTTAATTGTAATACTTCCTTTAGAAGGGTAACGTAAACCAGATATCATTTTTAATAATGTCGTTTTACCACTACCATTTTCACCAACAAGACCGATAATTTTCCCTTCTGATATTGTTAAGCTTACATCTTGAATCACTGTTTTTAAATCATATCTTTTCGATAGATTTTCAATTTTCAATAATTCTTTCATTCATTCCCCTCCTTTTTCTTTTCCAAAGAAGAATGGAGTATTGAGAGAATCTCCTCTTCCATAAAACCTAAATTATTCATTCCATTTATAAAATTATCAAGCAACTCTTTAGCCATTTCTTTGCGTAGCTCTGTAATTTTTTCTTCATTCATTGTTACAAATCTTCCTGTTCCTCTACGTGTCTCAGCAACACCTTCCCGTTCTAGCTCTTGAAATGTACGTTGAATTGTATTTGGATTCACTTGTAATTCCCCCGCTAATTCACGTACAGCAGGAATTTTTTCACCTGGCATCAAACGTCCTGTTACAATTTCTTTTTTGATGTATTCCATTACCTGAACATAAATGGGGATATTAGGAGAAAACTCAGTTCTCATTTCTTTCCTCCTCTGTATTAGTGTACTAGACAAATAGTACACTAATGTAAATTATATGTAAATAGTTATTTTGAAAACTATAATAAATAAAAGAAGAGCATAAATTCTTATTAACAACTGTAAAATAATGTGATTTCTACTTTGAAACAATTCAAGATTTTAGCTTGATGGGCACCTGGTGGGACCCCATTAATAAGAAAAGGCGTAGAAATAAGGTCTATTTCTACGCTTTTTTTAAAATTATAAATTTCAACTCAGTTTCCTAATATACACTGATTAAATTCAACAGTTCTACTAAATTAAAAGTAAAATTAGATAATGCCCTTATTCTATCTTTACAGTTTCTTTCTATTATGCCCTGGTTTTTAATTAAGAAACTACAATATAAACTTCTTCCAAAATTATAAAAAAAATTCCAGTTCTATAAAAAAAAAACGAACATTTAGAGGATGCTTAAAAAGTTAAACTTGATAACCATGTAGTGATTAGATATATAAGGTTTTTCCTAAAATAGGTCGCCAGTCATTACACTCATAAACTCTTTAAAAAACTGTTCATAATTCATTTGCATTGCAATCCTATGTTTTGGACGATTACCGAATGTTTCTGGTTCAAAGGTAGACCTGAAATCTCCTATACTTTGTCCTCGTACAGTATCAAGTACATTAACCGTAACTGCTGATTGATGGTACGTAAAAATATCATCACGATTAATCGCAATCAAAGTGAGTGCATCGTGAACCGGGCTACCCTGTATTCCAGGAACTTTTTTTTTATAAAATTGATAATAGTAATAGTCTAAAAGAGGCTTTAAAAACTTAGTTTTTCCTTTAGAGTGAATATAATTGACCATTTCTGGTGTTACAATAGCGGATTGTGTAACATTCAAAGGATAAATTGATAGATTTTTTGCGTATCTCATTACAATGTTGACAGCTCCAGGATCGCCATAAAAGTTAGCTTCAGCAATAGGAGTAACATTTCCTGGATATAGAAAAGATCCGCCCATAATATAATAAGAATGTACATATTCCATCATATCTCCATAAAGGAGAAATAAAGTTGCAAGTGAAGTTAGCCTGCCGGTATTCACGATAATAAGTTCATTTTTATACTGTTTTATAAGTGTAAGAACTTCAAAAAAGTTCTCAAATGTTTGAAGCTCTAGTCCTGTTTGGATGGGCCCCATCCCAAATTTACCGTGAACTTCCGGATAAAAAGTTTCAGTTTCTGAAGACATAGAATGCTCCGCCCCACCAAAAACTTTTATATATTCTTTTCCTACACTTTTAAGTAAAAAACGAACATTTCTAACAACTTCAGCTTGAGGTACGTTTCCATAGTCTGCAACAATTCCTATAACGTCAATTTTATCTGTTAAGTGCGCATATATGATAGCTATTGTATCGTCAATTCCAAAATCTCCAAAAAACAATACTTTTTTTCCCATACAATGTGACTCCTTATTTTTAATGGTTTTTTCAACAGATTATAATTATGGGATCGTAGTATAAGGTTATTCCCAAGTCATTTTGTAGTATTGTTTATGCGATAATTTATCTATTTAACATATAATTTCGTTAATAATGAATACATTCCTTTTCTATAAAATGAAATAGTTTATAGTTACTAATCTTAACGTATTTTTTCTGATATCCCATGCTCATTAAGTGGCCCCTAAAAAATATAATTGTATATTCCGAACTAAAAAAGCAAACGCTTCATTTAGAAACATTTGCCTTTAATGGTTTGACTGTGATGCCGTGATAACCTATTAATAAAAATAGATTCCAACAGAAATTTATATTACTCCTTCAAATAAATATAATCCTTGCAGCAAAACCATATATACTATATACACGTATACATTAAACATACTTTAAGGAGAACAGAACATGATAAAACATATACTCCGTTTCATACTCGGAACATTTGTTATGTTAATTGGTTTCTTATGGGTTATTCCCTACACCCTAGAAACCATTGACAGTAATGTAAGCTATATTACTCATGACAAAAAGTATATTAGTAAGCTATATGACTATGACATTAACCTTTGGATGATTGCAATATTTATATTTTGCATTTTTTCTGCGATTTCTGTTTTTATATTAAAGTTACCTAATTATAATAGGAGCAAAAGCACTCATAT
Source organism: Bacillus pretiosus (assembly GCF_052947655.1). Lineage (NCBI taxonomy): Bacteria > Bacillati > Bacillota > Bacilli > Caryophanales > Bacillaceae > Bacillus > Bacillus pretiosus. The sequence continues at coordinate 10,062 of NZ_JBRFUV010000002.1, read as the reverse complement.
AAAAAAATATAGTCAAACAAATCAGCGAAAAAAAGCAAAGAGAAGGCGTCGTAAATAATTGTTTTCTTATATAAAGAGATAATAAAGTTATTGTTTAATTCTTTTTAAACTAACTGTGCAAGATAGTTTAATAGGGATGATGATATAATTAAGGGCAGTTTACTTTATATTATAATTTATGAGGTGGAAAATGGACTCTTTAGAATTAAACAAATCTAAATATATTGTCTCTAATATCAAAGATATTTTGCATAAAAAGCTTATTCTTGATAAACCGCTAACTAAAGATGAGATAAAAAAATTAAACTTAGTTAATCCTACTGTATACGAAAATGAGAAGTATCTCATTCAAGAACGGTGGTTTTATAGTATTAATATCGGAGAATGGGAAGATGTAGATATTATTATTGAAGGAAATAATGAAAATCCAAATGTTCAGATTATCGAAATGGCAGAAAAAATATTCGATGAACTCCCTCTACATATAAGTTGTGCATTAAAATATTTACAAAAATTCTTCCCTAATCAAGAAATGAAGAACTACTACCTATCCACTATATATTTTGGAAAGATGGTTAATTTTGACGATTATATATTTCCTGGTTTTAGTTTAGCATTTATTTATGAAGGTATCTTTGAGTTTCAGTATAAAGTAAAATTTAAAGACAATGGATGGCCTATTGGTTTTGAAGGTGGGCCACTTTAATAATCATAGATACCTTTTTCTTATTGTGTGGATTTAAAATAAAGATTAACTGTTTATAAAAAGATGTAACGCTTTAGCCAATTGTAAGAACCACTTTTCCTCTGCCGTGACCACTTTCGATCTCTCGATGTGCGTCTGCGGCTTGGTGTAGCGGAAATGACTTCCTAATGTGGATGTGCAATTTCCCTTTGGAGTAAAGCTCTACCAGCTGGGCAAGCCGATCCACGGGCCTTTGGCTGCGTATAGGGCGAACACCAAGCTCCTCTACAAGGTCGAAAGCAACAATTGTGCCGATTCGTTCTTTGTTTTCGACAAGCCCCAACGATGCGCGCAGAGCATCGTCCCCAGCGGCATCAAGGGCTACGTCCACGCCATCCGGTGCTAGAGCACGAACTCTATCAACAAGACCGTCTCCATAAGTGACAGGGATTGCACCCAGCGATCGAAGGTAATCATGGTTTCGTTCACTGGCCGTACCGATGACAGTTGCTCCCCATGCCTGGGCCAGTTGTACAGCGAATGTACCAACTCCACCAGCTGCAGCGTGAATCAATATGGTGTCTCCCTTGTCAACACGAAGTTCCTGTAATGCGATGTGAGCCGTTTGACCAGAAGCTGTTATTGCACCAGCCTCCTCCCAAGGCATACTCTGTGGCTTATGCACAATCTGGTCAACGCTAACCACCACATATTCTGCATAGCAGGCCAGTAATGCCCATCCAAGTACTTCATTGCCGATAGAGAAGTCTGTAACTTTATCCCCGACTTGATCAATAATTCCTGCGAATTCGTTACCGAGAATCTGTGGATACTGCACCGAAAAACCGGGTGGTGCCCAGCCACTACGCACCGACAAATCGAATGGCTGGATTCCAGCAGCCTTAACCCGGATCCGAACTTGCCCTACACCAGCATGAGGGGTATCAAATTCCATCACTTTCAAAACATTTGGAGCACCAGAAGTAGAAATTGCAGCAGCTTTCATGCTATATCCCTCCTTAATGGGTAGGCGTTCCAGCTTATAGTGGAGTGGAATTGAGCATGAATTAGGTAATTATATTTATTAACACCCAGACAGGCGAAATTTAAAATCTCTTTTTCTTGTTTGAAAAGATTAATTGATCGAATCGTTTGATCGTTATTCATAGGTAATCAGCCCTTTACATTATTTTAAAATGTAATCTCAGGATTACAAATTGACATGTTCTGCTATTGAACGATTATTGAATGTCTTTATTCAACTAAGCACCTCGATGGTAAATCCACCCGGGGCCTTAACATAGAATGTCCAGCGATGGGCCCTTTTGGGTGGTTTTACATCAAATCCATCATTCTTCAAGTGTTGATAGATCTCGTTCACCCGTTCTTCGCTCTCCTGTGAAAAACCAATATGAAAGGACTTCGGATAACTGACCTGAGTACCTTTCATCAAAGCGAGCAATAATCCATCTTCGTCTAATAGTACAGCGAACGAATCGCCATGCGTGCTCTTAGTTTGTAGGCTGAAGTATTTCTCCAAGAACTTTCGAGCAGCGTTAACGTCAGTGACCGTTAGGTTGATATGGTTTAGTTTCAAAGGTTCCACTTCCTCTCTTTAGGTATAATACCTTCATCTCCATATTCACTGTTTAAGAATGCCTTCCCAAAATGGGAAGTAGTTAAGAAAAAATACTCATAATTAAAACAGTAGAATCCTTTAAAATCTTTGAAAGTTTTTATTGCTTACATGTTTTATTCTATAATTGATTATTAATAAATAAAAAGACATTTTAATATATCTCTTTATATACTCGAGTATATGAATAAAGGAGTGATGAATGTGGAACTACTGCAACTGCATTATTTTCTAAAAGTCGCTAAGTTGGAGCATATGACGCAGGCTGCGCAAGAGCTTCACATCGCGCAGCCTGCTCTCAGCAAAACCATCGCTAGGTTGGAAGAGGATTTAGGTGTACCATTATTTGATCGCCAAGGAAGGAAGATTCGACTCAACTCATTTGGAAAAGCGTATCTAAAGAAAGTAGAAAAGGCACTCATGTTACTTGAAGAGGGCAGAAGAGAAGTTGAAGATCTTGCGGCAATGGAAAGAGGGCGTGTTTCTTTAGCAACAACAACTCATAAATGCTTTTCTGATGTAATAGGTTCTTTTATATCCTTGCACCCTGATATCAAACTTCAAATCACTCAAGCTTCAGAGAGGGAAAAGGTGCAACAGCTCCGAAGTGGAGATATCGATTTTTGTATCACTTTCCCTCCTATTGAGCAGACGGGGATAGAGGGATTGTCTTTTCTCACTGAAAAAATCTTACTAGCTGTTCCTCATACACATCGATTTGTTAATCGGAGCAACATAGACTTGAGAGAAGTGGCTAATGATCCTTTTATTTGTATAAAGCAAGGGAATCCATTCCGAGAAATGACGGATGAATTTTGTCAAAAAGCAGGATTTACTCCGAATATTATATGTGAAGTTGACGAACATTCTGCAGTAAGTTATTTCATCCGTATGGGAATTGGTATTGCTTTTATGCCAGAAACCTTAATAAAAAAAATAGAGACGTCATTTCATTTAGTGCATATTGATAATCCTATTTGTCAGCGTACCTATCAAATTGCATGGCTTGAAGGCCGTTATATGTCCGTGGCGGAACGTAAATTTCAGGAGTTTTTTGTCCAGAACTTTACTGATTTAAGGAAGTAATAAACCCTTAGTTTAGATTCGAACTTTATCAGCCTATAGCTCTAAATATTAGGACCCGAAGGTAAAAGGTTGAACATGACTGTCTCCTTTCTTAACTTTCAGGCCAATGATGGATTCATACATGATCACACCTCTTCTTACATAAATTAACTAGTAGTCTCTATTTAGTAGTTGATAAATTTAAAGATTATTAATATGAAGTAAAATAATACTTTTAACATACTGGAGCTTTTTTCCCTTAACATACGTAGACATATATCTCAGAAACTTATTGAACGATCTTCCATTAAAGGGCGTGATTGTGGAGTAACACAGGCAGAAAATGTTCAAATTTTTTTATGAAATAATGGACTAAATGAAAATATTAAGAACGTGTTTTGATCAATCTTTTTCAAAACACGCCCTTTTCTATGATCGTTTATCAAGATTATTAGTATCAAATTGATTAAACTTTATTTTAAATCTACAATATAATTCTGTATCAAAACGGTTCGTAGTAAGCTGTACTCCAGTCTTTGTATTATCCTTATCTTATACACTTCAACTTGCAACATGTTTGCAGTACCCTTGCTTTAATCATAATAAACGTAATATATCCACTATCAAGATAGTATACACTTTCCTTGCACATACTTTCTTCCTACTTATATACTTACCTTCGCTTCTCCAATATCCTGTTTTTTAATTAAATCTAAGTAAAAATGTGAGACAGTTGTATTGTAATAAGGAGAAATGAAAATAAATGATAGATTAAACGTAAACATTCCTATAAATGCAGCTAATAAAAACCAACCAATAAATGATAGCCAAAGAACAAATAACTTTAACTTTTGTCCTTTCATTATTCTTTTACTTTCTCTCAACGCTTCACTTGCTGTATAATCAGGATTCTCTACTAATATGTAATACGACATGGAATAAGAAAAATATTTAATAATACCTGGAACAATTAATAATAGGCTCCATAAAAAAAGAAAAATAGCTTGTATCAAACCTAATTTTATTGATTTAAACAAATTCTTCTTTTTAAATCCTGAAAATACATCGTCTACCTTAACTTCTTCTTGTTTCCCTAAGTGTAAAGTAAAAACAGAATATCCATAATTAAAGATACCTTGTATAACACTGTAAATTAGGAAACAAACCCCACCTAAACAAATATAACTTAAAATAAGTACAGCAAGTGCTACTGGATCTACTTGTGGTTGCCCACCTATTGAATAAATAATGCATCAGGGCCAATTATCCCGATAAACAGTACAAATATTAAATACATAAAAAAGGCAATTGCTGATGCACTTAAGGTTGGTACAAAATAGAATAAAGCTGATACTCCTATACCTACCCCCCATTTCCCATCTAACGAATTCAGTGCTGCTTTCTTTAATTTTCCAATCATACTTGTGTCCCCTTCTTTTTTCTTATTTTCCTTTACTGAAAAAACAAAAGAACTTGTAGCAGGCCCCGCTACAAGTTCTTTTAGCCAAACACTTTAACTCAGTAAAAAATCATTTATTCTACACAATCGGGGGTAATGCCTAAAATATGGTTTGTTATCATCATTATATAACATAATTATGAATTTTTGTTAAAAATTATATATATTCAGATAAATATTTCTCCACTTTTTTACTTTTTCCCATGTAGTTTTATCTACTGAAAATAAGTAAAAAAACATTTGGACTAATTGGAACAAAAGTTTTTTTATGAACATGAAAAGACCACCTACACAATTTCATAGGTGATCTTTTTTGTAATTTTGCACTTGTGCACTACTTTAAAAACACATCACAAATTCATCTTATTTGTTAAAGACTTAATTCTACAAAACAATTCTAGGAGCATAAAGTAATTCTTTCAGCATATGAACACTTCGAGTATTATATCATAACTTATTCTTAAATAAAGGTGCTATTTTATCAATCCGATTTGTCCAAATTCCACCTGTATAATCTTCAGGAATACGTTTTATATCTTCGGATGAGTCAAATCCACTTGAAAATCCAAATCCATTTCCACCTACAATGATAACGCGAGTATCTGCTTTATCCATTCTATTAAGAAAACGGTTCGGCCATCCCCAAAGCCAAGGAGCTACTTTGTCTGGAATATGCAACTCTCCATGCTTTAGACTTGAAGGCATGTAACCAGTCCACCCTAACGCAATATAAGTAAGAAGATCCTTTTTCATAGTTGCTTTTGACATTGTTCGTAAACTAGGGATACGCTCCTCAATCGCAGCAATTGGTTTATCACCACCATATACAGTTAGTTGCTCAAGGCGTTTTGCTGGTAGTTTCTTGAGATAATCAGCCAATTGGATTCCTTCATTTTCATCATCACTTTTGATATGAATAAGAAAAGAACGATCTGGAAAATGGTTAAGTACTTCATCGAGTGTTGGCATAAGATTAATCCCTTTACCACGGAACGGGAATGTTTTCCCCCCATCAGCTGTATAACCGTATCCAATATCAAGTGCTTGTAATTCTTTTGTTGTAAAATCTCTTGTAACGCCTTTACCATTAGTACGGCAATCAAGCGTCCAGTCATGAAAAATAACAAAATTATTATCTTTAGTTGGTTGAACATCAAACTCTACTAGATCAGCTCCAGCTTTAAATGCAGCTTCCATAGATGGAATTGTATTTTCTAAATAAGAGTGTTCAGGTTTATTTATACGTTCTGCTGTACATGTATCACCCTCAATCCCATCCATGCTGAATGTTTGTGAAAGTCCTCGGTGAGCAAGAAGAATAGGAGCCCCCTCGTCCCTTTTAGCAAAAAAAGAACTGTTATTTACATAAATAAATACAAATAGGATAAGAATTATCCAAATCGTTTTACGTTTCAGTAACCTTTTTATTTTAATCATTGTATTCTCCTCTTAACTATTTGTTGAAATGATTTAAACAACGTTTGTCATTTAAATACCGGTAAATGTTACAACCTATCTTATTACAATGCAATGGATATCATTGGAAATTAAAGATTCGTACTTTGATATAAAGCGGGAGAAATTGAAAATTAATATAAATATGTTGCTACGCTTTTTCTATTAGGTAATTCTATGTCTTATGCATTGATTTGAAAAAAATCGTAGTGTTTTCCTCTCTTTCAATTAATGAAATTCAATTGATTTTAAATGAAACTATTTAAAAAACGTTTTTTTATTTGCTCTAACAGGGGGCTCGCCACATACCCATCAAGCTAAGAAAAATAAATACCCCAAAATGATAATTTTAAAGACTTATTTGCGGAATACAGCTCGGATTTTCATTTTTTGGAGTATAGGTGGTTGGAATATGGCAGGATCCAATGACAATAAAGTTAATCAAATATCCCTATTTCAATCAACCAGCAGGTTGGTTGAAATAATAGTACGAGAAAAAGTGCTAAAGCGAGTGGGATTAGTTTTTTCATTTTCATTGCGGTAGTCATTCTATGTATGGCGTAAAATAGACATTTACGTTTGTCATGCTCCTATTATGGCAAAGCAATTTGTATTTTCCCTGTAGTCAACCTGTAGTTTTTCTGTAGCGGAGAAAATCAAAAAAGACCGGCAGGAATAACCCTGTCGATCAAAGTGATAAAGCTTGGTTGCTAACATCAGGGGTGCAGACGCCTCATAACAAAATGGCTGAGATAAAACAGATAGGCGAAATATAATACTACGAATACAGTTACTACCAAGGCAAGTATATTTACAACCTTAACAGTCCTATTTTTGAAAATCTTGAAAAATAAAGCATAAATACCAATGCCGATTACCCCTCCAAGCGTATTGTCAAGTACATCAGTAATATCGCTTCTTCCTATTGCGAAAATGAATTGTATAGCTTCAAACGCCAATGTCAAAGCAACAATTGGAAGAACTTTCTTCATAAAAGGCCATTTGCTTTTTAGTATACAAATATATATACCTAAAGGGATAAAAATAAGTATATTACCTCTTATTTCTCTAAAATCAATAGTTCCGCTGTCATCGAAAGACCCCTGAAATGGAATCAGATTGATTACTCGTATCCCGTCTGATATTTCAGAAGAAAAAAACGGTAATTTGAAGAGAATGACGCCTGTCAACAGCAGCATATATATTACAAACAATGCAATTGTAAGTTTATTTCGGTTTTCTGATTTCATTATTTTTCTCCTTGTGTTATTTATGCCTTTGGCAAATCCATCCAAAATAGAACGCCATCCGGAACGTTTTCCAAAGCATATTCAATGTTCATTACTTCCAACGTTTTCCGCACGATGGTCAAGCCTAAACCGTTGCGCCCACTTTTCCGCCCCCGCACTTTATCCATACGGTAGAATGGGTCAAATAACTTAGGCAGAACTGTAGCGTCTATCCTTGCATCTGTGTTTAGTATACAAAGGCGATATTGTTTAGCCGCAGGCTCGCTCCATATCCTAATTTCACCGCCTATAGGCGTATTCTGTACTGCGTTCAAAATGATATTGGAAAGTGCTTTTTGAAGCATTTTAGAATCGACAAGGCAGTTTTGTCCGTCAGGAATGTCCATAACCATGCACTGACCGTTTGCTTCAGCTAATATCTGAAAGTCAGGCAGTATGTCAGCCACTAATTGCCTAACTTTCAGTTTTTCAGGATCTTGAGAGATTTTCCCATCGCTCAGGTTGACAATCTCCAGTATCTCGGAAATCACATCGTCCTGCGCCTCCATCATCTTCACGCATTCGCGCAGGTATTTGGGATGATCTTTGTAATCACCTACATTTTCGAGCATACCCTCCAGCAAGATACTTGTTGCCGCGATAGGCGTTTTTAGCTCATGTGAAGCCGCCGAAAAGAAATATCGCTGTGCTTCCTCCATTTCCCTTACCCGCAGGATTTCATTTTCTAACCGGGAAATGGTATCTTTCAACTTATCGTACATAGAGTGAATGTCACGCGACAAATCGCCTAATTCATCCCGGCGTATAGGCAGGCTTTGCGGTACATCTTCAAGCCTTGTCATTTTCCCGGCGTCATCCGCCAGTCGCTTGATTGGGTTGGTTATCTGCCGTGCAAAAACATACGCGCACACAAGGCAGAGGGCGAGTATAATGGTAAACGCGACCAATGCCTGCACAATTATTTCATTGTAAAAGGCAGTTAATCCCGGTCTGGTCTGGGCGACGACAGAATAACCGTGGGCTTTATCATTATGCACCACATAGTAAAAGTCACCATTGAAATTATCCGTGGTATCAGCACCCGGCGTAGCGTAAATCACGCCGCGATTATCATCTATAATGCAAAACTCAAATGATTGGTTGTTGTCACGAAACCTTTGCGCTGCTGCGCGAATATCGTTATAATCACTATTTTTTACTCTATTGACCAAAGGCTGATAGGACACTACTATTTGTTCCCTTTCAACTGCTCTGTACAGTGTTAAGAATTGACTTGAAAACAATGCGGCAGTTACGAAAACAATCAACAGCATAGCAACTATCGTATAGGCAAAAGTCTTAACAAATATACCATTCTTTTTCATGAAGTTTCCTCCAATCGGTAGCCCACTCCGCGCACTGTTTTGATGATATTATCCGGTAGCTTCGCCCGTAGGTTTTTAATGTGAGTATGCACGGTGCTGCCATCACCGTCAAAATCGTAGCCCCACACGCGGGACAAAATAACTTCATGAGATAGTGTTTTTCCGTTTTTTTGCACCAGTAGCATTAAGATTTCAAACTCTTTAAGGGTCAAAAGTAATTCCTCGTCGTCATAAAAAACCTTGAAATCTTCCGGCAAAAGAGTCAGCTTGCCATAGTGAAGTTCCTTTGCCACCGCACCGCTGCGACGGAGCAGCGCCTCCACACGTTTCAGCAATAGCTGAATCTTGAACGGCTTAGTCACATAATCGTCCGCTTCCGCATCAAACGCTCTGATTTGATTCTCATCATCGGAAAGAGCAGTCATCATCAGAACCGGCGTATTATTCAGCTTACGGAATTCCCTTAAAAGCTCATGACCGTTCATTCCCGGCAGCAAGATGTCAAGAATGACAAGCTGATAGGTGTTATCATAAAACTTGGTATGCGCTTCATCCCCGTTAAAACAGGCATCCACCTTATATCCCGCTCCAGATAAAAAGACTTTTACTGCATTGCAAATATGCTCATCGTCCTCGACAAGCAGTATTCGTATATCCATAAATGTATACCTCCGAAAAAAGGATAACACAGCAATCTGTATTTTCCCTGTAGTTTTAAGATTTATTTCATTCGTCCATCAACAAGTTTTACGGTATTCTCTGGAATAGCCCATGTCCAGCCGAGCGATATTCACCTATAATCCTGCCTACTTACATAAAAGCTATATCCGACGATCTGAAATGCCCCATTTCTCACTGGCTTCTTTCGCTGTCACCAAAACTCATTACCAAAAACAAAGTGCCGAAATGTTGGGGTTACGCCTTCAAATAATTCTTCAATTTCTTTTTCGTTTATTAGAACTTCCCTCCTATTTATTCAAATCTAAGAATTCATTTTACATCACTTTTAACTTTATTTTTTCGCATGGTAAAAATTAACAAAATAAAAATAAGAGATTTACTTTTGTTTTTAAATGACTTTATTATCAATATACAACACCCACCATTAAAATAAGGGTCAAAACCTTTGCCTATAAGGGGTACTGCCA
>NZ_CM129593.1:4710000-5256572 GCF_052947655.1 Bacillus pretiosus | reverse complement strand
AGGTGTCCCTCCTTTACTAAGATGGTAAAAGAATAAGGTTGCGCAACAAATGTACAACCTAAATAAATATAAAATGTATATTTATACGAAACGTATTTTAAAACCTAAAAACGTCGTTTGTATATGAGATAGGGTTTTCGACAAAAAAAGCAAATGTGGATAAGCATTTACCCACATGTGATTAAAACTGTCCACATGTTATGCACAAATTGTGGATAAGATAAAGGTGTGGAAAACTTATTCAAAGTGAAAACACAACTATAATATCAAAAAAAAGTAGCTATAGCAATGAATTTAAGAAAGTTATCCACAAAATCAATACCTTGTGGAATAAACTTGTCCACAACACGATATACTGTGTAAAAGTACGAAAAGGGTTTGTGGATATAAAAACCGAGAAAAAACATTTATCCACAAGGAAATATAGGGTCTGTGAAAAAGTATGTGAATAGGTTCAAAATGAATATTTGATGAAAATTTCGAGAACCATTGACATTTTCCTAGTTGATTAACTATAATTTATAGGACTGTCTTTAACAGATATTCCTCAGGGAGGTGTCATATAATGAAAAGAACTTACCAACCAAATAAACGTAAGCGCAGCAAAGTACATGGTTTCCGCAGCCGTATGAGCACAGCGAACGGACGTAAAGTGCTAGCAGCTCGTCGTCGTAAAGGAAGAAAAGTATTATCTGCGTAGACCACTGATCGTTCAGTGGTCTTTTTTTCTAATAATAGTGAATTTCCACTGATGAACTACAGGAGTGTCAATTGATATGAAGAAAAAATATCGTATAAAAAAGAATGATGAATTCCAGACGGTTTTTCAAAAAGGAAAATCGAATGCTAACCGTCAGCTTGTTGTCTATCAACTAGATAAGGGAGAGCAGCCAAACTTTCGTATTGGCCTTTCTGTCAGCAAGAAAATAGGAAATGCAGTAGTGCGTAACCGAATTAAACGTATGATTCGCCAGTCGATCACAGAATTAAAAGATGAGATAGATTCTGGAAAAGATTTTGTTATAATAGCAAGGAAGCCTTGTGCAGAGATGACATATGAAGAATTAAAGAAAAGCTTAATTCATGTCTTTAAACGCTCTGGTATGAAAAGAATAAAAAAGTAGCGTAAGGAAATGAATTACACTATATACATACCGAAACAAGGAGGAGCAGGCTTTGAAAAAGAAAATAGGTTTACTAGCCATGGTTATTGCATTAATGGCAATTGCTGCTGGCTGTAGTGAAGTGAAACAGCCGATTACACCGAAAAGTACTGGAATTTGGAATGAATATTTCGTATATCCGCTTTCTCAGTTAATTACGTATTTTGCCAACTTATTTGGTAGTAATTACGGTTTAGCAATCGTTGTTACAACTCTTATCATTCGTTTTGCATTATTACCATTAATGATTAAACAAACGAAGAGTACGAAAGCAATGCAAGCGTTACAACCAGAAATGGTGAAGTTAAAAGAGAAATATAGTTCTAAAGATCAAGCAACACAGCAAAAACTACAACAAGAAATGATGCAGTTATATCAAAAAAATGGTGTAAACCCATTAGCAGGGTGTTTACCGATATTTGTTCAGATGCCTATTTTATTTGCGTTTTACCATGCGATTATGAGAACGGCAGAAATTAGTAAGCATACATTTTTATGGTTCGACTTAGGGCAGGCAGATCCGTACTATATCTTACCGGTTGTCGCGGCAATTACGACATTTATTCAGCAAAAGCTTGCAATGGCAGGAACAGCTGGTCAAAATCCGCAAATGGCAATGATGATTTGGCTTATGCCAATTATGATTTTAGTCTTTGCAATTAACTTCCCAGCTGCATTATCACTTTACTGGGTTGTTGGTAATATCTTTGGTATCGCTCAAATGTACTTGATCAAGGGGCCAGAAATTAAGGCTAGTAAGGCAGAAGGATCAAGCAAGTGAGTGTAATTACTGCTAAAGGACAAACAGTCGAGCTGGCAGTACAAGATGCTTTAAGGCAACTAAATGTTCTAAAAGACCGAGTAGATATAAATATTATCGATGAGGGTAAAAGAGGGTTCCTAGGTTTATTTGGGAACCGACCTGCAGTAGTAGAAGTTGTATTGAAGAAAGATCCGATTCAAGAATGTGAAGAATATTTAAAAAATATTATTCATGATATGGGTGTGGAAGCTGAGATTAGTAAAATTGTAAAAGGACGCGAAGTTGAATTTACAATTTCTGGCAAAAACATAGGTGTTTTGATTGGGAAAAGAGGAAACACCTTGAATTCTTTGCAGTATTTAACAAAACTTGTGGCGAATCGTAGTACGAAGCAGTATATTGGCATCACACTAGATGCTGAAAATTATCGTAGTAAAAGAAAAGCTACATTAGAAGCACTTTCTTATCGATTAGCAAAACAAGTAGTAAGTACGAAAAAAAGAGTTGTGTTGGAGCCTATGCCATCTTTTGAACGAAAGATTATCCACCAAGCATTATCTAATCATCAAAATATCATTACAACTTCTGAAGGAAAAGAACCACATCGACATGTTGTAATATCTTCCAAGTGACCGGTTACTCAATTGAGTGCCGGTTTTTTTGAGGGGAAAATAGGCGTGGATAACTAAAAAACACTAAACTTATCCACTGTGAATAAGTTTAGTGTTTTTTACATGAGGACATAATAAAATGAGTTATTATTCTTTTGTAGATAGGTTCGTTATGGTATTCTAATAATTTAGTGAAGAAAATAATCATGTTGAAATAGAGATAAATAAGCAAGTGAGGTGAAAGGACATGGAATTTGATACAATTGCCGCGATTTCCACAGCGCTTGGAGAGGGTGCAATTGCCATTGTTCGAGTAAGTGGAGATGATGCGGTTGAAAAAGTTAATCGTATTTTTAAAGGGAAGGATTTAACAGAAGTTCCTTCTCACACAATTCATTATGGTCATATTGTGGATTTAGATACAAATCAGGTTATTGAAGAAGTGATGGTATCTATTCTGCGTGCACCAAGGACTTTTACACGTGAAAATATAGTGGAAATTAACTGTCACGGCGGACTTGTTTCGGTAAATAAAGTATTGCAGCTTATTTTAGCGCAAGGAGTACGATTAGCAGAGCCTGGTGAATTTACAAAACGTGCTTTTTTAAATGGCCGTATTGATTTATCACAAGCAGAAGCTGTTATGGACTTAATCCGTGCAAAAACAGATCGTGCAATGAACGTAGCGATTAATCAAATGGAAGGACGATTATCTAAATTAATCGGCCGTCTGCGCCAGGACATATTAGAAACGTTGGCTCATGTTGAGGTAAACATAGATTACCCGGAATATGATGATGTGGAAGAAATGACACATAATATTTTAATTGAGAAAGCTACACATGTTCGCACGGAAATTGCAAAAATATTAGAAACATCGAAGCAAGGAAAGATTTTACGTGAAGGTATTGCTACTGCAATCATCGGTAGACCTAACGTTGGGAAGTCATCGCTATTAAATAGTCTTGTTCAGGAGAAAAAGGCAATTGTAACTGATATTGCAGGAACAACTCGTGATGTTATTGAAGAGTACGTTAATGTGCGTGGTGTACCACTTAAACTTATAGATACAGCCGGGATTCGTGAAACAGAAGATGTTGTTGAACGAATTGGTGTAGAGCGTTCAAAAGAAATGATGAGCCAAGCTGATTTAGTGTTAGTTGTCGTTAATTATAGCGAGGCTTTAACGCATGAGGATGAAGATCTATTCCGTGCCGTACAAGGAAAAGATTTCATTGTTATTGTAAATAAGACAGATTTATCGCAAGTAATCGATATGGAACGTGTTATAGAATTGGCAGCGGGAAATCGTATTATTACAACATCGTTAATTGAGGAACAAGGAATAGATGAGCTTGAAAAGGCAATAGCTGATTTATTCTTTGAAGGAACAATTGATTCTGCAGATGTGACATATGTTTCTAACGCGAGACATATTGGATTATTAACACAAGCAGGAAAAACAATTGGAGATGCAATTGAGGCAATAGAAAATGGTGTTCCAATTGATATGGTGCAAATTGATTTAACAAGAACGTGGGAAATACTTGGTGAAATTACTGGTGATACCGTCCATGAAAGCCTAATTGACCAGTTGTTCTCTCAATTTTGTTTAGGAAAATAATATAGCGATGTTTGAGAAAGATAGAGATTTTTAGGAGGAATAAACAATGGGATACAATGCCGGTTCATACGATGTCATAGTAATCGGTGCAGGTCATGCAGGATGTGAAGCTGGTCTTGCGGCAGCACGAATGGGCTCCAAAACATTAATGTTAACAATTAATTTAGATATGGTGGCGTTTATGCCATGTAACCCTTCTGTTGGTGGACCAGCAAAAGGGATTGTTGTTCGGGAAATTGATGCATTAGGCGGAGAAATGGGACGCAACATCGATAAAACATATATTCAAATGCGTATGTTAAATACAGGTAAAGGACCAGCTGTACGCGCGCTTCGCGCACAAGCAGATAAGTTTTCTTACCAGCATGAATTAAAGAAAACAATTGAAGAAACACCAAATTTAACGTTGTTCCAAGGAATGGTTGAGCGTTTAATCGTTGAAGATGGCGAATGTAAAGGGGTAGTTACGCAAGCTGGTGCTGAATATACAGCCAAAACAGTTGTAATTACGACTGGAACATTTTTACGCGGTGAGATTATTATGGGAGATTTAAAATATTCGAGCGGTCCGAATAATCAACAACCATCTATTACTTTATCCGAGCATTTAGAGGAGCTTGGATTTGATCTTGTTAGATTTAAAACAGGTACACCTCCGCGTGTAAATAGTAATACGATTGATTACAGTAAAACAGAAATTCAGCCAGGTGATGACAAACCACGAGCTTTCTCTTTTGAAACGACAAAATTTATTATGGATCAAATTCCATGTTGGTTGACGTATACAAGTACGGAAACACATCGTTTAATAGATGAAAACCTACATCGCTCAGCTATGTATTCTGGTATGATTAAGGGAACAGGACCTAGATATTGTCCTTCAATTGAAGACAAAGTAGTAAGATTTAATGATAAACCACGTCATCAAATTTTCTTAGAGCCAGAAGGACGTAATACACAAGAAGTGTATGTACAAGGTTTATCCACAAGCTTACCAGAAGATGTGCAACGTGATATGCTTAGAACAATACCTGGCCTAGAAAATGTTGAAATGATGCGTACAGGTTATGCAATTGAATATGATGCAATTGTGCCAACACAACTATGGCCAACACTTGAAACGAAAAAAATTAAGAATTTATATACAGCAGGACAAATTAACGGAACTTCTGGTTACGAAGAGGCGGCAGGACAAGGGCTTATGGCTGGGATTAATGCAGCATGTCGTTCTTTAGGTAAAAAAGAAGTTATTTTAGGTCGCGCGGATGCTTATATCGGTGTCTTAATTGATGACCTTGTAACGAAAGGTACAAATGAACCATATCGCTTATTAACATCTCGTGCAGAATATCGCCTATTATTACGCCACGATAATGCTGATCTTCGTTTAACTGAAGTTGGTCGTGAAATTGGATTAATTAAAGAAGAGCGCTATGAGCGATTTACAAATAAAAAATTAAAAATTGAACAGGAAAAGGAACGTTTAAGCAGCATTATTATTAAACCACGTCCTGAAGTTCAAGAATTAATCCGTAGTATTGGCGGAAGTGAATTGAAAGATGGAATACGTGCAAGTGACTTATTACGTCGTCCAGAGATGACATATGAGCATATTCATCTTTTAGTACCAAGCGAAGTAGAATTAAGTGATGAAATTACAGAACAAGTTGAAATTCAGATTAAGTACGAAGGATATATCGAAAAATCCTTACAGCAAGTAGAGCGTATGAAGAAAATGGAAAACAAAAAAATCCCTGTGGATATTGATTATGATGCGATTTCTAGCCTTGCCTCAGAAGCGAGACAGAAATTGAAAGATGTGCGTCCACTTTCAATGGGGCAGGCTTCACGTATTTCTGGCGTGAATCCAGCGGATGTTTCTATTTTACTTGTGTATATTGAACAAGGAAAAATTGCGCGAGTATCGAACCAATAAATAGTAAGGAGATATTGTTAGATGAACATAGAACAATTTCAATCTATGCTAGAAGAGAAGGGTATCACCCTCTCTTCTAGACAGTTAGAGCAGTTCGAAATCTACTTTGAAACATTAGTAGAGTGGAATGAAAAAATGAACTTAACGGCTATTACGGAGAAAGAGGAAGTATATTTAAAACACTTTTTTGATTCCATTACAGCTGCTTTTTATTATGATTTTTCAGAACCATTCTCAATTTGTGATGTTGGCGCAGGAGCTGGATTCCCAAGTATTCCTTTGAAAATCTGTTTCCCGCACTTAAAAGTAACAATTGTAGACTCATTGCAAAAACGTATTAACTTCTTAAATCATTTAGCACAAAAGTTGGAATTAGGTGACGTTGCGTTTTGTCACGATCGTGCGGAAACATTTGGGAAAAAAGAAGGTGTACGTGAATCATACGATATTGTAATGGCACGTGCAGTCGCGCGTCTTTCGGTATTGAGTGAGCTATGTTTACCACTTGTAAAAGTTGGGGGAACATTCATTGCAATGAAAGGTGCCGCAGCAAACGAAGAAATTGAAAATGGCAAGTATGCTTTAGAGGTGCTAGGTGGGAATTTAAAAGAAATGTCTACGTTCCAATTACCGTTTGAAGAAAGTGAACGTAATATTTTATTAATCGAGAAAAAGCGCAAGACACCAAAGAAATATCCACGCAAACCGGGAACACCCAATAAATTACCTATTGAAAAATAAATCTTATTAGACGTAAGATTAAATTATATAAATGAAAACGTAAATGTTTCATAGGAAACATTTTATGGAGACTAGTCAATAGGCCTAAAAGGTGGTGGAATATGTATGAAAAATACGTTTTCTCGTTTATTTGGCTTTGGAGATAAAGAGAGCGAATTCGAATTACAAGACGAAAGCCATGAAGAAATAGATAAAAAGGTATATGAAGAAATACAAGAAATTCCGATAGTAAATATTACCCCTAACCGTTATCAACCACGAACAGTTTTTGATGATGCACGAATTGAAGAGCTAGCACTAACGATTCGTACACATGGGCTGATTCAGCCGATTGTTGTGAGGCAATATGAGGATGACAAGTACGAGATTATCGCTGGAGAAAGGCGTTTCCGTGCGGCAACAAAGTTAGGGTGGGAAAAAGTTCCTGCAATTATAAAGAACTTAAATGATACAGAGACAGCTTCTGTAGCTTTAATTGAAAACTTGCAACGTGAGGAACTAACAGCAATCGAGGAAGCTGTGGCATATCAAAAGCTAATTGAGTTACATAATTTAACACAAGAAGCATTGGCACAACGACTTGGAAAAGGACAATCCACAATCGCAAATAAGTTGCGATTGTTAAAGTTGCCTGAAGAAATAAAACGTGCGTTATTAGAAAAAAGTATTACAGAACGTCATGCCCGCGCTCTCATTCCTTTAAAGAATGAGGAATTACAACTGAAGGTTTTACAGGAAATTGTGGAGAAACAACTGAATGTAAAGCAAACAGAGGAACGAATTGCGAAATTACTAGAGGAAGCCAAACCGAAGCGTAAGGCAAAGCAAAAAGCAGTAAGTCGAGATACGAGAATTGCCATGAATACAATTAGGCAGTCATTACAAATGGTTGCTGACAGTGGTTTAAATGTTAATTCTGAGGAAGAAGAATTTGATGAGTACTATCAAATTACAATTAAAATTCCGAAGAAAAAATAATAATGGCGTGTTAGAGACCTTATCCTACTGGATAGGTCTCTTTTACTATATTTTCTTGTTAGATGAAGAAGGAGTTTAGAAATAAATTTTGAAGTTTAATAAGGACGTAAAAGAAAAACTTTTATTTCATGTTACAATAAACGTAATTGTTACTAGAATAAGATAGAAAGGTTGAAAGTAGGTGACATCATGGGAAAAATCATTGCTATTGCCAATCAAAAAGGTGGCGTTGGAAAAACAACAACATCTGTTAATTTAGGGGCTGGATTGGCACAAGTAGGTAAAAAAGTCCTTCTTGTAGATATTGACGCTCAAGGAAATGCAACGACTGGTGTGGGAATTGAAAAATCCGAATTAGATCAATGTATTTACAATGTTCTTGTGGAAGATGCAGATGTTCAAGGGGTTATACGTAAAACCGCAACTGAAAACTTAGATGTTCTACCCGCTACAATTCAATTGGCAGGTGCTGAAATTGAATTGGTACCGACTATTTCCCGGGAAGTACGTTTACAAAGGGCATTACAGCCAGTTCGTGATGAATATGACTATATTATTATCGACTGTCCCCCGTCCTTAGGGTTATTAACGATTAATGCATTAACCGCAGCAGATTCTGTTATTATTCCTGTTCAATGCGAATATTACGCACTAGAAGGATTAAGTCAGCTATTAAATACAGTTCGACTTGTGCAAAAGCACTTAAATAAAAATCTAGCAATTCAAGGTGTATTGTTAACGATGTTGGATGCCCGTACGAATTTAGGGATTCAGGTTATAGATGAAGTGAAAAAATACTTTAGGGATAAAGTATACCGTTCGATTATTCCTCGTAATGTTCGTTTAAGTGAAGCACCAAGTCATGGGAAACCAATTATGCAGTATGACGCTAAATCAAGAGGGGCAGAAGTATATATAGATTTAGCAGAGGAAGTGATTGCAGGTGGCTAAAGGATTAGGAAGAGGAATTAATGTGTTTTTTCCTGATTTAGATGTGAAAGAAGAAGAGGCAATTCAGGAGATTGTGATAACTGAATTAAGACCGAATCCATATCAACCACGTAAACACTTTAATAAAGAGGCAATTCAAGAATTATCGGCCTCTATTAAAGAGCACGGCATATTGCAACCGTTAATTGCTAGGAAGAGTATTAAAGGATATGAAATTGTTGCAGGTGAAAGAAGATATCGTGCTGCCAAAGAGGCAGGGCTCGAAAAGGTACCTGCTGTTGTAAGACAATTAAATGAGCAGCAAATGATGGAGTTTGCATTGCTTGAAAACTTACAACGAGAAGATTTAAACCCAATGGAAGAAGCAATGGCATATCAAATGTTAATGAATGAGCTAAATGTAACGCAAGAACAATTAGCAAAACGTCTTGGTAAGAGCAGACCTTACATTGCAAATTATACGCGGTTATTAAGCCTCCCTCCTTTTGTGCAAGATATGATTGCAAATGGTCAACTTTCAATGGCCCATGGGAGAACTTTGCTTACTATAAAAGATGAAGAACAATTGAAATCTTTATTAAAACGAATCGAAAAAGAAGGATTAAACGTTCGTCAATTAGAGAAAATTGTTCAGGAGATTAATCAACGCGTTTCACGTGAAACAAAACAAGTGAAAAAAGAGAGAAACATATTTTTCGTAGAACGCGAAACGTTCTTAAGAGAAAAGTTTGGCACAGATGTGAAAATTAAAGAAACGAAAAAAGAAAAAGGTAAAATCGAAATTGAATTTTTTAATAAAGAAGATTTAAATCGTATTTTAGAATTATTAGCGCAGAAAAACTAAAAAGCAAACCATCTTATTATTTATAGATGGTTTGCTTTTTTTAATACAGATAATTTTTGGTCTGTTTCTTTTATACTTTGTGCAATTACATCAGCCATTTTCATGACTAAACTTAATCTTGTATTTTGCAGGACGAAAAACTCCATAAAACCATTTAGATTTACGATGCCATGAATATGTAAATCACCAACTGCAGGTAATTTTTTGTTCATCGCAGCTCCAGGTTTACTAGGCCCCATTCCGGTAGTGATGGAACCGATGTTTTGAGACTTTCCTAAACAGGCATCAACCGCAATTATAAATGAAGTAGGATTATCTTTCTGTATATTCTGAATTTTTTCTTCTAAATTTAGCGCATGCACTGGCTCATCTAGTGTGCCGAACACTTGGAAGTTTTTAATTCCTGCTTGTTCTAGTTTCGTACCGACTAACGGACCGAGTGCATCGCCTGTAGAACGATCTGTTCCGATACAAACGAGAATAATCGGTATATTCGTTTTAATAGGGATATGGGAAAGTAAGAAGTTACTAATTGTCTCGGAGGCTTCTACGTCTTGGTGCATAACATTTTGAGTTTCTTTTTCGAAAAAGGGTAAGCGAAAACTTCCAATATTCATGAAGCATCCATCCTTTTAATAAATTTTCAAAATATGTTATATGGTGAGTAAAATGGAAAACTATAAGTGCGTACTTCCTGTAAAACTTGAGTGAAAACGGAAATAATAGTACTAGTATATATATATTCGTTCCATTTTATACCTGCATGGAAGTTAACAAATGCAATTAAAGTCATAAAAATTTTTCAGAAATCAGGGTGACTTCTGATACAATAAGAAGGATGATTAAAAAGAAATTTTAGCTGGAGAGGTAGAGGTACATGGATTTAGCGTTGAAATGGTTTGAGTCCATTGATTGGACGAATATAGGTGTGAAATCACTAAAAATAGTCGTTATTTTAATACTTGGTGCAATTATTGTGCGAGTTGCGCGTGCAATTGTACGAAATGCGTTTCGTATGGGAAGCCGTTCGCCAATTCAAATTTCAGAACGTCGTACAGTTACAGTAGCGAAGTTACTTGAAAATATTGTGGCATACGTTGTTATGTTCATTATGTTAATTGCGATTTTGGGTGTGTTTAATATTAATGCATCTGGTTTATTAGCGGGTGCCGGGGTAATTGGTTTAGCAGTCGGATTTGGTGCTCAAAGTTTAGTAAAAGATGTTATTACGGGGTTATTTATTTTGCTAGAAGATCAATTTTCAGTAGGTGACTATGTAAAAATTGGTCAGTTTGAAGGTGTCGTTCTAGAAATTGGACTTCGTACAACAAAAGTAAAGAGTTGGACAGGCGAAATTCATACTTTACCAAATGGAAGTATTATTCAAGTTACGAACTATTCAGTTAGTAATAGTGTAGCATTTGTTGATGTATCCATTTCGTATGAGGCTGACATAGCGAAAGCGGAGCAAGTCATTGAAGAGTTATTAGAAGAATTACCTGCACAGTATACGCAAATGGTAGCAAAGCCTCAGTTATTAGGTGTGCAAACATTGGCTGCGTCAGAAGTTATATTACGTGTTATTGCGGAAGTAGAGCCGATGCAACATGCGGTTATTGCGAGAGCACTTCGTAAAGAAATTAAAAATCGTCTAGATCTACATGGGATTGAAATTCCATATCCACGTATGGTTTTATATAATCGTGAAGAATTGGTGAGTGGAAAAGCAATTTAGTATGGAGAGGGGTTTGGAGAATGGAGCAAAAGCAGTATAACTTGTACGATGTTGTGGAAATGAAGAAAGCCCACCCATGTGGTGAGAATCGCTGGAAAATTATTCGTATGGGAATGGATATCCGCATTAAGTGCGAGGGATGTGACCATTCAGTAATGATTCCTCGAAGAGAATTTGATCGTAAGGTGAAAAAAATACTTGTGAAGCACGAAGAATAGAGAGAAAGTAACAGTTGCAATGGGTAGCTGTTACTTTTTTTCGTTTGGAGGAAACTTGTCATTTTTTTCGTTACTATCTATAATGATGAAAGATTGAGACATAGGAGTGAAAAATATGGGATTAACGGCTGGGATTGTTGGATTACCTAACGTAGGGAAGTCAACTTTATTTAATGCAATTACACAAGCAGGAGCAGAATCTGCAAACTATCCATTCTGTACAATTGATCCAAACGTAGGGATTGTAGAAGTACCAGATGAGCGTTTAAATAAATTAACGGAATTAGTAGAACCGAAAAAAACTGTTCCGACTGTATTTGAGTTTACTGATATTGCAGGTATCGTAAAAGGTGCTAGTAAAGGTGAAGGTTTAGGAAATAAATTCTTATCTCACATTCGCCAAGTAGATGCAATTTGCCAAGTTGTTCGTTGTTTTGAAGACGAAAATATTACACACGTTTCAGGGAAAGTAGATCCAATCGATGATATCGAAACAATCAACTTAGAGCTAATCTTAGCGGATTTAGAATCTGTTGATAAACGTATCGAGCGTGTTGCGAAGTTAGCAAGACAAAAAGATAAAGAAGCAGTATATGAGCATGAAATTTTAGTTCGTTTAAAAGAAGCTTTTGAAGAGGGAAAACCAGCTCGTACTGTTGAATTTACAGAAGAACAAATGAAGATTGTTAAAGGCCTTCATTTACTTACAACGAAAGAAATGTTATACGTAGCAAACGTAAGTGAAGATGATATTATGGATCCTTCTGAAAATAAATATGTACAAATGGTAAAAGAATTTGCTGCAAATGAAAATGCTCAAGTAATCGTTGTATGTGCAAAAATCGAAGAAGAAATCGCTGAGCTAGACGAGGAAGAGAAAAAAGTATTCCTTGAAGAACTAGGCATTGAAGAATCTGGTTTAGATCAATTAATTCGTGCTGCATATGATTTATTAGGACTTGCTACTTACTTCACAGCTGGTGTGCAAGAAGTACGTGCATGGACGTTTAAACAAGGTATGAAAGCACCACAATGTGCTGGCGTAATTCATACAGACTTTGAGCGTGGATTTATTCGTGCGGAAACAGTTTCTTACGAAGACTTAATGACAAACGGTTCTATGACAGCTGCAAAAGAAGCTGGTAAAGTTCGTTTAGAAGGAAAAGAGTATATCGTAAAAGATGGAGACGTTATGCACTTCCGCTTCAACGTTTAATTTAATATTTCCTAGGAAAAATAAAGATATGAGCTTGGCAAATATATTATGTGTTTGCCAAGTTTTTTATGCATGGGTGAGTTGATTCATCTAACTTACTATGATATAATCTAAACTCGTGAGTAATTACTATAAATTAATTGCTCCTTGCCCATTATGGGCCGTTTAGACCAAAAGGAGGTGAAAGTGTAATGAGAAAGTACGAAATTATGTACATCATTCGTCCTGGCGTTGAAGAAGAAGCTCAAAAAGCTTTAGTTGAACGTTTCGCAGGTGTTTTAACAAACAATGGTGCAGAAATCATTAACACGAAAGAGTGGGGTAAGCGTCGTTTAGCTTACGAAATCAACGACTTACGTGAAGGTTTCTACATGATCTTAAACGTGAACTCTAACGCAGAAGCGATTAACGAATTCGACCGTTTAGCTAAGATCAACGAAGACATCCTTCGTCATATCGTTGTTAAAGAAGAAGAAAAATAATTGATATATAAGGGAGAGTGGTTCGATTGATGAATCGTGTTATCCTCGTTGGTCGTTTAACTAAGGACCCTGACTTACGTTACACGCCCAATGGTGTTGCAGTAGCTACTTTTACGTTAGCTGTGAATCGCGCATTTGCGAATCAACAAGGTGAGCGTGAAGCTGACTTTATTAATTGTGTAATATGGCGTAAACAAGCAGAAAACGTAGCAAATTATTTGAAAAAAGGTAGCTTAGCAGGCGTAGATGGACGTCTTCAAACTCGTAATTACGATGGACAAGATGGTAAACGTGTATATGTAACAGAAGTTCTTGCGGAAAGCGTACAATTTTTAGAGCCGCGTAATGGCGGTGGGGAGCAACGTGGTTCATTTAATCAGCAACCATCAGGAGCTGGTTTCGGTAACCAAAGCTCTAACCCATTTGGTCAATCTAGTAATTCAGGTAACCAAGGTAACCAAGGGAACCAAGGGAACTCTGGATTTACGAAGAATGACGATCCATTTTCAAATGTAGGTCAACCGATCGACATTTCCGACGACGATTTACCGTTCTAATACAGTAAATTAGTTAGTTTTAACAAAGAATGGAGGGAATAGACATGGCAGGACGCAAAGGTGGACGTGCGAAACGTCGTAAGGTGTGTTTCTTCACATCTAACGGCATCACTCGCATTGACTATAAAGATGTTGATTTATTAAAACGTTTCGTTTCTGAGCGTGGTAAAATTTTACCTCGTCGTGTAACAGGAACAAGCGCAAAATACCAACGCAAACTTACAGTTGCAATTAAACGTGCTCGTCAAATGGCACTTTTACCATATGTTGGTGAATAATAGCGTATGAAATGCACAGTAGAGTCGGACTCTACTGTGCATTTTGCTATGCTTTTCTTTTTTTGAAAGAGAGGTTAGATGATGAAGAATACGAAATTTATTACTGAGGGTGCAGCGTTGCTAGCGATATATGCAATGTTATTGCTTATATCTATGTATGTTCCAATTTTAGGTACAGTTGTAACGTTTGCGTTGCCATTGCCGTTTATATTGCTAACGATAAGATATAGATTATCTAACGCCTTTGTAATTTTTACGGCGGCACTTTTTATTACTGTTATTGTCAGTCAACCGATGAACCTAGTAAAGACAATTATGTTTGGATTGATAGGTATCGTTTTAGGATATATGTATAAAAAACAAAAAAAACCGGTAGAAATTTTGATGGCGGGGACGCTTGCGTACTTAATTGGTATTATGCTCATTTATGTTGCAAGTATAAAGTTTTTTAACATAGATTTAATGAAGCAAATGCAAAATATGCTTAATGAAAGTATGGCGCAAAGTGAAAAGATAGTCACTGCTGCTGGTATGCCTATTAGTAAGGAGCAAAAAGAATTATTTGCACAATTTAATGATGTGTTACAAACGTTATTCCCAAGTTTGCTTGTAATGGTCTCGGTATGTTTTTCTTGGATTACAGTTATGATATCAGGTAGTGTTTTGAGAAAACTAAAGCATGACGTTATACCTTGGCCTAAATTTAAAGATATACAATTACCAAAGAGTACTGTTTGGTATTACGTTATATTTATTTTGCTATCAACTTTTATAAAAGTAGAACCGACATCATATTTACATATGGTATTTTCTAACCTATATGTCATATTTACCTTACTACTAGTACTACAAGGTCTGACATTTATCGCTTTTCTAGCGCATAGCAAAGGTTTTACGAAAGGGGTTCCTATTATTAGTTTTATTGTCTGCATGTTTATACCGATGTTGTTTCCTCTTGTGACAATCTTAGGTATAATTGATTTAGGGATTTCATTGCGTTCTAAAATAGGAGGATAAAGTAATATTCCTTATACTATTTTAATCTGTTTAACTAACTGAAAGGTGAGTTAGTTTTACTTTATAGGAGTTGTATACATGCCTGAATTTTATAAGAAACAGTGGTTTTTATATCCTGTTTATGTATTGGCATTTTTCTTGTTTGTGCTCATTGCCATCCTCTGTTATTTTCATTTAATTATGGGGATATCCACCTTTTTTATTTTTTGCATTGTACTTTTTGTTGTTATACGCTTTGAACTGACCTTTCAAAGGAATTTTGAGAAGTATACGACAGATATGATTACAAGAGTAAAGAAAGTGAGTAATGAAGCATTTAACCAAATGCCGATTGGTATTTTGTTATACAATAAGGATTATGGGATTGATTGGGCGAATCCTTATTTATCTTCATGTCTAGGACAGCATGCGTTAGCTGGATGGCACCTTTATGATGTATCAGAAACGTTGCTTCTTTTTATTAAGGGAGAAACTTCCGACGATATAGTCTCTTTAAATAACCGAAAGTTTCGCGTTTTTGTAAGGAAAGAAGAAAAGTTAATTTATTTCTTTGATGTAACGGAACAAACAGAGATTGAAAAGATGTACGAGGATCAACGCACTGTTTTGGCTGTCATTTATTTAGATAATTATGATGAAGTTACACAGGGATTAGATGATCAATTACGTACGAATATCACAAGTCTTGTAACATCACGACTAAATGAATGGGCCGTTAAGTATGGGGCATATTTAAAACGTGCATCTTCAGAAAGATTCTTCGTTGTACTAAATGAGAGTATTTTAGCGCAGATGGAGAAAGGGAAATTTAGCATTTTAGATCAGGTGCGTGAAGAAACATCCAAAAGGAATATACCACTCACCTTAAGTGTAGGTGTTGGATCAGGTGATTTACCTTTATCAGAGCTTGGGGCAATGGCTCAGTCCGGTTTAGACCTTGCGCTTGGCCGTGGTGGAGATCAAGTAGCTATTAAACAAGCGACAGGTAAAGTTAAGTTTTATGGTGGTAAGACGAATCCAGTTGAAAAACGTACTCGTGTACGTGCCAGAGTTATTTCGCATGCATTAAAGGATTTAGTATTAGAAAGTAGTAATGTCATTATAATGGGGCATAGGGCTCCTGATATGGACGCAATTGGTGCTGCGATTGGTATTTTAAAGGTAGCGCAATTAAATGAGCGCAAAGGATATATTGTGTTAGATGAAAATGATTCTGATAAGGGAATTAAGCGTTTAATGGATAAAGTGAAACAAAACGAAGAGTTATGGTCTCACTTTATTACCCCAGGACAAGCGATGGAATTTGCAAATGAGGATTCATTACTTGTTGTTGTTGATACGCATAAACCTTCAATGGTGATGGAAGAAAAGCTGTTACATAAAATTGAAAATGTAGTTGTTATTGACCATCATCGCCGGGGAGAAGATTTTATTGAAGATCCATTGCTTGTTTACATGGAGCCATACGCTTCTTCCACGGCAGAACTTGTTACAGAATTACTTGAGTACCAACCGAAAAATTTAAAAATGACAATGTTAGAAGCAACGGCATTGTTAGCAGGTATTATTGTTGATACGAAAAGCTTTACATTCCGGACGGGTGCTCGTACGTTTGATGCCGCTTCTTATTTACGCTCACATGGTGCAGATACTGTACTTGTACAAGAGCTTTTAAAAGAAGATATGGATCAGTATTTACGGGTTGCAAAAGCTATTAAAAATGCGTACATTTATACAAATGGAATTGCGATTGCAAAAGTTGATAGTGATGATTACTACGATCAAGTGCTTATTGCGCAATCAGCGGACACATTATTAACAATGACAGGAATTATTGCGTCATTTGTTATTGCAAAACGTGGCGAGAATTTCATTGGAATTAGCGGCAGGTCTTTAGGTGAAGTGAACGTGCAGCTAATTATGGAAAATTTAGGCGGTGGTGGGCATTTAACGAATGCAGCCACACAAATGAAAAATGTTACAGTAGATGAAGCCGAGGAGAAGCTTCGATTTGTTATTGATGACTATTTACAGGGAGGCACACAATCATGAAAGTAATTTTTCTAAAAGACGTAAAAGGTAAAGGGAAAAAAGGAGAAATAAAAAACGTACCAGATGGCTATGCAAATAACTTCTTACTAAAACAAGGATTAGCTGCTGAAGCGACAAATAGCAGTATGAAAACTTTAGAAGCTCAAAAGCGAAAAGAAGAAAAAGATGCAGCAGCAGAGGTTGAAAATGCAAAAGAGTTGAAAGAAACGTTAGAGAAACTAACTGTAGAAGTAAAGGCGAAATCTGGAGAAGGTGGCCGTCTATTCGGTTCAATCACAAGTAAACAAATCGTAGATGCAATGCAAAAATCACATAAAATTAAACTTGATAAACGTAAATTTGAAATGGATGATGCAATTCGTGCATTAGGCTATACAAACGTTACTGTGAAGTTGCATCCGCAAGTAACAGCAACAGTAAAAGTTCATGTTAGTGAACAATAAAAATAAGTTAAGCAAGGAGGATTGCGTATGAGTGATGTAATGGCTGATCGTACCCCTCCGCATAATATAGAGGCTGAGCAGGCGGTTTTAGGGGCCATATTAATTGATCAAGATGCGTTAACGTCAGCATCGGAATTATTGGTACCTGACTCATTTTATCGAACGAAACATCAAAAGATTTTTGAAGTCATGCTTGGGTTATCTGATAAAGGAGAGCCGATTGACTTAGTAATAATGACGTCAGCAATGGCTGATCAAGGATTATTAGAAGAAGTTGGTGGGGTTTCTTACTTAGCAGAATTAGCAGAAGTTGTTCCAACCGCTGCTAACGTAGAATATTATGCACGAATCATCGCTGAAAAGGCGCTATTACGTCGTTTGATTCGAACAGCGACTCATATCGTGTCTGATGGGTATGAGAGAGAAGATGACGTGGATGGTCTTTTAAATGAGGCTGAGAAAAAAATATTAGAAGTATCTCACCAAACGAATGCAAAAGCATTCCAAAACATTAAAGATGTTCTTGTAGATGCTTACGATAAAATTGAACTTTTGCATAATCAAAAAGGTGAAGTTACTGGGATACCAACTGGATTTACAGAATTAGATAAGATGACCGCAGGTTTCCAGCGAAATGATTTAATCATCGTAGCGGCACGTCCATCAGTAGGGAAAACCGCATTTTCATTAAATATCGCACAAAACGTAGCGACGAAAACTGATGAAAATGTAGCGATTTTTAGTTTAGAGATGGGCTCTGATCAGCTTGTTATGCGTATGCTTTGTGCAGAAGGAAATATTGATGCGCAAAGACTGCGTACCGGTTCATTAACTTCTGATGATTGGGCAAAATTAACAATGGCGATGGGGAGCCTTTCTAATGCTGGTATCTATATTGATGATACACCAGGGATTAAAGTAAATGAGATTCGAGCGAAATGCCGTAGATTAAAGCAAGAACAAGGTCTAGGGATGGTTTTAATTGACTATTTACAGCTTATTCAAGGAAGCGGGAAATCAGGAGAAAACCGTCAGCAGGAAGTATCTGAGATTTCTCGTACATTAAAAGGGATTGCGCGTGAATTACAAGTGCCTGTTATTGCCTTGTCACAGTTATCTCGTGGTGTAGAATCTCGTCAAGATAAACGTCCGATGATGTCTGACATTCGTGAATCAGGAAGTATCGAGCAGGATGCTGATATTGTAGCCTTCTTATATCGTGAAGATTACTATGACCGAGAAACGGAAAATAAAAATACGATTGAAATTATTATTGCAAAGCAGCGTAACGGTCCCGTAGGCTCAGTAGAGCTCGCATTCGTTAAAGAGTTCAATAAGTTCGTTAACTTAGAACGTCGCTTCGAGGATGGACATGCGCCGCCTGCATAAAGATAGTATAAAAAAGAAATGCATTTCTTATAATAAGATGTGTTTCTTTTTTTTTATAGGAAAGATAAGGCTTTCATAGTGTGAAAATATAATTCTTACGAACGAAAATGTTTTTTAATAAAAAAATGTTCGCTTTTTGGTTGACTTCTTTTTCGGTTTTGGTACAATTATATTGTTTGAATAGATCGTTTGAAAATCGCGGAGGTGCTTTAATAATGTCTTCAGTAGTAGTTGTAGGAACACAATGGGGCGACGAAGGAAAAGGTAAAATCACTGATTTTCTTTCTGAGCATGCGGAAGTAGTTGCAAGATATCAAGGTGGAAATAACGCGGGACATACAATTGTTTTCGGCGGAGTTAAATATAAATTACACTTAATTCCATCTGGTATTTTCTATAAAGAGAAAATTTGTGTAATCGGAAATGGCTTAGTAGTAGATCCGAAAGCATTACTTGAAGAGTTAAAATACTTACACGATCGTGGTGTAAGTACTGATAATTTACGTGTGAGTAACCGTGCGCACGTTATTTTACCTTATCACTTAAAACAAGATGAATTAGAAGAAGCAAGTAAAGGTGATAACAAAATCGGTACAACGAAAAAAGGTATCGGTCCTGCATATATGGATAAAGCTGCTCGTATTGGTATTCGTATGGCTGATCTTTTAGATCGTGAAGCATTTAAAGAAAAGCTTGAGCGCAATTTAGTAGAAAAAAATCGTTTATTTGAAAAAATGTACGATACAGAAGGTTTCAGTGTAGAAGAAATCTTCGAAGAGTACTTCGAGTACGGACAACAAATCGCGCAATATGTATGTGATACGTCTGTTGTATTGAATGATGCACTAGATAACAATCACCGTGTATTATTTGAAGGTGCACAAGGTGTTATGCTTGATATCGACCACGGTACGTACCCGTTCGTTACATCTTCTAACCCGATTGCTGGTGGTGTAACAGTTGGAACTGGAGTTGGTCCTGCGAAAGTTACTCGCGTTGTAGGTGTGTGTAAAGCATATACAAGCCGCGTAGGTGATGGTCCGTTCCCTACGGAGCTTCATGATGAAATTGGTCATCAAATTCGTGAAGTTGGTCGTGAGTACGGAACGACAACTGGTCGTCCACGCCGCGTAGGTTGGTTCGATAGCGTTGTTGTAAGACATGCGCGTCGTGTTAGTGGTTTAACAGATTTATCATTAAATTCTATCGACGTTCTAACAGGTATTCCGACTCTTAAAATTTGCGTTGCTTATAAATACAATGGCGAAGTTATCGATGAAGTTCCAGCAAACTTAAACATTTTAGCGAAATGTGAGCCTGTATACGAAGAACTTTCAGGTTGGACAGAAGATATTACTGGTGTAAAATCATTAGACGAGCTTCCTGAAAATGCACGAAAATACGTAGAACGTGTTTCTGAGTTAACAGGAATTCAATTATCTATGTTCTCAGTTGGACCAGATCGTAACCAAACAAATATCGTTCGTAACGTATACGAAGCATAATTGATATTTTTGAGAAAAAACTCATGTCCGCATGAGTTTTTTCTTATCTTTTATAAAAAAATAAAAAAAGTATTGCAAAAAACAAAGGAAACATGTTATGATACATCTTGTCGTCACGAAAATATGACGTTGGTGAGTATGAGCCATTAGCTCAGTTGGTAGAGCATCTGACTTTTAATCAGAGGGTCGAAGGTTCGAATCCTTCATGGCTCACCATTTTATTTTTCGTGGCCCGTTGGTCAAGTGGTTAAGACACCGCCCTTTCACGGCGGTAACACGGGTTCGAATCCCGTACGGGTCATGTTTTTTTTATGTTCATTTTTGGTCCCGTGGTGTAGTGGTTAACATGCCTGCCTGTCACGCAGGAGATCGCCGGTTCGACCCCGGTCGGGACCGCCACTTTTGTTTATACCACCATTAGTGGTTTTATATATAGTTTTGGCTCGGTAGCTCAGTCGGTAGAGCAGAGGACTGAAAATCCTCGTGTCGGCGGTTCGATTCCGTCCCGAGCCACTCTCAGGATATTAAGTGGGCCCACTTAATATCCTTTTTATTTGTGTAATTTTACAAAATTGAGTAGTTATTTTAAAATAGAATGAGAAGCCTCTAGCAGTTGAAGCTAGAGGTTTTTCTATAGATCGTATAGGATTCCGTGTAAAAGTGGATCATACATGAGTCTGTGAGAATAGAGGAGAAAGTACTTAAGCAAAAGATGCGGCCATATAGGGACATACTATGTAGACATCAATGTGTTTAGGGATATTGAACATATTTTTACCCCGCATTAACGGGCAGTAAGACCCCACCCAAAAATTCAACGAAGGTAAAGAAGTTAGGTGCGGGATCAACTGCACGTAAATGCCCGATTAAAGTTTCACTTTATAAGGAGGAAATAGACGATGATGGGAAAGAAAATTTTAGTAGTTGATGATGAAAAGCCGATTGCGGATATTTTGAAGTTCAACCTAGAAAAAGAAGGTTTTGAAATTGTAATGGCGCATGATGGTGATGAAGCGATTGAAAAAGCGAATGAAGAGCAGCCAGATATGGTTTTATTAGATATTATGCTACCAGGTAAGGATGGCTTAGAGGTTTGCCGTGAAATACGTAAAAGCTCAGAAATGCCGATTATTATGCTTACAGCAAAGGACTCTGAAATTGATAAAGTATTAGGGCTTGAGCTTGGAGCAGATGATTATGTAACGAAGCCATTTAGTACGAGGGAACTACTTGCTCGTGTGAAGGCGAATTTACGTCGCCATCAACAAGGTGGTGCTGCAGAAAAAGAAGAAAATACGGAAATGGTTATTGGACCAATCGTTATCAATTCAAATGCGTATAGTGTAACGAAACGTGAGGAAAATATTGAACTTACACATCGTGAATTTGAGCTACTACATTATTTAGCCAAACATTTAGGACAAGTTATGACTCGTGAGCATTTATTGCAAACAGTTTGGGGTTATGACTACTTTGGAGATGTACGTACAGTGGATGTAACAGTGCGTCGTTTACGTGAAAAAATTGAAGATAATCCAAGTCATCCTACTTTAATTGTAACTAGACGTGGAGTAGGATATTACTTGCGTGACCCAGAGCAGGAATAGTATATGAAGAAAGTTGGTTTTTTTCAATCTATTCATTTAAAATTTGTACTCATATATATGCTATTAATATTGATAGCTATGCAAGTTATTGGGGTATATTTTGTAAGAGAGTTAGAAAAGAGTCTTGTACAAGGCTTTAGAGATTCTTTAACGCAGCAAACGAACTTATTATCATATAACTTGAAACAAGAGTTTAAAAAAAGTTATACAAAGGCAGAAACAGAATCAACAGATGAAACGATTAAAACTTCAATTCGAAAATTTGCCTCTGATCGAAAGAAAGATATCCAAGAGGTAAGTGTATTTGATTCGCATAGAAAGTTACTCGCTATTTCAGATGAGTCAAAGCAAAACAAGGTAAATAGAACATCAACCGATATAGCTGTTCAACGGGTATTGGTACAAAAAAAGCCAGAAGTGAAAATTGAGAAGGATGGTCGTACAGGCCATCGTGTACAAGTTATGCTTACTCCTATTCTAGATGATAACGGCAAGGATGCACTTGGTGTTATTTACATTGTTGCATCTATGGAAGATGTTTATAAACAGATGAAGGATATTAATCAAATTTTTGCGACTGGAACCGTTATTGCATTACTCGTAACAGCTGTACTTGGAATTTTGTTAGCTCAAACGATTACGAGACCAATCTCAGATATGCGAAGACAAGCGATTGAAATGGCAAAAGGAAACTATTCAAGAAAAGTAAAAGTGCATAGCCATGATGAAATAGGACAATTAGCATTATCTTTCAATAATTTATCAAAAAAATTACAACAAGCTCGTTCTTCAACGGAAAGTGAAAGACGTAAATTATCATCTGTTTTATCACATATGACAGATGGAGTAATTGCTACTGACCGAAAAGGAGACATTATTTTATTAAATGATCCTGCGGAAAAGATGCTAAATGTTTCGCGTGAAACGGCGCTCGATCAATCTGTTTTAGAAGTATTAGGGATACAAGAAGAATTTACGCTCGATCATTTATACGAAGAGCCTGATTCCGTTTTATTAGATTTTAGTACGAGAAATGAGCCATATATTTTACGTGCTAGTTTCTCTGTTATTCAAAAAGAGACAGGGAAAGCAAATGGTTTAATTGCCGTATTATATGATGTAACTGAGCAGGAGCGTATAGAAAGGGAACGCCGTGAGTTTGTGGCAAACGTTTCCCATGAATTAAGAACGCCATTAACAACGATGCGCAGTTACTTAGAGGCACTTACGGACGGCGCGTGGCAAGATCCGAATATTGCACCGCAATTTTTAACAGTTACACAAGAAGAAACAGAAAGAATGATTAGACTTGTAAATGCGTTATTGCAACTTTCTAAACTCGATAGTACAGAACATCGTTTAATGAAAGAATGGGTCGACTTTACTGACTTCTTTAATAACATTATTGATCGTTTTGAAATGTCTAAAGAGCAAAACGTAAGTTTCAAACGATCTTTCTCTAAGAAATCCCGATTTATTGATATGGATACGGATAAAATTACGCAAGTTTTGTATAACATTATTTCGAATGCATTAAAGTATTCACCAGAAGGTGGAACAGTAACATATCGCTTACGTGATCGTGGGGAATTATTAGAGGTTAGTGTAAGTGACCAAGGAATGGGTATTCCCAAAGAAAACGTCGATAAAATCTTTGAACGTTTTTACCGCGTAGATAAAGCACGTTCAAGACAAATGGGTGGTACAGGACTTGGATTAGCAATTGCAAAAGAAATGATTGAGGCACATGGTGGCTCGATTTGGGCGAAGAGTGAGGAAGGAAAAGGGACAACTATTTACTTCACATTGCCAATGGCAGCAGATGAAGAGGACGATTGGGAATGAGTATGGAAAATGTTAAAACGATAGTTTTAATTAATTTAGTTGTAATTAGCCTATTTCTTACTTTTAACTTATGGACGTATGTTCCAGATTCCACGTCTATGCAAAATGCAAAATTTGTGCAGGGGAATGAAGGAATTACTCAAACTAAAATCGCTGATGTTGTCCGCCCTACTTCTATCATCGTGCATAAAGATAAAAATCATTATGGGAGCAAAAGAGAGGGAGATATAGAATCAATCTATAAACCTTTGGAAGCAGGGGAATTACATGATTTCAAAGAGATATCGATTGCTAAGGCTGATTTCCTTTCTTATGTGCATGGTGAAGGGAAAATTGAACTTGTTTTTCCTACCAACATCCCGTTTGATGCAGTTAAATCTATGTTTAATATGAAAGAAAAAAGTATAAATAAGCCTAAATATTTTAATCGAATTATTCTTGATCCTTCTAGAAGTAGGGATCAAGAAATTAAAATTAATTTTGTTTCTGATGGTGATAACTCTAGAATATATGAAGCAAAATTAAGTGGTGTGTATTTAAAAGATATTGTAAATGCACAAAATCAATTTATAGTATCGGCAAAACCTTATTTTGACTATCAAATTAATGATATGAAAAAGCTATTTTTACCAGATGGAACGACAGAATTAAGTAATATAACATATATTTCATCTAATTTAGCGGTTGATACATTTAAGAATGCTCTTTTTAGTGACCCACGTTATTTAAGCCCTATTACCGAGAAATCGAAAGAAACATTTACGGATGGTATTAGGTCCATGGAGATTGAAAACGATCATCATATGCTAAAGTATAAAAATTCTTCTGTTTCAAGTGAGAAAACGACAGATAATTTAATGCTTTTACAAAAAAGCTTTGATTTTGTAAATGGTCACAGTGGGAGTTTGGATTCATATCGTTTGGATTATATGAATAAAGGACAGACGGTATTCCGTTTACATGAAGATGGATATTCCGTATTCAATACAGATGGATTAGCTGAATTGAGACAAGTATGGGGATCAGAAGAAGTAATGGAATATGAAAGACCGTTGTTGTCTTTAAATACGAAAGGTATAGAACAGAAGGTTACTCTTCCATCAGGTCATGTTGTAATAGCATCTTTAGAAAATAATGCCGCGGTAGATAAAAGATTCATTAAAGACATTGGTATTGGATACAAATTATCACTAGATGGGCAAGTAGCTCGACTACAGCCAATTTGGTATGTAAAGTTTGTTGAAGATGAAGCGGGTAAACAAAAAATATATGAGTGGAGTGAGGGAGGACTAAATGGATTGGGATCGGATTAAAACCATATTTATTGTGACCTTTTTTGTTTTGGACCTCTTTCTCGTTTTTCAATTCATTCAAAAGCAAGATAGTAATCAATTGGAGCTTATTGCAGAAACAAAGATAGATCAAGAATTAAAAGCAAATAAAATTACTATGGGTAATTTCCCTAAAGAACCGAAAAAAGAATCATTTATTAGGGCGGAAAACAAGGCGTTTAAAGAAGAAGATGTACAGTCTTTAAAGAATCAAACGGCGCATATACAAAATATGTACAGGATAGAAAGTAAGCTAAAAGAGCCCTTTTTAAATACAAAATCATTATCCAAAGATAAGTATAGTGATTTTTTGAAGAACTATGTATTGGATGGACAAAAGTATGAGTTTGGGGCGATGAAAGACTCTAAAATTTACTTCTTCCAAAAATATAAAGATAAGCCTATTTTCTATAACGATCAGGCAATGATTGTTGTGGAATTAAATGAAAAAAATGAACTCGTGTCGTACACGCAGACGATGCTAACTGATTTAAAAGAAATGGGCGAAAGTGAAAAAACGAAACAGCAAGAAATTATTACTGCTCAAACAGCTTTAGAAAATCTGTATTTAAAAAATAAAGTTCATGGGAATACACATGTAAAAGAAGCACAAATTGGTTATGCCACCCTTACCGCATCTACTTCTAATAACCAAGTACTCGCTCCAACATGGAATTTAAAAACGGAGCAGAAGCAGGACTTCTTTGTAAATGCAATCGAAGGACAAGTTATGGAATTAGGGGAAAGGGAAAATCAAGTGGTTGATGAACATACTGGAGTGAGAAAGAATGGGGTTGCATTTTAGCGTACTTGCAAGTGGAAGTACAGGGAATATGCTATATGTAGGAACAGATGAAAAAAAATTACTCGTCGATGCAGGTTTAAGTGGTAAAGCAACAGAGGCTTTATTTAAACAGGCAGAACTAAATATAAATGATGTATCAGGTATTCTTGTAACACATGAACATAGTGACCATATTAAAGGGTTAGGTGTATTGGCACGTAAATATGATTTACCTGTTTATGCAAATGAGAAAACATGGAATGCAATGGAACATTTAATAGGAAATATCCCAACTGAGCAAAAGTTTATTTTCTCAGTTGGGGATGTGAAAACATTCGGTGATATTGAGGTCGAGTCATTTGGGGTTTCTCATGATGCGGCAGAGCCGATGTTCTATGCTTTTCATAACAATAATAGAAAGTTAGCCCTTATTACAGATACGGGATACGTGAGTGACCGTATGAAAGGTGTTATTAAGGGTGCTAATGCTTTCGTGTTTGAAAGTAATCATGACGTGGAAATGCTTCGTATGGGACGTTATCCATGGAGTATTAAGCGACGTATTTTAAGTGATGTGGGTCACGTTTGTAATGAGGACGCTGCATTAGCGATGGCGGATGTAATTACAGATGAGACAAAACATATTTATTTAGCTCATTTAAGTTTAGATAATAACATGAAAGAGCTCGCACGTATGTCAGTATCACAAGTATTAGAGGAAAAAGGATTTGGAGTGGGAGAAGCCTTTGAAATTCACGATACAGATCCGAAAATGCCTACAAAAATTCAATACGTATAATTCTTCATTTTAGTAAACAATAAAGGTGAATATAGTTGTTTTCAGGAAGATGGGTGAACAAATATGTCCTTTATTGATGAAGAAAATTATCGTATGAAACGTGCAAGAAAAAAGAAGCATAAAGGTATTGTTATTTCTAGTATAGCAGGAACAATTGTAGGAGCTTCGTTATTTGCATTTGGAGCTCCTTTATTTGCGAATGATGCGGGCGCGCTTCCGCAAGCTGAAGCAAGTGGAAGTAATATGGCCGAAGCTCAAGGAATTAAACAGATTAGCTTTGTTGATGCTGTTGATCGTGCGTCTGAAGCTGTTGTTGGCGTTATTAATATTCAACGAGATAATTTTTCAGAGGCAGATTCAGAAGCTGGTACAGGATCGGGTGTAATTTATAAAAAATCAGATGGCCAAGCTTATATTGTAACGAATAATCATGTTGTTGCTGGAGCAAATCGTATTGAAGTAAGCTTAAGTGATGGTAAGAAGGTTCCGGGAAAAGTATTAGGAACGGATGTAGTCACAGATTTGGCTGTACTAGAAATAGATGCAAAGCATGTGAAAAAAATAATTGAGATTGGCGATTCTAATACTGTTCGTAGAGGAGAACCGGTCATTGCGATTGGAAACCCACTTGGGTTGCAATTTTCAGGAACCGTTACACAAGGCATTATTTCAGCTAAGGAACGTATTGTTCCTGTAGATTTGGATCAAGATGGACATTACGATTGGCAAGTAGAAGTATTGCAAACAGACGCAGCAATTAATCCAGGTAATAGTGGTGGTGCGCTTGTAAATGCGGCAGGTCAATTAATTGGCATTAACTCAATGAAAATTGCAGCAAAAGAAGTAGAAGGAATTGGACTAGCTATTCCAGTTACTAGAGCTGTTCCAATTATGAATGAATTAGAGAAGTATGGAAAAGTAAGGAGACCGTATGTTGGAATTGAACTTAGATCGTTAAATGAGATTCCAAATTACCATTGGTCAAAAACATTGCATTTACCAAGCAATGTAACAGAGGGAGTTTGCATTTTAGATGTGAAAAGTCCTTCGCCAGGTGTAGATGCTGGTTTACGAGAACACGATGTGATTGTAGCAGTAGATGGAAAACCGGTTCGCGATATTATTGGATTCCGTACGGCCTTATATGATAAAAAAATTAATGATAAAATGACTCTTACGTTTTATCGTGGTACAAAACGAGCAACAACAACGGTTAAACTAGGCATTCAAAAGTATTAAAAACAGGAGGGCCTACCTCCTGTTTTCTATTGTAGAAAAGTGAGGTGAAGAATATGAATTTACCTTGTTGTTTAGAACATGTTGAATTAGCTTTAGATATTATTGTGGATGAGTGTGAAGTTGCACCGGTTATCAACAATGTGGATAACTCAGAAAAAGAGAAAAAAACATGTGAATTTTGTCAAAACGAGGCGACATATGTTGTATCGAACACAGATTCTCACACAATATGTGGGTAACAATTGTGGATATGTGGATAAGTTATGTGGATAACATGTTTGTAAGGTGGGGAATGAGTGTGAATATCTCGATTATTTCAATTGGGAAATTAAAAGAAAAATATTTAAAACAAGGTATAGCAGAATACTTAAAACGATTATCTGCATACGCAAAAGTAGAAGTAATTGAATTGCCAGATGAAAAGGCGCCAGAAAATTTAAGTGAAGCAGAAATGTTAATTGTAAAAGAAAAAGAAGGTATACGTATACTGGATAAAATTTCTGACGATACGCATGTCATTGCGTTAGCAATAGAAGGAAAACAAAAATCATCAGAAGAATTTGCAGTAAGCTTAGATCGTCTTGCTACATATGGAAAGAGTAAAGTTGCATTTGTAATAGGTGGATCACTTGGACTAAGTTCAGAAGTAATGAAGCGTTCAAACGAATCTCTTTCTTTTTCAAAGATGACATTACCACACCAATTAATGCGATTAGTATTGCTTGAGCAAGTGTATAGAGCGTTTCGTATTAATCGTGGGGAACCGTATCATAAATAAAATTACTTTTTGTATATAAAAAGAGTAAAAAAGACCATTGGGCAAAAACCACCGATGGTCTTTTAAATATTAATAGGTAGTACGAAGGTTTCCTAAAATAAGTATGTTTCTATTTATAAAAAAGTGTGTTGTAATATGAAGAGGAAAAAGTATAAGTAGTCATAGAAGTGAGGAATTAAAGGTGAAGAAGTTTAAAAAGTTTTACTTGGAGATTACGAGTGTATGTAATCTTGCGTGCAGCTTTTGTCCGCCGACGGAAAGGCAGAAGCAATTCATTTCTGTGGAGGATTTTGCTAAAAGATTAGACCAAATTAAACCTCACACAGACTACATTTATTTGCACGTGAAGGGTGAGCCATTGCTCCATCCAAAAATAGATCAACTGTTAGATTTGAGCCATGAAAAAGGGTTTAAAGTTAATATTACAACGAACGGAACGTTAATTAATAAGAGAAGGCATAGACTGTTAAATAAGCCTGCTTTAAGACAAATGAATTTTTCACTGCACAGTTTTGATGGGCATCCAGGTTCGCAAGATAAAGAAGGTTATGTAAGGAGTATACTTTCCTTCATTAGAGAGGCGACAAGTCAATCGGATTTAATTGTTTCACTACGGTTATGGAATTTAACTCAGGATAATAAAACAAATGCTGAAATCCAGAAAAATAGAGATTTATTATCCATCATTGAAAATGAGTTTGGTCTCTCTTATCAAATCGAAGAGAAGCTTACACCAGGAAAAGGTATAAAAATTGCAGAACGCGTCTTTATTAATCAAGACTATGAATTCCAGTGGCCAGCATTACATGAAGAAGAGGATGATGGAAAAGGATTCTGTCATGGTCTTCGAAATCAAGCGGGTATTTTAGCGAACGGAACGGTTATTCCTTGCTGTTTAGATGGTGAAGGGATTATTAACCTTGGGAATATTAATAATGACTCATTTTCTAATATTATAGAAGGTGAAAGAGCAACAAACATTGTCGATGGATTTTCGAAAAGAGTTGCAGTCGAAGAGCTATGCAGGAAATGTGGATACCGTAAAAGATTTGGAAAATAAATATGAAAAAAGCCCTCATAAAGTGAGGGCTTTTTTTTATTCTTGATAAGAACGTTCCAATTCATCAATTAAGGAACCGACGTAAGAAACAGCCCTGCGGATTGCATCTGGTTTTGACATATCTACTCCGGCATGCTTCATTAATTCAAGTGGTTTCATCGTACCACCAGCGCGAAGTACATCTAACCAGCGATCAACGGCAGGTTGCCCTTCCTCTTTAATCATTTGGGCTACCGCAGTAGATGCAGTGAGGCCTGCGGAATAGGTGTAAGAATATAAGCCCATATAATAATGAGGTTGGCGCATCCAAGTTAAGCCAGCACCTTCGTCAATTTCTACAGAATTTCCCCAGAATGTCGAAAGTACATTTGTTTTTATTTCAGTTAAAGTTGTAGCTGTAAGTGCTTCTCCTTCTTCTGCTAGGGTATATACTCTTCTTTGATATTCTCCCTCAAGTAAGTGAGTAACAAAGTTATGATAATATGTGCCAAGTAGTTGCAGAATCACCCATCTGCGCATTCTCTTGTCGTCAGTAGTCGCTAATAAATGCTGGGCTAATAGTAATTCATTCATTGTAGATGGTGCTTCAACAAAGTACATAGATGGACGTACATTCATAATACGCTGGTTTTTATTTGCTAAATAAAAATGACCAGCATGGCCAAATTCATGTGCTAATGTGAAGCATCCACGCATCGTATTTTGCCATGTAATTAAAATGTATGGATGAGAACCATATGGGCTTGAACAAAATGCTCCGGTGGATTTGCCTACGTTATCTGCAAGATCAACCCATCTTTCTTTGAATCCTTTTTCGATAATGGAACTATATTCATCGCCTAATACCTTTAAAGAATCTTGAATTAATTTACCAGCCTCCTTGTATGTGATGGTTGGATTAAATTCGGTATCTAAAGGTGCATGTAAGTCGCAGAACAGCATTTGATCGAGTCCTAATACTTTCTTTTTTAAATCTGCAAAACGGCGCATATGAGGCGCTAATTCTTTATAAATAATATCAAGTTGATTGTTATACATTTCAAGTGGAACTTTTTGAGGTTCTAAAAGCATATGAGTAACAGATTCAAATTTGCGTAAACGAGAGAGTGTTACTTGTTTTTTTACTTCAGTAGCATATGTTGTTGCCACTGTATTCTTATATCGTTTTAAGGTGGAAACAAATGATGAGTATGCTTTTCTACGTATGTCTACGCTTGGAGAGAACTCATATTTGCTTTCAAATAATGAAAATGATACAGGGAGTTCGTTTCCTTTTTCGTCTTGTATGGAGGTAAAATCCATATCGGCTAATTTAGTCATACCGTAAATTTTGTATGGAGAACTATGTACTTCGCCAAGTGCAGCAAGAGCTTCTTCTGTTTCAGGAGAGAGCGTGTGCGGCCTTTTTTGTAGGATGTCTAGTAATGATTTACGGAAAGGTTCGAGTTTTGTTTCTTCAGCTAAATATTTTTCAATTGTTCCTTCGTCGAATGAGAGGATTTCATTATGGATAAAGGACAGTGCAGTATGTACTTTCGTCCATAAAGCAGCAATTTTGGAAGAGTTCGCTTGAATAATTGGATTTGTACGATCAGTGGATTCTTTTAAATTTGCATATGAGTATAGTTTTGTTAACTCCATTAAAAGATCTTCTTCTAAAAGTAGGCAATGTAATAAGGTAGTGGGGCTAGTGTGTAATTGTCCTTTAAACGCATCAAGTTTTTTTATATCGTTTGTTAATACACGTAATGCAGTTTCCCACTCTTTATCAGATTCGTATAAATCAGAGAGGTCCCATGTTAGTTCAGTAGGGACTTCTGTGCGAATATGGCGTTTCTCAATTACATTTTTCATTTGTTATATCCCCCTTATTATAAGTATCTAAAAACAGGATACTAGAAAATTCAGTAAAATGAAAATAATTTACATTTCTATGTATGAAAAAGAAGGACAAGCATAAAAATGCTTGTCCTTCGAGTTAAATTTAAAATTAATATACTTTATCACCGTTGAAAATAGAGTTTTTCACGACTACATAATCTACAGTACGAATTGAGTCTAATTTTGTTCCGCCAGCGTAAGAGATAGAAGATTGAAGATCTTGTTCCATTTCGATTAAAGTATCTTCTAAAGAACCTTTATGCTCAACGAACATTTTCTTACCTTCAACGTTTTTCTTCTCACCTTTTTGGAATTCAGAAGCTGAACCGAAGTACTCTTTATAAAGTTTGCCGTCTTTTTCGATTGTTTCCCCTGGAGACTCTTCATGACCAGCGAATAGAGAACCGATCATAACCATAGTCGCCCCAAATCGAATAGATTTAGCTACGTCGCCGTGTGTACGAATACCACCGTCAGCGATAATTGGCTTACTTGCAGCTTTTGCACACCAGCGAAGTGCAGCTAGTTGCCAACCGCCAGTTCCAAAACCTGTTTTAATTTTAGTAATACAAACTTTACCAGGTCCAATACCAACTTTTGTTGCGTCAGCACCAGCGTTTTCTAATTCTCTTACCGCTTCTGGAGTCCCAACGTTTCCAGCGATAACGAAGCTTTCTGGTAAATGCTTCTTAATATGTTGAATCATGTTGATTACAGCATTAGAATGTCCGTGTGCAATATCAATCGTGATGTATTCAGGTGTAAGTTGCTCAGCAGCTAATTGTTGTACGAATTCATACTCGTCCTCTTTTACACCAACGCTAATAGAAGCGATTAATCCACGTGATTGCATATCTCTAATGAATGAGATACGTTTCTCTGGTTGGAAACGATGCATGATATAGAAGTAATTGTTTTCAGCTAAATAAGTTGCGATTCTTTCATCAATAATCGTTTGCATATTTGCAGGTACGACAGGTAATTTAAATTTATGTTTACCTAAAGTGACAGTTGTATCACATTCAGAGCGGCTGTTTACAATACATTTTGCAGGAATTAATTGAATATCTTCATAGTCGAATACGTTTTCCATCATTTACACCCCTAAAATACGAATATTTTATTCATTTTGTTTAAAAATGTTCGTCCAAAAGATAATTTACATTATTTTCACTCATAAGTCAAAGGTTTTCAT
Source organism: Bacillus pretiosus (assembly GCF_052947655.1). NCBI lineage: Bacteria > Bacillati > Bacillota > Bacilli > Caryophanales > Bacillaceae > Bacillus > Bacillus pretiosus. The sequence continues at coordinate 5,223,550 of NZ_CM129593.1, read as the reverse complement.
GTTTATATTTAAAAATTAAGGTTTAGCTACGTATGTTGTAAGTTCATGTAATTAAAATGTGTTTAAACATAGTATTATTTGATGTAAAATTATGTTTGGGAAATAAAAGTTAAAGAGGTAAATTTAGGAGGGGTGCTAATGAAGCGCTTAGTATATATGGATTGGTTGCGTGTATTAGCAACGATCGCAGTGGTTACAATTCACGTTTCTGCTGGTTATGTTTCTATGTTAGATGCAAATAACGTATCACGCTGGATGGCTGGTAACTTGTTTGAATCGATTTCACGTGCGAGTGTTCCGATTTTTGTAATGATTAGTGGAGCGTTATTGTTAAAGGGTACAAAAGATATTTCAGTCGGGGAATTTTTACAGAAGCGTGCAAGTAAAGTAATTATACCTTTTGTAGCTTGGAGCGCTATATTTTATGCATATGGAGCATATGCAGGATATTTCCCGGCATCTTTAAAGCAAGGGATAAAGCACTTTTTAACGGATACTATTGGGGGACATTTATGGTTCTTATACATGATTGTAGGGATATATTTAATTACACCTCTACTGAAAATCTTTGTGAAGAACGCTAAAAAAAGAGAGATAGAATACTTTTTAATTTTATGGCTATATGCGTCTGTTGTAGTCAATTTAGTGAAATATTATTATCCTATCAACTTTAACATTGAATTATTTTACGTTACAAATTATGTAGGGTATTTCTTACTTGGTTATTATTTATCCAATTACGATATTTCGAAAAAATGGAGGAATATTTCTTACATTGGAGGACTTGTAGGATTTATTAGTACATTCTTTATTACATATTACTATACAGTAAAAGCAAATGGACAGTTAGAGCAGTTTTGGTATGGATATTTTGCGCCAGGTGTTGTACTGATGGCGATCGGATTATTTATATTTTTCAAATATGCATTCCAAAAGTCAGAAAGAGAATTACCATTGTTATTCCGTTTTATAAATCAAGCAAGCCTTGGAATCTATATTCTTCACTTCTTCTTATTAAATAACTTGTTGTACATGGTTTTCCCTAAGGTAAATGAGCGTGTACATGCAATATTGGCAATACCTATTAATGTAACGATTACAATTGTTCTTAGTCTGGTAATTACGTTAGTATTGCAAAGAATACCAGTTGTGAAAAAATTAGTTCCGTAAAAATGAATACAGTATAGATAGGGCAGACTTATTATTAAGGCTGCCTTTTCCTATTTTAAAATTATACTTAGATAAATTTAGGTTGAAACGAATTGAAAACAGTGGATTAATATAGTATCTTACTATAGTCTAAAGTGAGGTATGAAGAACATAATAGGTTAAATATAAAATCAAATGAGGTTAATATATGAGTAAAAAAAGCTTTAGTAATTATGCATTAAGTAAAGAAGTAAGACGAGCACTTACTGGTTTAGGATATGAGCATCCGACAGAAGTGCAAGGAGAGGTTATTCCAGTTGCATTGCAAAAGAAGGATCTTGTTGTAAAGTCGCAAACGGGAAGTGGAAAAACGGCTTCGTTCGGAATACCACTTTGTGAAATGGTAGAGTGGGAAGAGAATAAACCACAAGCATTAGTTTTAACACCAACGAGGGAACTTGCTGTTCAAGTGAAAGAAGATATTACGAATATAGGGCGATTCAAAAGAATTAAAGCTGCTGCAATTTATGGTAAATCTCCATTTGCACGTCAAAAATTAGAGTTAAAGCAAAAGACGCATATTGTAGTGGGGACCCCAGGACGTGTGTTGGATCATATTGAAAAAGGGACCCTTCCTTTAGATCGATTGAAATATTTAGTGATTGATGAAGCAGATGAAATGCTAAATATGGGCTTTATCGATCAAGTAGAGGCAATTATTGATGAATTACCTACAAAAAGAATGACAATGCTATTTTCAGCAACCCTACCGGAAGATATTGAAAAGTTATCCCGTACATATATGAATGCACCAACTCATATTGAAATTAAAGCAGCTGGGATTACAACAGATAAAATTGAACATACCCTTTTTGAAGTAAGGGAAGAAGAGAAGCTTTCACTTCTTAAGGATGTAACTATGATTGAAAATCCAGACAGTTGCATTATTTTTTGTCGTACACAAGAAAACGTAGACCATGTATATAGACAGCTAAAACGAGTTAATTATCCTTGTGACAAAATACACGGTGGTATGGTGCAGGAAGATCGTTTTGAAGTTATGGATGATTTTAGAAAAGGAAAGTTCCGTTATTTAGTAGCAACTGATGTAGCTGCGAGAGGAATTGATATTGATAATATTACACATGTTATTAATTACGATATTCCATTAGAAAAAGAAAGCTATGTACACCGTACTGGAAGGACGGGACGAGCTGGTAATAATGGAAAAGCTATTACATTTATAACGCCTTATGAAAATAGATTTTTAGAAGAGATTGAGGAATATATCGGATTTGAAATTCCAAAGGAACTGGCACCTTCAAAAGAAGAAGTTATAAAAGAGAAAGCAGTATTTGAAGAAAAAATATATGCTAAACCAATTATAAAGAAAGATAAAAATGCAGACCTAAACAAAGGAATTATGAAATTGTACTTTAATGGCGGAAAGAAAAAGAAAATTAGGGCGGTAGATTTCGTTGGTACAATTGCTAAAATTCAAGGTGTTTCTGCTGATGATATAGGTATTATTACAATACAAGATAATGTTTCGTATGTTGAAATATTAAACGGAAAAGGACCACTTGTTTTAAAGGTTATGAGAAATACAACGATAAAAGGTAAACAATTAAAAGTTCATGAGGCAATTAAGTAAACAAAAAAACTATCCACTATAATAGGTGGATAGTTTTTTTATTTAAGATTCTTTTAAATCATCAATCAACTTCTCAGCTAAGCGCCTATACATATTACTCATCGACACAAATGATGTTAGTAATAAAAATTTCTCTAGATTCGGATCTTCTAAGGAAGAAATTTCACTTACTTCTGAAACAAGATTATTTACGTCTTGTGTAAAGCTTTCGACGTTTTTTTCGGTAAGAGAAAGATAATCTTTATATAATGTATTTAATTCGAATGAATCATCGTTTAATAAGGATTCATTTATATTTTCTAAGGAGCTTTTTATGTCATTAATGGAAAGGGCTCCTTTTAATTGATAAATTAAGCTGATTAAAATCATATGCTCTTTTGAGTATTTTTTATTTTTGATTGGAATAAACAGTTTCCCTTTTGCGTAATTGTTAATCATTGTTTTTGTTAATACTTTTTCATCATCGGTTCTTGTTGTATCCGAATAAGTATTTTCAAATAATTGGACAACCTGGTCTACATACAAGTCGACATTTGGAATATCCTCAAGCGTAATGTTTTTTTCTAAATATAATGTTTCAAGCAGTTTATTTATATTTTCCACGTAGAACCCCTCACTTTTATAACTTAGTGGAGCATAATGTTTAGTTTATCTCTAAATATGGTATTACGAAACAAATGAATTGTAAATGTTGACCTCTAATAATAATACGTATATAATTACATGTAGTTATTGAAACTACATGTAATTATATGAGGGGTGTATATATGAATGCTTATGTAAGAGAACCAGTTAATGCTTTTACCCACTTGGGAGGAGCTGTATTATCATTTATTGCATTATTAGCTATGCTTGTAAAAGTTTCTATTAAGATGCCATCTTTTGCGGCAATTACAGCTGTTATTTTGTTTGGTATCGGAATGATGGTTCTGTATACAGCATCAGCTGTATATCATAGTGTTGTAGCCAGTGAACGTGTTATTTATTTCTTTCGGAAGCTTGATCACTCTATGATTTTTATATTGATTGCAGGTACATATGCACCATTTTGTTTAATTACATTACATTCCGCAAACGGTTTATTATTATTTTGTTTAGTTTATGCAACTGCCATTTGTGGTATTGTTTTTAAAATGTTTTGGTTTAGTTGCCCGAGATGGTTATCAACAGCAATTTATATTACAATGGGCTGGTTAATTGTTCTGTTCTTTGCACCGTTAGCTGCTAACTTAAGTGCAGGAGGTATCGTGCTTCTAGTGCTTGGAGGCATTCTTTATACAATCGGTGGATTTATTTATGGAACAAAGCCAAAATGGTTAGAGTTTAAACATATGGGGCATCATGAAATTTTTCACGTGTTCGTGTTATTGGGAAGCCTTGCCCACTTTTTAAGTGTATATTGCTACGTAATTTAACAAGATGAAATTTCCGAGTGATTTTTATTTTTTCTTGATTAATAAATAAAGATATAGACACATATGTATGTTAAAGAGTTGCATAACGTAAAGGTTATGCGGCTCTTTTTTATATAAATAATAATTCGAAATAAATATTCTAAATTATCAGTCTTTTGTGGTAGGATAGATTTGTATTGAGGTTATAAAATTTTATAATTAATAATAAGTGGGGGACTATATATATGGCGATACTTATAACAGGTGGAGCAGGATATATTGGTAGTCATACGTGTATAGAATTATTAAATAATAATTATAAAATTATAGTCGTAGATAATCTTTCAAATAGTTCAATCGAGTCCTTAAATCGAGTAAAAGAAATAACAGGAAAACAATTTGAATTTTATAAAGAAAGTGTTTTAAATCGTGAAAAAATGAATGAGATTTTTTTGGAAAATAATATTGAAGCGGTTATACATTTTGCTGGATTTAAAGCAGTGGGGGAATCGACTACAATTCCTCTAACATATTATTATAATAATATAATAAGTACAATCGTACTATGTGATGTGATGCAGAAACATCATGTTAAAAAGTTTATTTTTAGTTCATCTGCAACTGTATATGGAATTCCAAAAACGTCACCAATTACAGAAGAATTTCCACTAAGTGTGACAAATCCATATGGGCAAACAAAATTAATGATTGAGCAAATTATGCGTGATGTGGCAAAAGCTGATGATGAATGGAGTATTGCGTTACTTCGTTATTTCAATCCCTTCGGAGCACATAAAAGTGGTCGTATTGGAGAAGATCCAAATGGGATTCCGAATAATTTAATGCCATATGTAACGCAGGTGGCGGTAGGTAAATTAAAGGAACTAAATATATTCGGAAACGACTATCCAACAAAAGACGGGACAGGTGTCCGTGATTATATTCACGTTGTTGACCTTGCAAAAGGACATGTAAAGGCACTTGAGAAAGTACTTGAGACGAAAGGAATAGAGGCATATAATCTTGGCACAGGTAAAGGGTATAGTGTGTTAGAGATGATAAAGGCTTTTGAGGAGGTTTCAGGTAAAAAAATACCTTATAAAGTGATAGGGCGTCGTCCTGGTGATGTAGCAGTATGTTTTGCTGATGTATCTAAAGCGAAACGAGAATTAGGATGGGAAGCAAAATATGGGTTAGAAGAGATGTGTGTAGATTCTTGGAGATGGCAGGTAAATAATAAAAACGGCTATCAAATGATTTAAGGTAGTTAGTAAAGCATTCTCTTATTAATTTGTAGGATATTTTATGTATATAATAAATTGTTTTCTTTATTATGTTGCTTGAGGTCAGTAATATGTTCAATTTAGGAAAGAGAATGTAATAAAATATTACTGACCATAGCATTTGAATAGCAACCGGTTCTATTGAAAAGTATTCCAATACTTGTATCATTGTTAAAGTGCGTTTATAATCAAATAATCTTGTTAGCTTTTTGCTTGAATTACGTATTATTGAAAGCGTTTTTATTGCGTGATATATTTTGATTGACATCATTACTGTATAAAATGTATGAAAAGGGTTTTTCTATTGTTTTTTAAGGTAGGAAGTCTGACTTATTTTCGAAAAAACTTCGTATGTAGTTGTAAGTAAGAAGGAGAATAAGGAATAATATAATTTTTACAAGACGGGGAGGGTACAGTGTGAAAATGTAAGGTTTTCACATGAGGATATATGGGGTACGTAGGATTATTACTTTCGGGTGCAGCTTTATTTTTAAATAGTCTTGTTATATTAGGGAAAGCAGAGATGAAAAGTGCGGGTGTTTTTAATTTATTTGTGGGTGCACTACAAATTATTATTCCGTTCTATTTGATCATGATTTCTGACCAAAGTAATTGGACAGTGTATTCATATGCAGCTACTTTCTTATTTGGATTAACCTATTTATATGTAGGTGTTACCTTTATAAAAGGAATGGATAGTAGCGGTTTAGGTTGGTTTTGTATTTGGGTAGCAATTATTGCTTTATTCTATATGGTTGTTTCATTTGTTCAATTTCACGATGTTGTTAATGCATTAACGTGGTTTATGTGGGCATTACTTTGGTATTTATTCTTTGTATTAAATACACAAAAGAAGAATATCAATCAATATCTTGGAAGAATTGCCTTCGTACAATCATGGGTAACATTGACGTTGCCTTCACTCTTTTATTTTATGGGAGTATGGGGAGAGGGATTCGTATATGAACTATGGGTTTATGTATCCGTAATTTCTATTTTATACTTCTGTTATTGTATTTATAAATATCGAGTACGTTAATATATTTTCTGTAGAAAAGCATGGAATCGTTAAACGAATTCCATGCTTTTTCTATATTAGCATTTATAATAGAGAGGTAGTATTTTACAATTTATCAAAATGGGGATGATGAATTTGAAAAAAGTATTGGTGCTAGGGGGAACAAGATTTTTTGGTAAACATTTAGTAGAAGCACTTTTGCAAGCTGGACACGATGTAACAATTGCGACGAGAGGCATTACTGAAGATTCTTTTGGAAGTGTAGTAAACAGATTGATTGTAGATAGAGAAGACGAAAAACAACTAGCTGAGCGTCTAAAAGATAAAAGTTATGATATCGTATACGATAATTTATGCTATAGCTCGAATGCGGCGAAGATAGTATGTGGAGTGTTACGAGGAAAAACGAAGAAATACATTATGACATCTTCAATGGCTGTTTACGAGCCAGCACTAGGCTTATTAGAAGAGAACTTTAATCCGTACGAGTATGCCGTTACGTATGGTGGTAGGAAGGATTTTACTTATAGTGAAGGAAAGAGATTAGCCGAAGCGGTTTCATTTCAACAAGCAACATTCCCAGTTGTTGCAGTACGTTTTCCAGTTGTTATTGGAGAAAACGATTATACGAAAAGGTTACAATTTTACGTTGAACATATTGTGAAGCAAGAACCTGTCGCCGTGAATAATCTAGATGGAGAGTTATCATTTATACATGAAAAAGAAGCAGGAGAATTTTTAGCTTGGTGCGGGATGAAGGACATAGAAGGGCCAATTAATGCTTGTAGCAACGGGGTAGTTTCTACTCGAGAAGTTATTCATTTCATAGAAGAAAATACGGGAATAAAAGCACTCGTTCAAGAAGTAGGAGATAATGTAGCACCTTATAATGAAGTGATTAATTGTACATTACATAATGGAAAAGCTAGTGAATTAGGATTCCCGTTCCGAGAATTGAAAATAGAAATAGAACAAGTATTACGTTATTACATACATGCAATGAAATAATCATAAATCCCCCGGTGGCAATCCGGGGGATTCTGGAGGATTTCGACAATACTAATTGTACATTACCAAACTTACCTTATACGCACGACTAATGTTTTTGTGATCGCATTGCTTGTAAATACTTTTCATTTACCTGGTCCCAGTTCACTGTATGCCACCAGTTGGTAACAAATTCTGGACGCCGATTTTGATACTTTAAATAATAGGCATGTTCCCATACATCGATGACGAGTAATGGAATTTTACCTTCTTGCAAAGGTGTATCTTGATTGGGTGTACTCATAACGGAAAGTTCCTCACCGTCCAGAACAAGCCATCCATAGCCACTTCCAAAACGACTAATAGCTGCTTTGGAAAGTTGATCTTTTAAGTTGTCAAAGGTATTGAAATAATAATCAATTACTTTTGCAACGTCTCCATTAGGCTCACTGCCACCTCGCGGGCTCATTACTTCCCAAAAAAGACTATGACAATAGTGACCACCACCGTTATTTCTGACAGCTGTAACAATTTCTTTTGGTAAAGTTTCTAAATTACATAGTAACTCTTCTAAAGATTTATTATGTAATTCCGTATAGTTTTCTAAAGCGGCATTCAAGTTATTTACGTATGTCGCATGGTGCTTTCCATGATGAATAGAAAGCGTGTTGCTATCGATATATGGCTCTAGTTCATCATAGTCATATGAAAGCTTTGGCAATTGAAATGAAGACATAACATTCCCTCCTTTCTCATTAAAAAGTTGGTCTAGGTAAAAATAATTTACCTGAGTCAAAAATACACCTATTTTTTATACAAGTCAATAGTAATCTCTTTAATTTTCTGAAAAATATTACAATAAAAGTAACACTTCGACTTTCATTTGTGACTCTTATTCTTTTTGCTTATACTGTAAAGTAGTAACGTTTTGTTGAAATAGAAGGAGATCGTTTATGAGTAAAACGAAACAATTAATAGAGGAAGCGAGTCATTTTATTACGGTTTGCTATAAAGAGCTTAATAAAGAACAATTCATAGAAGAGAGAATAAAAGAAATTCAAGTTGAGATAGAGAAGACGGGGACGTATGAGCATACATTTGAAGAACTTGTTCATGGATCACGAATGGCATGGCGCAATAGTAATCGATGTATCGGAAGACTATTTTGGAGTAAGATGCACATATTAGATGCACGTGAAGTAAATGATGAGGAAGGTGTATACAACGCATTAATTCATCATATTAAATATGCAACGAACGATGGGAAAGTTAAACCGACAATTACAATTTTTAAGCAATATCAAGGTGAAGAAAATAATATACGAATTTATAATCACCAATTGATTCGGTATGCAGGGTATAAAACAGAAATGGGAGTGATTGGTGACTCTCATTCCACTGCGTTTACGGATTTTTGCCAGGAACTTGGCTGGCGAGGAGAAGGTACGAATTTCGATGTATTGCCACTTGTTTTTTCTGTCGATGGAAAAGAACCTGTATATAAAGAAATTCCAAAAAAAGAAGTGAAAGAGGTACCAATTGAACATCCAGAGTACCCAATCTCATCTTTAGGAGCAAAATGGTATGGGGTTCCAATGATTTCAGATATGCGCTTAGAAATTGGCGGTATTTCCTATACAGCCGCTCCGTTCAATGGATGGTATATGGGGACGGAGATTGGGGCTCGTAACTTAGCGGATCATGATCGTTATAATTTACTGCCGGCTGTTGCGGAGATGATGAAGCTCGATACATCGAGAAACGGTACGTTATGGAAAGACAAGGCGCTAATTGAATTAAACGTGGCTGTTTTACATTCTTTTAAAAAACAAGGAGTTAGTATTGTGGATCACCATACAGCTGCGCAACAATTTCAACAATTTGAGAAGCAGGAAGCGGCATGTGGACGGGTTGTAACAGGTAATTGGGTATGGCTCATTCCACCGTTGTCGCCAGCTACCACTCATATTTATCATAAACCGTATCCAAATGAAATTTTGAAGCCAAATTTCTTTCATAAATAATAGCTAGTATAGTTTTTTTATGCAAATTATAATTTTTTTTAATTACTGTTACGTAGCAAATGGAAGCCTTTACTCTCGGTTATTTTTGGAAGGAGCTTTTTGAACCAAGGAGTTCCTTATGTTATAATCAAATTTCTGTTTCGAAGACCTTATAGAAATATAAGGTCTTTTGTTTTGCTTTTTTATGTAATAGGAATAGAAAATTTCTTTTAAATAAGGGATTTAGCATATTTTTAGGGACAACATAAGTGTGTAGAAAATTGATGAATTATTATGCTTATATAATCATTGTGTTTTGGATGTAAACAATAAAACATAATAAAGTTGTTTTTTTAGATTGCTGAGGAAGGAGGAAGTGTAAATGAGAATGAAGAGTCGAAAAACGGATTGGCCTGTATTTCTTATTAGTGGTGGCTCACTTTTATTATTTGTAATTGCAGTTATTTTAAATAAAAGTTACGTAGAGGGAGTCATTAATAGCAGTTTTGCAGCTTCAATTAAATATTTTGGTGCCTTTTGGCAAGTTTTATTAATTGGTACATTTGTTGTTGCAATGTGTATGGCATTTTCGAAATATGGGAGAGTTAAACTTGGGGGGCTAGAAAAACCTGAGATTAGTACGACAAAATGGCTCGCTATTATTATGTCTACATTACTTGCTGGAGGTGGCGTTTTTTGGGCAGCCGCAGAGCCGATGTACCATTTGATGACGGTGCCACCAATACATGAAGGTATAACTGCTGGGACGCAAGAAGCGGTAATGCCTGCTTTAGCACAAAGTTATATGCACTGGGGTTTCCTGGCTTGGACGATTTTAGGTACAATTAGTGCGGTAGTTATGATGTACGGGCATTATCATAAAGATATGCCGTTAAAACCTCGAACGCTTTTATATCCTATCTTTGGGGAGAGATTGCGAAAGAGTTGGCTTGGAACAATGATCGATGTATTTGCCATTATTGCGGTAGCTGCAGGGACGATTGGTCCAATCGGATTTTTAGGACTACAAGCAAGTTATGGGTTACAAGCATTGTTTAACATTCCTGATGTGTTTACTACTCAATTAGCTATTATTGTTTGTGTAGTAGCTGTTTCTACTATATCTGCGGTAACGGGAATTGATAAAGGGATTCAAATTATAAGTAATTTAAATGTTAGGTTAGCAGTTTTATTAATGGTATTCGTATTACTGTTTGGACCAGGTGGATTTATTATCGATTCATTTGTTTCTTCGTTTGGATTTTATATAAATGAATTTATTCCAATGAGCACATATCGTGGTGATACAGCTTGGTTAGGGTCGTGGACAATCTTTTTCTGGGGATGGTTTATTGGATATGGACCGATGATGGCAATTTTAGTGAGCCGAATTTCAAGAGGAAGAACAATCCGAGAAATCATCGTTGCAATTGGAATTATTGCACCTATTATTACAACGTTTTGGTTTACTATACTAGGGGGATCAGGTGTGTTTTATGAGTTAATGAATCCTGGTTCTATCTCGGTGGCATTAAGTGAATCTGGTATGCCAGCGGCTATGATTGCAATTACAGAGCAACTGCCACTATCTAATATTATTGGACCTGCATTTCTTTTATTAACAATTTTATTTGTAGTAACAACAGGAGATTCAATGGCTTATTCGATTTCAATGGCAGTGACTGGAGATGGAGATCCTAGAATTAGTTTGCGAGTTTTTTGGTCGCTTATTATGGGCGCAGTTGCGGCGATTCTTTTATATATGGGTGAGGGAAGTATTAACGCCTTACAATCCTTCATTGTAGTGACGGCTGTTCCAGTATCTATTCTGTTATTCCCGATGCTATGGCTAGCGCCTAAAGTCGCAGGGGAATTAGCGTTAAAACAAGGTATTGTAAAAGAAGAAGATAAAACTAGCTTCTTGTTCCAAAAAGCTAGTAAATCAAAATAAATAATTGTATTTATATAAGAAGAGGAAGCGTTTCATTTGAGATGCTTCCTCTTTGCTATTTATTTAACTACTGTTCATACTCTGTACATTTTCAATCTATTCTAATACTTTATCTTTCGTCTCTGGAACACATAATAACATCGTAACTAAACCGATTGGATAGATAATGAAGATGAGAGATAATGCTCCCATTAAATTACCACCTGCAGCAAGTAAGCCGATAATAACAGGCCCAAATCCAGCTAAACCACGTCCTGTACCGAAAATAAAGTTTTCTGCTGTAGAGCGAGCTTCAGCAGGATAGTTTTCGGCTAAAACTGCCCCGAATCCTCCCATCATGCCATTGGCAAAGAATCCAAGCAATGCACTTCCCCATAACAATAATGTTGAGTCTGTGAATAAGAAGAAGTAAATGAGACAGTATATAGTACCACCGACATAATAGATTGTAAAAGCTTTACGGCGACCAATTTTATCAGCTAGAATACCAAAAGTTGCAATTCCAATTAGCATGCCAATTGTAGAGATGAACATCCAACCGCTCGCTTTTGCTAATGTGTAGTTATATTTATTCGCTAAAATAGTTGGCATCCATGTGAAAATTCCATAATATCCGAAGTTCTGGATGAATGACATAATAATAAGACCGATTGTTGTTATCGTTACTTTTTTATTGGCAAATAACTTTCGAAGTGGGAACTTTTTTATTTGCTTTAGTTGTTCTGCCTCGGTAGTTGTTAAATTACCTTCAGCTTCTTTTTGTAACAATTCTTTTTTGTATCGTTGTTTTTGTTCCCATATTTTCGGTTCACTTAAACTTTTGCGGACGTAAACAGCTAATAAAGCGGGAATGAGTCCAAATAAGAAAACAGCTCTCCATCCGAAATGCGGGACGATAAATGCTGGAAGGAGTGAAGCGACTAGTACGCCAAATTGCCATCCAAGTGCAACAACGGATGTCGCCTTAGCGCGCATTTCTTTAGACCATGTTTCAGTTACGATGGCCATTCCAATCCCGAATTCACCACCAACTCCCATTCCAACTAAAAAGCGAAGAATTAATAATTGCCAATAATCTGTTGCGAAATAAATAAGTGCTGTTGCGAGTGAAAATAGTAAGATTGTGAAGGCCATCGTACGGATACGCCCAAATAAATCAGCAATAAATCCAAATAAATAAGACCCGATTAGCATTCCTATTGTGGTAGCTAATGTCAAGTTTCCACCTTCAACAGGGCTCAAATGAAATTCTTTTAAAATGTAGACGAGTACGAAAGATAAGAGCAACATATCTAAACCTTCTGCTGCATATCCTAGCGCAGAACCAAACAATGTTTTATATCTTTTCTCCTTCGTTTCCTCTGTTGTTGATTGTACATCAGTAGTAACGTTCATCATTACTCCTCCTTATTTTCTTCTACAGTCGCTATGGAAGAATAACAAAAGGCCTTCTCACCTGATATGATGAGAAGGCCAAAAAAGCATACGTATCTCTAAAAAAGACCATACGTATAGTATATTCCGACTTCCTTCTCAACCTCACGGGGTTGGGTTAAAGGACTGTATTATATTACTTTATTTTTAGCACTCTTCTATTAGGTTGTCAAATAAAGAGGGGATAGTTATGTGTAAAATATTTCAAAAGATATTGCATTCTTCTTGACGCCCACTTCATTATTTTCCCATAATAAAACTAACTCATATAAAAAGGAATGAATCACAGATGCTAAATTTAGTACTTATGATGATTGAACGTGTCGGACTTATTGTTATTTTAGGATTTTTACTTTCTCATATTAGAACGTTCAGGCGCCTTCTTCATAGACAAGATGGGTATGTAGATAAGCTTAAGCTTATTTGTATTTTTTCAGTGTTTACAATTGTCAGCAATTACACGGGAATTGAAATTGCGGGGAATACAATTATGAATGAAAATTGGCTACAAGGTGTTTCGTCATCTAGTACAATTGCGAATACACGTATTATGGGTGTTGGAATTAGTGGATTGCTTGGTGGTCCTATCGTCGGAATTGGAGTAGGATCGATTGCTGGTATTCACCGTTATATGCTTGGCGGGACGACAGCGCTAAGTTGTGCAATCTCTTCAATTTTAGCAGGTGTTATAACTGGGTATATTGGACACATTTTCAAAAAATATAATCGTGCAATTACGCCTAAATTTTCAGCGATTTTAAGCGTGTTTATTGTTTCTTTAGAAATGATTATGATCCTATTAGTCGTAGAGGATGGAACTAGTATCGTGAAAACAATTGCGATACCAATGATCCTTGTAAATAGTTTCGGAAGTTTTATTTTACTTTCAATGATACAAGCTATTTTGCGTCAGGAAGAAAACGCGAAAGCTCTGCAAACGCATAAAGTATTACGAATTGCTGATAAGACATTACCATATTTTCGCAGGGGATTAACAGAAGAGTCTTGTAAACATGTGGCACAAATTATTCACCGTTTTACGGGAACGGATGCGGTATCCTTAACAGATACAGAGAAAATATTAGCTCACGTTGGATTGGCATCAGATCATCATATTCCTTCACACAGTTTAATAACAGGTTTATCGAAAGAGGTTTTACATACAGGGAAAATAATGAAAGCGAAATCACGTGAGGTTATTAATTGCCAACATGAAGGCTGTCCTTTGCAAGCAGCTATTGTTATTCCATTAACTTCACATGAAAATACGATAGGGACATTAAAACTGTATTTCAAGAACCCTAACCAGTTAAGTCGTGTTGAAGAGGAACTTGCAGAAGGATTAGCAAAAATATTTTCCACGCAGCTTGAGTTAGGTGAAGCAGAGTTACAAAGTAAGTTATTGCAAGATGCCGAAATAAAAGCGTTACAAGCACAAATCAATCCGCATTTTTTATTTAATGCGATTAATACCGTATCAGCTTTATGCCGAACAGATGTAGAAAAGGCAAGGAAGTTATTATTGCAGCTTAGCGTGTATTTTCGTTGTAATTTGCAAGGGGCACGTCAGTTGTTGATTCCACTAGAACAAGAATTAAACCATGTACAGGCATACCTATCACTAGAACAAGCAAGATTCCCAAATAAGTATGAAGTAAAGATGTATATTGAGGAAGAGTTAAAGACAACATTAGTACCACCATTTGTTCTTCAACTGTTGGTTGAAAATGCGTTGCGACATGCTTTTCCGAAGAAACAGCCAGTATGCGAAGTAGAAGTGCATGTTTTTGAAAAAGGGGGCATGGTTCACTTCGAAGTAAAAGATAATGGACAAGGAATTGAGGAAGAACGCTTAGAACAATTAGGAAAAATGGTAGTGTCGTCAAAGAAAGGGACTGGAACAGCTTTATATAATATTAATGAACGACTTATCGGGTTATTTGGGAAAGAGACAATGCTTCAAATTGAAAGTGAATTAAATGAGGGGACAGAGATTACTTTTGTTATTCCTAAAAAAATAGGGGAGGAAGAACGGAGTGTTAAAAGTATTAGTAGTTGACGATGAAATGTTAGCACGTGATGAATTGAAGTATTTATTAGAGCAAACGAAAGAAGTAGAGATAATTGGTGAGGCGGATTGTGTAGAGGATGCATTAGAGGAATTAATGAAAAACAAACCAGATATTGTTTTCCTAGACATTCAGCTATCTGATGATAACGGATTTGAAATCGCAAATATATTAAAGAAGATGAAAAATCCCCCTGCAATTGTGTTTGCTACTGCCTATGATCAATATGCGCTGCAAGCATTTGAAGTAGACGCGTTAGACTACATTTTAAAACCATTTGATGAAGAACGTATCGTACAGACATTAAAGAAATATAAAAAGCAAAAACAAATAAAATTAGAAACAAATCAAGAGGTAAAGAGTGTAGACGTAACGACCGAGATGCATAAATTAGCATTACCAATTGAAGAATCGATTGTACTCGTGAATATTGAAGATATTATATATGTAGGACTTGTGGACGGAAAAGTGACAGTAAAAACAATGAGAGAAACGTATGTAACACACGATACACTTGTAATTTTGGAAAAGAAGTTGCCACAAGCAAGTTTTATGCGTGTCCATCGCAGTTTTATTGCAAATATTAATCATATTATGGAAATACAACCATGGTTCAATTCTACATATAATTTAATTATGAAAGAAGGATCAAAAGTACCTGTTAGCCGTACATATGCAAAAGAACTCAAAAAGCTACTTCGTATTTAAGAAGTAGCTTTTTGCATTTCATCTGCCTATTTTTGTAACTAATTTTGTATATTTGACGTTCTGCTATGCAAACGCTTACAGTTTTGTTTTTATCTTATACAATAAAGGTACCAAATCGAAAGAGGTGGCCAAAATGAGTACGAAAAAAGTATATAGTTTCTTATCACAAGCATTCATATTTTCAGCTATTATGTTAGTTTCTAATATTATTGCAACGCATTTACCAATTCCGATGCCTTCATCGGTGATCGGATTAGTTATTTTATTTAGCCTATTATGTTTAAAAGTTATTAAATTGGAACAAGTTGAATCACTCGGAACGGCTTTAACAGGTATTATCGGATTCCTTTTCGTTCCATCAGGTATTTCGGTTATTAATTCTCTCGGTGTAATGGGACAATATTTTGTACAAATTTTAACTGTAATTGTTGTCGCAACAATTATTTTACTCGCTGTAACAGGATTATTTGCACAATTTATTTTAGGAAAAGACGATAAAGAAATAGAAGATACGAAAGAATTGAAAGTAGTAAATAAAGGACGCAAGCACGGAAAAGTTGCGTAACCAATTTAGTATATATTGCTAGGAGGGAATGAACATGGCAAGCACAATGACTCCATATTTCGGAATCGTCGTTTCATTAATCGCATACGGAATCGGAACATTATTATTTAAGCATTCAAAAGGATTCTTCTTATTCACACCATTATTCGTAGCGATGGTATTAGGGATTGTCTTTCTAAAAGTAGGTAACTTTACTTTTGAAGAATATAATACTGGCGGAAAAATGATTAGCTTCTTCTTAGAACCAGCAACAATCGCGTTTGCAATTCCATTATATAAACAAGTGGATAAGTTAAAAAAATATTGGTGGCAAATTTTATCGGCTATCGTGGTTGGATCTATTTGCTCAGTAATTGTCGTGTTTATTGTTGCAAAAGCAATTGGTTTAGATACAGCAGTAATGAATTCAATGTTACCACAAGCAGCAACAACAGCAATTGCATTACCAATCTCTGAAAGTATTGGTGGTATACCAGCAATTACATCGTTTGCAGTTATTTTTAATGCAGTTATTGTATACGCATTAGGAGCATTATTCTTAAAAACATTTAGAGTAAAACATCCAATTGCAAAAGGTTTAGCACTTGGAACAGCAGGTCACGCATTAGGAGTGGCAGTAGGAATTGAAATGGGTGAAGTAGAGGCAGCTATGGCAAGTATTGCTGTAACAGTAGTTGGGGTTGTAACTGTAGTTGTCATACCGATGTTTATGCCATTCATTGGATAGTAAAACTTACTTAAAAAAACGAGAAAAGCAAGCTATTTGTAGGACAGATTTCTACTGATAGCTTGCTTTTTATGTTACAGTAGTGGTAAGACCTATGTTAATAAAATGTAAGTTTCCTTAAATCTTCATTAATACTGTGTAGAATACGTTTTGAATTAGGTCATTGTATTGTAAAATAAGAAGTAAGCTACTATAGGATCTGCTAAGAGAGACCTATAATAAGCTTATAAAAATCTTTATATGAATGAATAATTAAAGGTAGAGAAGAGAGAAAAAATCTACTTATTAACGTTTTACTTTATAGGACAGGAGAGAGTACTCGTCGATTATGCAAATAAAAAACCTGTTTCAAAGCAAAGGATTTCAGAGGTTTCTCGTATTAGTAATACTTGCTCTCGTGTTATACGGGCTGCAAAGTATGTTGAATTTAATTTTAATTACGTTTATTCTCACATATTTAATGGATCGATTCCAAAAGTTTATTTCTCGCAAATTAGATCATTTCATGCCCATTAACCGAAAAATTATTATAGCGTTTCTATATGTAATGTTAATTGGTGGAATTGCTATTACGCTATTTAAATATTTACCAGTATTAACGATACAAATTTCACAATTGATTTATCAATTTAACGTATTTTTAAGAAACCCACCGGATAGTGAATTAATTAAGTATGCAGTTAATGCTGTCAATCATATGGAACTTTCGAAATATGTAGGACAAGGCGTTGACATTTTGTATAAATCGATTACGAATGTTGGGAAATTTGGCCTTCAAGTGTTACTTTCTTTAATTTTAAGTTTATTTTTCTTATTGGAGAAAGCTCGGATCGTTGCTTTTACTGCAAAATTTAAAGAAAGCCGACTTGCAATTTTCTATACTGAAATTGAGTACTTCGGTAAGAAATTTGCACGTTCATTCGGAAAAGTAATCGAAGCACAATTTTTAATTGCAGTTGTTAACTGTGTTTTATCCGTTATTGCACTATGGATATTAGGATTCCCGCAATTATTAGGTTTAGCGTTAATGATCTTCTTACTCGGTTTAATTCCAGTAGCTGGGGTTATCATTTCGTTATTCCCGCTTTGTATGATTGCTTACAATATTGGCGGTATTATGTACGTTGTTTATATTTTAATTATCGTAACAGTAATTCATGCGCTTGAAAGTTACGTGTTAAACCCGAAGTTCATGTCGCAAAAAACAAACTTACCGATCTTCTATACATTTATGGTATTAATCTTCTCAGAACACTTCTTAGGTGTATGGGGATTAATTATCGGTATTCCAATCTTCATTTTCTTATTAGATGTCTTAGATGTGACAAGTGATGAAATAGAGAATGAAGCCAGAAAAAATAAGGTGAAGTAAAGAAAAAGCATCGATGTTCGATGCTTTTTCTTTTATAACATGATGTTTTTTATGCCATACTGTAAGCAGAAGATAGAATAGGGGTGAAATAATGGCTGTAAATGAAAAGGTAGAGTTAGCTACATTTGCTGGAGGGTGCTTCTGGTGTATGGTTTCGCCATTTGAAGAGATGGAAGGAATTATAAAGGTTGTTTCTGGTTATACAGGTGGTTATAAAGAGAGTCCAACATATAAAGAAGTATGTTCAGAAACGACGGGACATTATGAGGCAGTACAAATTACATTTGATGCAAATAAAATGCCGTATGAAGAGTTATTAAATATATATTGGAGACAAATTGATCCGACTGATATAGGAGGACAATTTCACGATCGTGGACAGTCTTACGAAACAGTAATTTTTTATCACAATGAAGAACAACATAAAAAAGCAGAGGCTTCAAAAGAAGAGCTTGCAAAGAGTGGACGCTTTTCAAAACCAATTGCTACAAAAATATTACCAGCAGCTACGTTTTATCCAGCTGAAGACTATCACCAAGGATATCATAAGAAAAATACATTCCGCTATGAGTTATACCGTAAAGGATCGGGACGAGATGCTTTTATTAAACAACATTGGCCAAAAGATAATACTCATTTAAAAGAAAAACTCAATGAGATGCAGTTTTATGTAACACAGGAAAATGGAACTGAGCCACCCTTTCAAAATGAATATTGGAATCATAAAGAAGAAGGACTTTATGTAGATATCGTCTCAGGTGAACCGCTATTTACTTCTTTAGATAAATTTGATAGCGGGTGTGGATGGCCTAGCTTTACGAAGCCAGTTATGTCAGCAAGTGTGAAAGAAAAAATGGATGTCAGTCATAATATGACGCGTACGGAAGTGAGAAGCAAAGAGGGAGATTCACATCTAGGCCATGTATTCCCGGATGGCCCAGGACCAAATGGTCTTCGTTACTGTATTAATTCCGCAGCCCTTCGATTTATCCGAAAAGAGGAATTAGAGAAAGAAGGATATGGTGATTTTCTAATCGTATTTGGGAATAAAAAATAACCTCGCTAACTGCGAGGTTATTTTTTATTATTTTGCTTTTTTCTTTTTGAACTTGCTTAATACTTCATAAACGATTGGAACAATAAGAAGTGTTAATAACGTTGAACTTGTTAATCCACCAATTACTGTTACACCAAGTCCTTTAGAAATTAAGCCGCTACCTTCAAATCCTAATGCAAGTGGGATAAGAGCACCGATTGTTGCAATTGCAGTCATTAAAATAGGGCGAAGGCGTGTAGCACCAGCCTCTAATAAAGCTTCACGTGTTGATAGACCTTCATTTTCTTTATGAATAACACGGTCGATAAGCACGATTGCGTTTGTTACAACGATACCGATTAACATAAGTGCACCAATCATTGCAGAGACACTTAACGTTTCACCAGAGATTAATAAGGCAACAAGAGCTCCGATAATTGTGAATGGTAGCGAGAATAAAATTGCGAATGGTGCAAGGGCACCGCCAAATGTAACGACAAGAACGAAGTATACAATGGCAATCGCAGCTAACATCGCTAAGCCAAGTTGCTTGAATGATTCTTCAATATCTTTTGTAACACCGCCCATAGAAACATCTACACCGGAAGGAAGATCCATTTTATCTACTTCTTTTTGAACAGCGGCAGATGCTTTTGAAACGTCATCAGATGTTAGTTTTGCACTTACTTCTGCATAAACACGGCCACCGCGGTGTTTCACTGTATTCGAAGTTTCCCCTTCTTTTACAGTCATAACATCTTTCACAGCCACTTCAGTACCAAGTGGCGTTGTAATTTTACGATTTGTTAAGTCATCGATTGTTGCATAATTTTGTTTTTCAGCTTCGACATATACGTTGACATCTTTACCGTCTTTTTTAATTGTTGTCAGAACAGGTCGATCATGTTGATTAGAAAGTCCCATTCCGATTTGTGCAGCTGTTAGACCCATTTTACTTAGTTTTTCCTGATCTGCGACTAAAGTGTACTCTGCATACGTTTTTGCAATACTAGAGTCAATATCCTTTAAGTCTTTATTTTTCTTCATGATATTTTGAATATCTTTGACAATAGGTTTAATGTCTTCCGAGCTATCTCCGTAAACGTATAGTTTAATTTCGTTACTACCGCCACTCGCTCCGAAGTCTTGGTTTTTCCATTCGCCTTTTCCAGACATCTTCTGTAAATCTTTAACGACTTGCTCTTTTTCTTTTTCGAAGTTTTTCGTGTCGTTATCATATTGCACGAAGAACATTGCTTGATTTGATTGACCAGGACTCATTGGGTTTTCGCCACCTAATGAGAATTGAATTGTTTTGACGTCTTTATTATCTTGGAAGTGCTTCTCAGCTTTCGTTGCAATTTTTTCAACATCTTCTAACGTTTGACCTGGTTCAGGGTTGTACGTTGTAATGATCATTTTTTCTTCTTCAGATGGTAAGAAACTTACACCGATAATTGGCACAAGTGCAAGACTACCAACTAATAGAAGGACAGCAATGCTTGATGTGATGATTTTATGATTTAAAGCCCATGCAAGTATGCGTTTATACCCGTTTGCTAATTTACTTGGTTTTTCTTCATGATGTACTTCTTTTTCCCTCATGCTCTCTTTTTTAAATAAAGAGTGAGCTAACATCGGCACGATTGTAACTGCTACTAGTAACGATGCTAATAAAGCGAAGACGATAGTTAAGGCAAATGGTAAGAACATTTCACCAATCATACCTTTTACTAGTCCAAGCGGTAAGAATACAGCAATTGTTACAATGGTAGAAGACATAATTGGGATAAACATTTCCTTCGTAGCTTCACGAATTAAATCTTTTCCGCGCAGTTTCTCTTCTGATAACGACATTCGTCGGTAAATATTTTCAATAACAACAATGGAGTCATCAACAACGCGTCCAATAGCGACTGTCATTGCTCCAAGTGTCATAATATTAAGCGTAATATCCATTTGTTTTATGACTAATACAGCAATTAATAAAGAAAGTGGTATGGAAACGACAGAGATTAATGTTGTTCGGATATTTCGTAGGAACAGCATAATAATAACAATCGCAAATATAGCACCAAAAATAGCTTTGCTCAGCATTGTTTCTACTGATTTCTCAATCGGTGCACCTTGGTCGAATGTTGAAATAATCTCTAAGTCTTTATATTTTTTCTCAAGGTCTTTTACTTTATCTTTCACTGCATTTACAACATCAACAGTATTCGCGTCAGCAGCTTTCACAATTTGAATTCCAATTGCTTCTTTTCCATTTGTTCGAGAAATAGATTCTGCTTTTCCGACTTCTTTAATGTCAGCAATTTCATCTAATGTAACTGTCGGAATCCCGTTCATAGCCGCTGGATTCATTTGCGGTGTTTGTGTACCAGCTCCAGCGTTTTGACTACCTTGACCGCTCGGTGATGAAGGTATAGCTGGGATCTTTAATTCTTTTAATGCTTTCATTGTTGTAATATTTCCATCTACAACAACTGATTTTTCTGTGTCTTTAAATGTATATAAGCCAAGTGGTAAAGATACGTCCGATCCTTTAATTACATTTTTTACAGTATCTTCACTTAAACCTAATTCTTTCATCTTATCTTTCTTGAAGACAAGTTGTACTTCATCTACTTGTTGACCTGAAATTTGAACAGATGCGACCCCATCAAGTCCTTTTAATCCGGGAACAACATTTTTTTCTACATTTTCAGTTAAGGCAGCTAAAGATTCATTTTTACTTGCTACGCTTAACGAAATAACTGGAAAGGCATTGAAGTTTACACGTGAAACTTTCGGGTCTTTTACACCTTCTGGGAGTTTCACATTTGTGAGAGCTTCTTTAATTTCTGTTTCAGCCTTTTCCATATTTTTATCAAAATCATATTCTACCTGAATAGAAGATGCGTTTTGAAAAGATGATGAACTAACAACGTTTACACCACTTAAGTTTTGTAGTTGCTCTTCCATCGGTTTTGAAACTTTGTCAGCTACTTCTTCTGGTGTAGCACCAGGATAAACCGTAGTTACTGTTACAACAGGTGTTGTAATATCAGGAATTGTTTCCAGCTTCATATTCAGCCCAGAATAAATACCTGCAATGGTAACAATAATGGTTAGTAGCCAAACTGCGAACTTATTTTTTAACGAGAAATTAATAATTTTGTTCATGTTTGCGCTCCCTTTGTATTGTATTGACCAACTGGTCAGTCTAATACATAATATAACTGACTGATTGGTCAGTCGTCAATGAAAAGGGATGGTATAATAAATTCATAATAAGATGCGAGATTAAATTTAGGAGAGACATGATATGAAAGAAAAAGAGCGCTTAATTATAGAGATGGCTATGAAGTTATTTGCGACTAAGGGTGTAAATGCGACATCAGTACAGGAAATTGTGACAGCTTGTGGCATATCTAAGGGAGCTTTCTATTTATACTTTAAATCGAAAGATGAGCTTTTATTAGCAACACTTCGATATTACTATGACAAGATTCAAAATAAAATGCTGGATATTGAAAATGAATCGTTATTGCCGCGTGAAAAATTTGCAAAGCAATTGCGTTGTCAGTTTAACGATATACAAAAGCATAAAGAATTTATTATTATGCATGCGAGGGAAAATGCTATACCTTTTAATAAAGAAGTAGAAGAGTTTATGATGAGGATGAAGTTAGAGTCTCATGCATTTTATCGGAATAGTTTATTGTCTATTTATGGTGAAAAGGTTATGCCTTATTTATTAGATTTAGTCATTATGGTAGAAGGTATATGCCGTGGATATTTAGAACTAATCATTTTACAAGCACCAGAAATTGACTTATCTTACGTTTCTGCATTTATTTTGAAAAGAGTAGATGATTTAGTAGATGGATTGGTAGAATCTTCGGAAGAACCTGTGTTACATGAAGAAAAGCTTGGGGAATTTCTTTGCAAATCAGAGCTTAGTAAGGAGCAGGTTAAGGAACACTTTTTAAAAGAAATTATTGTTTTTAAACGCACATTAGCTGATCAACTAGAAGATGAGGAATTGCTTGTTACATTAGATGTTTTGGAGGCAGAAATGAGATTGCAAAATCCAAGGATACCGGTCATTCAAGGAATGTTATCTAATTTAGAGATATATCCAAATTTAAAAGAATTTCGTTTGAGGATTATGGGGTATTACAATATAAAAAGGTAACAATGATGGTTTTCATTGTTACCTTTTTTATTATGCATTCACTTTTTCTTTTGTTTGTGTAGTCTCTTCTTGCTCAATATTGATTGTTTCTTTTACGATATAAATCGGACGGTTTTTACTCTCGTCATAAATACGAGCAATATATTGGCCAACGATTCCTAGACCAAGTAACTGAATACCGCTAAAGAATGTAATAGCAACCATAATAGATGCCCAACCTGTTTGCGTACCAGTGCCAATAATTTTTACAGTAATTGTATATAGTAAGACGATTATTGAAATAAGAACTGATAATAAGCCTAAAGTCATAACGATACGTAATGGTTTTGTTGAAAATGCAATAATGCCATCTGATGCAAATTTAATCATTTTCTTTAATGGATATTTTGTTTCACCAGCAAAGCGCTCATCGCGTTCATATTCAACATACGTTTGACGGAAGCCAACCCAAGACATCATACCGCGGATGAAGCGATTTCGTTCAGTCATTTGATTGAAAACATCAGCTACTTTGCGATCGATGATTCGGAAATCACCAGTATCTTTTGGGATATCGATATCAGACATGTAGTTTAAGAATTTATAGAAATATTTAGCTGTTAAAAGTTTAAACCAAGTTTCACCTTTACGTTGTTTACGTTTCGCATAAACAACTTCATATCCTTCTTCCCATTTTGCAATAAGTTCAGGAATAACTTCAGGTGGATCTTGTAAGTCTGCATCGATAATTACAATAGCGTCACCTTTTGCAGCAGCAATACCAGCTGTAACGGCTATTTGGTGTCCAAAATTACGTGCAAAATTAACGATTTTTGTACGGTAATCATTTGCTGCAATCTCAGATAAGATTTCCATTGTACGGTCTGTGCTACCGTCGTTTACAAAGACAAACTCGTAATTAATATCATTTTGAAGCATAACGGACTTTAAACGGTTATAACATTCCTGTGCTACTTCTTCCTCGAAGTACATAGGAACTACAACCGAAATTAATTTTTGCATGTTGTATCCTCCGTATTTTTAATAAGTTGTTCAAGTTTAATTAGTAGCCTTTTCGGTTTGGTTGAATGTCCAAATTTTATTAAGGACAAAGTTTATAACCATTCCGACACCAATTGCGAAGATCTGTGCAATTAATGCATTAAAAGTAAGTTTATCTACTAATATAAATAAACATAATGTATTAAAAGCCAATACAATTAAATTTACAGTTAGAAATTTAAAGAACATTGACGTGCTTTTATTATTAGGTTTAAACACCCAATTTTTATTCCAATAGTAGCTATTGGCAACACCAATTAAATAGGCAATGGTATTCGCAATAAGGTAGTTCATCCCGAATTTTAATAATATCCAAAAGCTAATAATTGTAATGAGTGTATTAAAGATTCCTACTAAACCAAACTTTAAGAGTTTCTCCATAATAGTATCCTCAACTTTATAAAATATATAAATAAAACAGGAATGTAAAAAGGTTGTTCGTACATAACAACTATCAATTATATCATAGTTTATGCTAATATGTTATATGTTTTGGGTAGATATCATTTTAGGATATAAAATAAATCTGTTCATAATAAAAATGATTATTTTAAATTGGTATACTAGGAAATATAAAAGCAAACATGGAAATCATGATAATATTAATGTATAGTAGCTGGTAGTGTAATTTTTTTAGGAAATATAATGTTTTCCCATATAAATATGTTAAGGAGTGAGTTTTTTTGGAACGTTTTTCTGGATTGTTTTCAACCTTTTCTACACGTGCCATATACGGCATTTATAGCTTTTTCGTTGCAATATTAATTTTTGATTATTTTTCAGATACTCAAAAATATAATTATGTAATGATATTAGTTGGAGTTTTATTATTATGTACAATTGGAAACTTTATACTTAGCAGTGGATCGCTATACCTTGAAAGAGTAAATGAAAAAATATGTTTTTTTGTACTGCTAATTATTTGTGTAGCAGTGAAAACAGCGTGGATTCTTACATATAAGATTGATCCGATTGGTGATTATGAAGCCTTTTTTAATACGGCAAAAGCATTAGGTGACAACTTTGTTATTCATGATAGATATGTTGCATTATTTCCACATATTTTTGGATATGCTTCATTCTTAAGTATCTTCCTGAAAATATTTGGGGCAAACTTTATGATTCCGCCAATTATTAATGTTGTTTTAACTACAATATCGATGGGATTAATATATTTTATAGCTAGAAGAATTGGTGGAGTGAGAACAGCGATAACAGCAAGTGTTTTATGGATTCTCTTGCCATCACAAACGATGTATAACATGTTTGCACTTTCAGAACCGTTGTATTGTACAATATTGTTATTGGCCTGGGCAATTATGATAATTGTTTATGATAAAATTGAAAATATAACGATTGCAAAGGTTCTTATGTATTCAATTCTAGTAGCTGCATTACTTGTATTAATAAATATGGCAAGACCAATTGCAGCAGTGCCAATTATAGCCCTAGCAATATGGAT
Organism: Bacillus pretiosus; assembly: GCF_052947655.1. Taxonomy (NCBI): domain Bacteria; kingdom Bacillati; phylum Bacillota; class Bacilli; order Caryophanales; family Bacillaceae; genus Bacillus; species Bacillus pretiosus. The sequence continues at coordinate 5,197,517 of NZ_CM129593.1, read as the reverse complement.
GTTTATTATAGATACAAAGCATATTGGGAATAAAAAGCTACTTATTAACAAGGTGGCATATGTAGGGGTTATCATTATTGGATACTTAATGATGTCTTCGGCGGTAAATCATTATGTAACATTACGTTTAGGTGAAGAGATAGCAACAGTGCCGGGATACAATATTCATGTAGGATTTAATAAGGGAGCTTCAGGAACATGGAATCCAGGAGATTCAGCATTACTATATCATTATAGTGGTCAACCAGGATGGAGTGCTCAGGACGTTCAAAAGCAAATGCTTGAAGAAGCGAAAAAGAGAATAAAAAACGATGATATAGATTTCGGGAAACTAATGTATGATAAATTTATTATCTTTTTAGGGAACGATGATCAAGCTGTTAAATATGCAGATCCAATTATGGATCATAAAGTACGATATACTATAATTTCTAATGTTTTCTATTACTTTTTACTAGCTACTTCACTGTTCGGGGCGTTAGTAGCTATAAAAAATAAAAATAAATCTTCACTTCTCATTATTTGTTTATACACGATTGGGCTAACAATGGCACAAATGATAGTAGAAGTAGCACCGAGATATCATTATTCGGCTACAATACCTATGATCTTTTTAGCTGCTTTTGGCATTAATCATATTTACAATAAAAAAAGGATATAAATAAAAAGGCATGAGCTCGGTATTGCATCGAGCTCATGCCTTTTTTATTTGGCCTTATCTTATATTTTTGTAGTCTTTCTTTTAGACATGAGACGATAAACTACATATAGTCCATAACTTTGAATGATTGTAAAGCTAGGGATGATAAAGTATCGGTATCTTGTTTGATATTCGATTAAGAAGTGAATCGTTATATAGCCAATTATTAATAATAAAAATAGTGTGTAATGTGTGTTGTTTTGCTTAGTTAGTATGAGATAAAAAGTTGCTAACGTGCCAAATAACATAGTTGTAATATATATATATTTATCGTATGTCTTAAGGTCGTCTTGCAAGGTAACCATATCATTCTCTGTGTTACTTAGTGTTGCCAGACTCCATACTGGGGCGGAATCATAATCTGCCCACATAATCGTGAATTTATCACTAAATAAAGATAAAACCTTTTGTGGATCAGCTAGTCGCTCTTGAATCAATTTCTTCTCAACGGCTTCTCGTTCTTTTCCAAGCTCAAAGGACATAACATATTCTACATCTGCTGAAGAATATCCACCTCTTGTTTCGTGATTAAGTCCTACGGTGAATTTCCAGAGAGGATCCCTGTTAGATAGCGGATATTGGGTAATTCCGGCAGATATAAATGAAGAACTTATAATGTAATGAACAAGGTAAAAAATGATGAAAATCCCAGACAATTTTTTTATAGAAGTTAAAATATCCTGTTTTGATTTTCCTAATATACCTTGTAAAAAGACATAAAGAGCTACTGCAATCAAAACTAAAGCGCCAAGTGGACGCATAATATCTCCTAAAGCTAGGGAGATCCCTATAAAAATCCACATATATTTATGGGTTAGGCCTTTTGTAATTAATAAATAAAACCCAAGATAAAATAGGAATGTGGCAATATGTTGATTCGTTAGTAATGAGCTCATTACAATGCTTGGGATATATAATGCATATAGTAATCCAGCCATTCTTCCAGACCATTCATTAAAAACATATGAAGTTATTTTGTAAATTAGCAAGGTTGTTCCTGTGCAATACATTATATTTAAAAGTTTTAGAAGGAAAGGCCCTTCACCGAATAAATTAATAATGAGGGCTTGGTACATTGTAAATCCAAGTTGATAAACCCATGAAGTATAATAGTCATCTTGTGCAAAACTAAAATCGCCTTTAGTAGCTTGAATAGCACTATTGTACATCACTGAAAAATCTGATTCGATAGGAGTTGGAACGTAGAGAACCCAAATTAATCGAACAGAAAAAGCTAAAACAATAAGTGAAACGGTAAATATAAATGTAGACATATACTTATTAGAAATATAGCCAATAAGCAAAAATAGAAGGCCTATTAGAATAATAATCGGGATGATAATAAAGGAATGTGTGTCAGTTTTTTCTTGAATTACGACTATTGATTGCCACGTTATAGCAGCAGAAATAATTAGACATAGTACTAATAAGCACTTTACAAAAAGTATATTAAGCTTTAGGGGGAATGTACGTTGCATTACTAAAAACTCCTTATCATACTGTATGTTTATTTTAAAACGAAATCCCTTTACACGCTAAATAGCAGTGTAAAGGGATGTTTTTTAGGGGATTAAGAATTTTCTTGGGCCCATTTCTCTACATCCCAAGTTTTTGTTATCCACTCTTCATAAAAGTCTGGTTCGTGGCATACAAGAAGAATTGTTCCTTTGTATGCTTTCATCGCTTTTTTCAACTCTTCTTTTGCTGTAACATCAAGGTGGTTTGTTGGCTCATCAAAGAGTAGCCAGTTACTTTCTTCACCCATTAGTTTACATAAACGAACTTTTGCTTGTTCGCCACCGCTTAATTGATTCAGTGGACGAGAGATATGTTCGTTTTTTAAACCGCATTTCGCTAACATTGCACGTACTTGATGCTGGTCTAAGCTAGGGAATGTATTCCAAACATCATCAATGGGTGTTATATTATCAGCTTTTACTTCTTGCTCGAAGTATGATGGGTTTAAGAAGTCACCAAGACTTGTTTTTCCGCTTAATGGTTTAATCTTACCTAAAATCGTTTTTAACAGTGTTGACTTACCGACACCATTACATCCAACAATTGCAATTTTTTCACCACGTTCAATTGTCATTGTTAATTTCGGTAATAACGGATGTGTATATCCAATCTCTACATTTTCCCCTTCGAAGACAAATCGACTACTTGCACGACTTTCTTTAAAGGAGAACTCAGGCTTAATAGCTGTTTCAGGACGATCGATACGTTCCATGCGATCAAGTTGTTTTTGACGGCTCTTTGCACGGCCTGTTGTTGAGTAACGGGCTTTATTTTTTGCAATAAAATCTTCTTGTTTTTTGATAAACTCTCGCTGCTTTTCATAAGCATTGATATGTTGATTTTTATTGATTTCTGCCAGCTCTAAGAATTTTTCATATGTTGCTGTATAACGCGTCATTTTTGTGAATTCTAGATGGAAAATAACATCGACACATTTATTCATAAATTCCGTATCATGGGAAATTAATAGGAATGCATGTGGATATTCTTTTAAATAACTTGTTAACCAATGGATATGTTCAACGTCTAAATAGTTGGTAGGCTCATCTAATAGTAATACTTCTGGTTGCTCAAGTAGTAACTTTGCAAGTAATACTTTTGTACGTTGTCCACCACTTAATGCCGCAACATCACGATCTAGACCAATTGCATCAATTCCAAGGCCGCGCGCTGCTTCTTCAATTTTAATATCTAATAAATAGAAGCCACCTGCTTCAAGGGCATCTTGAATTTCTGCCATTTGTTCAAGAAGTTCCTCTAATTCTTCTGGTGTAGCAGTTCCCATTTTTTCTGCAACTTCATTTAAAGCTTTTTCTTTTTCAAATAAAGGTAAAAATGCATCTGCTAATACGTCACGGATCGTGCGACCAGGTGTTAAAATCGTATGTTGGTCTAAGTAACCGTAATTTGTACCAGGTGTCCATTCTACACGACCTTCGTCATGGATAAGCTGACCAGTAATTATATTCATAAATGTTGATTTACCAACACCGTTTGCTCCGACTAATCCAACGTGTTCTCCTGCGAGTAAGCGCATGGATACATCTCTAAATAATGTACGATCACCAAATGTATGGCCTAATTTTTCAACAGTTAATAAGCTCATAATGTCCTCCGTTCATTTCTAAATAGTGTCTTGAATCATGATACTAAATTCTTGGATATAATGCTATCATTTCAAAAATATATAATGTAACTGACAAGCAAGGTATGCGATTACAAAAGAATGATGGGTTGCTTTGCAAGAAACAAGCGATGCAAGAGAAATAAAAAAATAAGGTGTAACCATTTAATAAAAGTGGTTACACCTTATTTTTTATTTTAAATATCCACGAACAATACCGCGTAAGCGATTTGCGTGGAATTTACGCTTATCATTAGAAATGTTTTGTGTCATACGGAATGTTGCGGCAGCGACAGCACGTATGAAATAAGGGAATCCATAGTGTAAGCGAATAACCCTACCAAAACCACCAGCATAAGAAATAGCACGTTTTAATGATTGTTCATTAATAATTTCCTCTTTTACAGGATGATATACGAACAGATCTTTTCTAAATAAACCAGTGTAATTTTGTTTCATCCCACGTAGTACAAAGTCAGTTTCTTCACCAGCTCCATAAATCGTGCCAGAACCAACACCTAAATCTTCATCAAATGTACCTACAGCTTGTACAAATTGTTTTGTGAAGAATAGTGTGAAAGAAGGCCCCATGAATCCATACTTATTATTTAAAATAATGTCTGTATTCGGTGCGTGTATTAAAGAACCTGTACCTTCAACATTTGTAGTGTTTGTCGAGATGAAATGAACATCTTTATTAGAGTTGAAAGTTTCTAATATACTCTCTAAAACATTTGTTTCATAAATACAATCATCATCTGGAAAAGCGATGAAATCACCATCTGCTACTTTTAATCCTGCATTTCGAGCTCTCGATAGCCCTTTAATAGGTGTATAAATGTAGTTAATAGAAAATTTATCTTTATATTCATCAAATAAATCAGAGATTGGCGTATCATTTTGATCTACTACGATAAGTTCAAAGTTTTTGTAAGTTTGTTGTTCAAGTGATTTTAGTAAGTCAAGAATATCATCACGTCTGCCACAAGTAGCCATGATTAAAGAAAATTTCAAGTTTAACAGCTCCTTTTAGAGATTGAGTTTAAGCTTTTTTGAATCGTGCTAATATCTTTTCAAGTAGTGAAAAGAGAATTTCATCCTTTGTTATAAAGAGGATAAGGGCATACGTTAATCCACACGTTATTATGACTAGGATAACTTGTAGTATTTGTCCAGATACGATCATATCAATAACGAATGCTATGGGGACAAATGTTAGGGAATAAAATAGATATTTAAGTTTTTGTATATCAAATAACGTATAATTCACTTTTAATTTCTTTTTCACATAAATATATTCAAATGTGATTAAGAAACAATTCGCAATTGTTGTTGTGAAAATTGCGGTTGTTGGTGTAAGTATATGGAAGAATATTAATGCAATATTGGATGCCAAGTTGATAAATCCACAAATGAATAAAAATCGCACTAAAATGCTTTCTTTCTTTTTCACATAAATAATTTGATTCGATAAAATGGACTCAATACCGACTGTAATCATATAGAAGGCGAAAACAATTAATGTATTACCAGCCTCAGCAAATTGTTGTCCACCGTAAATAACAACAGCTCCATGAGCAATGAGCATTAAACCAATTGCGGCAGGGAATAGGGTAATGAAATATACTTTTGAAATTTTATTTAGTAAAGACTCATATTCCATTTCAGACGCGTTTCCTGATAAATAAGACAGTCTTGGAACGGTTACTTGTACAACACTTAACATAAGTGTATTAATAATCATCATAATTTGAAAAGCCATTACGTAATATGCAACTTCTTCTTTTCCAACATATACCCCTAAAACAAGACGATCTAATTGAGTATATAAAATATTAGCATTTGAAAAAATCAAGACTAATAGTAACGGTTTTAAATGAGGAATAATTGTTAAGTCGGAAAAATCAAATTTCACTTGGCGTTTCACATATATAAAGCTAATAGAGTGGTTTAAAAATGTCGATAATACTAATAAACCAGCATATGTTTTGTAATCGTCAACCCCATGAATGAAAGAGAAAAGAAGTACGACATAGATTAATCGAACGATAACTGTTTTTTTAGTGATGAAGTCATAATTTTCATATGCCTCATTGAACCATTCCACATAAAACATGTTAGATATAAAATTAAAACCGAAAATAAGAAGAACAGGAAATAAACTTTCATGTCCGTATCCAATATAACTAAAGAGCACAAAGCCTGATAAAGCTAAAATACTAGTTGTGAAGTTAATTACATAGAGACTTGTAAATAACTTAGAAACTTTCTTTTTATCGTTTTTAATTAAGCTAATTTCACGTAAACCATATTGATATACACCAAATACGGCGAACACGAAGAAGTAATTGAAAAAAGTTTCAGCAATGTTAACGGTTCCGATTGAATTGGCCCCTAATGTTCGATATGCGTAAGGACCAACTAAAATTGGAAGTATAATATTAAACGTGTTGAGCAGTATTTTATAAAAAATATTTGAAGCAATTGATTTCTGCATAATTTCACCTTTCCATTAAAATAATCCAGTTTTTTCACTAGAGTTAATTCTCTCAATATAATGAAGTGTAAGGTGTTTTCTACACTGTTTACAAATCCTTAAATTGTTTGTTGACCACCCGTATAAGTGTACCCTACATAAACTTTGTAAAGCAACTGTTGATGGGATCGAACTGTATTATAAAGTGAAACTTTAATCAGTGGGGGGGTGTACATTTCCTATTGATTATCAGCACTCATCAATTGGGCGTTTACGGGCAACAGGGCTCCCGCCTAAAGTCTTTGCTACACGGTAGTTTTACAGCCCGAAAATAGCGGGATAAATGAGATTTTATCAATTAGAAAAAGTTAATAGCGAACGGGTATGTATAAAAATATTACATAATATGTGTGAAAAGGAGTAATGGTTGTATGAAGGTGTGAAATTGTTTATAAAAAATGAGCGAATATGTGATAGCTATTCGCTCAAAAGATGTTTTAATGGTGAAGGCCTATATACTCCAAGGTTTACTTAAAGTTAAAACTTCAGCCATTTCTTTGCTTTTTACACGCCCTTTTTTTCTACTTTCTGCACGCTCAGAACCAGTTGTGTGTAGCCAATGTTCTTCTTCCGTTTCAGGTAGTACTTGTGGGACAGATGAAGGTTTTCCATCTTTTAATGCAACGAATGTAATGAAACATGTTGCAGCTATTCTACGTTCGCCTGCTAATAAATTCTCTGCAATTACTTTTACGAACACTTCCATCGAAGATTTTCCTGTATAACATACGAATGCTTCGTAACAAACAGAATCTGCTTGGTGAATTGGAGTTAAAAAATCAACAGAATCGATAGATGCCGTTACGCAATGTTTACGGCTATGTCTTGCAGCTGCAATTGAAGCGATACTATCAATTTCCGCTAATAATTTTCCTCCGAAAAGTGTTTGATGATTATTTAAATCATTCGGAAAAACACGTGTTGTTTTAATTGCTTTGGATTCTCGCATGAATTTCTTTTCCATATGGTCAGCCCCTATTTTCTGTTTTCAATCAGAATGACATGTATTGTAAGTGGAGTACAAAAAATTAAAAATCAATAGATATTTAATGAAGTAAAGAATTCCAGAAGAGGGTTAGTAAAACTTCTGTATTTGTATTCATGTAACTGAAAGAAAATTTATTACTATATAAAGTGTAGTGTAAAAGAGGATTCGCTTACATTGCAAGTGAAAAAATTAGGACCCTGTATTTGTCATAGAAATTCCCTATCAGCTGTGTACCTATTCATGATAGAATCGTTTTGTTATGAATGGAAATAGAGGTGCAATGGACATATGAAGCATATACAAACAAATTTTTCGTCTTTTTTTAGTAAAATAATGATTGGTGCGATGCTCGCATTTTTTGTTTATAGTTGTTGGTCAGCGTTTGAAACAAGTAAACAATTTTTTGGCGACAGTACAACAAGTGTAACAATTGTATTGGTTATTTTTGTTATTCTTATGTTGTTAGTGGCATCGATTTTACAGTATCGCTTTACAGAAAAACAATTTCTTGTTTTTCTTATGAGTACATCTATAATTGTGAGACTTAGTATGGTTCTATTTGTAGACGTTCCAATAATTGGTGATATGAAAGCTATGTTTGAGTCTGCAAAGCAGATTGCAATTGGTAATAACGTAGAGAGCATAGCGCAGTTACCTTTTATTATTTATGAATCAATAATTATTCGTGTATTTGGCGATACAGTATTCGCATTGCAGTTATTTAATATTTTATTTTGCACAGGGACTGCATTTTTCATTTATCGTATTGCAGCAATGGTTTTCGGAGAAGAATGCGGCCGTATTGCGTCTGTATTTTACGCTTTATATATTCCGAATATATTTATGAGTTCCTTATTAACATCAGAATCGCTCGCAATATTTTTATTTTATTTGGCTTGCTACATACTTTTATATAAAGGTTTAGATCATCCTTATATGTGGGTACTTTCAGCAATTTTATTTGCATGCAGTAATATGATTTTCCCAATAGGATTATTTCTTCCTATTTTTATTGCTGTATATGTGTTGTTAATTGAACTCTTTCAATCAGCAATGAAGCAAAAAGTACTATTAAAGATGATAGGGATACTTATTCTATTTTATAGTGCTCATTTTGGTGTGAGTTATGGAATTCAGACAATGGGAATGTCACAATATACAATTTCAAATGAGACGTATGTTCAATCTGTTTTAATTGGAAAAAGTAAAAATGAGGAAAAAATAACAAAGAATCAAAACGTAACAGAGCATATTGATCAAAAGCTAAAAGAGATTGAAGAAGAAAGATTTAAACTTTTAAAGCCAGTAATTAATCAATTCTCAGGTGAGGGAATACATTCTATTCTATTTAAATGTGAAAAACTTATATATATAGCGGTAACATTATTTATGTCGATAGCTTTATTACACTTTCTTATTAAGAAACAACAAAACGAAGGATATATGTTGTTCGTTTTGTTAATTGGCGGATACGTATTGTTAAGGCTCTTCCAAGTAGATATGGCATATTACAATCTTATTGTGCCAGCCTTGTTTATTTTGCAAAGCTTTGGTGTTTATATGAGTTATGTTTATTGTCAAAAAATATTCTTCAGAAAATAAAAAGAATCCAGTTTGGATTCTTTTTTTATGGATGGAAGATGAGGACTAAGAGTCAGCAGAGATGAAGAATCTCTACTGACATAAGCTTCACCCTATCTATTCAGTTCTAGTTGTAAACTATCAGCTGTTAGAGCCATTTTTGAGGAATCGTCTTGAATTCCTTTCATTACTTGTGAAATGGTTTCTAACTCATTTTCAATTTTTTTATTCTGTTCTTTCGAGTTAGACATGTCTTTTACAATTTCTTGGAAGTATTGATCTGTTGCAGACATACTATCCGTTCCTTCAGATACGAGGGAGCTAATTTGTTTCACTGAAGAAGAGACACGAACAATTTGTTCATTTGTTTTTTCAACGAGCTTTGTAACGTTGAATATAGATTCTTTCGTTTGCTCTGATAACTTGCGAATTTCTCCAGCTACAACAGAAAAGCCTTTGCCAAATTCCCCAGCACGTGCAGATTCAATAGCAGCATTTAGTGCGAGCAAATTTGTTTGCTCTGCAATTGATTTTACAATGTCTATAATCTCGTTAATTTTGTTAGAAATATCGAGAAGTTCATGAGTATCTGTAATAATCGTTTCCATGTTTGTTTGAATGTATTCCATTCGTTTATTCTGTTGATTTAATTGTTCTTTCCCTTTATTCGCTTTTTCTTCTGATGTTGTAGCTAATGATGTACCTGTTTTGGCAATTTCTACAATAGTTTCAGATTTAGCGGTTAACTGTTGAATAGAAGCACTCGTTTTTTCAGATACAGATGCTAGTTCTGTTGCAATATGCGTAATGGTCATAGCTGTTATTTCTTTTTCTTTTTCATGTTCTTTTTGCATTCTTTCATATTCAGATTCATAAGCCGCAATAACGAGCTCTTGTTCAAGGGTGAATAATTTGTTTATTACGTTTATAGAATAAGAAAAATCGTCAATTGTTGTAATTTTTGTTTGCAAAATCTTCATGATAGAGCGGAATAATTCTTGATAAGCGGCAGTATACCATTTTCTATGTAAACCAATTTGTACATGTCTTTTGGCAATTCTAACACGTTGTTCAATAAAATCTTCGTGCATATCTCCGCTGAATAATTCCTTTATATGTGTTTTTAAAGTTTGCTTTAGTTTTGGAATAGAGCTATAACGTTCAATAATAGTAGTTAAATTAGGCTGCTTTGTAATATTGGCATAGAATTTTTCCGTAATCCAATCAATTTCTTCATAAATAAAGGGCTGTAGTACCTTTACGATTTGTAAATCTTCTTTTGAAATATGTAGCATATCCATTTGAATTTTCAGTTCAGAATTAGTAGGCACGTTAAAAGTGATTTTTTGATCCTTACTTAATTCAAGTATACTGGCGTTTGTTTTATTTGTATGTTTTTTAAAAAACCGAAGCATCGTTCTTCCCCCTGTGTATAAAGCGTTTTCATTTTTGGTTCTAATATAATTATATATTTTTATATACAATTACTCTATATTAGTGTGTAGAATAGTATATAAATTAAGAGAATTCTGTGTAGAATTCTCTTAATGGCCTTTATTAATTTTAGCATGTGTTTTAAAGAAAACAGGGAAATGTACATTATATATTACAGTGACAACACGAATAATAAATGTTACTAATAAACAAACATAGAAAGCTAGTACGTGTGCCCCCATTGCATATGTGATTAGGAAACTAATTGCTCCTAAGATAGAAGCGATTGCGTAAATCTCTTTTCGGAATACGTAGGGGATATCTTGAGCGCAAATGTCACGTAAAATACCGCCTCCAATACCTGTAATGACTCCCATTGAAACAACTAAAAATGAGGCGTCAACATGATGTGACATTGCTGCATTTGCACCAATAGCTGTAAAAACACCTAAGCCAACAGCATCAGAAAGCATAATAACGACTTGCAGTTTATTGATACGCTCAAAAAACATACAAGTAAATAATGCTGATAATACGCTTACGAAAAAGTAAATGGGTTTAACAAATGCGACAGGAGGCAGGTTACCGATCATAATATCACGAATAATACCGCCACCGAGCGCTGTAGCTACAGCTAAACAAAGGACACCGAATAAATCTAAATCTTTTTTTAAACCAACTAATGTACCGGAAATAGCAGCGGCGATAATGCCAAGAAACGTAAATATGTCGATTAATAACATTGCTGTAATCCCTTCCTCCTAAAGATGTTCCAGAGAAAAAATATACACTAAAGTTATGTAAATAACAATGCATTTTCTTTACATGTAGAAAAAAAGAAAAAATGAGGAAAGAAAGCGCTTGAAAATGCAAATATGCTTTTTTCTATAAGGTAAGGCTGGGGAGAAATGTGAGGCGTTTAATTAAAAAATATATGTTATAATAAATATTTGAGATAAGAAAAAAATATTAACAGTATAGATTGAAATTAGGTAATAGTTATGGAGGTTCTAGATGTTAAGCGAAAATAGTAAAAGTAATAAATTTGAAAATTTTCTATTAATCTTTATTTTGTTGCAACCAATTTTAGATTTGCTCACGGCATTCTGTATAATGGTTTTAAAAATTGATACGACCATTGGAGTTATTACACGCTTATTCGTTATGTTCCTAAGCGGGATATATATTTTAATTCAAACGAAGAAACAAGGAAATATAAAATATATATTGTATATAATCTTAGTAGGAATAGTCTTCACCATCGGATTGGTAAATAACAAGCTTACAAAAGATCCTATGGTACTTACAGAGGAAATTAAGTTTATAGCAAAAGCATTATATCCGTTTGTTATGCTTACTTGTTATGTATTTGTATTTAAGTCTTTAAAAGAGAAAAGCCATTCAAATTCAAAAATGCGTGACTATGTTACGTATGCATCGCTAATTATAGGAGTAGTCATGGTAGCTTCGATTACTACTGGAACAGATTATAATAGTTATGAATGGGTAAAGTTAGGATCACGCGGTTGGTTTTATGCAGGTAACGAGCTAGGATCTATTTTAGCCATCATGTGTCCAATTGTTATTTTGTATTCAATTGAAAGAACAAAAAGTATAGGTAAAGCGTACTATTGGATTCCTTCAATTTTAGTTGTTTATTCACTATTTGCAATTGGGACAAAGGTTGGCGTAGGAGCAATCTTTGGATCAATGGCTATCGCAGTTGTTATGTGCTTTATTCAGGCATTTACACAGCGTAAAGATGGAAAGAAACATGCCTATTTATTAAATGGTTTTCTTGCAATAACTGTATTTATAGGCATATTGGCATATACACCTTTTTCACCGTTTATGAAAAATATGGGATTCCATTTCCAATTAATTGAACAAGAACAGAGTGCGAAAAAGGAAGAGAAAAAGAAGGAGGAAGCTAAAGAGCACAAACCTCCTGTGACAGAGCAAGAAAAAGAGAAAGAAAAAGCAAAAGAAAAAGTAGCGGAGAAGAAAGAAGAAACGCAAGCTCTTATTTTTAGTGGGCGTCAATTATTTGAACAGATGTATAAAGATTTCTATAATGAAGCCCCAATGTCTCAAAAATTATTAGGAATGGGTTATGCTGGTAACTATAAAGAACAGCCGAAATTAATTGAACGTGACTTCCACGATTGGTTCTATTCTTTCGGAATCATAGGGTTCATTTTACTTGTAATTCCATTCTTATACTTTGGTATTAAATTTATTGCATGTATATTTACTAAATTTAAACAAATATTCACAGTGAAATATGCAATGATGATTGCAGCAATACTTCTCGGATTAGGTATCTCATTCATGGCTGGTCATATTTTAATTGCACCTGGAGTGAGTTTCTACTTAGTAATAATCATGGCATATTTAATAGTTGACTTGGAAATTGAATGATAGAAAAATAAAAGCTAGCATATGTTAGCTTTTATTTTGTTATAGTAAATAAAAAGAAAAAATGGGGGATGTAAGAAATGAAAGTGTTGCATATGAATGCTGGTGCAGAAGAAGGTGGGGGGAAAACACATATTATTTCACTTTTATCTCAATTTTCAAAGGAAGAAGTGGAATTAATGGTATTTGAAGAAGGTGCGATTGCTAGAGAGGCGAGAAACCTTGGTATTCAAGTGCATGTTTTTACCCAATCATCTCGGTACGACCTATCAATTCTTTCAAAAATAAAAGCATTTATTAATGAAAATCAATTTGACATTGTGCATACACATGGCGCACGAGCAAATTTCTATCTCTCCCTCTTGAAAAAAGGTATAAAAGCGAAATGGATAATGACTGTCCACAGTGATCCAACTTTGGATTTTATGAAGAGGGGATTAAAAGGATGGGTATTTACGAAGTTAAATTTACGTTCTTTCAGGAAGGTAGATTTATTCTTTGCAATTACGGAAAACTTTAAGAGAAACATAATAAAACTAGGTGTACCAGAAGAGAAGATTTGTACGGTTTATAATGGAATCGAGTATGATAATACTCCAGCAAAACCTTATGATAAAAGTGAATTTGGCATTGATGAAGGAGTATTTACAGCTGTTCAAGTAGCGCGTCTTCATCCTGTTAAAGGTCATGATATTTTATTTGAAGCGTTACAAAAAATTAAAATTCCAAATATAAAGGTGCTCTTGCTTGGTGATGGACCTATAGAAGCAGAATTAAAAGAGATGGTGAAACAAAAGGGCTTAGAGGATAAGGTGATTTTTCTAGGTTTTCGTACAGATTCAAAAGAATTATATGCATCTGCACACATTAATTTGTTAACCTCTTATAGCGAAAGCTTCCCTCTTGTTTTATTAGAGGCGGCTAATCAACGCTTAACATCTATTGCAACAAATGTAGGTGATATGAAAAAGTTAATAGTTGATGATACGTATGGATGGATTGTACCGATTGGTGATGCGGATTCGTTAGCAAACGCGTTAGAAAATGCTTATGAAAAATGGTTGAATGGTGAATTAGAAGCGATGGGAAATCGTTTATATAATCATGCATCTACTCATTTCTCGCTAAAGAATTTGTATGAAGATACTTATAATGCATATAAAAAACTTTTACTGAAATAGAGAGGATAGTTAATCATGGAAGTAAAAACGGTTGATATTCTAGGTGTTCCTTTTTCTACAATGACAATGGATGAAACGATCCAATATTTGAAGGGACAACTAGAATTGGAGCGAACTCATACTTTTCAGGTAGTAACAGCAAATCCTGAAATTGTTATGTGTGCAAAAAAGGATGAAACATTCCATAAAACATTATTAAATACAGATTTAATTACACCTGACGGTATTGGAGTTGTAAAAGCAAGTGGTATGTTAGGTACACCTGTAAAGGAACGTGTAGCAGGTTTTGATTTAATGTGTAATCTATTTGCAAAGTTATCAGAGGAGAATAAACCGGTATCTGTTTTCTTACTTGGTGCAAAACCGCATGTTGTACAAGCTGCAGCAGATCATTTAACGAAGACATATTCAGCTGTATCTATTGTGGGTACACAAGATGGGTACTTTAAACAAGAAGAAGAAGAGAGTATCGTTTCTCGCATTCAAGAAGCAAAACCAGATTTATTACTTGTCGCGCTTGGTTTCCCAAGACAAGAGAATTTTATCCAAACTAATAAGCATCGTTTAGAAACGAAGATGGCTGTTGGAGTGGGCGGAAGTTTAGATGTATGGGCTGGAGAGGTAAAACGTGCACCAAAATGGATTCAAGCGATTAACTTAGAGTGGTTTTATAGATTGTGTAGTAATCCAACGCGCTGGCGTCGTCAGTTAGTATTAGCGGAATTTTTAAAAGAAGTCATGCGTTCGAAAAAGTAGCGGAATATCGCTACTTTTTTATTTGGTCATTTTTAATAAAGTGAGGTTTTGCTCATCCACCACTGATGGTTAACTCTCACCAATTGGACGTTTAATGGCAGTTGGTCTTCAATTTAACCTTTTTGTTTCAGCTGAATTTTGAGGTAGGAGTCTTACTGCCCTCAAATAGTGTGATAAGTATTTTACTTTTGGGGAATGATGAAGGAGAATTTTTTGAACGAAAGTATTTTACTTATACAATTCACACATGTAAAATGATGTGTAAAGACAGCTGTGTAAGGAGGACTTCTTGTGGGCAAGGTGAAAGAAATTTCGAAGCGAAAGCTACTTGGTATAGCAGGGCTTGGATGGTTATTTGATGCAATGGATGTTGGAATGCTTTCATTTGTAATGGTAGCACTGCAAAAAGATTGGGGATTAAGTACGCAAGAAATGGGCTGGATAGGCAGCGTTAATTCGATTGGTATGGCAGTCGGAGCGCTCGTTTTTGGAATACTATCAGATAAAATAGGGCGGAAATCAGTCTTTATTATTACATTATTACTATTTTCTATCGGTAGTGGTTTAACTGCTTTAACGACGACACTTGCGATGTTCCTTGTTTTACGATTTTTAATTGGTATGGGGCTTGGCGGAGAGCTTCCAGTCGCATCTACATTAGTATCAGAGAGCGTTGAAGCGCATGAACGTGGCAAAATAGTTGTGCTATTAGAAAGCTTTTGGGCAGGTGGATGGCTAATTGCAGCCCTTATCTCGTATTTTGTTATTCCGAAATATGGTTGGGAAGTTGCAATGGTATTGAGCGCGGTTCCGGCACTATATGCTTTATATTTAAGATGGAATTTACCGGATTCTCCCAAATTTCAAAAGGCTGAAAAAAGACCATCTGTTATCGAAAATGTAAAGTTAGTTTGGTCTGGTGAATATCGTAAGGCAACAATTATGTTATGGATTCTATGGTTTTCTGTTGTCTTTTCTTACTATGGGATGTTCCTTTGGTTACCTAGTGTAATGGTATTAAAAGGATTTAGTTTAATAAAAAGTTTTCAGTACGTACTTATTATGACGTTAGCTCAATTGCCAGGATATTTCACGGCTGCTTGGTTTATTGAACGACTTGGTCGTAAGTTCGTTTTAGTTACGTATTTAATCGGTACAGCATGTAGTGCTTACTTGTTTGGAGTGGCAGAGTCATTAACGATATTAATCGTAGCAGGTATGTTACTATCCTTCTTTAATTTAGGTGCTTGGGGTGCATTATACGCTTATACACCGGAACAGTATCCAACGGTTATTCGTGGTACAGGTGCAGGGATGGCAGCAGCATTCGGTCGTATTGGTGGTATTCTTGGGCCGCTATTAGTAGGATATTTAGTTGCTTCACAGGCTTCACTATCACTAATATTTACGATTTTCTGTGGGTCAATTTTAATTGGCGTAGTTGCTGTAATTGTACTTGGGCAAGAAACGAAGCAACGAGAATTAATATAAGGTGAAAGTTTAATCGGTGAGGGATTTATCCCCACTGATTATTAGCCAGCGCCAATTGTGTTTTTGGGGAAGTAACACTCATTTCTTCGCATTCAGTGGGTGTTACTTCCTACAAATAATGGAATGAAAGGGTAGGGGGAACCGTTGTGGTTTCCTTTTTTCTGTTTTTTTAGATAAATAATGGTATAGTAAGAAAAAGGGAATGTTTCTTATAAAAGCGAATGTATACAACAAGACATATGGACAAAAGAATTAGGTGGTTGAAGAAATGAAAATTTTACTGATCATGGAAGAAGCAGAAGAGCGAAGAAGTTTAGCTGAAAAATTTACTGAAAATATAAGGAATGTAGAATGTTTTGAAGCGAATACGGGAACAGAATCATTATTGATCATGAAAAAGCATACACCAGATTTTGTTTTCTTGAATTCAAAATTACTAGATGGAACTGGTTTTGAATATGCGAGTTTATTACGGGAAGTAAATTGTTATACGAAATTGATTTTTATGGGTGAAGATATAGAAGAGTCGATTACGGCATTTCGGTTTCAAGCATTTTATTATTTACTACGCCCATTTCGTGAGGAAGATTTGCAATTCCTTTTATATAGAATGTGTAAAGAGCAAGGCGAGAAAGCAAAGAGTTATTTGCGAAAACTACCGATAGAAGGTCAAGAGGGAATTCGGTATATTTTCCCTGAAGATATTGTATATGTAAGCAAAAATAAGGAAAACAAAACGGTTTCAATTTATACAACAAATAATCAGTATATTTCAACATATACACTTCAAGAGCTGGAAAATAAGCTAAATGTATATGATTTTTTACGTGTGCATAAAAGTTATTTAATTAATATGTCATATGTACAAGAACTAAAACCTTATTATAATGGCACATATAATCTGTATTTAGATAAATATGATGAGCAACCGATTCCAGTTAGTCGTAATTATGTGAAACGACTTCGAAATAAGATTGAATTATAGTAGGTAATGCGAATTTTTTAACATGATAAACTAAAAATCCTTCATGATAAGGAGGATTCAAATTAAATATTCAGAAAATTTAGTACAATCCCACTAAGCGATAGTATTGGGGGGATTGTATGTGAAAACATTGAAGTCGATTTTACTATGGGGAGTTATTGCAGCAGTAGGCGCAGGTGCTTTTGGTGTAATAGCTTTATCACAAGGTGAAACTATTAATGCCGTGTGGCTCTTAGTAGCTGCGGTATGTGTGTATGCAGTTGCTTACCGCTTTTATAGTAGATTTATAGCGAGAAAGGTATTTGGTTTAGATAATAATCGGCAAACGCCAGCCCATACATTAAACGATGGAAAAGATTATGTTCCGACAAATAAGTGGGTATTATTTGGGCACCATTTTGCAGCAATTGCTGGGGCAGGCCCTTTAGTAGGACCGATTTTGGCAGCGCAAATGGGATATTTACCAGGGACAATATGGATTATTGTTGGGGTAGTTGTCGCTGGAGCTGTACAAGATTTTGTAATTTTATTTGCTTCGATGAGACGGAATGGTAAATCTTTAGGAGAAATGATTAAAGATGAGATCGGTCCTGTTACAGGGCTTATTGCAATGATAGGCATTTTAGGCATTATGATTATTTTATTAGCGGTATTAGCATTAGTGGTAGTAAAGGCGCTTGTCGGAAGTCCTTGGGGAATGTTTACAATAGCAGCAACGATTCCTATTGCTATTTTAATGGGAGTGTACATGCGCTACATTAGGCCTGGCCGGGTTGGTGAAGGGTCAGTAATCGGAATTATTCTACTTATACTGTCTCTTATTGGGGGACAGTATGTAGCAGAGCATCCAACGCTTGCAAGCATGTTCACGTTTAGCGGTGAAACGATTGCTATTATGCTTATTGTATATGGATTTATCGCATCGGCCTTACCAGTTTGGATGCTTTTAGCACCACGTGATTATTTAAGCACATTTTTAAAAGTCGGAACAATTGTTGGATTAGCAATTGGTATTTTAATTGTAGCACCAGATTTACAAATGCCAGCAGTTTCGAAATTTATCGATGGAACAGGTCCTGTTTTCTCTGGAAACTTATTCCCGTTCTTATTTATTACAATTGCTTGTGGTGCGGTGTCTGGATTCCATGCTCTCGTTTCATCAGGTACGACACCAAAGATGATTGAACAAGAGGGACACGCACAGCCAATCGGTTATGGGGCAATGTTAATGGAATCATTTGTAGCTGCGATGGCGATGATTGCAGCTTGTGTATTAACACCAGGAACTTATTTTGCGATTAATAGTCCCGCAGCGCTTATCGGTACGGATGTCTCGCAGGCAGCTCAAGTTATTTCCTCATGGGGATTTGCTATTACACCAAATGAACTAAAAGATCTCGCTGTAAACGTTGGAGAGCAAACGATTTTATCACGCACAGGTGGTGCACCAACGTTAGCGATAGGTATGGCGTATATTTTCTCACAAGTAATAGGTGGAACAGCCATGATGGCCTTTTGGTATCATTTTGCAATCCTCTTTGAAGCTCTATTCATTTTAACAACAATTGATGCTGGAACGCGTGTAGGCCGATTTATGATTCAAGATATTTTAGGACATGTATATAAGCCATTTGGGAAAACGGATTCTACATTAGCGAATGTGATAGCTACAACGTTATGCGTATTAGGATGGGGTTATTTCTTATACCAAGGGGTAGTTGATCCGCTTGGTGGAATTAATACATTATGGCCACTTTTTGGTATTGCAAATCAAATGTTAGCAGGTATTGCATTATTACTTGGAACGACAATTTTGTTCAAAATGGGGAAAAAGGCATATGTTTGGGTGACACTTATTCCAACTGTCGGATTGCTTATTGTAACGATGACAGCGGGTTATCAAAAGCTATTTCATGAAAATCCTAAAATAGGATTTCTATCTCATGCAAAGGTGTTTCAGGGAGCATTAGATGAGGGGAAAGTGTTAGCACCAGCTAAAAATGTCGCTCAAATGAAACAAATTATTTTCAATGATTATATTGATGCAGCGCTTTGTGGAATTTTTATGATAGTTGTAATCGCTGTATTAATTTCTGCGATTCGAATTTGGATTCAAGTATTAAGAAATAAGCCGATGCCGCTAAAAGAGGCACCATATATTTCTAGAGATGAAAGTGAGTCGAGGAACTATTATGCTTAAACGACTACGGAAAGTATGGGGAAAAAGGAAACACTTTATTAGTTTACTCGTTGGGGTACCAAGCTATGAAACATATGTAGAGCATATGAAAAAGCATCATCCAGAAGAAGAAGTGGTATGTCAAAAACAGTTTTTTGCAGAAGCGCAAGAAGCTAGATTTAATGCAAAGGGTGGAAAGATATCAAGGTGTTGTTGAGGAAAAGGGCGAATTTTCGTCCTTTTTTATTTTTTTGCTGTTTCACGTGGAACAGCAAAAAATAAATAAAAAGCTTTGGGAATTATAGGTATTTCATATACAATAAAATAAGGAAAGGGATAGATAGAAAAGTAGGGAGATTATTTTATGTTAAGGGACTTATTTGTAAACACAACAATTATTCTTTCCTTTATTTTTGTTGGAGGTCAGCTTTTAAGAGATAAACCGTTAAAAGAAGGGTTCTCTTTTTGGCAGAAATGTGTAGTAGGTATTCTTACTGGAATATTAAGTGTACTGTTGATGCATTTTGGTGTACATATTGAAGATATTATGTTGGATCTACGTTATTTAGCTGTTATTTTGGCAATTATAATTGGAGGTCCGATAGCTAGCAGTATAACAGTTACTATTATATTAATTACCCGATTATTTTTTACTGAGTACTCTTTAGCCTCTGAATTGGCTTGTTATACAATTGTATTGATAGGTTTTGGAATTATTTTCATTTGGCGGATGAAAGCTTCTATATTTAAAAGATGGATCTGGTTTAATGTATATAGTTTATCTATTTTAACGGTTCCACTTTCTATTTTATTTAAGGATATGTCTATAGTAGCATTATATTTAGTTTGTAGTGGTGTTGCAGCATATATCACATTTATAAGCGCAAATTATGTATTGCAATCCAATGAGTTATTTCAAACGATGAAGCAATACGCAACGATAGATGCACTGACAGGTTTAGGAAACGTAAGACAGTTTGATTTAGAGATGAATCGTCATATTGGTAATAAGCGTATGAAAAATGATTCACTTTGTTTACTACTTATAGATATTGATCACTTTAAGTGTGTAAATGATACGTATGGGCATCCTGCGGGAGATGAAGTATTAAAACAAATGGGGCATATTTTACGAGAAGTTTCAATGTTTCCAGATTTGGCTTTTCGAAAGGGTGGGGAAGAGTTCGCGCTTTTGATACCGCAGAAAGGATTAGCTTATGGAATGCGTATGGGGGAACAAGTTCGCACGGCTGTTGAAAACCATCCATTTCAATTGCTAAATGGAACAAAAATAAAAATTACAGTTTCAGTAGGAATTTCAGTGTATGAAGAATCACCAGAGCGATTTATTCAAGCTGCTGATGATGCATTATATTACTCCAAAAGAAATGGTAGAAATCAGGTTAGTTCTGCATCTTAAAGATAAGATGACCAGAAGAGCTTATAAAAAAACACCCACAGAGAGGAAATATATAAACTCTGTGGGTGTTTTCATTTATATGTTAGACAAGTTCTTTTGATGCAACGAATTTACGATATGCACCGTGATGTGTTGGGCCTACGTATTCGTTGATCTTGAATGAATAACGGATAGCAGCTGTGATAAATTCTTTAGCAGTTTTTACTGCTTCTTTCACAGTTTTTCCTTTTGCAAGTTCTGCTGTAATTGCAGCAGAATATGTGCAACCTGCGCCGTGTGTATTTGTCGTATCAATTTTTTCTGATTCTAGAAGATCGAATGTTTCTCCATCATATAGGACGTCGATTGCAGTTTCCGTACCAAGCTTGCTACCGCCTTTAATTAGGACATATTTCGCACCTAAAGCGTGGATTTTTTTTGCTGCTTCTTTCATGTCTTCAAGAGAATTAATCTTTATGCCACTTAATTGGTAAGCTTCAAATAAGTTTGGTGTTACAACTAATGCCTTTGGAACAAGAACGTCACGTAAGCAATCGTTCGTTTCAGGATGTAATGCTTCATCAGCACCTTTACATACCATAACAGGGTCAACTACTACATTTTTGAAATTATGTTTTTCGATTGTTTCAGCAACCATTTCAATAATTTCTACTGATCCAAGCATACCTGTTTTTAAAGCATCTACTCCAACACCATCAATTGTCGTTTCTAATTGTGGTTTTAATGTAGAAGCTGGGATTGGGAATACGTTATGTGCCCAACCGTTATGTGGATCCATCGTTACGATTGTCGTAAGAGATGTCATTCCGTATACACCAAGTTCTTGGAATGTCTTTAAATCTGCTTGTATACCAGCACCGCCACTTGTGTCAGAACCAGCGATAGTAAGTGCTTTATTTAATGTCATTATGAAATCCCCCTCAAGTGATATAATGAAAACTATGTTTTCACCATTATATCAATGTTACGAATAAGTACAAAGTGAAAAGTAGATGATTTACTTTAGGGGCGATTTAAAATCTTGTATGTAGGAGACGAATTATGTTTCAAGAGAATCGTACAAATGAATTAGTTATATTAAAAGAGATTGCAGAGACGTTGAACACCTCAAATGATACATATCATGTGCTGCAAGCTGTGTTGGAAAAACTGTTGAATGTAACAGGTTTAACGACAGGATGGATATTTCTTGCGGATGAAAACGGCAGATATACAAAATTAATTGATTATCAATTACCAGAGGGATTAAGATTTGAAAATAAACGACCGATGTGTGAGGGGAATTGTTGGTGTTTACACCGATTTGTGGAAGGGAAACTAGAGAAAGCCGTTAATATTATTGAATGTAAGAGAATTAATAATGCGATTGAATATAACTGGGGAGATACAGAAGGGATTGTGCATCATGCGACAGTGCCGCTAAAAGCGGGGGGAGATGAATTTGGCGTATTAAATGTGGCTAGTCCAGGTAAAACGCATTTTTCTGAAGAAGAGTTAGTGCTATTACAATCAGTTGCTTTCCAAATTGGAACAGCATTAAAACGTACAAAATTGTATGAAAATGAAAAGAGAAGGGCTCATTATTATGTAAAGTTAGACCGATTTATTCAAGCTTTAAGGACGATTCATAAATTTAATGCATTGCCAGAGGAGATTGTAAAGCAAATAGGGAAGTTATTTTTATGGGAGCAAGTTGTATTCTTTATTAGAGAAGAAAATGAACTTGCTGTAAGAGCCTCATGTAAGATAGATGAGATACAAGAGGATTTGAAGTCAGCGGCACAGGAAGCTCTGAAAAAAGAAGAGCCTGTTTTGTTAAAGAGTCAGGTTGGGAATATCGTACATCCTAATCGTGCGGTTATTGCCATTCCCATACATATTCAAGATCATATATTTGGCGTACTAAGTGTAAGTTCGAATAATGGAGAATTTGATATAAATACGATAGATGTAGTACAGGCGTTAGCCAATCATATATCGTTAATGATAGAGAACTTAAGGTTAAATGAAAAGCGCCGAGAACTTGTACGACTGGAAGAACGTAATCGTTTAGCTAGAGATTTGCATGATTCTGTTTCACAAAAGTTGTTTTCATTAACTTTTATGACGAAAGGTGCCGAAGCCGTCTTAAAGGGGAAAAACGAAAAGGTAGATCAGTCTTTGCATGAGATACGTGAGTTATCGCAAGGTGCTTTAAAAGAAATGAGGACGTTAATTTGGCAACTACGTCCAGCGGGATTAGAGAAAGGACTATTACCAGCTTTAAAACAATATGGTGAAAGTTTGGGATTGAAAATTCGGGAACAAGTTACAGGTGTTCGTGATTTGCCACGCGTAGTAGAGGAAGCGCTATGGCGAATTGGACAAGAAGCTTTAAATAACGTAAGTAAACATGCGAATGTCAGAGAAGCGGCGATTTATTTCAAAGTGACGGAGAAGAATGTATCATTAGAAATAGTCGATCAAGGAAACGGCTTTGTAGAGAAGAATATAAAAGAGAAGAAATCACTCGGTATGACTACGATGCGCGAAAGAGTAGAATTAGTCGGTGGAACAATTAAAATTGTAAGTGATAAGAAAAGAACAAGTGTAAAAGTAAATGTACCATTATGATGTGAAAATGAGGGAAGTTTGTGAAAATAAAAGTATTGTTAGTTGATGATCATACAGTTGTTTTAAAAGGATTAGCATTTTTCTTAAGTACACAGGAAGATTTAGCGTTAGTTGGAGAAGCAAATAATGGGAAAGAAGCGTTAGTGAAAGTAGGGGAGACGAATCCTGATGTTGTATTAATGGATTTATATATGCCCGAAATGGATGGTGTCGAGGCGACGGCGTGCATCAAAAAAGAATATCCAAATGTGAAAGTAATTGTATTAACTAGCTTTTCTGATCAGGCGCATGTTTTACCAGCGTTAAGGGCGGGGGCAAGTGGGTATATTTTAAAAGATGTAGAACCCGATCAGCTTGTTGAAGCTATTCGAAGCGCATATAAAGGTAATATTCAATTACATCCAGATATAGCAAATACTCTTCTCTCTCAAACATTACCTGTGGAAGAAAAGGAAGAAGAACCTTCTATTCAAGTGGATGTGCTAACGGCGAGAGAAAATGAAGTGTTGCAGCTATTAGCGAAAGGAATGAGTAATAAAGAGATCGCTTCTGTTTTAGTTATTACAGAAAAAACGGTAAAAGCTCATGTAAGTAGTATTTTGAGTAAGTTGAATTTATCTGATCGTACGCAAGCAGCATTATATGCAGTGAAAAATGGAATTGTATAAGACAAAAGTCGTAAGACCTAGTTCGCCTTTAGAAGGTGGACTTTTTTTATGGAAAAATACGTCTATGTGAGGACGAAATTGTCTTGATATAAAGATAAAATATGTTTGTAAGCAACAAAACAACAATTACAAGGGATACCTTTTTTGAAAGCATATAACAACAGAAGAGTGAGTACTAGGAGGAAAAACAATGGCAACAGTTTTATTTGTAAAAGCAAACAACCGCCCAGCGGAACAAGCAGTTAGTGTGAAATTATACGAGGCATTTTTAGCAAACTATAAAGAAGCACATCCAAATGATACAGTAGTAGAACTTGATTTATATAAAGAAGAATTACCATATGTAGGCGTAGATATGATTAATGGTACATTCAAAGCAGGTAAAGGATTTGATTTAACTGAAGAGGAAGCAAAAGCAGTAGCAGTTGCTGATAAGTATTTAAATCAATTTTTAGAAGCTGATAAAGTCGTTTTCGGTTTCCCATTATGGAACTTAACGATTCCAGCAGTGCTACACACATATATTGATTATTTAAACCGAGCTGGCAAAACGTTTAAATATACGCCAGAAGGTCCAGTTGGTCTAATTGGAGATAAGAAGATTGCATTATTAAACGCGCGCGGCGGCGTATATTCTGAAGGTCCAGCAGCTGAAGTAGAAATGGCTGTTAAATATGTAGCAAGCATGATGGGCTTCTTCGGTGCAACAAATATGGAAACAGTAGTTATTGAAGGACATAACCAATTCCCAGATAAAGCAGAAGAAATCATTACAGCTGGTCTTGAAGAAGCAGCTAAAGTGGCAAGTAAATTTTAATTGAAAATAGAATCGTCACTCGAAAAAAGTAGCATTAACAGGTAAACGTTAATGCTACTTTTTTTATATTTTAAGTTCATCAGCCAGTTTTTCTAATTGAATTCGATCTTGTATGTAATAGGTTCTTCCGTCTTTTTTTAAGTAATTTTGCTGGCAAAACTGGTTTAATACGTATAAAAGATGGCGGTAGCTGACATTTAAGTATTCCGAAGCCTCGGTATGTTTTTCTGTATAACTGTTATTTTGTTCTGTTAATAGAATAAAAGCCGCTAATCGATTTTCGAACGGATAACTATTGTTTTTGGCGTAACTTTCTGTTCGGCTAATTGTTTTTTCGCCGATAAATTTACATAGTTTCTGTAGAAAGGTAGCATCTTGCAATAAAAGATGCTGACAATCTTTAAGAGGGAACGCTAAGCACATACAATCTTCAATCACTTCCACCGTTTTCGTAACGGATTCAACGCCAATTAACCCTAATTCTCCAATGAACGAAGGTGCTTGAATAAAGTTAATTAAGGAGACCTTCCCGTTTTTGTGACTCATATATATTTTCGCTTTTCCGGAAATTAAGTAATAAAGATAAGGAACATCAACGCCTTCATTACATATCCTTTCTCTCTTTTGAAAGGAATGTAGTTCAGCATACGGTAAGACATTAAAAGAAAAAAGAGTATGGACGTTGTAAGTTTGCATGTAATGAGAGATTTCTTCGCTATTTTTGCTGACTTTCATATTTTCACCTCATGTTTAGTATGAGATATCTCCTATTATGTTTACAAGAAGGAATGATACGATTTACGTAAATTTGTTTTTGTAGAAAAGAGAGTGTGAAGGGCTTATGAAAAAATATAAAACATTGCTATTTGATGTAGATGATACATTGTTAGATTTTCAGAAGGCGGAGAAAATGGCGTTACGTATGCTGTTTGAAGAGAAAGGGATTCCTCTAACTAGCGAGGTTGAAGGGCACTATAAAAAAATTAATAAAAGTCTTTGGGATGCTTTTGAGGAAGGTGAAATGAACCGTGATGAAGTTGTAAATACGCGGTTTTCAATTTTGTTTAAAGAGTACGGGGAAGAAGTAGATGGAGTATTATTCGAAAATAATTATCGTAGCTACTTAGAAGAAGGAAACCAACTTATGCAAGGTGCGTTTGAATTTATAAGTCAAATTCAAAGTGAGTACGATTTATATATAGTGACAAACGGTATTTCTAAGACGCAAGATAAGCGTTTACGTAATGCAGGATTACATGCCTTGTTTAAAGATATTTTCATTTCTGAAGATACGGGATTCCAAAAGCCGATGAAAGAGTATTTTGATTATGTTTTTGAACGAATTCCTAATTTTCCCCCTGAAGAAGGGCTCATTATTGGGGATTCGTTAAGTGCTGATATGAAAGGTGGATATGTAGCGGGAATTGATACTTGTTGGTTTAATCCAGAAAAGAAATCAAATAATAGCGAGATTGTGCCAACATATGAAGTACAAAATTTTGAAGAGTTATACGCGTTATTGAAGCAACGTGTGTAATAAAAATAGGCAGTGGAACTTTTGTCCCTACTGCCTATTTTTATTCGTTTGTAGCTTCGTTATTTTTAGGAAGTGGAAATGCATTACCAATCGCTGCCGCTCCAAGCATCGGTAATAGTAAATTGAGCGGGAAAAACATGAGTAATAGTAATGTTATAGCAATTGGTTTTCTTAATGCATAGCTTGAAATTGCTGTCGTGACGATGGCTACCGAAGCGATTGGATCTATCGGGATAATGGAAGCTATAGCATATCCGATACTAGATCCAGCAAATATAATTGGGAAAATATGTCCACCGCGCCAACCTGTATTTAAACAAACGGCAGTAATACATAATTTTAAAACACCTGAAAGAAGTAGTACCCAGAAAGATAAATGACTCCATTCAACGACTAAATCTTTTAATTGGTGTTCTCCTGAGAATAACGTGTACGGGAGAAAAGTTCCTGTAATTCCTAATAAAATACCACCGATAATTCCAAGTGATAGTTTGTATTCCCTGAAGGGATGGATTAATTTCTCTAATGTGAATTCAAATTTGAAATAAAAGAAACCAACTATAGCACCAATACTAGCAAGTGGTAGAAAGGCGATCCATTCATTAAGAGAAAGGGAACCTTCCCCAAAATCAACGATAAAGGATCCGCGATTATCGAATTTACTAAGTAATAAATAAACGGAAAAGCCAGCGAAAGTGGTAGCTAAATATACAATTGCTTTTTTTCCTTTAGAAAATTCGTTAATTTGCTCACCCTCATTTTCATTTGGAGCTAAATAACCGAATAATGGCGCGTTAAAAATTACACTTAAAGTAGCGCCAATTCCAACCTCTGTTAGTTCATTCATTCCTTTTAAGGCAAATGTAAAGCGATCCCCTACCCATGTACAAAGTCCACCGATAATTCCAACAAGTGCTGCTTCGGGACCTAAGCTAGCTCCAAATATTAAAACGATAATCGCAGTTAAAGTAGCTTTATGTACAAAACGGTATTCAATTCTACCAGTTTTTTTATATTCACCCATCACTTCCGGCATAAGACGTGGATATATGCCGAAGTATTTTTGGGTTAAACCAACGAGAATACCACCGATAGTTGTTACACAAATAGTGTAATACGGGGGAGAAGAGAAAATAGTAGGTAAGTATCCCCAAATAAAGTGAATGCCGATATTTATTGTAACTAAAAATAGCCAGACTGTAGCTCCTACTATAGAGCCTAAAAGAATGCCGTATAGGACGAGTATATAGTGCATGTCCTTTGTGTTTGTCATGTTATACCTCCGTTATGTAAGTTTTAATGTCGAAAGGATTAAATATGCTACTGTGAAAGGAATATGTATAGTATCTTTTTGAGAGGTGGGCTTATTCAATATATTGAGGTCTCGTGAGAATTTGAAATGTATACAGTTAAACTACTTACTTAATTTTATATAGTAATCGTGGGTTTTAAAAGGTCTTTTTCAAATGGATATGGAATATATTTCTTTTGTTATGCATGTCAAATTCTTTGTATTTAATTTAGAACATTCAGAAAAACCGATTGACATTAGGAAATTATTGCTATAAAATCAACGGTAATTGCATAGTCTTATCAAGAAAAGGTGGAGGGACAGGCCCGATGAAACCTTGGCAACAGCCGTATAACGGAATTGTGCCAAATCCTGCAGGTAATAATCCTGAAAGATAAGAAAGAGCCTTTAGAGCGTGTTTTCAAACTGCTCCTTTCTTGTTTTCAGGAAAGGAGCAGTTTTTTATTTTGTATAAAAGAAAGGAGAATGAGAGATGGGAGAATCATGGGGAAAAGGAACAATTTGTGTGCAAGGTGGCTATACACCAAAGAATGGTGAACCGCGTGTTTTGCCACTTTATCAAAGTACAACGTATAAATACGATACTTCAGATGATTTAGCAGCGCTATTTAATTTAGAGGCAGAAGGATATATATATACGCGTATTGGAAATCCTACTTTAGCTGCATTTGAGCAAAAGTTAGCGGATTTAGAGGGTGGTGTAGGAGCTGTTGCAACGGCTTCTGGGCAGGCTGCTATTATGCTTGCTGTTTTAAATATTTGTAGTAGCGGAGACCACTTGCTTTGTTCTTCCACAGTTTATGGTGGAACGTTTAATTTATTTGGAGTGAGTTTGCGTAAGCTTGGTATTGACGTTACGTTCTTTAATCCGAATTTAAGTGCTGATGAAATTGTGGCCCTTGCTAATGATAAGACGAAACTTGTTTATGCAGAGTCGTT
Organism: Bacillus pretiosus; assembly: GCF_052947655.1. Taxonomy (NCBI): domain Bacteria; kingdom Bacillati; phylum Bacillota; class Bacilli; order Caryophanales; family Bacillaceae; genus Bacillus; species Bacillus pretiosus. The sequence goes on along the minus strand of NZ_CM129593.1, from coordinate 5,168,820 downwards.
AGGAAATCCAGCGATGAACGTTTTAAATTTCAAAGAATTTTCAGATGCAGCGAAAGAGTTAGAAGTACCTTTTATCGTGGATAATACATTAGCAACTCCTTATTTATGCCAAGCATTTGAGCACGGAGCAAATATTATCGTTCATTCTACGACGAAATATATTGATGGTCATGCAAGCTCTTTAGGCGGCATTGTCATTGACGGAGGGAACTTTGATTGGACAAATGGGAAATATCCTGAACTTGTTGAACCGGATCCAAGTTATCACGGCGTAAGTTACGTTCAAAATTTTGGTGCAGCAGCGTATATTGTGAAGGCACGTGTTCAATTATTAAGAGACTATGGAAACTGTATGAGCCCATTCAATGCGTATATTAGCAATATCGGCTTAGAAACGCTACATTTAAGAATGGAGCGTCATAGTGAAAATGCTCTCGCAGTTGCTAAGTGGCTTGCTAACCATGAACGTATTGAATGGGTGAATTATCCGGGATTAGATAGCAATGAAAATTACTCGTTAGCACAAACGTATTTGAAAAAAGGTGCTAGTGGTGTTTTAACATTCGGCATTAAGGGCGGATTAGAAGCAGCGAAAGAATTTATCGCAAATGTAAAACTAGCAACTCTCGTAACGCATGTAGCGGATGCACGAACTTGTGTTATACATCCTGCTAGCACAACGCATAGACAATTAAGTGCTGAAGATCAGCGTCTAGCTGGAGTTACATCAGATTTAATTCGTTTATCGGTTGGTATAGAAGATGTTTCTGATATTATTGCAGATTTAGAAGCAGCGCTAGTCGGAGGCAAAGAACATGCCGATCATAATTGATAGAGATTTACCAGCTCGCAAAGTGTTGCAGAAGGAAAATATTTTTGTAATGACGAAGGAGCGAGCAGAAACACAAGATATCCGGGCATTGAAAATTGCTATCTTAAATTTAATGCCTACAAAGCAAGAAACAGAAGCGCAATTACTTCGTTTAATTGGCAACACACCGTTGCAATTAGATGTTCACCTACTTCATATGGAATCACATTTGTCTCGCAATGTAGCGCAGGACCATTTAACGAGTTTCTATAAAACATTTCGTGATATTGAGAATGAGAAATTTGATGGACTTATTATTACAGGAGCACCAGTTGAAACTCTTTCTTTTGAAGAGGTAGATTATTGGGAAGAGCTTAAACGTATTATGGAGTATTCAAAAAAGAATGTAACATCTACGCTTCATATTTGCTGGGGGGCACAGGCTGGCTTGTATCATCATTATGGTGTTCCAAAGTATCCTCTTAAGGAAAAAATGTTCGGTGTATTTGAACATGAAGTTCGTGAGCAACATGTGAAATTGTTACAAGGGTTTGATGAATTGTTTTTTGCCCCGCATTCTCGTCATACAGAAGTACGAGAGAGTGATATTAGAAAGGTGACAGACTTAACATTATTAGCAAATTCTGAGGAAGCAGGTGTTCACCTTGTCATTGGGCAAGAAGGAAGGCAAGTGTTTGCGCTCGGGCATAGTGAATATAGTTGTGATACGTTAAAGCAAGAATACGAACGGGACCGCCAAAAAGGGTTAAATATTGATGTGCCGAAAAATTATTTTAAGCATAATAATCCAAATGAGAAACCACTTGTAAGGTGGAGAAGCCATGGGAATCTATTATTCTCTAATTGGCTGAATTATTACGTGTATCAAGAAACCCCTTATGTATTATAAAAAAAGATTGTGTAACACGTGGCAACGTTTTCTTTGTAAAGATTAACTCATATTTTTCCGAATGTTCAAAAAACATTGTTTTTCAGATTTTTTACTCATATAATTTCATCTAAACACAATTTTTGAGGGGTGGACAGTATTATGAAAGAAATTCAAGTTGGTTTATTAGGTCTTGGGACAGTTGGGAGTGGTGTAGTTCGTATCATTACAGATCATCAAGAGCGACTTATCCACCAAGTAGGTTGTCCTGTAAAAGTAACGAAAGTACTAGTACAAAATATTGAAAAAGAGAGAGAAGTAGAGGTACCTTCTACTCTATTAACACAAGATGCAAATGAAATTTTAGATAATCCAAATATTGACGTTGTCATCGAAGTGATGGGTGGCATTGATGATGCAAAAGCATATATTTTGCAAGCCTTACAGAGCGGGAAGCATGTTGTGACTGCCAATAAAGATTTAATGGCGTTACATGGGGCGGAACTCTTAGCGGTAGCAAAAGATAATAAAGCAGATTTGTTTTATGAAGCAAGTGTAGCCGGAGGGATTCCGATTTTACGAAGTATCGTAGAAGGACTTTCTTCAGATCTTATTACGAAAGTAATGGGAATTGTAAATGGAACGACAAATTTTATTTTGACGAAAATGTCAGATGAAGGGAGAGCATATAACGACGTGTTAAAAGAAGCCCAACAACTTGGATTTGCAGAAGCAGATCCAACATCAGATGTGGAAGGTTTAGATGCAGCGAGAAAAATGACGATTTTGGCTACCCTTGGTTTTTCTACAAATGTAGAGCTTGGAGATGTGAAGGTAAAAGGGATTACTTCTATTACAGAAGAAGATATTGAATACAGTAAGAGTTTAGGATACACGATTAAATTAATCGGTCTTGCGAAGCGAGATGGTGAAAAATTAGAGGTGACAGTTGAACCGACACTACTTCCAAATACACATCCTCTGGCGGCCGTACAAAACGAATATAACGCTGTATATGTGTATGGTGAAGCGGTCGGAGAAACGATGTTTTATGGGCCAGGTGCAGGAAGTTTACCGACAGCAACAGCTGTTGTTTCAGATTTAGTAGCTGTAATGCAAAATATTCGATTAGGTGTAAACGGAAATAGTGCGGTATCCCCGCAGTATAAAAAAGTATTAAAAGAGCCAGACGAAATTGTTGTGAAGAAATTTTTAAGACTTCATGTAAAAGATGAAATTGGTGTATTTGCAAAAATTACTTCATTATTCTCTGAGCGTGGCGTTAGCTTTGAAAAGATTATTCAAATGCCGCTTGAAGAGAAAGGGAAGGCTGAAATTGTAATTGTGACGCATCGTGCGTCTCTTGCTGATTATGATTATATTCTACATACGTTGCAAGGGTATGAAGAAATAGATTGTTTGAAAGCAAACTATCGAATTGAAGGGGATGCTAAGTAGTATCTCTTCTTATAAAACAGAAAGAGCCTGTTAAGCAGCTTGCTTAATAGGCTCTTTTCTATTTAAAATCTTCGTACCAATTTGAATAAATGCTTGGATAATCCAGCCTGTTGTAAAGGATAAGATGATTGTTCCAAAATAGATAGGTCCATCTAATAGGAAGCTTAATGTTAAAAATAAAAACGCTAACGAAATTTCTGTTCTTCTAAATGTCCATTTCTTTTTCTCAGCAACCGTTAAAACGAAAGCTTCTTGAGGTGCTGCGCAAAGGTTTGTAGAGACGTAAAGACCAATCCCAGCTCCAACGAATAGATTTCCGCAAATAAGTGTTATATATTTTGGAAGAGAACGGATAGCGTCCATAATAGTTGGAATGGAACCAATCCAATCAACAAAAAGGGAAATAAGAACCATCGTTACAATTGTACCAATTGTTATTTGTTTTTTATTCCAAAAGAGTACGATAAGAGTAAATGCAAAGTTAATCATGAAAATCCAAAAACCGATACTTATCCCGAAATTTTGATATAGTGCAATAAAGAAGGAATCATAAGGGCTAAGTCCAAAGGAAGTAATTGTCGTCATCATATTAATACCGATGGCGAGAGTGAGTAGACCGCCAATGAAAAATATATATTCTAATTTGAATCGAAGCATAGTTGTATATCCTTTCAAAATGTATTTGCTAGGAAAGGATATATTGTGGAAAGCTTACCAGGTCAAGGGAGAATTTTTGCAGGGAAGGGGAAAATGAGATGACGAATATAAGGAAGATTGCTGAGCTTGCTGGGGTATCTGTTTCAACTGTTTCACGTGTACTAAATAATCATCCATATGTGAATGAACAGAAACGAAAAGAAATTTTAGCAATTATAGAAGAATTAAATTATACGCAAAATGTGAATGCAATTCATTTAGTGAAAGGAAAAACGAATGTAATTGGCGTTTTATTACCGCACGTAAATGATCAATATTATAGCGCTATTATCGAGGGAATATCAAAGGAAACAGCAAAGAATAATTATAATATGATGCTTTGTCAGACGAATTATAGTGAGGAAAGGGAATTAGAAATTTTAAATATGTTAAAAATGAAAAAACTTGATGGGGTTATTATATGTTCGCGGGCGAATAGTAAGGAAAAGCTTGAAGAATATACGAAATTCGGCCCTATTGTTATGTGCGAAGAAATCGACTCGAATTTCATTTCGAGTGTGCATATTGATTACTATAAAGTGTTTTCGCGCGGAATGAAAAGCTTAATAGATGCGGGCCATACAAGTATTGGGTATTGCATTGGAAGAAGTAATAGCATTAATAGTCAGAGAAGAAAACAAGCATATGAAGATTCGCTTCAACAGATTGCTGTAACACCGATAGAGGCTTGGAAGTTTAAAGGCTGTTTTACAGTGGAAGATGGGCGTAATGTGATTAGGGAATGGACACGTATGTCAGTAAAACCAACAGCGTTTCTTGTATCTTGCAACCATATTGCCGCGGGGATGGTAACGGAAGCGAAAAAACAAGGCATTCGTATTCCGGAAGATATTACGATTATCGGTTGTGATGATCAAGATGTGGCAGATATTTTAGGCATTACGACGATTTCGTATTGTAGTAAAAATGTTGGTGTGAAGGCATTTGAATTATTATATGAAAAGATTAATGATGAGCAAATCGATATAAGGCACGTAGAGTTATTGCCAGAATTAGTACATAGGGAAACAACATAATAGATAAGGTTTGAAAATCGCTTTTCAAAATTGCGTTTGGTATAATTATGGACAATCTATGAGGGCTAAAAGGGGTTTTGATATGAGATCAAAAGTAGTAAAAGTAATTCTACTCATTACAATTGCATCTTTCTGTTTATTTGCATATGGCTTTGTTTCAGGTGTAAATGATGTATTAAATCCGAAAGCTTCAAATTTAATTAAAAAGACCGATGTAGTGGCAAAAGAGAAAAAGAAAACGGGAACGTTACAAATCGTTAGTTTAGGTGATTCATTAACACGCGGTGTTGGTGATAAAGAAGGAATTGGCTATGTTGGACGGATGAAAGAAGATTTACAAAAAGATTATAAGCAAAAGGTTGCATTAACAAACTTAGCTGTTAGTGGTGCAAAAATGCCCGACCTATTAAAACAAATTGAGAGTAGTGGCGCTCAATATTCAATTAAGCAAGCAGATGTAATCGTTTTAACAATTGGAGGAAATGATTTATTTCCAGGGTGGGAATCGCTTGAAAAGATAGATTTAGAAACATATCGTCCTGATACAGCGACGTTCCAAAATGAAGCGAAGAAAATAATAGAAGAAATTCGTAAGTTAAATACAGATAGCCCTATTTTTTGGCTTGGTTTATACAATCCTTTTGAAGATGTAGAAGATTTAAAAGGTTCTTCAAACATCGTTGTAGACTGGAATGCATCTTTAGAAAAATTAGCGATAAATAATAAAAATGTGTATATTACACCGACATTTGATTTATTCCAAAACCGTGGGAAAGATTTATTATACTCCGACCATTTCCATCCGAATGAAATAGGATATACATATATGGCGGACCGATTAGTTCAAAATGTTGCGAGTAAATTAAAACTAGAACAAGGAGGGGTAAAATGACGACGATACTTTCCGTACGTGACGTGAAGAAGGTAATTGGAAAGAAGACAATTGTAGAGAATATTTCCTTCGATGTAAAACAAGGGGAAGTGTTCGGCTTCCTAGGGCCGAATGGTGCCGGAAAAACAACTACAATTCGAATGTTAGTTGGATTGATTAAAGAAACAGAAGGCACGATTTCTATCGGCGGTTATTCTATTAAGGAAAATTTCAGAGAAGCGATGCGTCAAATTGGGAGTATCGTTGAAAACCCAGAACTGTATACCTATTTAACGGGATGGGAAAATTTAAAACAATTTGCCCGTATGTTAGGTGGTATATCAGATGAACGTATTATTGAAATTGCTCAAATGGTTCATTTAGATGAAAGAATTCACGATAAGGTAAAAACATACTCACTCGGTATGAAACAGCGTCTTGGTATTGCGCAAGCGCTTCTTGGAAATCCAAAATTGCTCATATTAGATGAGCCAACAAATGGTTTAGACCCAGCTGGGATTAGAGAACTTAGGGAATTTATACATAAGCTTGTGAAAGAAGAAAATATGAGTGTGTTTATTTCAAGTCATTTGCTAAGTGAAGTGCAAATGATATGTGATCGCGTTGCTATTATTCATAAAGGAAAGATGATAACAGTTGCCAAGGTTGAAGAGTTAATTAAAACAGCAAGTGATCGTGTAGAATGGATTGTTACACCGATTTCTAAGGCGAAAAATATGCTAGAAGATGCTGAGGAAGTAAGAGAAGTGAGTATAGAAGGTGATCGATTACTATGCCGCATGAATATCGCATCTATAAGTAATTGGAATAAACATTTTGTAGAAAACGGGATAGATGTACATAGCGTTAAGGAGCTTGTATTTACGCTAGAAGATTTATTTATTGAACTCACAAGGGGTGAGCAGCATGCGTGAATTTGCGAATCTAGTCTTAAATGAATCGGAAAAAATTTATCGTAAGAAACGTATTTTTGTTGTCATGCTTATTTTAGCAATCTTGATCCCACTTTTCGTGTATGCGCAGTATCGTGAAGTAGAAACGACACAAAAAAGGCTCGGTACGACGGATTGGAAAGTTTCATTACAACAACAAATTGTTGATTCTCAAAACCGCTTGAACAATTCTAGACTACCAGAAGAATGGCGTGATTGGCTAAAGGTAAGAGTGGAGCAGCAACAATATTATTTAGATCATGATATTAACCCGATGGCACCGGGCGCACCCACTTTTGTAAGGGCGTTTATTGAGCAAGGAATTACATTGTTTATTCCGCTTCTCGTAATGATTGTCGCTATCGATATTGTTTCAGGAGAGCGAAGTGATGGAACGATGAAGATGCTACTTACACGGCCGATTCGGCGCTGGAAAATACTTCTTAGTAAGTACGTGACGATGTTATTTTTCATTTCACTCATACTGCTTCTTGTCGGTTTGTTTGCTTACATATTATCTGGGCTTGTATTTGGATACTCGGGATGGAATTTGCCTGTTTTAACTGGGTTTGTTATTGATAAGGAAACGTTAAATACGAATTTTGTACACCTTATTCCGCAGTGGCAATACGTCTTGATGGCGTATGGGTTAGCTTGGTTTGTTGCTATCGTTGTCGGAACTATATCATTTATGGTTTCTGTTTTAATTCGAAATACACCAGCCGGTATGGGCGTTATGTTAGCCGCATTAATCGCAGGTGGCATTTTAAGCTCGTTTGCAACATCTTGGGAGGGTGCGAAATATATTTTTAGTGTGAATTTATCATTAACAGACTATCTATCAGGAAAATTACCTGCATTACAAGGCTTATCGATGGGGTTCTCTTTAATGAATTTAACGGTTTGGGCAGTTATATCCCTTATTATTTCGTTTGTAGTATTTACAAAACAGGATATGGTGAATTAATTGGACGGGAAGTGAAAGCATGAAAAATGTTTTAAAAAATGATTGGGAGCCATTATTGGCACCAGAATTTGAGAAAGAATATTATCGTAAGCTGGCTGATTTTTTGAAAGAAGAGTACAGTACACATGTTGTTTATCCAAGGATAGAAGATATTTTTAGCGCTCTAGAGTATACAAGTTATGAAAATACAAAGGTCGTTATTTTAGGGCAAGATCCATATCATGGACCGGATCAAGCACATGGTTTAAGCTTTTCAGTACAGCCCGGCATTAAAACGCCACCGTCATTGCTAAATATGTATAAAGAACTTCGAGATGAATATGGTTATGAAATCCCGAATAACGGTTATTTAGTAAAGTGGGCAGAGCAAGGGGTTTTATTATTAAATACGGTATTAACAGTTCGACAAGGTGAAGCCAATTCTCATAAGGGAAAAGGTTGGGAGCATTTCACAGATCGTGTAATTGAGCTATTAAATGAACGTGAAAAACCGGTTATTTTCATATTGTGGGGACGTCATGCACAGGCGAAGAAAAAGTTAATTACGAATACGAAGCATCATATTATCGAGTCTGTACATCCGAGCCCATTATCGGCAAGACGTGGTTTCTTTGGTAGTAAGCCATACTCTAAAGTAAATACGATTTTAGCTAATATGGGCGAGAGAGAAATTGATTGGGAAATTCCAAATTTGTAAATAAAAAAGGTAGTTAACAGTCGTTAACTACCTTTTTGCTATTATTGTTGTTCGTTCTTTAATTTTGCATCTAGTACAAAAGTACCGAATGGGATAACTGATGAAACAAATGCCCCAAGTGCCCATGCAATTGATTTGCGGTGTACGATTGTTACTTGAATTACCGCAAAGATGAATAGAATAAATAAAACACCATGAGCCATACCTGTAATTTTAACGGCTGTTGCAAATCCTGCAAAATATTTTAATGGCATTGCTACAAATAATAGTAATAGGAAAGAAATCCCCTCAATTAAGCCGATTGCTCTTAATCGTCCGATTGGTGTAGATAACATGAAGTAGCCTCCTTTAATGTATGCTTGTATATAGTAAATTTGTATTCTTTTTCAAAATAAAATAGTCTATTTTGTTCCATTATATACAAAAAGAAAGTTTACACTACGAGAATAGTGCAAAGTTCAAAATATAGTCACAAAAGCATGAGAATTTAAATAAAAACCTATTTGAAGTGTTTGACTTCAAATAGGTTTTATGAGTGAAAATATTAAACAAGTGCTTCTCTTTTTAGTACGAACTTCTCTACAACTTTTGCAACGCCATCGTTCATATTTGTATCTGTTACGTAGTTTGCAATTTCTTTAATATCATCTGGTGCATTGCCCATTGCAACACCAAGACCGGCGAATTCGATCATTGCCTGATCGTTATAGCTATCGCCCATTGCGATAACTTCTTCGCGCTTAATGCCAAGTTTTTGAATCAGTTGGTTTAAGCTTGTTCCTTTTGTAACACCGGCTTCAGTAAATTCTAAGAAGAATGGTTTAGAACGCATAACACTTAATTGGCCTTCTAGTTGTTTTTGTAGTTTCTTTTCTACTACAACAAGTCGTTCAGCTTCTTTATTCATTAATACTTTTACTACAGGCTCTTTAACAGCAGCTTTAAAGTCATCTACTACAACAATTGGCATACCAGTAATATCGCCCTCAATTTCAGTATAAGGATTATTTTCTTCTGTTACGATATCATCGCCAATATAAGTATGAATCCATACATCTTCAGTTTTACTAATTTCAAATAGGTTGTGAACGATTTCAGGAGATAGCGTACTACTAAAGATTTCTTCGCTTGTTTTACAGTTAATAATTTTTGCACCATTAAAAGATAGAATGAAACTACCGTATTCTTCTAAACGAAGTTCTTTCGCTACATTGCGCATACCAAATGTTGGACGTCCAGAAGCAAGTACAACTTTTACACCTTGCTCTTGTGCAGTCATTAGAGCCTCTTTCGTACGAGGTGAAATGGTATGGTCGTCACGTAATAAAGTATCATCTAAGTCTAAAACAATCATTTTATAAGTCATATTGAAAATTCCTCTCTTTGTTGAAATAGAAATAAAGTTTTATGAAGATATTGGGGAATATATAGTAAGACATCGAACTTCTTTATGTGAAGCTAGGAGAAGTTCTGTATTTTTAGTATAAATTATCACGAGCACATTGCCCATGATAATTTATACTGCTAATGCCCGATCGGTGAGAGCTAATCATTAGTAAAGATGAATAGCTCTCATTGATTAAAGTTTAACTTTATCATTATCGTAACAACTCTAAAGATAGAGTGCAATAATGGAAGTTTTCCAATTTACGATGGTTGTTTTTCTGTAGAACGAGAAAATAGCATTTCGAGCAAAATTGCCATTACAGATCCAAGAACAAGACCGTTACTTAAAAACGATGCTAGAAACGGCGGGAGTGTAGAAAATGCTCCTGCTGGAACAAACATAACTCCGACTCCTGTAAAGATTGAAAGACCTGCTACTTTAAATAACCGTTCTTTATCTTGTACTGTTTCGTATTCGCGAAAGGCAAGACCAATCATGCTTGCAAATACAGGGTAAATGGCAGCATATCCGACTGCGACAGGTATCGCCGCAAAGAATGAAGTAATCTTTGGGAATATACTAACGAAAATAATAAAGCTTGACCCTAACATAAATGGGAGTCGTTTATAAATATTAGTCGTTGCAATAAATCCTGCTGATCCAGAAATCGCGACAGGTCCAATAGCTGAAAAAAGGCCTCCTAGCAATTGATTTATTCCTGTTATAATACCGGCTTGTTTGAAACGATCTGGTGCTGCATTCTTTTCATACTTAGAGACAATCCTTTGCACAACGCGAATACTTGCTAACATATTTGTTAGAAGTAATAGTGTAACGAAAACTACCGTAATTGCCATGTTCCATTCAATACGAGGCATTCCGAAAACAAATAGAGACGGAAAACGGATTATATCTGTCACAGGCGTTACTGGATTTGATAATCCGAAGCATGCGAATAATATCCAGCCGCAGACGATACTGAAAAGAACGGAATATTGTCCAATAATAGGTAGCTTCATGATGAAAAAGGATAGTAAAATAACAATGAGTGAAAGAATAAATACGTCAGCTTGTACCTCTGTATGTTGTCCGTCAAGACCGAACATTCCCTTTAAGAAGGACCCGCTAAGTTGCGCGACGAGAAGAAATAAATATGTTCCAATTACTGTCGGTGTAAAATAGCGCACTAGTTTATCGATGAGCCCAAAAACACTAAGAATAATACAAATGATACCACTTAATAGGAAGGCGTACTGAAGTACTTTAAGCGTTTCGTTGCTGGATCCAAATAATACGACACCTAAACTTGCATAAAGAGAGAAAATGCCCCACCAAAGGCCTGCAGGACCTTCTTGAATAGGAAGTTTATGCCCAAATATAACTTGCAGTAGGCCGGCAAAGCCAAGAACAAATAATGTTCTTTGTACGAATGCAATAGCTTCAGCGCCATCGAGACCATAATTAGTTGCGACGCTAATTGGTACAATAAGGCTCCCCGCTAAAATAAATAGCGCCCATTGTAAGGCGGAAAGAAATGTTTTCATTATATCAACCTCTTTCATAGATTCCATATCTAGTATATATGTATTTCATTTCCACTGGCAAAGATTGTAGATAGAGAAAAGAGTTGAAACACGATATGAATGCACGAAAGCAATTATGGATAGCAGTTATATGTATGACCTTTGTTGTAATTCTAGGAACGTTAGGATTTATGGCGATTGAAGAGATTAGTTTGTTTCAAGCATTTTGGATGACGATGATTACTGTATTAACTGTTGGGTACGGAGATGCCGTTCCTGTAACACAGGCAGGAAAAGTTTTTGCGCTTCTTATCATACCGGTTGGAGTCGGTATTGTTACGTATGCAATTGGTGTAGTGGCAGCTATGATTATTGAAGGGAATTTATTTCATGCAGTACGGAGGAAGAAGATGGATAAACAAATAGCACAGTTACAAAATCATATTATCGTATGTGGTTGTGGTAGAGTGGGGCTTCAAGTTGTACATGAATTGCAAGAAAAGAAAATTCCATTTGTCGTCGTGGATAAAGATGAAAGTATATTAGAGAAGGAAAAACTTTTGTATGTACACGGAGATGCAACGGAAGACCAAGTGTTACATCATGCGGGAATTTCAAAGGCAACCGGTTTAGTTGCTATCGTAGCAAATGATGCTGAAAATGTATTTATTACATTAACGGCAAGAGGGCTAAACGATGCAATTAAAATTGTGGCAAGGGCGGAAAAACCGGAAACTGAAGACAAATTAAAGCGTGCTGGGGCAAATAAGGTGATTAATCCATCTAGCATGGCAGGAATTCATATTGCAAAAGGTATTGCGAATCCGCTAACAGTTCATTATATTGATACAGTACTATATGGCGTGGAACAGTCATTTGTAATTGAAGAAATTGCAGTCGGCAAAGGTTCTATTTTAGCTAGTAAATCGTTACTAGAGAGTGATGTGAGAAATCAATTTGATGTAACAATTTTAGCGATTTTGAGAAATGGGGATGTTATACATAATCCAACGGGGCAGGAAAAACTACGAGAACATGATATGATAATAGTGTTTGGTTCAGTAGAGAAGCTAGGACAATTTGAGAAAGAACTACAAAGTAAGAGGTGACAAGGAATGCAAATATCGAGCGATAAGATTTTAAATAAAATGGCGAATGAAATTGCAAAGGCAAAAAGCAGTGAAGGGCAACAATCAAAAGCGCATTTATTAGTTGTGCGAGCGTTATGTGATTTATTATTAGATGAACAAGCTGAGCCTTCTATGTATAGAGAACCTGAGATTCCATCACAAGTAATTGGATCTCAGCCTATGACGACAGTTCAACCAGTTATGCCGGTTTCTGGAGAACCTGTTTATATAAAAGAAGAAGGCGCAAACGGTAATTCTTTATTTGATTTTTAGAAGATAAATCGTTTGGCTTATATGAAAAAATTGCTTATGATAAAGGTAAAAAAAGGGGAATTAAGATGAAAATTTTCTTTTTACTAGGTTGTATTGCGGCAGGGCTATCTGTTGCGTTAGGGGCTTTTGGAGCACACGGTTTAGAAAATAAAGTTTCTGCAAAAATGTTAGAAGTTTGGAAAACAGGCGTTACATATCAAATGTTTCATGCAGGTGGACTATTCGTAGTTGCTTTATTAATGGATAAAATTCAATCATCACTTTTAACTACTGCTGGCTGGCTTATGGTAGCTGGGATTATTATGTTTTCAGGTAGTTTGTATGCATTAAGTACGACAGGTATTAAGTTCTTTGGCCCAATTACACCTCTTGGTGGTGTAGCGTTTATCGTGGCATGGATCTTAGTCGGAACTGCAGTTGTAAAAGGCTTATAAAAAAACAAAAGCTGGCATATGCCAGCTTTTTTTTATGGTCTTGGAGCATAAGTTGCTTGTTGACTAGGTAAATACATAATTTCTTCTGGGAATTCTACATAATCTAAGTAAATCATTAGTAGTAAAAAACGTTTCCCCGATTGCGGTTCACTAATAACGATGTGATCACGTCCAGCTGCCTCAATAATACCTGTATAAGATTGTGTACCGAGTGAACTACCACGCTCATAAGTCATTACTACGGTGGCTTGCTTGCCTTTGTTCAAGCGAAGAATATTTTCAATATACGACTGTTCTAATGGTAACATGCCTTGAGAGACGGCATATTGAGCTTGCGCAGCTTGTTGTTGCATCGCTTGCTGTTGTTGCTGTTGCTGTGGGGTCATTTGTTGCTGTTGTGCATAAGTTCCAGATGGTTGATAAAAACCTGTTCCATAATACGGGTTTTGTTGCTGTGCCATTCAAAAATCCCTCCTCGTTTTCATTCCTTAATATACGCTAGGGCAATCCCCGGCAGATGGTTGGAAGAAGCAGTGCTTTTTAAAACGTCCAGAGTTTTGTTGGTCATACCAAGTTGGTGGGCAAGGGCCTTCAGGTCTAAAAAACCATAAGGCGAAATTTGCAGGCCAAAAACGTTGTCCTTGAATCGTTCGCCTTGCTAATGCGATATCTTGTTCTCTTGCACGCTGATAAAAATACCCTTTTTGCGTTGCCTCAAAACCGCCAGGATTTTGATAAACCATTTGACGTAAATTACGTATTTTTTTAAAATCTAAACAATTTCCGCGGACACGATTTACCCCTACGTTTCCGACCATTAACATTCCTTGTTGTCCTTCTCCTTCGGCTTCAGCACGCATCAGTCTAGCTAATAACTTTACATCTTCTTCGTTATAAGCAATAACACCCATTATGTGTCACCTCTCTTTTTGGAATACCTTGTGGAAAGAGGTTTATTTCTAGATGAAGTGTGTAACGATTACTAGTTCATACGTATGAGAAAAAGGACTCAGATATGACAACCAAACGAAGTTTTACATGGAGAGAGGAAAATAAAAAAAGCTAGCGTGAGCTAGCTTTCCATCATTAAAATACTTTAGACCATAAGTTTGAGAAGAAATCTCCGATAGAGCGCATTGTTAATACGAACCAATTTGCCTTTTCAACTTCTTCTGTCGTTTTTGCAGTAACTTTCATACTTTTACTACCGTCTAAGAAACCATATTTATCAGTTGATTCTAAAGTAATTGAGCCTACTTTGGCATCTTTCTTAATAGGAGCAACTAAATGTCCATCTTCAGCAAGAGATTTATCTACTTCAGTCCCAATTTTATAAGGATCTTTGCTACCTTTTTTCGCAATTACTGTTATTTCTTTTTCCGGTGTAACAGTCACTTGATCTTCTTTCCCTTTTACTACAGAGATTGTATTATTTTTATCAACTTTTAACTTTTGTTTTTCGAAGTTATTAAACCCGTATTCGATTAATTCACGAGATTCTGTGAAGCGCTCGTCCATTGATTTTGTTTTAATAATAACTGAAATAAGACGTACATCACCACGTTTAGCGGTAATAGTGAATCCATATCCAGCGGTATCAGAACTACCAGTTTTTAAACCATCTGTTCCTTCATAAGAGAAAGCAGCACCTGGTAACATCCAGTTCCAGTTTTCCATACGAATTGGTTTCGGATGATTATCTGGGAAGTTTCTAAATCTTTGTTTTGTATCCTCTAGCATTTCTGGATACTTTGTAATCATTGCTTTTGAAAGCATACCCATATCGCGAGCTGACATGGAATTTTCTCCATTCGGATCCGTTCCCTCAGGGTGTTTTCCTTTTAAGTCAGCGTTATTTAACCCAGTAGCGTTTACAAATTTATATTTCTTTAACCCTAGTTTTTTTGCATGTTCATTTGCAAGATTCAAGAAATTCTTCTCACTTCCTGCAAGAAGTTCTGCTAAGGCAATACTAGATCCGTTTGCAGAGAAGATAACGATAGAATGATATAATTCTCTTACAGTATATTGACGTCCCTTTTCAAACGGAACGTTAGAGAATTCATTATTACGTGAAACTTCATAAGCATAATCAGAAATGTTTACCTTTGTATCCCAAGTAATTTTTCCTTCTTTAATTGCTTCTAATACGGCATAAACAACAATTAATTTTGACATACTAGCAATAGCTAGTAATTCATCTGGATTTTGTTCATGCAGTATTTTTCCTGTATCTGCATCAAATAAAAGTGCAGCTGCCGCCTCAATGTGTATTTTTTCTTCGGCATGGGATGTTGTTACTCCTAAGGAAGAAATTGACAATAAAAGCGCTAGTAAAATAGACAAGATTTTCTTCATATAGATTATCACCTTCGCATCGTTATTAGCATGTAGCTCGTACCATTTTAGCATAAATTTGGATATAGAAAGGTTACAATTTTGTAAGGAAATTGAAAAGAATTTGTAGATTTTTGTTCGAATTTGCAGAGAAAGGAAGTATTTTGAGGAGAAATATAGAGGGTAATAAAAAAGGAACGAAATTCGTTCCTTTTTTACGATTTGCCCCGCTATTTGCCGGGCAGTAAGATCCTCACCTAAAAATTAAGCGAAAGCAAAGAAGTTAGATGGGCGATCAACTGCTTGTAAAAGCCCGATTGGTGAAGGCTAATAATTAGTGGGGATGAACAAAACCCCCACTGATTAAAGTTTCACTCTATATGTGTAAAAACTTCTCTACCTTTTCGTCTGGTAAAATGTTTCCAACGAAAAATGTTCCGAATTCACCATAACGAGCACTTACTTCATCGAAGCGCATTTCATATATAAGTTTTTTAAATTGAAGAACATCGTCAGCGAATAATGTTACGCCCCACTCAAAATCGTCGAATCCAACTGATCCTGAAATAACTTGGCGTACTTTACCTGCGTACTGGCGACCGATTTTACTATGACTGTACATCATTTTTTTACGTTCTTCCATAGGAAGCATGTACCAGTTGTCATCACCTTGGCGACGCTTATCCATTGGGTAGAAGCAAATGTGATTTGCTTTTGGTAGTTCTGGATATAAGCGAGCTAAGATTTGTGGGTTTTGATATGGATCTTCATCAGCTGGAAGGTAGTTGCTTAGTTCAACAACAGATACGTAAGAGTATGCAGGAACCATATATTCAGCTAATGTTGTTTTATTCAATTCTGTCTCAATTTCATTTAACTCTTCCATTGTTGGACGTAAAATCATAAGCATAATATCAGCTTTTTGGCCAACAACAGTATACATTGCATGACTACCTTTTTTCGCGGTAGATACTTCGTTCCATTTTTCAACGACATTTAAAAATTCAGACACAGCTTGTCCGCGTTCGTCGCTAGATAATGTTTTCCATGCAGCCCAATCAATAGAACGTAAATCATGTAAACAATACCAGCCATCTAACGTTGTTGTTGCTTCACTCATTCTATTCACCTCAGTTAATGATAGTTTTACACGTTAACTATAGCATATATAGTTTTAAAATCATCTATATAAAGCCTTAGCGCATAAAATTGTCACATTTAAATTTACTTGAAAATAGGAGAAGATAAGGCTTAAAGGGGATTTATTTCTAGGCTGAATTTTATGAAAATATAATCATTTTAATTTTATCTATTTTTTGGGAGCTATAAGTTTAAAATATAGAGGAAAAGCAGTATTCTTAAAGATAGAGTTTTTTAACATATGTAGGAGGGTTTATTCGTGAGCAACTTATTTACAACAGTAAAAGAAAAAGTTCAAGGAAAAGGCATTTCTATCGTACTTCCTGAAGGAACTGATGAAAGAATTTTAGGCGCTGCAGAGCGTTTAGCAAAAGAAGAGTTAGTACAACCAATTTTAGTTGGTAATAAAGAAGAAATTAGCGCAAAAGCTGCTAGCATGAATTTAACATTAGCAGGCGTTGATATTTATGACCCAGCTACATACGAAGAAATGGATGCAATGGTAGCATCTTTCGTTGAACGCCGTAAAGGTAAAGCAACTGAAGAAGACGCTCGCAAAATCCTTAAAGACGAAAACTACTTCGGTACAATGCTTGTATACATGGGTAAAGCACACGGTTTAGTAAGTGGTGCAGCTCACTCTACAGCTGATACAGTTCGTCCAGCACTTCAAATCATTAAAACAAAACCAGGCGTTACAAAAACTTCTGGCGTATTTATCATGGTACGTGAAGAAGAGAAATATGTATTTGCTGATTGTGCAATTAACATTGCACCAAACAGCCAAGATTTAGCTGAAATTGGTATCGAGAGTGCGAAAACTGCTGAACTATTCGGTATTGATCCACGCGTTGCTATGTTAAGCTTCTCTACAAAAGGTTCTGCGAAATCTCCAGAAACAGAAAAAGTTGTAGAAGCAACTCGTATTGCAAAAGAAATGGCTCCTGAATTAACTTTAGATGGAGAATTCCAATTCGATGCTGCATTCGTACCGTCTGTAGCTGAGAAAAAAGCTCCAGGTTCTACAATTAAAGGTGATGCTAACGTATTCGTATTCCCAAGCTTAGAAGCTGGTAATATTGGCTACAAAATCGCTCAACGTTTAGGTAACTTCGAAGCAGTAGGACCAATCTTACAAGGTTTAAATATGCCTGTAAATGATCTATCTCGCGGATGTAACGAAGAAGAAGTGTACAAGTTAGCTTTAATTACAGCAGCTCAAGCACTTTAATTCTATAATGAATCGAAATAAAGACCGTCGCTATTATAGCGACGGTCTTTATTTTTCTAAGCCAAGTGCTTTATTGTTACGATCAATAATACGTTGTAAATTCGTCTCATATAAAGGTATTTCATCTATTGTTAATTGAGATGGTGTTAACTTTGGAGCGAATTGCTGCAGTGTTTTTAAAAGGCGCATCATTAAATCTTGTACTGTAATAGTTTCGCCAAGTAATTCTGAAAGTGAAGCCATCGTACTCGGTACAATTTCAGGATACGTAAAGCGTGTTTCTTCTCCTTGAATGGCTAGGTTGTAGAAATCACGAACGAGTGCGGCACGCTCAGAGCCACTTCCTGTAGCGCAGAGATAAATTTGGACAGCGACACCACCGCGAATACGGCGCTGTGAAATGCCAGCAAATTTTTGATTGCGAATACTTAAGTCATAGCTACCAGGACAGTAAGAACCAACAATTTCTTTTGCCTCGATTGTAACATCGTAATCGTTTAACATTTCCTTAATTAAATGCCACATTGTATCGTATCCAAGATCAATATCGATACCTTTTTCTGTCTCTTGGAATAAAAGTGATACGTTTAAAACACCTTCATCAAGTACGACTGCAAGTCCACCGGAATTACGAACGATAACATTGAAGTTGTTTTCTTGTAAAAAGGAAATACCTTCTTCCAAGTGTGGTAGGCGTGAATCTTGAATGCCAAGAACAATTGTATTGTGATGAACCCAAGAACGCATTGTTGCAGCTGATTGACCATTTCCAATGCTTGTGCACAGTGTGTCATCCATTGCGAATGACTGCAATGCATGGAATGTTGGTCCCAAACTAGACTGATCTACAATACGCCACTCTGGCTGAGATAAAATGGAACGGGAATTGCTCATATAACTAACCCCTTATCTTTAAAATGACAATCTCTATTATAGCAAAAAATGAAGAAGGGGGTTTTCTCGCATATAAAGGGAAAGTTTAAAGATGAAAGACTAAAAAAGGATGCATTACATGCATCCTTTCTATTCTGCAATTTTTTCTAAATTACCGTTTCGATCCATTCGGAAAGATGTTTGAGAACGTTCTTCGTCATCCATGACTGCCAACTTACGAGCTCGGTTCATAATATTCATAAGTGTTTCGTAATCTTCTTGTACAGTATGAGATTGTTTTTCTAATTTTTCTAGTTTCTTTTCTAGTTCTTCATTTCGAAGGATTTGTGCTCTAATCTCTTGTTTCAATCTCGTATTCTCGTTTTCAAGAGCTGTCACTTTTATATTTGAAGATCCGACTGTTTGTAAAAAATAAATAACATCTTGCATTGTCATAGAGCTTTTTGTAGCAGGAACGGTAGTTTCTTTATATGGAATAGCTTCTTTATATTGTACAATTGATTCCTCTTGTACGAATTCTTCATAATCAGTTATCGAATCTGAAGCTGGTGGTGTATAAAGTAAACGTTTTTTCGCTTGTTCACCGCTTGCAGCGCGCATTTTATCTTTACGATGTTTTTTTGCTAGTTGAAGAGCTTGTTCATAACTATAGCGAACAACAGCATTCCAACGGAAACCACAGGCAGCCGATGTACGATTTAATTGATCACCCACTTCTTCAAATGCATTTAATTGAGTACTTCCTTCTCGAACGTGACGAAGTACAGTTTCAGCAAGTAATAAATCATCCTCATCCGTCCAAGCATCTTGTCTTACTTTCATAGATTCAACTCCCTTTCTTTTTATGAACTTCCTATTTTTATAATGGGCAAAAAAATGAGCTTTTATACAAAGCTTTTAAAAATATGGTAGATTTCGATGAAAGGTATAAATTTTGCCAAGAATGACGTAAGCTTCTGTAGGAGAACATATAAATATGTAGCATTATATGAAGAAAGAGCTTTAAAGGGAAACTTGCAACGAGCTTCAAAGAGCGGTAAAATACCATTTAGTGTTTATTTTTAAATGTACTTGAGAAAAGTTTAAAATAGAGGAAGTGTTATATAATGGGGAACGAATTTCGTGTGTGTGATGATTGTCAGGCAACGAACGTTAAAACGTTGATTCCAAAGTTAAAAAAAGTAGATTCATGTGCAACGATTGAAGTTGCATGTCAGTCGTACTGTGGTCCTGGTCGTAAAAAATCATTCGCATTTGTAAATAATCGTCCAGTCGCGGCTCCAACAGAAGATGAATTAATTGTAAAAATTGAAGCAAAGTTAAATAAGTAAGAAAAAGAAGAGTGAACAGATTACTCTTCTTTTTTTATGCCCATACGAGGAATGAGTTATTCTACGAAAATACAATTGAGTAGATTAACATTCAATGAAGGAGGGGCATCATCTATTCATTCAAATTTCAATTTATATAAATTTATATTTCAAAATAATGGTTGACAGTCTTTTGAAGCGATAGGTAGAATAGAAAGTGTCTGATTCTGATAATCATTATCAAGAAAAGGTCAATTAACCTAATTTTTTATTACTATTTGAGAATAAATTTCATTTCATTAAATATATGTTGTTGGTTAGGATGGTTGAGGTATGGAAGCGAGCGCAAGGAGTATAGAACAGCAAGATGTGAATGTTAAAGAGATTAAGAGCAGGCCGCTCGTTGCTTCTATTATTTTAGTAGCAGGTACAGTTTTGTTAGCTTTAAGCATGGCAGTTTCTATTTCGTTTGGTGCTGCAGATATTAGTTTAAAGACTGTATGGCAAGCTGTGTTTCAGTTTGACGGTTCTATTACGCATCATAACGTAATTCAAGAACTTCGCATGCCTAGAGCAATAGGGGGCGTAGTTGCAGGTGCCTTTTTAGCAGTATCAGGGGCAATTATGCAAGGTATGACGCGAAATCCACTTGCTTCACCATCGTTAATGGGAATTACAGATGGAGCTGTATTTGGAATTGCAATTATGTATGCATTCTTCCCTAATTCACCTTATTTAATGTTCGTTATCGCATCTTTTATTGGGGCTGCGTTTGGAGCGAGCATTGTATATGGAATTGGGTCTTCTTCACCAGGTGGATTAACACCTGTGAAGTTAGCTTTAGCGGGTGCAGCAATTAGTGCTTTATTAGGGGCCATTTCATCTGGAATTGCGCTATATTTCAACCTTGCCCAAGAGGTGAGTATGTGGAATGCAGGCGGAGTTGCGGGAGTGAAATGGGAAAGTATTAATATGTTAGTACCAATTGGCCTTGTTTGTCTCTTTATTGCAATTATGATGTCGAGGTATATTACAATTTTAAGCTTCGGTGAAGAAATTGCGATTGGACTTGGTCAAAATACGACATTAATTAAATTTATCGGAACAGTACTTGTTCTTGTGTTAACAGGTTCTGCGGTTTCTATGGCAGGATCGGTTGGATTTGTTGGTCTTGTAATCCCGCACATGACTCGTTTCCTTGTAGGCTCAGACTATAGATGGGTTATTCCATGTTCTGCGGTCTTAGGTGGGCTGTTAATTGAATGTGCAGATATGTTATCTCGCGTTATTAATCCGCCGTTTGAAACGCCAATTGGAGCAATTACAGCGCTAATTGGGGTTCCATTCTTCCTCTACTTAGCACGTAACGAAGGGAGAGGGAAAATGTGAGGACAAGTGTCTTAACAAAAAAGAACGTTTCTGTTTTAACAATCTTAGTAGGATTGATCGTTACTGTATTTTTAGTAAGTTTAAATACAGGGACATTTAAAATCCCGCCAATGGACGTATTAAAGTCATTGGTTGGACTCGGGGCTGAAGATCAGTCTGTTATTTTATTTGAATTCCGTATGCCGCGTATGGTCATTGCCATATTAGTTGGATCTGCTTTAGCGATGTCAGGTGCGATTTTGCAAGGGTTATCACGTAATCCACTTGCTGATCCAGGTATTATTGGTATTAACGCTGGAGCGGGGTTAACAGTCGTTATATTCGTTTACTTTTTCTTCGGGAAAGTTGGAACTGGTACATTTTTATCTGTATTTATCCTTCCTTTCTTTGCGTTGGTTGGTGCGATATTAGCAGCGGTTATTATTTATTTACTAGCATGGAAAGACGGCGTTTCATCAACGAGATTAATACTTGTCGGTATCGCTGTTGCAGCCGGGTTTGGTGCTGTTAGTTTAATTTTTTCTATGAAGATGACATCTAACGATTTCCGTTTTGCTACGATTTGGTTAGCAGGAAGTCTATGGGGCACAGATTGGAAATTCGTACTAAGTGTACTTCCATGGATGGTTATTTTCTTGCCACTTGCTATTAGTAAGGCTCACATATTAAACATAATGAACCTAGGCGACTCCACAGCGGTTGGCCTTGGTGTAAATGTAGAAAAAGAAAGACGTAAATTATTGTTTATTGCAGTTTGTTTAGCTGGTGCATCTGTTGCTGTTGCCGGAGGAATTGGTTTTATCGGTTTAATGGCTCCGCATTTAGCTAGACGCCTTGTCGGTGGTAAACATCAAATTATGCTGCCTACCGCTGCACTAATAGGGACGTTTTTACTCTTATTCGCAGACGTAATTTCAAGAAGTGTGTTAACAACTTCAGAAATACCGGTCGGTCTTGTTATTTCTGTAATTGGTGCACCATATTTCATATACTTACTTATGAGGACAAAATAAAGGGAGGCTTTTTGTATGGCAACTTTAGCAGTTGATGCGGTATCTGTTGGCTATAATGAAGGGTTAATTATTGATGGATTAACAGTTGAAATTCCGGAAGGGAAAATTACAACAATTATTGGACCAAATGGTTGTGGGAAGTCCACATTATTAAAAACAGCTTCTCGTATTTTGAAGGCGAAAAAAGGTACTGTTTATCTTGACGGAAAAGCAATCGAGAAACAGCCAACGAAAGAAATCGCAAAGAAAATGGCGATTTTACCACAGACTGCAGAAGTGCCAACTGGCCTTACTGTGTTTGAACTTGTTTCATATGGACGTTTTCCTCATCAAAAAGGATTTGGAACGTTGAAAGAAGAGGATTATCGTTACATTCATTGGGCACTTGAAGTGACGGGAATGACAGAATTCGCAAATCGTCCAGCAGAGGCGTTATCAGGCGGGCAACGTCAACGCGTATGGATTGCGATGGCTCTTGCACAAGGGACAGAATTACTCGTATTAGATGAACCGACAACGTACTTAGATATGGCTCATCAATTAGAAGTATTAAACTTATTGAAAAAGTTAAACGAAGAAGAAGGTAGAACGATTGTTATGGTTATCCATGACTTAAACCATGCTTCTCGTTTCTCAGATCATATGATTGCATTAAAAGCAGGTAAGTTAATGAAGCAAGGAACGCCAGACGAAGTGATGACGAGTGAAACACTTCGCAGTGTATTTGAGATTGAAGCTCAAATCGTTCCGTGTCCAGTAAACTGTAAACCAATTTGTTTAACATATGATTTAGCGATGATTAGTAATCAATTGCGTAAAAAAGCATAAGTAGATCCCCCTCGTAAAGAGGGGGGCTTCTAATGGACGTTGAGCTTCTTATTAGTAAATAGGAAGTTGAACACCCGTTAGAACGGGGCATAAGCAACAATTAATCAATATATATTTATTAATTGTTAATCTTGTTTCTTATAGTTCACTGTAACTTATAAGAGAAATACAGCTAGAAGGAGTGGGAACATGAAGAATTTTAAAATGGCGTTATTAGCAATGGTATTAGTCGTTACTTCTGTACTATTTGCAGCTTGTTCTAACAAAGAAGAGAAGAAAGCAGATGCGAAGGATGCGAAGGATGCGAAGACTGAAGAGCGCACTGTACAACACGCAAAAGGGGAAATTAAAATTCCTGCAAATCCAAAGAAAATTGCTGATCTTAGTGGTTCAACAGAAGAATTATTAATCTTTGGTATGAAACCAATTATTACTGCTAATACATCTCAAGAAAAGATTGATGCACATATTGAAAAGAAATTAAAAGACGTAAAACCAGTTGGTTCTGCTTGGGGCGATAAAATTAACATCGAAGCAGTAGCTGCTGCAAAACCAGACTTAATTCTTGTAAACAATCGTCAAGAAAAGATTTATGATCAATTATCTAAAATTGCACCAACAGTTATGTTAAAAACTCCATTAGACCAATGGCGTCCGAAATTCGAAGAAGTAGGTCAAATCTTCGGTAAAGAGAAAGAAACGAAAGAATGGTTCAAACAGTATGATGAAAAAGCAAGCAAATTACATGACAAAATCGTTGCGAAAACTGGCGATGCTAAATTTATGAAAATGGCTGCATATCCAAATGCTTTCCGCGTATACGGTGACTACGGTTACGGTAGCGTAATCTTTAATGATTTAAAATTACCAGCAGTTAAAGGTACACCAACGGATAAACCACTAGTACAAGTACAAAAAGAAGCTTTAATCGATTACAACCCGGATTACTTATTCGTATTTACAACTGGTGACGGTTCTCAACGTCTAAAAGAATTCAAAGAAGAATCAATTTGGAAAAACATGAACGCTGTTAAAAACAACCACGTATTTACAATTAAAAACGAAGACGTAAACAAAGGTTACTTCCCTCTAGGTAAAGAAATGATCTTAGATGAAGTTGCTGAATTCGTTTTAGGGAAATAATGTATAAACAGAAATCACTTTTACTTTGGTAAAAGTGATTTTTTCTTTATATAAGGGCAATTAATATAGTCTTTCATTTCTTTCTGTTTCCTATTTCGTTTATAATATATAGTAAGAATGCAGTAAAGAAAGGGGGATGTCGGAAGGTGGTATATTTAAACGACAAACTCAGCGAAACAAAAGTGTTTAAAGACCCGGTACATAAATATGTGCACGTGCGCGATCGTGTTATTTGGGATTTAATCGGAACGAAAGAATTTCAACGCTTGCGCCGTATTAAGCAGCTTGGAACGACATTTTTTACATTTCACGGTGCAGAGCATAGTCGCTTTACTCATTCGTTAGGTGTATATGAAATTATTCGTCGTATGATTGATGATGTGTTTGATGGCAGACCAAACTGGAATGCTGAAGATAGATTGTTATGTTTATGTGCGTCATTACTTCATGATGTCGGTCACGGTCCATTTTCTCACTCGTTTGAAAAAGTATTTTCATTAGATCATGAGAAATTTACGCAAAAGATTATCGTTGGAGATACGGAAATTAATCGCATATTAAGTCGTGTGGATAAAGAATTCCCGCAAAAGGTAGCCGATGTAATCGCCAAAACATCTACGAATAAATTAGCGATTAGCATGATTTCCAGTCAAATTGATGCAGATCGTATGGACTATTTATTAAGAGATGCGTATTTCACTGGCGTAAAGTATGGAAACTTTGATATGGAACGTATACTACGTGTCATGCGTCCATATGGGAATCAAGTAGTCATTAAAAATAGTGGTATGCATGCTGTTGAGCATTATATTATGAGTCGTTATCAAATGTATTGGCAAGTATATTTCCATCCGGTAACGCGCAGTGCCGAAGTTATTTTAACGAAGATTTTACACCGTGCAAAATCATTGCATGAGAAGTATTATACATTTAAAAATCATCCGGTTCATTTCTATTCTTTATTTGAAGAAGAAGTTACAGTAGAGGATTATTTAAAGTTAGACGAGAACGTTATGTATTATTACTTCCAAGTATGGCAAGACGAAGAAGATCCAATTTTAAGTGATTTATGCCGTCGTTTTATGAATCGAAACCTATTTAAATATGTAGAGTTTACAGATAAGCACGGTTTAGATAATTGGATGGAATTAAGTAGCTTATTTAAAAAGATTGGACTTGATCCAGAATACTATTTAGTAGTTGATTCAACGTCAGACTTACCGTATGACTTTTACCGTGCTGGTGAAGAAGAAGAACGTCTGCCAATCTTACTTCTTATGCCAAATGGAGAGCTTAGAGAGCTTTCGCGTGAATCGGATATTGTTGAGGCAATTACTGGTAAGAAGAGAAGGGATCAAAAACTATTCTATCCGCATGATTTAATCTATGAAGATGGAAGAAAAGGAAAATATAAAGAGAGAATCATCGAATTACTAGAAGGAAAAAAATAAGAAGCAGCTAAGAGCTGCTTCTTATGAAAGAACTTGAAATTATTTGTCGCTTAAGCGTTTTCCGCCAACTGCATAATGGTTTTTAGACATTTCTTCGATGAAAACAACGATGTTTTCTTCAGGAGCACCAGTTGTTTCGCTTACTGCTGCTGTTACTTTCTCAGCAAGAGCTTTCTTTTGTTCCTCTGTGCGTCCTTCTAGCATTTTCACTGTTACGTATGGCATATATAATCGCTCCTTTTATGTAAGTTACACTCTTATTATAGCGGATTATGGGGAAGAACAATCGAAAAAACAAATAATTTCTTTTTTTGACATATTGAAGAGGAGATGAATCATGGATCAGTTATTTAGATACCCATTGCAACAAATTCCGTTGGTAGCAATGGCCATTATTATTGCGTTATCAGTGCATGAATTTGCGCATGCATATGTTGCATATAAATTTGGAGACGATACAGCAAAGAAGCAAGGCCGTTTAACATTATCACCGATGGCGCACTTAGATCCTATTGGGATGATCGCTGTATTAATTCTTGGTTTTGGTTGGGCAAGACCTGTTCCTGTTAACCCATATAACTTTAAAAGGCCGCGTCTTGCAGGGATATTAGTTTCAATTGCAGGCCCAATTAGTAACTTAATTTTAAGTGCAATTGGTTTAATTATTTGGTATAGCCTATTAACATTTGGTGTATTAGATTCAATTCCATTTGCAGTAGCAGATACATTGGCTCAATTCTTCCGAATTTTTATTATGCTTAATATCGTATTACTTGTATTTAACTTATTGCCAATTCCGCCACTTGATGGGTATCGAGTTGTGGAAGATCTAGCACCAACAAATATTCGTGCGAAAATGACACAGTATGAAAAGTATGGAGCAATAGCGTTATTAATTCTTGTTATTACACCGCTTAGCAATTATACAATTCAACCTATTTTTAATGTTGTCATTCCATATGTATTTGTATTTTTAGACAGTATCATTGCGCCTATTTTTGGCCTTTTATAATCATTAAGTGAGGAGGAGTTTACATATGACAGAGAAAAAGAAAAAAATCGGTTTTAATATCGTGAAAAATGATTCAACAGATGGACATGGTGGTTTTGGTGTTGGAGCATTAAGTCTAGAAAACATTTCACCTGTATTTGTCGATGTACTAGAGAAAACAGCATTTGTTGATATCGGTGCAATGCATGCACGTAGTACAGTCGAAAAAGGTATTAAGTTTTTAACAAATAAAGATGAAGTTCCAAACGGAAAACCATTTTGGCTTGTGTGGGTAACGATTGAAAGAACGGCGACAGGTGCTTATTATGCAGGTGTAACAGCTTGTGAAATGACAGTTGACCGTGAAATTCGCCGCGGATATAAATCACTTCCAGAGCACGTAAACAAAATGGATAAATCAATGAAGCGTTACATTATGGTTGACCATATGGATGAATCATCTAAAAAAGTACTTGGTACATTCTTGAAAGAACATAATGAAGCGATTTGGAACGAATCTAGTGAAGAATTGCGCCGTGCATTATTAAGTGAATAAAAAATAGCTGACGGATGCCCGTCAGCTATTTTTTTTACCAAGGAAGATATTTTTTCCACCAACTTGTTTTCTTCTTTTCTTCAGTTGTCTTTTCAAATTCCTCTTTGTCATCGACATGATCCATACAATATTCAGTTGGTTCTGTACCTTTTGCGAAATACATTTTAACTGAAATGGGACAATTTTTTGTAGCGATTTTTCCGTTTTCAGGGTTAATATCGACTGCAACGACGTCACTTGGTTGTTTAAACTCTTTTTGAGGTTGTCCATCTAAGCCTTTTTCCATCGTATCGGTCCATATTTTTTTCGCATATCCTTGTTCTGCTACGTTTGAAATCGATTTAGGTTGATCGTATCCAACCCATACACCCGTTACGATTTGCGGGGTAAATCCAATCATCCAACTATCTGTTTCAGTAGAACCGGATTTTCCGGCATATGTTCTTGATAGTTTAGATAACATCGATTGACCAGTTACAGCAGCATAGCTGCTCAGTTTTTTATTAAACATGCCCGTCATCATTTCTTCCATTACAAACGCTTTGCTTTTATCGAGAACTTGTTTACTCTCCAAATGAGCATCGTATAGCATGTTTCCTTCCTGGTCCATAATGCGGCGAATAAACATCGGTTTTACTTCTTTTCCGCCGTTTGCGAACATGCTATAAGCGTTAACCATTTCAATTGGTTTTACAGGAGATGTACCGAGAGCGAGAGACGGAACATCTTTTAATGCGGTAGTAATACCGAATTGCTTCGCTGTTTTTGTAAGAATGTCTTCGCCTAAAAATAAATTGGTCTTCACGGCATATACGTTATCAGAGACCGCAAGAGCTTGCGCCATTGTTACAAAATCGTCTGCATAATAGTCTTTATAGTTTTTCGGTTTATACTTTGAAACACCGTCACCTAAAGTGAACACAGTGTATTCGCTTTTTAAGCGCGTAGCAGGGGTGAATCCTCGTTCTAATGCCGCGTAATACAGGAATGGCTTAAACGTAGATCCAGGCTGTCGAGCGGCCTGTGTAGCCCTGTTAAATTGACTCGTATTATAATCAGTTCCACCAACAAGGGCAGCTACTTCACCTGTTTTTGGATTCATAGAGACGAGCGCAGTTTGTATGTTTGTTGTGTCAGGTATGTGATCTTTTACAGCTTGCTCTGCAACAGATTGTAATTTAGGGTCTAGTGTTGTATAAATACGCAGGCCACCCTTTTGTAAGGCTTGTTCATCTAATCCGATATCACGAAGAAGAGAAGCTTGTACAGCATCTTGGAAATAAGGTGCAATCTCTGCCACTTTTTTTGTATCTAATGAGGCAAAAGTTAGTGGCTCTTTTTTTGCTGACGTTGCTTGTTTCTTCGTAATGTAACCTTGTTCTACCATTTCGTCTAATATGAGAGATTGTCGTCCTTTCGCACGATCCTCTTTTAAAAAGGGAGAATAGACACTAGGTCCTTTCGGGATACCTGCGAGCATACTAGCTTCCGCTAATGTTAATTCTTTTGCTGTTTTATCGAAATATAGACGAGACGCAGCTTCGATTCCGTAAGCACCATGCCCGTAATAAATTGTATTTAAATATCCTTCTAAAATATGATTTTTATTATAGTTCACTTCAAGGCGAATTGTGTACATCGCTTCTAATAGTTTACGTTTCCACGTTTTATCATGATCTAAGTATAGGTTACGAGCATACTGTTGTGTAATCGTACTAGCACCTTGGACCTTTGCCATCGCTTTTAAATCGGCAACAATAGCACCAGCAATACGTTTCATATCAAAGCCATGATGTTTGTAAAATCGTTGATCTTCGATAGAAAGTGTCGCCTCTTTTACATAAGGAGAAATTTCATTGAGAGATACATTGTAACGTTTTTGCATTTCATTACTTTGTCCGATAACAGTGTCATCATTAGCGTAAAAGACACTTGTTTGTGGGACAGCAACAGGAGGAGGTCCCATAATTTTTGCAACTATAATAATAACAAAAAAGGAAAAAACAAAAAAAAGAACAGAAGAAAACATTACGGTGAAGAAAAGACGTTTATATTTTTTAAGTTTCGGATTCATAGTTTGATCCATCTTTTTCAGCCCCTCAATACTAATACAAACATTATTGTATTAGTATTGAGGGTTTTCGGTTATTTTAAACAATGAAATTTCGAAAACAAAAAGCTCCTTCAATTAAGAAAGGAGCTCAAAGGCACGTGCTGGCCAATCGGTAATAATGACATCTACGCCATAGTCAATCATAGTTTGTAAATCTTTGTATTCGTTAATCGTATAAGGGCGGAAAACGTACCCTTGATCTTGTGCAAATTGAATAAATTCCTTTGTTAGTAATTGAAAGTTTGGATGTAAACCAGTTGCTTCTCTATTTTTTGCTTCAGCGATAGGATCAGCAAGTGGTGTATCATATAAAATTGCTCTTGGGATTTCAGGAGCTATTTCTGCTAATAATGAAACAGAGTCGTGGTTAAATGATGAGAATATAATTTGATTAGATAGATGGTATTCACGAACGAGAGCAACAGCTTTTTCTTCAATAGTTGGATAGTGGATAACATCTGTTTTTAACTCAATATTGAGCTGTAAATTTGTCGTAGATAACCAAATGAATACTTCACGTAACGTTGGGATTTTTGCTTCATGGAAAGAAGGGTCTTTATGGCTACCAGCATCTAAAGCTTGTAATTCCGCTACCGTTTTTTCAGAAACAAGACCTATGCCATTTGTTGTGCGATCTACTGTTTCATCGTGAATCACGACAAGTTCACCATCTTTTGATAGGTGGACATCAAGCTCAATTCCGTGGGCACCAATGCGTTCTGCTTCTTGGAAGGCAATCATCGTATTTTCTGGATGTGTTCCTTTTACCCCGCGGTGGGCGAAAATAAGTGGTTTATTCATACGGAAATCTCCTTATCGTTTCTTTTCTTTTCTTTCATTATGAAACTGCTTTTGGAAAAATACAATTGAATAGGATAAACATTTACAAAAGTCTAACAGTTGCACAAAAGTTAACGTTAACGTAAAATGTAATAATTGAGTGAAGGGAGGAATAAACATGTATAAAATTGATGAAGTCACAAAGCAAGTTGGTTTAACAAAACGTACACTTCGTTATTATGAGGAAATTGGTTTAATTCATCCCCCTGAACGTAGTGAGGGGAACATTCGCCTGTATACGGACGAGGACATCGCCAGAATTAAAAGGATTGTAGAAGCGAAAGAAGTGTTAGGGATTACACTTCAAGAAATGCAACATTTTTTATCGTTAAAAGAAAGAATGGAGCAAAGAAGAAATAGTGAGAATCCTCGTGACCGCGAAGTGATTCAAGAAATTAAAGAGATGCTTGAAAAACAAGTGCAAACGCTAGACGAGAAAATGGATCAAATGCAGCGTGTAAAGGCGGAACTCGAAGATAGCCTACATCGTGCAGCGACATTTTTAGAGAGTACAAAAGGAGAATGATCAAAATGGAGAGCAAACAAAAATTAGGGAGATTGATTACAGTGGTGGCTACCTTCCTTGCTTTTTCGGGTATAGGGGTAGTCGACCCAATCTTACCAAGTATTGCTGAG
Source organism: Bacillus pretiosus (assembly GCF_052947655.1). NCBI lineage: Bacteria > Bacillati > Bacillota > Bacilli > Caryophanales > Bacillaceae > Bacillus > Bacillus pretiosus. The sequence goes on along the minus strand of NZ_CM129593.1, from coordinate 5,137,822 downwards.
CAAATTGGTGCATCGCATTGGCAAGTAGAGATGTTATTTACAGCATATATTTTAACGATGGCAATTATGATGTTACCAGCTGGAATATTCGCATCAAGATTTGGTGATAAACGAATGATGACGATCGGTCTTGCGATTGTAACTGTATTTGCGTTTATATGCGGTATATCGCAAACGATTGCCCAATTATCTATTTTCCGCGCGGGGTGGGGATTAGGAAATGCGATGTTCTTCGCAACGGCGATGACATTATTGATTGCATTAAGTAAAGAAGTTCATGAAGCAGTAGGACTATATGAAGCAGCTATCGGTTTAGGGATGGCAGGCGGACCGTTATTAGGCGGGATATTAGGTGGACATTCTTGGCGTTACCCATTTTTTGCGACGAGTATTTTAATTTTCTTAGCATTTATTTTAGTTTTCTTTTTTGTAAAAGAACCGGAGCGAAAAGTGAAACGTAAGGCGGCAGGCGTAGGAGAATTACTTAACCTGGTGAAATATAAACCGTTTATGCAAGGTGCGATTTCAGGAATGTTATACTACTACGGATTTTTCGTTGTGCTAGCATACTCACCACTTATTATGCATTTATCTGCTATTCAATTAGGTTTTGTATTTTGCGGATGGGGATTAGCGTTAGCTTACGGTTCTGCAATTTTGGCCCATAAGCTAGAAGGGAAATATGAACCGAAAGCATTGTTGAAAGGTAGTTTACTCGTATTTGCGCTTTTCTTAATCGCACTATTCTTCGTGAAAGTTATGTGGTTACAAATTGTATTAATTGTTCTATCGGGATTAGCATCTGGATTAAATAATGCATTATTTACAAGTTATGTAATGGATATTTCACCTTATGAAAGATCTGTTACATCAGGTGTTTATAACTTCGTTCGTTGGTTAGGTGGCGCAATTGCTCCAATCTTATCAGGAATCATCGGCCACACTGTTTCACCGCAAAGTCCGTTTTTAGTCGGTGGAATTGTTGTGTTAGTCGGTTGTGTAATGATTTTAATTCCGGTTCGAAAGCCGGTAGAAGTAGAGACAAAAGCCCTTTCCTAAGAAAGGGTTTTCTTTCCTATTACAGGGCAATCCCTTTTCGTACATATGTTAGAACCCTCTGACTAAAATATATTTTCGGTATTTTTGTACTTTTAACTATACTTTTTGGATGTTTTGTTTTATTTTTGTTAGGGGACATTAATGATGTCCCTATTATAAATTTGCATTGAAAGGCGTGATTGTACGATGGAACTATGGTTCACTGAAAAACAAACAAAACATTTTGGGATTACGGCGCGTATTAACCGCACATTACATACGGAGCAAACAGAATTCCAAAAACTTGATATGGTTGAAACGGAAGAGTTCGGAAACATGCTTATTTTAGATGGCATGGTTATGACAACAGAAAAAGATGAGTTCGTTTATCATGAAATGGTAGCGCACGTACCTTTATTTACACATCCAAACCCTGAAAACGTATTAGTTGTAGGTGGTGGCGATGGCGGTGTTATTCGTGAAGTGTTAAAACACCCAAGCGTAAAGAAAGCAACTCTTGTTGAAATCGATGGAAAAGTAATTGAGTACTCTAAACAATACTTACCATCAATTGCAGGCGCACTAGATAATGAGCGTGTAGAAGTAAAAGTAGGAGACGGTTTCCTACACATTGCAGAAAGCGAAAATGAATATGACGTAATTATGGTAGATTCTACTGAGCCAGTAGGACCAGCAGTAAATCTATTTACAAAAGGCTTCTACGCTGGAATCTCTAAAGCGTTAAAAGAAGATGGTATTTTCGTTGCACAAACGGACAACCCTTGGTTCACACCAGAACTAATTACAACTGTGTTTAAAGACGTAAAGGAGATTTTCCCAATTACTCGTTTATACACAGCGAACATTCCAACTTACCCAAGTGGTCTTTGGACGTTCACAATTGGATCTAAAAAACATGATCCATTAGAAGTGAGTGAAGAGCGTTTCCACGAAATCGAAACGAAATACTACACAAAAGAATTACACAATGCAGCATTCGCATTACCGAAATTTGTTGGCGATTTAATTAAGTAAGAGCGTTAAATTGAAATAAATAAAGTGTAAGTGACTCATTTAAGGTGTTTGTCTAGAAGGCTTGAACATGCTAGTTACTTACACTGCTACAAATGAAGTAGTCTTCTTGTAAGAAAAAGAAGGCACAGGTAAATCGAGAAAGAGGAGTTATAGGCTCCAAATTTGAGAAATAATGAAAGGTTGGGATACCTTAAGTTCCACACAAGGAGGAAAAGAGTATGCGTTTTGATGAAGCTTATTCAGGTAAAGTATTTATTAAAAGTCATCCAAGTTTTGAAGAGTCAGAGGCAGTTATTTACGGGATGCCAATGGATTGGACAGTAAGCTACCGTCCAGGTTCTCGTTTTGGCCCTGCACGTATTCGTGAAGTGTCAATCGGTCTTGAAGAATATAGCCCATATTTAGATCGTGAACTAGAAGAGGTAAAATATTTTGATGCGGGTGATATTCCATTACCATTTGGAAATCCACAGCGTAGCATAGACATGATTGAAGAGTATGTATCAAAACTTTTAGATGCCGATAAGTTTCCACTAGGTCTCGGCGGTGAGCACTTAGTGTCTTGGCCAATTTTTAAGGCAATGGCAAAAAAATATCCGGATTTAGCAATCATCCATATGGATGCTCATACTGATTTACGTGAATCGTATGAAGGGGAGCCTTTATCCCACTCTACACCTATTCGTAAAGTGTGCGATTTAATTGGTCCGGAAAACGTATATTCTTTCGGTATTCGTTCTGGAATGAAGGAAGAATTCGAATGGGCAAAAGAAGTAGGTATGAATTTATATAAATTTGACGTATTAGAACCGTTAAAAGAAGTATTACCGAAACTTGCAGGACGCCCAGTTTATGTCACAATCGACATTGACGTATTAGACCCAGCTCACGCTCCAGGAACAGGAACGTTAGAAGCTGGAGGTATCACATCTAAAGAATTATTAGATTCCATCGTGGCAATTGCAAATTCAAATATAAATGTAGTTGGAGCAGACTTAGTAGAAGTAGCTCCTGTCTACGACCATAGTGATCAAACACCAGTCGCAGCAAGCAAATTCGTGCGGGAAATGCTGCTCGGTTGGGTGAAATAAAAGTGAAGCCGACTGTTTAGACCCGGTGACTAAGGTTCTTTCCTGCAAAAGGTGCTTTTTACCTTTTGGCAGGGAAGGTTCTTAGACGCAAGGGTCTAAGAGGCGTAACTGGATAGAAATAAAAGCGGAAGTGGCTCGTTTAGAATGTGAGGGGGATGGAGCTTCAGACGTAGAGGCGCTTTTTGCCTCGAAGGAAGAAGCGAAGCCACCGATCATTCTAGCCGCTATAGCTGGATAAAATAAGAGCCTCCTATATGAATAGGGAGCTCTTATTTTGTCGTTATGTGTCGGTAAGTCGATATATTAAAAAAATCGCTGATATAATTTCATTTACCGTTACACGACAAGAAAAAGAGCTACTCTCAAACAATGAGAATAGCTCTTTTCTTATGCAACTTTTTCTTCCGAAGTAATGCCGCGAATTTCATCAGCAGAACGAATTGGATATTTGCGGAATACGATTGATCCGATGTATCCAACAATAGTGGTAACGATTCCACACAGTACGGCAGCAATTGTTACTTTTACAACGTCATTAAATCCGAATAAGACAAGAAGTCCTGGGATTGGTGATGCTGTTCCTGGTGCATTATTAACGAGCTGGAACAGAGATGTAATAATACCAGCGAGTGCACCGCCAACGAAGTTTGTCGCATAAATTGGAATTGGATTTGCTGAAACAACATCGGCTTGTGTTAAAGGCTCGATTGCTACAGCGATTGTGTCTTTCTTTGAGCAAATTTTTAGTCGCTTAAAGAAAATAAAGTTCATCGGGGCTGAGGCTGCTACGGCAAGACTACCAATTGCCATTGGTAAACCTGTTAATCCAAGCATTGCAGTTAGTGCCATAGAACTTAATGGAGAAGTAGAAATAACTGTTATTAATCCACCAAGCATAATACCCATAATGATAGGACTTTCTGTAGTTGCAACTGAAATCATAGAACCGATTTTACCGAGCGTTGCATTCACGAGCGGATCCATAAGCATGGCCATTCCGCGTGAGATTGGTGCGGCAATAAATAAAATTGCTAAAAACTCTACACCAGCCGGTAATTTCTTTTCGAGAAATTTCACGACGAAAGCGCAAACGTATCCAGCGAAAAATCCTGGTAAAATACCGAATCCGCTAGTAGCAATACCAATTAAAACAGCATATACGGGTGAAACACCGATTGCTAGTGCGACTAAAATTGCCGCTGCGACACCGCTCATACTACCAGAAGCTTCTCCTACTGATTGTAAAAAGTCATTATGAAACATCTCTCCACCGATATAACGGTGAAATGCTTCAATAAGAAAACTTGCGATTGCTGCATTAGCTAAAGCACCCATTGCTTTCATTCCGTAAGGAGCACGGTAACTAAAAAGTGTAAATAGACAAAGTACAACAAGTAATAGTGCTAAACCTTGCAAGATAGCCATTTGAAAACTGTCTCCTTTGATTTTTGTAATAAAAATTTGTATCATTCAATAATAATATAAAAGTTCATGAAACGGAAAAATTTTTTATTGGGAAATTGCTATAAGTTGAAAAACCCTTACAATAATGTAAGGAAAGTGTAAGACTTTTCAATAGAGTATGGTATGCCTTTTTCCGTATAATACAGGTATAGACATAAGATTAGTGAGAAAGAAGTGCAAACAGGAGGCGCATGTATGAAATTGGTAATTAAAGTTTTAGCTGTATTCGCCATTATTTTAGGTGGAACAGCGTACTATTTAAACACGAAAACAGAAGGTGTGCATGCTTTTGTAGACAACTTCTTTTCAAATAAAGAAATACAAGATTATTATGCGGTTATAAATAAAGGTGAGAAAAAAGACGGTGAATACTTGTATACATTTAAAGGGTATACAGAAGACGGAAAGTTACAAGTTGTGAAAAGAATGATGAACCGTGAATTGCATACGGGGGCGTTTATAAAAATTTATGCAAAAGGTATGCAAGGAAAAGGATGGGCTGAAATCCCAAAAGAATCAATTCCGCAAAAAGCGTTGGAAAAAATAGAAAAACCGTAAAAGGAGCGAATCGTTCGCTCCTTTTTTAGTGCGTTAAAATGGTAATAGCTGAATTCTCTTTATTAGAAATGATTTTTGCACGTCCACCAATTGGGAAAGTGAAAATCGGGGTTGTATGCCCGAAATTTGCGTTTGCAATAATAGGTATATGTGTAAGTTCAGGCTTTGAAGCAATCATTTCTTGAATGTCTTCTATCGTACATTCTGCACCTTTTTGCATCTTTCCTATAACGATGCCTTTTACATGTTCAAAGTCAGGTTGCTGCATAAGAGAATGTAAATAACGATCAAAAGTGTTAAGGGTAGCTTTTCCAGTTAAACTATCCTCCTCAAGAAATAATATTTTCCCCTGTAAGTTTGGCATATATGGTGTACCTTGTAGTAAATTCAATGTGCTCATATTACCACCGATAATCTCTCCAGTTGCTTCGCCTTCATGAATCGAAATATAACCTTCATTTGTAATGAATTCTCGATTTTCCTGATCTATATACCAAGAATCATCGCTCCACGTTTCAGATGGCAGGACTTCAATAGGCTTATTAGAAGTTAAGCATTGTAAAAAGTAATTAGTCGTATATTCGAGACCTTTCTTCATTCCAAATGAAGAGAAATGGGGTCCTGAATATGTAATAAGTCCTGTTTTTGTGTAAATTGCATTATTTAAAGCGGTAATATCAGAATAGCCACAGAAAAATTTCGAGTTTTCTCGAATTAAATCATAATCGAGATGTTTCAATAAACCATTAGAGTTGTATCCGCCAAGTGTTGTCAAAATGGCTTTTACATTAGGGTCTCTAAATGCCTCGTGAAGGTCTTGAACGCGTGAAGAAATAGAAGAGGAAGCAAATTGATCTATCTCATCAGCATATGTTGAGAATGTAACTTGAAAGCCCATGTCAGTTAATCTTTTTACAGCAAGCTTTCTGTTTTCAGTTGAGACAATACTTAAGCTGCAAGATGGTGAAATAACTCTAATTTCATCACCCTTTTTTAATTTTGTCGGTAGCACATAACTCACCTCTTTAAATGAAAGAATATTTAGATTTAAAAAATATTTTATCATATGAAATAAAGTGAAAGTGAATTATTTTTTGAAATGGAGTTTTCCTGATTTTTCAGCAGACAGACAGAGGTTTTTTTTGATATGATAGGAAAAGTGATTTATTATAAGTAGTATTTAATATCTATAACATTTGAAAGGTGTGCAAGACGTGGAGAAACAACTTGCAGGCTTGCCGGTACACGTTCATTTCGTAACAGAAATCCGTGAAGGGGCGAGGAAGGAAACCGTTGCTTTTGAAGCAAATGGTCAATACTATGTAAAAGGTCAAGGTACATATGTAACATTCCAAGAGCCGAACGAACAGGGCGAAGTGAAAACAATTATTAAAATTCAAGATGAACAAGTTCTCATTATGCGTTCAGGTGCTGTTTCAATGCGTCAAACGCATGTGAAAGGTGAATGGACAACTGGTACGTATACGAGTGAACTTGGTACGTTTGCATTGCAAACGAAAACTGATAACGTTCTTTTTAAATGGTCGGATGAAAAGAAAAAAGGACAACTCTTCTTAACGTACGCATTGCTTCTAAGTGAACAAGAAGCTGGCAGATATACAATTACACTTAATTTGAAGGAGGCAAAATAATGAATTCTTTAGAACAAGTAAAAGGATTAATTAAAGAAGAAATTCAAGCTGCTGTATTAAAGGCAGAATTAGCGACAGAAGAACAGATTCCAAACGTTGTATTAGAATCTCCAAAAGATAAAACAAATGGTGACTTCTCTACAAATATGGCAATGCAACTTGCACGCGTTGCGAAAAAAGCACCTCGTATGATTGCAGAAGAATTAGTTGCAAACTTCGATAAAGCAAAAGCTTCTATTGAAAAAATTGAAATCGCAGGACCTGGCTTCATTAACTTCTACATGGATAATAGCTACTTAACAGACTTAATCCCAACAATCGTTAACGCTGGCGAAGCTTACGGTGAAACGAATACTGGTAAAGGTGAAAAAGTACAAATTGAGTTCGTATCTGCGAACCCAACAGGTGATCTTCACTTAGGACATGCACGTGGTGCGGCAGTAGGTGACACTTTATGTAACGTATTAGCAAAAGCAGGATACGATGTATCTCGTGAGTACTACATTAATGACGCTGGTAACCAAATTCATAACTTAGCTCTTTCTGTTGAAGCTCGTTACATGCAAGCTTTAGGCCTAGAGAAAGAAATGCCAGAAGACGGATACCATGGTGCGGACATCATTGGAATCGGTAAGCGTTTAGCTGAAGATTTTGGCGATCGTTATGCAAAAGCTGATGCTGAAGAAAGCTATGAGTTCTATCGTTCATACGGTTTAAAATATGAGTTAGCAAAACTTCAAAAAGACTTAGAAAGCTTCCGTGTTAAGTTCGATGTATGGTTCTCAGAAACATCATTATACAAAAACGGAAAAATCGATGCTGCACTTGCAGTATTAAAAGAGCGTGACGAGATCTTTGAAGAAGGCGGTGCAACTTGGTTCCGTTCTATGACTTACGGTGACGACAAAAACCGTGTATTAATTAAAAACGACGGTTCTTACACATACTTAACGCCAGATATCGCTTACCATCGTGATAAATTAGAGCGTGGTTTCGATAAGTTAATCAACATTTGGGGTGCTGACCACCACGGTTACATTCCTCGTATGAAAGCGGCTATTCAAGCACTTGGTTACGATAAAGAAACACTTGAAGTAGAAATCATCCAAATGGTACAACTGTACCAAAATGGTGAAAAAATGAAGATGAGTAAGCGTACAGGTAAAGCAGTTACACTTCGTGAGCTTATGGAAGAAGTAGGCGTGGACGCAATGCGTTACTTCTTCGCAATGCGTAGCGGTGATTCTCATTTAGACTTCGATATGGACTTAGCTGTATCAAAATCTAATGAAAACCCAGTATACTATGCACAGTATGCTCATGCTCGCGTATGCAGTATTCTTCGTCAAGGTGAAGAGTTAGGATTAGCTGCAGGCGGAGACGTGAATTACAAGCTTGTTACTTCGGAGAAAGAAGTAGAGTTACTGAAAAAACTTGGTGAATTCCCAGCTGTAGTTGCGGATGCAGCGCAAAAACGTCTGCCACACCGCATTACAAGCTATGCATTTGAATTAGCAGCAGCATTACACAGCTTCTACAATGCAGAAAAAGTATTAAACCAAGACAACTTAGAATTAAGTAAAGCTCGCTATGAGTTAATGAAAGCAGTACGCACTACACTTCAAAATGCATTAGCAATCGTAGGAGTATCTGCACCAGAAAAAATGTAATAAAGAAAAGCGGAGCCGACTGTTTAGCCCCGAAGGCTAAGGTTCTTTCCCACAGAAGATGCTTTTTATCTTCTTGTGGGGAAGGTTCTTAGACAGAAGGGGCTAGGAGGCAGAGCTGGACAATAAAGAAAAGCAGAAGCGACTCGTTCAGAATAGGAGGAAGGCGCGAAGCCACCGAGTATTCTAACCGATTTTTCGTTTTCAGTAAAAGGCAATCACACGATGTTGTGATTGCCTTTTTGTATGGAGATAATAAAAAAATAAAATTTTATCAAACAAAAGGAGAATTTGCGTCGTCTTATATAAATGACAGGAGGTTTAAGATGGAAGAAAAGGTAGAAGAATTAATTGATATATATAAGCAGCAAATATATTCCTTATGCTATAAATTAGCGAAAACGAAAGAAGATGCAGAAGATATTTTTCAAGAGACTTGGATAAAAGTTTTTTCCTCTAGGCACCAGCTTTCTTGCGTGGAAAATTATAAAAAATGGATTACTACAATTTGTATTCGTACGTTTTATGACTTTTATCGTAAGAAGAAAAGGTGGAAAGATCGCGTATTGGATTTGTTTCATAAAGAGGATGGTGGAGAAATCGATTTCGCAGATGAAGTGAATATATCAGAAGAATTTATTCAAAAAGTGGAATTGGAAATGATACGTGAAGTTATACAGCTATTGAATGAAAAATATAAAACCGTGCTCGTACTCTACTATTATGAACAATACTCTTATAAAGAAATGAGCGAAATATTAAATATACCGATTGGTACGGTGAAATACCGCCTTAATTATGCGAAGAAGCAAATGCGGGAACATTTGGAGGGGTTTGTTTATGACGGAAGATAAGTTTGATCAGAAGATAAGAAGCAGCTTAGCTGAAGACACCATTCCAAGCGGAGAGCTGATAAATAAAACGAAACAGAGCGTACGAAATGCTCGGAAATTAGAGAAAAGATGGGTTGTTTGTATTCATGCTATTTGGATTATTTTATTAACAGTTGTTATGGAGCAGTTTGTCACTCATTTGAATCATAAAGTCCCTATGTTGATAGCAAGTGTGATTATGATGCATCTATACGTTCCTATATATGTTGTCATACAGTCATTTTTAAAGAAGGAGTATAAATTACATGATAGAGTTCGCTAATCCATTTGTAGTATTTGAGATAGCTGGGATTACAATGCTTTTAACTTTTATAGCACTTTTAGTATGTGTAGCATCATGGGTGTATACAGATGCGAAAACGCTTGGAATAAGTAAGTGGTGGAGTGTTATAGCGATTGTATTACCATTTTTTATTGGAGTTTTGTTATATATGATACGAAGAAGTAACAAGAAAATAGAAGGAGAACATACGATGAAGGCTATGAAAAAACAAAAGATAACATTAGTTGTCATATTTGCAAGTACGATGTTTGTATTACTGAGCGGCTTTGCTTTCGTTCAAACGTTAGATGATATGTGGAGAGCTGGTGATATATATTTAGAAAATGAGAAGCAAGGGGAGAACGGTTACGAGGCAAAATTCTCATCATGGGATATTACTGGGAAAGATATTGAACTTGAGTATGAAAAAGATACAGAAGTAACATTTTCTTATGAGACAGATGCAAAACGTGGGAATTTATGTTTTAGCTTGTATGAAAGGCAAGGAGAAGGTATAAGAGAGTTAAAAGAGATCTGTGAATCGAAAAAAGGTACTTTCAAAGCTACATTAAAGGCAAATGAAAAGTATGTATTTAATATAAGTGGTGTAATGGTGAAAGATGGTTTTGTAAAAGTGAATTGGGAAATAAAATAAAGGGCCTTGAGAAAGGCCCTTTATTTTATTGGATTGTATACGTAACGGAAAAGCTAACAGGACTATAGTAAACGAAAGGTGCGTGAAATTGAACATACATATTTCCATCTGTTTTTGCAGTGAAAATTCGGCCGTAACCATCAGAATAGCGCCCGATAAGGTTATGATTTGAGTCATAAACACTGTAACTAGGAGTTTTACTGTTAGGTTGAATTGTTAGTTCCTGTCCTTTTTGAAGGAAAATAGGTTCTTGTTCAGAACTACTTCCAGTTTGCAAAGAATAAAATTTTGTAAAGCTTTGTTCTTGAGTGGCAGCAGCGACTTTTGTTTCAGGAATAAAAGCGGTAGCGCCAGTAATTCCTGCTAAAGTTAAAGCACTGGCTAAAATAATTTTTTTCATAGTAGAAAAAGCCTCCTTATTAGTTGTAATCATTTTTGTTACAATTAATATTGTATAGGATAATGAGCAGGAGGAAATATGCTTTTATGCATATAAATATTTTCTCAATAAAAGACCACCGATAAAAATCAGTGGTCTTTTAAATGATTAAGCAGCTTTCTGTTCAGTTTGAGCAACAGATTTTTGAAGTGTATTATAAACTCCTGTCCCGATAACTTCTAATGCCATTTTCATACGTTCAGGCGAAATGTTTTCTAACACATTATCTTGAGGCGTATGGTATACCTTCTCAATATGATAGATTAATGGATTCCAACTATCGACACCCATCCAAATAAATAGGGCGGCAGGAATACCAACTTCAGCAAATGGCACGTGATCACTAGAGCCGAATTTCCCTTGCAGTACGAGGTCATTATTTAATTGTTTACCTGCTTGTAAGGCTGCGTCTGTTACAAGGTTTGGAGAACCGTTAGGCGTCATAGCATATAAATTCTTTGCTTTATCGTAATTTGTTGCAACCATGTCTGCGTTAAAGACACCTAAAATTCGATCACGTTCTTTTTGGGATAGACTATTAACGTAATAATCGGAGCCAAGTAAGCCAGTCTCTTCAGAACCAAAAGCAATAAAACGAATTTCTTTATCAGTTTCTACATTTTGAAAAGCACGAGCTAATTCTAATACTAATCCTGTACCAGAAGCATTATCGTTTGCTCCAGGTGCTCCAACGACACTATCATAGTGCGAACTTACAACGACAGCTTTTTCATTACCTGTACTATTTTTTGGTTTCTTTTTAGCGATGACATTAAGTGATGTTAAGTTAGATTCATGTCTCGCTTTTAGAGAAAGAAGAGTGGTCCCTTTTTTAGCGATTTCCTCTTTAAATGCATTTCCTTGTGCATAAGCAAGACCAAAGACAGGGATAGACTGCTTTTTCGTTAGGCGGGGATTGAAGGTTTGTCCATAATTTCCGCGTCCGCCAATTAAACTGTATAAAAGGACACCTTTTGCTCCTTTGCTAACAGCATTTTCAACTTGTTTATTATAGTCTGCAACTGTTGTTCCTCTTTCAAATAGAACAATTTTTCCGTTTACTTCATTTGGGATATCCTCTAATTTTGTTCCACCTTGAACAAAGATAAGAGGAGCTGTAACAGCTTCTGTAGAAATTAGTGCGTTAGGGGCAGCACCGGCTTGCCAATTACGCTTTGTGGATAATGATGATTCAATAAATCCAACGTATTGATCCGGTACTTGAAATGGTTGATATTCTACTTCATAGCCCATTGATTTAAGCTGCATACCAACGTAGCGAGAAGCCCATTCTTCTGATTTTGTCCCACCAGGGCGAGGACCAATTGTTTCGGATAAGAAACGGATGTGTTCGATAGCGCGGCTTGCATCAACTTGTTTTGTGATAGGTGAAGTCTGTGTGATTTCTGACGTGGAATCAGCTTTGGCTTGTCCAATTGGAGCTAAGCTAACAGCGAGTGATACAGCAAGCAAAGAGCTTACTATTTTTTGTTTCAAAGATTTTTTCATTTTTTCCTCTCCTATTCTTCTATTCTCTCTGACTGACAAAAGAAGACGGATAACGACTTTATTTTACCGTCATCTTCATTATTTTTCAATATTCTGACATTGAGAAATAAAAAACGCTATATGCATATTTGCATATTTTTGATGGAGATATGTATGCTATCATTTTAAATGAAGGTTCGCTTTCTGCTTGGAAAGCTCCTACATTGCATGAATCTAGTGTACCCAAACTTTAGATTATGTAGAGAAAAGAATCCTATAGGATTTCTTTTCTCATGTTTGAATCATGTGATGATAAATATGTTTCCGCATTTCATACTTATTATCAGTGATATATGTAAGGCATCCATATGAAAATACGAGGCTGTTCAAAGGTTTTCCGTACTTTTGGGCAGCCTCACCCCGTTAAAAGGACGATACTCTATGTATCGTCCTTTTTTGGCATAAAAAAACACCTAATCAAATGTTCACTTGATTAGGTGTGAAAAACTATTAATAATATTTTTTTCGTTTTGTAGCTAAAATACTTAACAAACCAGCTAGTAGAAGTACGATGCCTACTGTTTGAGTAGGATCATTTTTGTGACCTGTATTTGGAAGTTCTTTACCCTTATTTCGGTCATCTTGCTGTTTGTTTATTTGTGTGTCAGGGTTTTCTTTTTCTAGTTCTTCAGAAGTTCCTTTACCATGTGTGTCAGGATTTCCTTTTTCTAGTTCTTCAGAAGTTTCTTTCCCCGTTTCCTCTTCTTTATTAGGAGGAGTAATTGGTTTATCATCTCCACCGGATGAAGAATCGATTTTTTTATTTGAAACTGTAATTTGTAGTGGTGCAGCTTGAGCTTTTTCAATTGTAAAGTTTATTGGTGATGCATCTAATTGATAGCCTTTAGGAGCCTTTGTTTCCACTAATTGATAATTACCAGGTTTCAAATCATTTACGATTAATTTACCATGCCCGTCTGTTTGTAAACCTTCTCGTACTACTTTTCCGTCGTGATCTAAAATATTGAAAATGGCACCTTCAAGTGTTCCATGGTGATCAATATCAATTTTAGTTAACTCCATTGAACCTGTTGTTAAACTATTTAAAGCTGTAACAGAAGTAACTTGAGATTGTCCTTTCGTAATTGTGAAAGGAATTGGCTTAGCACTTAAATCGTATCCAATAGGAGCCTTCGTTTCAACGAACTGATAGTCTCCCGGACGTAAATCAGAAACAGAAATTTTGCCATCTTTATCAGTAGTTAAATCAGTGCGAACATCAAGTCCGTTATGATCAACAATTTTAAAGATAGCTCCTTCAAGAGTAGAGTTGTCAACGTCGTCAAGCTTAATTAATTCGACTGAACCTTTAGTTAAGCTGTTAGTAGCAGTAACAGAAGCTTTAGCTGTTTGACTCTTTTCAACAGTAAACTTGATAGGATTTTGATTTAAGTCGTAATGCTTAGGAGCCTTCGTTTCAACGAACTGATAGTCTCCTGGACGTAAATCAGAAACAGAAATTTTGCCGTCTTTATCAGTAGTTAAATCAGTGCGAACATCAAGTCCGTTATGATCAACAATTTTAAAGATAGCTCCTTCAAGAGAAGTACCGTCGACGTCGTCGACTTTAGTTAATTCAACAGCGCCCTTAGTTAAGCTATTTGTAGCAGTAACAGAAGCTTTAGTCGTTTGACTTTTTTCAACAGTAAACTTGATAGGATTTTGATTTAAGTCGTAATGCTTAGGAGCCTTCGTTTCAACGAACTGATAGTCTCCTGGACGTAAATCAGAAACAGAAATTTTGCCATCTTTATCAGTAGTTAAATCAGAACGAACGTCGTGCCCGTTCATATCGACGATTTTAAATACTGCATCTTTAAGGACAGAACCGTCAAAGTCATCCACTTTAGAAAGTTCAACAGCGCCTTTCGTTAAGCTATTCGTAGCGGTAACGGAAGCGATTTTTTCTTGTCCTTTTTTAACTGTGAACTTAATAGGTGTTTCGTTTAAGTCATAGTGATTAGGAGCTTTTGTTTCAATAAACTCATAGTCTCCTGGTGGTAATTCATCCACAACTAAACGGCCGTTTTTATCAGTAGTTAAATCAGTACGGACATCGTGTCCATCCTTATTAACAATTTTAAATACCGCACCTTCCAGTGTTGTGTTTTCTTCAACATCGTCAACTTTAATTAACTCCACACTACCTTTCGTTAAGCTGTTCGTAGCTGTAACGAAGACATGTTTTGTTTGACTTCTTTCAATTGTGAACTTAATCGGCTCTTCATTTAAGTCATAATGTTTCGGAGCTTTCGTTTCAATAAATTGATAGTCTCCAGGTTGTAAGTCTTTAGCGCTGATTTTTCCAACTTTATTGGTAACTAAATTCGTACGAATATCGTTACCGTTCAGATCAGTAATTTTAAATACCGCACCTTCTAGCATTTCTTTCTTATCTATAGAGTCAACCTTCGTTAATTCCACGCCACCTTTGGTTAGGCCATTCTTAGCAGTAACAGAAGCGTGAGTTAGTTGACTTCTCTCGATAGTGAAGCTAATAGGTGTTTTATTTAAATCGTAATGCTTAGGAGCTTTCGTTTCAATGAATTGATAGTCTCCTGGGCGTAAGTTCGTAGCAGTAATCTTACCATCTTTATCAGTAGTTAAATCAGTGCGAACAATTTTACCTTTCGCATCGATGATGTTAAACACTGCATCAGAAAGTTTTGTATCTGGATTTATATCATCCACTTTTATTAATTCTACAGCACCCTCAGTTAAGCTATTTGTAGCAGTAACTTGGAGCTTTTCTTTTTGGCTTTTCTTAATTGTAAACTTAATAGGTGTACTATCTAATTTATAGTGTTCAGGAGCTTTCGTTTCAACAAACTGATAGTCCCCAGGACGTAAATCAGAAACAGAAATTTTTCCATGTACATCTGTTGTAAGCTCAGTACGAATGTCGTTACCATTCAGATCAGTAATTTTAAATACCGCATCTTTAAGAGCAGTACCATCTACATCATCCACTTTAGAAAGTTCCACAGCGCCTTTCGTTAAGCTATTTGTA
This sequence comes from Bacillus pretiosus, assembly GCF_052947655.1. Taxonomy (NCBI): domain Bacteria; kingdom Bacillati; phylum Bacillota; class Bacilli; order Caryophanales; family Bacillaceae; genus Bacillus; species Bacillus pretiosus. The sequence goes on along the minus strand of NZ_CM129593.1, from coordinate 5,122,510 downwards.
GCTGTAACGGAGATAGGATCAGCTTGGCTCTTTGTAATTGTGAATGGAATTGGCTCTTTGTTTAAATCGTAGTGTTTCGGAGCCGTTGTCTCGATGAATTGATAATCACCAGGACGTAGGTCAGAAACGCTAATTTTACCTTGTTGATTCGTAACAAGATTTTTGTGAATTACAGTACCATTCATATCCACAATTTTAAATACTGCGCCTTCAAGAGTAGTGCCATCGACGTCGTCCACTTTAGAAAGTTCCACGCCGCCTTTTGTTAAACTATTTTTCATAGTAACGGTAGCAATATCTTTTTGGCTTTTTTCAATTGTAAATATAATTGGTTTTTTGTCTAAATCATAGTGTTCAGGAGCCGTTATTTCAACGAATTGATACGTACCAGGACGTAAGTTTTCGATAACGATTTTACCTTCACTGTTTGTTTTTAAATCTGTTTTAAGTACTTTGCCATCTTGATCTAGTAAATTAAATACCGCATCGGCAAGTTTTGTTTGAGTGTTTAAATCATCAACTTTAAGTAATTCGATACTACCTTGTTTTAAGCTATTTGTAGCAGTTAAAGAAATAGCTTTCTTCTGTCCTTTTTCAATAGTGAATTTGATTGGTGTTTCATCTAAAACGTAATGCTTAGGAGCTTTCGTTTCGATAAATTGGTAATCACCAGGACGTAGGTCGTTAATTTCGATTATTCCTTGTTCATTTGTAACAAGGTCTTTATGAACTACATCACCGTTCATATTAACAATTTTAAATACTGCATCTTTAAGAACAGTGCCATCAACATCATCTACTTTAGAAAGTTTAACTGCACCCTTTATTAAAGCATTTGTAGCAGTGACATGAAGAGTTTCAGTTTGGCTCTTTTTAATTGTAAATACGATAGGTTTTTTATCTAAATCGTAATGTTCAGGAGCAATTGTTTCAACGAATTGATACGTACCAGGACGTAGGTTTTCAACAACAATTTTACCTTCATCATTTGTTTTTAAGCCTTCTTCAACTAGCTCTCCGTCTGCATCTAATAAATTAAATACGGCGTTAGCAAGTTTTGTATTTATATCAATATCGTCAATCTTTGTTAGTTCAACGCTACCGTTTTTCAAAGCATTTTTGCCTGTAACATTGATCTCTTTCGTTTGACTTCTTTCAATTGTAAATGGAATTGTTGTTTCATCTAATACATAGTGCTCAGGAGCTTTTGTTTCAATGAACTGATAGTCTCCAGGGCGTAAATCAGAAACAGAAATTTTTCCGTTTTTATCTGTAACAAGATTCGTATGAACTTCCTTACCGTTCATATCAACAATTTTAAAGATTGCACCTTCAAGCATCGTACGATCGATGTCATCGATTTTTGTTAATGTTACTGCACCTTTCTTTAAACTATTAGTAGCGGTAACAGTAATATTCTCTTTTTGACTTTTTTCGATAGTGAACGGAATAGGGTCTTTGCTTAAGGTATAGTCTTTTGGAGCTTTTACTTCAACAAATTGATAGTCTCCAGGACGTAAATCAGAAACAGAAATTTTTCCGTTTTTATCAGTCGTTAAACCTTTTCGAATTATTTTTTTAGTATCATGAGCGTCAACAATTATAAATTCTGCACCTTCAAGAGTAGTGCCATCAACATCATCAACTTTTGTTAAAGTGACGCCACCTGTAAGTAAACTATTTTTTACAGTAACAGGGAGAGGAAGATCTTTCTTACTACCTTTTTTAATTGTGAACTTAATAGGTGTTTTGTCTAATTTATAATGTTCAGGGGCTTTTGTTTCGATAAATTGATAATCCCCTGGTGCTAAATCAGGAATAACTAATACTCCGTAATCATCTGTTGTTAAATCTTTCATAATTTCTTTGCCAGTTGCGTCTTGTAATGTGAATACAGCGCCGGCAAGAGCTTTCGCGCTCTCCACGTCATCTTCTTTAATTAATTTGACCTTTCCTCTCGTTAAACTATTTTTGAAAGTAATAGGGATGAGCTTTTGTTGGCTCTTTTCAATCGTAAATTCGATTGGTTCTTCATTTACATCGTAATAAGTAGGAGCCTTCGTCTCGATTAGCTTATAATTACCCGGACGTAAGTCTTGTACTACTAATTTACCGTCTTTATCAGTAGTAAGTTCCGTACGAACATCCTCACCTTTGTCATTAACAATTTTAAATACTGCACCTTCAAGGGTTTCCTTAGCATTTACAGAATCAACTTTTGTTAATTCAATACCGCCTTTTATTAAGCTATTAGTAGCTGTAACGTTAATAGCAGTCGCTTGGCTCTCCTTAATTGTAAATTCAATCGGTGTTTTATTTAAGGTATAATGCTCAGGAGCTTTCATTTCGATAAATTTATAGTTACCTGGACGTAAACCAGTAGCAATAATTTTACCTTCCTGATTCGTAACTAATTCTGTACGGACATCTTCATTTTTGTTATTAACAATTTTGAATACGGCGCCTGTAAGTACAGTGCCATCAGTATCATCGAGTTTTGTTAGTTCAACATCGCCTGGTAGTAGACCATTTTCAGCTGTAATAACAATCGGTGTTTTTTGACCTTTCTCAATTGTAAATTCAATTGGTGTTGATCGCAGTTCATAATGTTCAGGAGCTTTCGTTTCAATAAATTTGTATTTGCCTGGACGTAAGTCAGAAGCTTTAACAGTTCCGTTTGTATCGGTAGTTAATTCTGTACGAACGTCTTCGTTCTTATCATTCACGATTTTGAACATAGCTCCAGCAAGAGGAGTCTTTTTATCAAATTCGTCGACTTTTAATAGCTCAACAGCACCTGTTGTTAAACTGTTTTTTGCAGTAATTGAGATAATGCTTGTTTGACTTTTCTCGATTGTAAACGGAATTGGTTCTTTATTTAAGTCATAGTATTTAGGTGGTGTTGTTTCAATAAATTGATAATCACCAGGATCTAAATCTTTAACGGTAAAAGTTCCATCTTTTTCTGTTTTTAAGTTTGTACGGACATCTTCATTTTTGTCGTTAACAATTTTGAATACGGCACCTTCAAGGGTAGTGTCATCAATATCATCCACTTTTGTTAACGTAACGCCACCTTTAATTAAAGAGTTTTTTGTTGTAATAGAAGCGGCTGTAGTTTGGCTTTTTTCTATTTCAAATAGAATAGGCGTTTTGTCTAATTCATAATGCTCAGGAGCTTTTGTTTCGACAAACTGGTATTTACCCGGACGTAAATCTTTTGCTTCTATTTGTCCATGTTCATTTGTTGTTAATTTCTCATATCCAGGAATATTTTTTCCGTTGCGATCCTGAACAGTAAACTCTGCCCCTGCTAAAGTTTTATTATAATTATCCACTTTTGTTAAAAGAGCAGATCCTTTAGTTAAACTATTTGTCGCAGTTTGGTTTACTACTGTTGTTTGATCTTCAGAGATAGTAAACGGAATAAGTTTGCTATCTAATTGATAATGCTCAGGAGCCTTCGTTTCTTGTAAGTAGTAAGTTCCTGGTTTTAGTTTATCTATAATAATTTGTCCGTTATTATTTGTTGTTAATTTTTCATGTTCTGGAATTATTTTTTTGTCTTTATCTAGTAGTGTGAAAACGGCGCCTTGTAGTGTTGCGTTTTTGTTCAGGTCATCAGATTTTGTTAAAACTACTTTCCCGACAAACTTCTTATTTGCAAGTTTATATGTTGTAGTCTCTTGTGTACCAAGTTCAACAATTTTCCCTTGTTTTAAATCCCAGCTAATTACATAGCCTTCAGGAGCTTTTGTTTCTTTTAATAAATATTTATCGCGCTTTAAGTTATTAAACTTAGCGATACCATCTTTGTCTGTTGTTATTTCGCGGATAACGGTTTTTCCTGTACGATCGTATAAAGTAAATTCTGCCCCGGACAATGGTACTTTCTTATTGTCGTTATCTACCTTTATAATTTCAAGGTTTCCGCGCCCTTTAGTAGCAGATCCTCCGCCTGAACCGGAAGACATTCTCACTTCAATCGTTTCAACAGTTTCTGTATTCTTAACTGTTAACTGATTGCCAGCGATTTTTGCTTTATTACTCACTTTTTCTTTATCGTCTGCATTAATAAGTGAGCGATATTCTAAAATATAAGCTCGATCAATTTTCTTCAAGAAAGCAATTTCAAAATGTTGCTTTCCAGTATTATTGTCTGTTGTGATCGTTAACTTATAGTCTGTTCCTTGTTTTAATTCATTTGCTGTATCTTTTGTTAAATTTCCATATGGATCAACAGTTGTAGGATATAAGTGGAATGAATCTGCCACAAGTACCTGATTGTCTGTTGGATCGTCTGTTACAACTGCGTCTGCAATGGTTGATTGACTTTCGTTAATTGCAATACTCCAATTAATATAGTTGTCGTCTTGCACAGCCTTTTTAGTAACAAAGCTGCCACCTTTATTTACTTGAGTGTCACCTTTAAGGGTGTTTACAATTTTAGAGCCATCTTTTAACTCTGCCTCGTTTTTGTAGGTGCCTTGGATAAGTTCACCATCGAGGCTTGTTTTAAAGATAATATAGTAAGGTGAATTAATTGATTGCTTGAAATGAACCTTTAGGGTGTTTTTATTTTTATCTGTAGGTTCTTCAAGTTCATACTCTTTAGGTGATACGGCATCACCAGGTCTTGCATTATCCGGGCTTCCATTTAAAATCATATCGCGTACTTCAATGGATCCTGGTACTAACTTTTGTTTATCTTGTATTACGTCTATAACATATGGATCTTTAATCTCAACATTATTATAATTAAAACCTATTATCCAAGTGATTTCTTTCGTTTGGGCGTTATAAGAACCGTATTTATATCCATTCGCCTTTGTGAAAGCATCAGGATCAAAGTCTGCTTCAACTTTATTTGATTGTGGATTGGACCCTGCATCTATCCAAGATAGGTTACCTGTATTTTTAAATGAAGTTTTACCACTTTCTAATTTTGTATAGTCAAAGTCTGTCGTATATTTTACGACTAATGTCTTTGTCATATTAGACTGATATGTACCTATAAGGGTAATTTTGAAACCTTTATCTGTTACATCTAAAACATAGTCAGTCTTAGCTTGAAGGGTATAATCTCCGTCTTTAATTTCTAGTTTATTATCTTTTAATTGTAATCCACCATGATCAAAGGTATCCGTAATGATGGCATTGTTTAATGGATAGTTGTTATTATTTACCGCAATTGTCCAGGTTGTTGTTTTGTCTTTATAGTTTGTTTCAGCTTTATTATTAGATTTAATAATATTTTGCTGCTGGAAGCCAGCCTCATTTTCTTTACTTGAGTCATTATCAGCTGTAACTGTATTTTTTACTTTTCCATCTTTTATGATACTATCAGTTGGCTTTGTTTTATAGGTAATTACATAAGCACTATTAATATCCTCATTAAACTGTAAATCGAATCCATTCTTCTTGTTACTTACAGTGTAATTATTAACAGTGTCGCCTGTTACAAGTCTTCCTTTATCATCGTATGAAGCGTTCTTCACAACGATAGAATTTGCATCTAGTTCATGTGTATCGTCAAAAATATCTTTTAAAAGTGCATCTGTTTTTTTGATATTTTTTTGATCACCGTTGTAAGTAATTGTCCATTCAATCGTTTGCGTCTTTGGATCATACTTACTTGTTTTGTTTAAATGTGTACCACGAGAAACCGTTACAGTAGAGCTTGCATTTTGTTGCTTTTGATTATCACTCGTTATCGTAACGTTATTTTGGAAGCTTTTTACGTTTTCATCAGTAATTTTTGTTGCATATTCAATTTGATATGCTTTATTGATAGAATCTTTAAAAGCAATCTCCAATTTTGAGCCCTCTGATGAACTAACTTTGTAATCTGCTGAATCAGCCTCTTTACCACGTGTTACGTTCCCATTAACATCAACTTCTAAATAATAAACTTTAATAGAATCTTTATTTAAGCTTGTGCCTGGTGGAATGTTATCTTTAAAAACAGCGTTTTTAAGAGTGTCTTTCGTTTTGTTCATCTCTACTGTCCAATTAATTTCATTTGTATTAATTGGTCTATCAGGTAACCCTTTTTTATTCGTAGCTGTTTGTACATTAGGCTTAAAGTCAACTGTAATAGAAACATCCTTATCTTTAATCGGGAAAGGAATTTCTTGTGTTGTTGTACCTTTAATTTCAGCTTTATTAAATTCTGTCTTTAATTGTAGGTTACCAGCAACATCTGGATGCTCTTCAACATAATCGTTGAATGTCATCGTGACTTTTCCATCTTTTGTAACAGTAAAATTACCAATTTGATTGTTTTCACTATCATATAAAGGACTGTTAATTGTATTGTAAATCTTAAAATGTTTAGGAAGATCAAAAATATAGTAATCTCCACTTTTCACATTCATTGATTTTAAAAGTTCCCATGTAAACTCAATATTGGCAGGGGAATCTGTACTTGGACGGTTATCCTCTGTAAATGGTTTTCCGTCTTTATCCGTCAGCTTTACACCGGTTAAAATGTTTGTTGTTATTTGCTTTGGACCTGAATTTGTATTCTCAGCAGGGTCGCTTGCTAGCTTTCGTTCTGGATTGTCAGTAGCAATTTTAGCTGCTGGGTTTTGTTCCGGATTATCGGTAACAGGTTTAGTTGCTGGGTTTTGTTCCGGATTATCAGTAACAGGTTTAGTTGCTGGATCTTGCTCCGGATTGTCAGTAACAGGTTTAGTTGCTGGGTTTTGTTCCGGATTATCAGTAACAGGTTTAGTTGCTGGGTTTTGTTCCGGATTATCAGTAACAGGTTTAGTTGCTGGATCTTGCTCCGGATTGTCAGTAACAGGTTTAGCTACTGGATCTTGCACTGGTTTATTAGTATCCTGTTTGGTGCCAGCTTCTTTAGAGTCTTCTACCTGAACAGGAACTGATATAGGCTGAACCATTGTTCCTAAAGGAAAAGCGATTTGAACTGATTTTTCCCCAGTTTTTAAAGTTGAGTTAAACACGGTATCAACTTTAATTTTTCCTTTAGCGTCTTTCAAATTTTCTACTTGATCATTAAATATTAATTTTAATTTATTATCTTTAGCTGTTATAAAATATTGACCAATATTTTTTTGATCTGTTACTAAATCCCCTTGCAAATCTTTAGGTACTTTTAATGCAAGTGGTATTTGAACCACTGCTGTATCATTTGCGTGTGCAACTTGTTGATCCTTTATTGACCAAGCGTATTCTACTTGAATGGTTGATCCTATCTTTACTAAGTTGTTAGGATTTTTTGCTTCGTCAATAATATGATTCGTTGCATCTTTCATTTCAACAGTGTCAAATAAGGAATCTCCTGTTAAGGTTTCCGCTCTTACTTGATTGTATGGAAAACTAGCAAGTTGCGAAAATAGTACGAATACAATTAAACATACATTGAAAAGTTTTTTCATTTTTCCTCCTCTGAACATTCATTTGTCCATTGGGGACTTATTCCACATGAACAAATGGAATATTAAAAGTATTTGTTATAAGCTATTTATTTTTGGTTATCCCTCCGTTTCTATACGCGTTCTCAGACAAACAGGATTATGTTCAAAGTAATAGTATTTAACGTAAAACAAAATGTATATTTACACAGTTCTGTGGAAATATACACAATTCGACAAAAAATGTCGAAAAAAATACTGATATAAAGAATGATATCAGACCTTTATATGTGAGATAGTTTTCATGTATATCTAGTAAAAAAGAATGGTTATAAAGGTAAGTTTTACGATACATACTAACCAAGGTAGTGTATCCCTTTGTGAAGGCTTATTTTTGCCTTAAAGTTATGTGGAAATAAAAATCTAGATAGGGTTGGTTTTGGTCAGAATGAAGACAATATGTACTTTGAAATTAGTCATTTATTTTGTCTAAAGAGAGTTGTGCGATTAGTGGACCGAAGTTGAAAGATGATAGTTTCTTACATTGTTAGAGAAATATAAGGATTACAGAATATTCGACTAACACGTTACTACGGTCATTTTTGAGACTGTTTAAACAATAAGAAAGAAGGTGTTTTCCTCCTTAGTTACAATATCTTTTTAGTAAAGATAAGCTTAAGTAACCTCCGCTAAAGATTATATACTTAAATGATAAAGAGTTCAACAATAGTTCACATATTTTCCCAAAAATAAAAACGGCTGTTTTATGTGGAATAAATCTACAAAACAGCCGTTTTTGGTATTAGATTTCTGTTAAGATTATCGGCTCGCCGCGTGTTACGACAACTGTATGTTCACATTGTGCAACAAGGCTTTTATCAGGTGTAACGAATGTCCAACCATCATCGCCACGTTCGATAATGTGATCAGCTTTCATAGAAATGAATGGTTCTACAGCGATAACAAGACCGTCTTTTAGAAGCGCATTATCCATTGGGTCAAAGTAGCTTAAAATGTGGTTTGGTGCTTCGTGTAAGCTAAGACCAATACCGTGACCAGTTAAGTTTTGAATTACATTATATCCATTTTTATGTGCAAAGTTTGAAACAGCACGACCAATTTGGTTTTGTTTGGAACCAGCTTTCACCTTTTTCATCGCTGCCCAAAATGCATCAACCGCTGCTTGGCAAAGCTTTTCTTTTGCTTCATCTTCTCCAAGTACAAATGAAATACCTGTATCTGCATAATAGCCATCAAGTGCAGCAGATACGTCGACATTTACTAAGTCGCCTTCTTTTAATACGCGATCTCCTGGAATACCGTGAGCAACTTCTTCGTTTACACTGATGCAAGTTACACCTGGGAAATCATATTCTTTTTCAGGTGCAGAAATAGCACCATGCTCATCTAATACTTTTTTACCGATCAAATCAAGCTCTTTCGTTGTCATACCTGGCTTCGCTTCTTTTTTCATTTCTTCACGTGCAAGTGCAACGATGCGGCCGATTTTTCGTAAGCCTTCTAAATCTTGTTCATTACGAATAATCATGAAAACCACTGTCCTTCCTCGAATGTATATCTTATCCGATTGTATCATGTTTATTTTCGTCCTGCTACTCGCTTGCGGTATGTGGGCTGATTCCTCTCATAAGGAATACATGACAATTGTCATATCGATGTCATGACGCATCATACTGTTTCCTAAGTTTTCCAACACGTACAATGTAAATATAAGAAACAGCGGGGGTGGAGAGATGGAAAAGATTATAGAAGTAAATGGTGTTTCTAAAACATTTAAATATAAAAAGGCAGTAAATAACGTCTCATTTTGTGTGAATAAAGGAGAAATTGTAGCACTACTTGGACCGAATGGTGCAGGGAAAACGACGACGATGTCGATGATGCTTGGATTAAAGGATCCGACGGAAGGAACTGTTTCTATATTTGGAAGGAGTCCCAAGCATAGAGATGTTCGTAATAGCCTCGGTGCGATGCTACAAGAAGTAAGTGTCATTGATAGCATTACAGTAGAAGAGGCAATTGAGTTATTACGTAGTTATTATACGAATCCGGTAGCGAAAGAAACGTTACTACAGTTATCAAATTTAGAATCGGAGCGAAAGCAAAGATGTGAGAAATTATCAGGTGGGCAAAAAAGAAGGTTAAACTTTGCACTCGCACTTGCAGGAAATCCTGATTTGCTATTTTTAGATGAGCCGACAGTTGGAATGGATATTACGTCTCGAAGAACGTTTTGGGAAACAATTCGAAAGTTAGCAAGTGAAGGGAAAACAATTATTTTAACAACGCACTATTTAGAAGAAGCGGATGCATTGGCGAATCGCATTTTATTATTTGCGAATGGAAAGATTATCGCAGATGGTACACCAGATGAGATGAAGGCGACGATTTCGCGAAAAACAATCAAGTTTTATTCGAAGGAAAGTATTCCTGCAAAATTACTAAAAGAATTACCAAACGTAACCGAAGTACAGTCAAACGAAGGGCACTTCACTTTAACAACTGGAGATACAGATGCAACTTTAAAAGCGATTTATCAAAAGAACTTACCTGTAACAGATGTTTCAGTTGAACGTGGAAGTCTTGATGAAGCATTTGAACAGTTTATCGCAAATCAGGAGGAGGGAATCGCATGAGAGCTTTATGGATGCAATGCAAAATAGAAATTTTACGTACGTTTCGTAATAAATTGTTTATCTTTTTCTCATTACTAATGCCAGTTATGTTTTACTACATTTTCACAAATGTTATTCAAGTGCCACAAAACGGAGATGCTTGGAAAGCGCATTATTTAATCTCAATGGCGACTTTTAGTATTGTAGGGACGGCACTTTTTAGTTTCGGTGTAAGGATTTCTCAGGAAAAGGGGCAAGGGTGGACACATTTGTTAAAAATTACACCACTTCCAGAGGGGGCATATATAACAGCCAAAATCATTGCTCAAACTGTAGTGAATGCTTTTTCAATCTTAGTTATCTTTATCGCAGGAATATTAATTAATCATGTCGAGTTAACAGTAGGGCAATGGATTGGCGCTGGATTATGGTTGTTGTTAGGTGTAACACCATTTTTAGCGTTAGGAACAGTAATAGGTTCTATTAAAAAGGCAGATGCAGCAGCGGGTTTAGCGAATATTTTAAATATGAGTCTAGCTGTAATTGGTGGCCTATGGATGCCGATTGAAGTATTCCCAAAAATATTAAGAACGATTGGTGAATGGACACCAACATATCACTTCGGAAGCGGTGCATGGGATATTGTAGCTGGAAAATCAGTTGGTTGGGAAAATATCGCGGTACTAGGAGGTTATTTCCTTATATTTGTTGTAATATCAATATATATAAGAAAAAGACAGGAAGCGGTATAAATGATAGAGAAGAAGAGGATTGAGATTTTTCCGAAACAGATGGGTTTCTTCCCGTATATGTGGCTTGTGTATCTGTTATTTCCAATTTACCATCTAGCACAAGCATCGGGATGGAAGCTTGTAATGGGGAGTGGTATGTTGATACTTTTTGTTATCACATACCGTCAACTTTATTTTGTTAATAAGACTTTCGTTTTATGGGCATGTATGCAAATGATACTCACACTGCTATTTGCTTTTTATTATAATGCCTTCATGATATTCTTTGGTTTTTTCACAGCAAGTGCGATAGGGTTTGCGCCAAATAAGAAAGAGTTTCGAGTGTTGTTAAGTTTGTTAGCTGTAATGCTTGGAATTTTTATATTTGTAAATATGAATCAAATATCAACTACAAGTTTAGTGAATATTGTTCCGATGTTTATTTTAATGCTTATTACGCCATTTGGTATGCGCAACTTTAATCAAAAAAAGATGTTAAGAAATCAATTAAACGAAGCGAATGAGCAAATTAAAGACTTAGTAAAACGTGAAGAGCGGCAGCGGATCGCAAGAGATCTTCATGATACGTTAGGACATACGTTATCACTCATTACTTTAAAAAGTCAGCTCGTGGAGAAGTTAATTGTTAAAAATCCGGAGCGTGCAAGTGCGGAAGCGAAGGAAATTACACAAACATCTCGTACCGCTTTAAAGCAGCTAAGGGAATTAATCTCTGATATGCGTATGATTACAGTGGAAGAAGAGCTTGAGCAAATAAAAGCAATCTTACAAGCTGCTACTATTGAATTAGAAATAAAACAAGAAACGAGTGCAAGTTCGTTATCACCAATTGAACAAAATATTTTAGGAATGTGTTTACGTGAGGCTGTGACGAATGTTGTAAAGCATAGTAAAGCGACGCGTTGCACAGTTTCTGTACTAGAATCACAAGGTGAATTAATTTTGACAGTAGAAGATAATGGAGTTGGTTTAGCAGATCAAAACCATGATGGAAATGGCATTCGTGGTATGAAAGAGCGCATCGCTCTTATTGACGGGTTTGTTGAACTGGGCACAATCAATCCAGGGACACTATTAATAGTAAAAGTACCAGTTGTCATTAGAACAGGAAAAGATGAGGTGAGGGCATGATTCGAATTATTATTGCAGAAGATCAGCGGATGCTTCGTGGTGCATTAGGGGCCCTACTTGATCTAGAAGATGATATTGAAGTAATTGGGCAAGCTGCCAATGGGGAAGAGGCGTTAAAACTAATTGAATCGCTACAACCTGATGTAAGCATTATGGATATTGAAATGCCAATTCAAAGCGGATTAGATGTTGCGGAAACGTTACAGAAAGAAAAATCAGCATGCAAAGTAATGATTTTAACAACATTTGCGCGCCCTGGATATTTTGAACGAGCAATGAAAGCTGGCGTGCACGGATATTTATTAAAAGATAGCCCAAGTGAAGATTTAGCTGCAGCGATTCGTAATGTAATGAAAGGAAAGCGAGAGATTTCTCAAGATTTGATGTTCGGCTTATGGCAGGAGCAAAATCCGTTATCAGATCGTGAAAAAGAAGTATTGCTACTTGCGAAAGAAGGAAAGACGGCAAATGAAATTGCGAAGGCGCTCTATCTTTCGCCTGGTACAGTACGTAATTATATTTCTGAAGTATTAACGAAGCTTGATGCGAAAAATAGAATTGAGGCAATTACAATTGCGGAAGAAAAGGGATGGATATGAAAAGAAGTTTACCTATGAGTGGTAAGCTTCTTTTTTCTTATAAACAAGTATTTCAATAGAGAGTTTTGTCACAGTCGCATCGCTCAGAATTTGAAGTATATCGTGTAATTTAGATTTTACTTCATTTTTCGACAAAAAATTTGTTATAGTAAGATTAGGTTGTTGATTTAAGTTTTGGATAACTTTACCACTAACAGTTGTGATTACTCCATTTTTATCTACTTTTACAATAAGATCTTGGCCATATACTTTATAGTGTTTATATGTTTGTGCAAGGCGAGCTTCGGTTTGATTTTCTTTTGTTGCTTTATTTGTAGGTTGGGAATCTACATTCATTTCAGTTGTCATTCACTTTTGTTGAGCTTTCGCCTCATTTATCTCACCTTTTAAATACTTTTTCAGCATATTTTTTCGTATCATTTTGAGGTTGTGTAATTTTTTAAGCGTTAAATTAGGCTAAGTAATTTCAAATTTTACTTTATTTCTGTCTAATTCTTGGGTGTGAATAACTTCTGCTACTGCTAATAAAGGAAAAAAAACCGAATGTAACGAAGGCACGGGCGAATTTTCTATAATTTATCTATAAAACCACTAATCTATTATTGTATGTGAGACGAATTGTATGAAGAATTTGCCGAATTTTATATATATTATGCATTATTTCATGTCAAAAATTGTCGAATTCACATTATTGTAGTGGTATGACAACTTAACAAATTATATTGTTATAATGGATGGTGAGTAAGTATGCACGCAGAAAAATTAGGAAGTGAAATTAAGAAAATTAGGGTAATGAGGGGATTAACACAAAAACAGTTATCCGAGAACATATGTCATCAATCGGAAGTGAGCCGAATTGAATCAGGCGCGGTATACCCAAGTATGGATATATTGCAAGGTATTGCAGCAAAATTACAAGTTCCCATTATTCATTTTTATGAGGTACTCATTTATTCTGATATTGAGAGGAATAAGCAGTTAAAAGATCAAATTATTATGCTTTGTAAGCAAAAGAAATATAAAGAAATTTATAATAGGGTATGCAATGAGTTGAAAAAGGAAGAATATCATCCCGAGCTTCAGCAATTTCTTCAATGGCAATATTATGTAGCTGCTTACATATTAAAAAAAATCGATTATGAATATTGTATTTTAGAATTAAAGAAATTGCTCAATCAACAATTGGTAGGAATAGATGTATATCAGAATCTTTATATTGAAAACGCAATTGCAAATATTTATGCTGAAAATGGTTATTTGAAGAAGGGTATTGATTTATTTGAAAATATATTAAAACAATTAGAGACATTGCATGATAATAAAGAATTTGATGTGAAGGTGAGACATAATCATGCAAAAGCATTATTCTCAGATAATCAATACGAAGAAGCGCTTTGCCACGCAAATAAAGCTATTGAACTATCGTGCCAAATTAATAGTATGACATTAATTGGACAGTTATACTTTCGAAAAGGTGAATGCCTAGCAAAGCTAGGGTGTGATAGAGCGGAAATTGAAGATGCTTATGAAAAAGCGTGTTTCTTTTTTGATATATTAGGAAACCATACATTAAAAGAATCACTTATGAAAAAAATGAAGAAATAAAAAAGATCTAAAAAATAAATATGCATAATTGCATAATGTATGGATAAATTTTCATGATATATTTAAATAAAAAAATGCGGGTGATGGAATATGAAGAAACTACTTATTGGTAGTCTATTAACGTTAGCGATGGCATGGGGTATTTCATTAGGAGATACAGCATTAGAGAAAAGTCAAATAATTTCTCACAATAATCAAGAGGTACAATTAGCTGGAGAAGTACCTTATGAATATTAAAAAACAACCGTCTTACTTAGACGGTTGTTTTTTTGTGTAGTAACATCCAAACGTCTTTACTAGAAACAGGCTTGCTAATAAGGAATCCTTGAATGTGGTCACAGTTTTGTTCATATAAAAACTTCCATTGTTCTTCCGTCTCTACACCTTCTGCAATAACTTCTAAATTTAGTTCTTTAGATAGTGTAATGATGGAGGAGATAATCGCTTCCTCTAAAGGACTATTTGTAATTCCGCAAATAAACTCTCGAGCAATTTTTAATGTGTTGATTGGGTATTTTGTTAAATAAGCTAAAGAACTATAACCAGTTCCAAAGTCATCGATTGAAATTTGAATACCGAGATTTTGAAGCTGTTCTAGTTTGGAAATGACAGATTGATTTTGATTAATTGCGATACTTTCTGTGATTTCGATATCTAGTGCTTCTGATTTTAGTTCGGTTTCTTCTAACACTTTTGAAATAGTAGGGATTAAATCTGCATGGTTAAATTGAACAACAGATAAATTCACACCAACTTTTAAGTGAGAAAACCCTTGATTATGCCATCTTTTTGCCTCTAAGCAAGCCGTACGTAAAATCCAATTTCCAAGTTCAATAATAAATCCGGTTTCCTCCGCTAGAGGAATGAATTGGGCAGGAGACACGATGCCGAGTTTTGGGTGCTTCCAACGAATTAATGCTTCAAAACCGATAATTTGTTTTGTTTTCGTACTTACTTGTGGCTGATATTCAAGGAAAAATTCATTTTGTTGTAATGCTTTTGCAAGTTCGCCTTCTAAGAATTGAATTTCATTTTGGGCGATACTCATTTCTTTTGAGAAGAAAACAAATCTGTTTTTCCCATTTGCTTTCGCGCGATACATAGCCATATCGGCATTTTTCATTAATTCAGTAACATCGGTTCCGTAATCAGGATACATGGCAATACCGATACTCGGTGTAATAGATAGTTCTTCGTCTTTAATGAAGAATGGTTTGTTTAAAATGGTTAAAATTTGTTCAGCTATAAAAGCAGCACTTTTTTCTGAGTACATATCTGGTAATAGAATTGTAAACTCATCTCCGCCTTGGCGAGCAACGATATCCTTCGAACGCAAGCAACTGCGTAACCTTTTTGCTACTTCAATTAATAATAGATCTCCGACGTCGTGACCAAGTCTATCGTTAATTTTTTTGAATCGATCTAAATCAAGGAACATGACGGCAACATCATTTGCGCTAGTTTGAGCTATATTTAAAATGTTCTTTAAATCTTTTTCAAACTTTCGGCGATTTGGTAATCCAGTCAGTGCATCATGAAAGGCTAAATGTTCTACTTGTTTTTGTTTTTCATATAAAGTTGTAATATCACGTGCTATGCCGAACATCCCAACAACTTCTTTGTTTATGAAAGTAGGGATGAGTGTAACGTGAAGGTAATAGTAATAGCCTTCTTTTTCTTTTGTGCGAACTTCTAAAGTTTGTGGTCTACCTTCTTTTGTTATTTGTAAAGCTTTCTTTAGTAGATCATGGTCTTTTGAGTCAATAAAGTGTAGAAGAGAATAGCTTTCTACTTCACAATAGTAGGCAGTAAATAAGCTTTCACAAGCTGTATTAGATTGTTGGAAAATACCATCCATATTTAAAGAGAAAACGGCATCAGGATGATCTTCGAATAATGATTTATAGCGTTGTTCACTCTTTGATAACGCAGATGCACCCTCTTCTACTTTGCCTTCTAGTTGTGTAGTCAACTGTTCATATGTATCGATTAGTGCTTGATTATCTTTCCACATGTAAAGTTGTCGTAGGAATAATAAGATGAGTGATAATACTAGACCGATTAGCATGAACTTATCATCCCAAGGTTGAATAAGAATAAAGGAAAAAGTAATGATTATACTGAAATAGGGTAATATAAAGCGCACATAATCAAATCGATAATACTTTGTTTTCGTTTCATGCTGCATTGGTTTGTCCAAAATGTATAGTATGGAAGATAAACCAATTAATAAAATTGAAGCAGTATGTACTAAATAAGAGACTTCAGAAGAAGTTTTCATCCCCATGTTTAGTTGGAACAGATGTATATACCCGTACACAAGTATGATAGTAAAACCGATAATTAATGAAATTCTGCTAGCAGAATATTGTTCTCGTCTATATAGGCTAATAACGGCGTAAATTACTAATGCTTGTGCAATAAAGTATCCAATTAAAACCCAGTGATCTGTTGTTAACATACGAAAGCTTGAGAGGTCCAAAATAAAAGTTAAGGTAAAATAAATATTCATAATAACAATAAAGATGCTATCGAATGAAAATTGAGCAAGGCCTCTAATAGAGTAATGTTTTATGAATTTGATAGCAAACCCAGAAAAGAGCAAAATATATTGTATGATGAAAAAGGGCAATGCCTTATATGAGAATATGACTTGATCATATATAGAAAGTGAATGAAGGAATAAAGTTATTTCCATAGTTAGTCCGCATATGCAAGTGCAGAGTAATAAAACCCAAAATAATTTATCACTACGCTTCATTTTCTTAATAGCTTTATATAAGCAATAGCAAGAAAAGAGTGCAGCAAAACAAAATAAGAAGAGAATTCCAATTTCTTTTATATTCAAGTCCTTAGGGATAAGAAATATCCAAAGGGAAAATATAATTATATACATCGTGACAAAGTGTACATATTTTTTTTGATTAATCATATTATGGCTCCGTTTCAATAAAGTTGAATCGCAGGTGGAAAATGCTAATTCCAATCATAGCATATACAATAGGTTGTTTTTTACTATAAAAATTACTTTTTTTGAAAAAAATAGCTCAACATTACAATTTACCATTGTAATGTTGAGCTATTTACTCTTTTTATCCCTCTTATAGAGGATAATTCATGTATTAATTGCAGCATTGCTAAATCTTTCTGTTTACTTTCAATCATAATATCGAAATTATGGTTGATTTTTTTTGCAATGTGTAAGAAAGGCTTAATAAACTCTAAATCAATATATTCAGAGTGAGCCCTAAATTCTTTTTTTGATTTAGGGGAGGAAATGTGAACTTTAGGAGGGACATTTGTATGTGACCAAGTTTCAAAAATTGCAGGGAGTAACACTTCTAGCGGTTCCTCGCAAAGGTTTGCCATGTGATGATGATAATCAAATACGAATGGAATCTTTTCTTTTTGGCAAATCGATAAAGTTTCAGCAGTTGTATATGTTTTATCATCATTTTCAAGCGTCATTTGCTCTTTTATATGTGCAGGAAGTTTTTTTATGTTTTCATGGAAACGTCCAACTGCTTGTTCTTTATTTCCATAGGCACCACCTACATGGATGTTAATATAAGAAGAATCTGCAATTCCTATTGCATCTAATACTTTATAATGATAGGCCATATCTGTAATAGCGTTAGTTGTAATATGTGGCTTGTCGCTTGTAAATAGCGTAAATTGATTTGGATGAAAACTTACTCGTAAATTGTGTTCTTTAATTAATGCCCCAATTTTACGCCAAAACGGTGTAAATGCACCGATATAATCAAACTCGACTTCGGGATGCGTTGCAAGTGGGACGATGGAAGAAGATAAGCGATATAATGGAATTTCATGCGCTATATTGTAATGAAGAATACGTATTGTATGCTCGAGATTTTGCCGTGTAACATCGTATAATTTATCTTCTCGTTCTTGTTTATTAAGCTTTTGAAAGCTTGTAAATGTCATCGTTTTAGCCGGAGAACAGTCCCAGAGTGCCATTGCATGTGAGACATATCCGAAACGCATAATCATAATGAATACATCTCCTTTATCCATTATCTTTCCTATAGAAAGAAAGCAAGTATCGTTCCTACCCATTCTTTTCCCCTATCAATAAGAGAATGCAGGCTAACATCTTTAAAGGAAAGTAATGACGCATTTTCTAGATCTTCATGGAATTTGTTTTTTACTGTTTGTATAAAATGTTTATCATATAAAAGGCAGTTGATTTCATGGTTAATATATAAACTTCTCATATCAAAGTTTGCAGTTCCAATATCACAAATATAATCATCGACTATAATAACTTTAGCGTGAAAAAAACCTTGTTGAAATGCGTAAATATTACACCCAGCTTGTATTAACTTTCGGCAATATGGGAATTTTGCTTCGCGAACAAGGGCGTGATCTGCTTTTTCTGGAACGAGAACCGTGATTTGGACCCCACGTTTTCGCGCTTTTAATAATGCATTCATAATTTTCTTCCCAGGAATGAAATATGGTGTACCGATAAAGAGTTCTTTTTCCGCACTTTCGATTAAATGTAAAAATGTATTTTGCAAATAGGCACCATCAGTAGGGATAAAACGATGTAGAATGATTCCTGGTTGTTGCTTAGGAAAATAAAGAGGTGAATCTAATAAATTTTGGTTCGTATCGTCGAGCCAATCATGTAAAAATTGCTTTTGTAAATCTTGTATTCCTTCTCCTGTAAGGCGTAAATGATAATCGCGCCATAATCCTAATTTTTGATTATGCCCTAAATATTCTTCTCCAATATTAAACCCACCAATATAACCAATTTTCCCGTCAATAACTGTAATTTTTCTATGGTTTCTTTGATTTGCAGAAAAGAACGGAAAAGGAAATTTCACTTTATGACAAAATGAAAAAGAGACGCCGTGTTTTTGTAGGGAACGAATTGCCTCGTTTGATAAATAATGGCTTCCCAATCGATCGAGTAAAAGTCTTACTTCAATTCCTTCCTGTGCCTTATCGATAAGTAACTTTAAAAATTCACGACTGATTTTATCGTTTTTTACAATGAAGAATAAAACGTGCACATGGTGCCTTGCTTGTTGTATATCAGTAAATAAAGCATCATATAAATCTTGACCGTATGTATAAAGGTGAAAATTACTTTGACGTAAAGGGAAAGTACGAGAGCGCACACGCTTTAAATGAAGAATCCTCCCATATAAAAGGTCAATTGTGATCCAAAGAGTAACGCATATTAACAAGAGAGATAAGAAGAACATAAGTGAATTCCCTCCTTTGCATTCTTTTCGCCTTCATTTTACTGGCTGCCCGGAAAATCCCGATTGGCTTCACCTTATCCCATATTAAGGGGTGGTAAGCCTCCTACTTAAAAATTAGGCTTACTTAAAGGAATCAGGCGAGAGGAAACAACCCCCTACGGATTAAAGTTTCACTTTATAGTTTCACCGAAATAAACAGCTTTATTAAAAAATATGTTGTTGTATAACAAAAAACTGTTGACTGAATGCTCACTCATTATATAATGAAGACAGGGGATAAAATTCAGAAAATTATATGTTTTTGAAGATTCTAAAAAAGAAAGAGAGCTTACAAAGAGAGGGGTAGCATAAAAATGAATAGCTTACTGATCATTAATTGGCTGGCTGCCATTGCTGTTATTGCTTATGCGGGATATTTGTTTGTGTATCTTATACGGACGAGGATGGCCTACATACAGTTAGGAAAAAAGATTGAATTTGACCGTCGTTTTAAAGAGCGTTGGGATCTCCTTAAGGTCAATGTTTTCGGTCAGAAAAAGCTGCTGAAAGATAAGAAGAGCGGCATTATTCACGTTATGTTCTTTTACGGATTTATTCTTGTCCAATTTGGAGCAATTGACTTCGTTTGGAAAGGACTCGCACCAGGATCACATCTTCCACTTGGACCACTATACCCTGCATTTACATTCTTCCAGGAAATTGTCACACTTGTTATTTTAATTGCAGTCTTTTGGGCTTTTCATAGACGTTATGTTGAGAAGCTAGTTCGTTTAAAACGTAATTTCAAATCAGGCCTTGTTCTTATCTTTATTGGTGGCTTAATGATTTCTGTGCTACTTGGTAATGGGATGGGAATTATATGGCACGGCGAGGAGCTTTCATGGAGTGAACCGATCGCTTCTGCAATCGCTTACGTTTTCTCGGGAATAAATGAAACCGCAGCTATTTCTGTGTTCTATTTCTCTTGGTGGGTGCATCTACTAATTTTGTTAACGTTTTTAGTGTATGTTCCACAATCAAAACACGCGCATTTAATTGCGGGACCAGTTAACGTTTTCTTCGGACGTCTTTCAAATCCAGGGAAACTTGAAAAGATTGACTTTGAAGATGAAACGCAAGAAACATTTGGTGTTGGTAAAATCGAAGACTTTAGACAAAATCAGCTTATTGATTTATACGCTTGCGTAGAGTGTGGTCGCTGTACAAATATGTGCCCGGCAACAGGGACAGGGAAAATGTTATCGCCGATGGATTTAATTTTAAAACTTCGCGATCATTTAACTGATAAAGGAGCAGCAGTGACATCAAAAGCACCGTGGGTTCCAGTAGTTGCTTTTAATAATACACAAGGAAATCAGTTAGCGATGATGGCAGCTGGGAAAGGGCAACAAGAATCAGCAGCTACAACGCTTGCTTACGATCCGAGTTTAATCGGAGATGTTATTACAGAGGAAGAGATTTGGGCTTGTACAACGTGCCGTAACTGTGAAGATCAGTGTCCGGTTATGAATGAGCATGTTGACAAAATCATTGATTTACGCCGCTATCTCGTTCTAACAGAAGGAAAGATGGACGCGGAAGCGCAGCGTGCGATGACAAATATCGAGCGTCAAGGGAATCCGTGGGGACTGAACCGTAAAGAGCGTGAAACTTGGCGCCAAGGTGATGATGAAGTAACGGTTCCAACTGTAAAAGAAAAATCGAAAGCTGGCGAGGAGTTCGAATATTTATTCTGGGTTGGTTCAATGGGATCATATGATAATCGTAGTCAGAAGATTGCGATATCGTTTGCGAAGTTAATGAACGAAGCAGGTATTTCATTCGCGATACTTGGTAATAAAGAAAAGAATTCTGGAGATACACCGCGACGTCTTGGAAATGAATTTGTCTTCCAAGAGATGGCGACAAAGAATATCGAGGAATTTGAAAAAGCAGGAGTGAAGAAAATCGTTACGATTGATCCTCACGCTTATAACACATTTAAAAATGAGTATCCAGACTTTGGCTTGCAAGCAGAAGTCTATCATCATACAGAATTGTTAGCTCAGTGGGTGAAAGAAGGACGCTTAAAACCTGTTCACGCTATTGAGGAAACAGTTACGTACCATGATTCCTGTTACTTAGGAAGATACAACGAAGTATACGAAGCGCCACGCGATATTTTGAAAGCAATTCCTGGTGTGAATCTTGTAGAAATCGCACGTAACCGTGAAACCGGAATGTGCTGTGGCGCAGGTGGTGGCTTAATGTGGATGGAAGAGACAGCAGGTTCACGTATTAACGTTGCTCGTACAGAACAAGCACTAGCTGTGCAACCATCCATTATCGGTACAGGTTGTCCATATTGCTTAACGATGATTAGCGATGGGACGAAAGCGAAAGAAGTAGAAGAGAAGGTTCAAACTCTTGATGTAACAGAGATTTTAGAACGCTCTGTTATCGGACAGAAGAAAGAAGCGATGTAATCTGCAAGCATGAATACAACTTTAGAGAGAGGTGCAATTGTTGCACCTCTTCTCAACGTAAGAACACCGAGCGAGCGCTCGGTGCTAAAAAAAGAGATGGGGGAAATAGATATGAGTAAAACAGTTATTTTAAGTGCTGCAAGAACACCGGTTGGGAAATTTGGAGGATCTTTAAAAGACGTGAAGGCGACAGAACTTGGGGGAATTGCAATTAAAGCAGCGCTTGAGAGAGCAAATGTTTCTGCTAGTGATGTTGAGGAAGTTATATTTGGAACGGTTATTCAAGGGGGACAGGGGCAAATTCCATCGCGCCAAGCTGCGAGGGCTGCTGGAATCCCTTGGGAAGTACAGACGGAAACAGTGAATAAAGTTTGTGCATCAGGGCTTCGTGCGGTTACGTTAGCGGATCAAATTATTCGTACTGGCGATCAATCACTAATTGTAGCTGGCGGTATGGAGTCGATGAGTAACAGTCCTTACATTTTACGAGGTGCAAGATGGGGATACAGAATGGGGAACAACGAAATCATCGATTTAAACGTTGCTGACGGCTTGACATGCGCATTTTCAGGTATACACATGGGTGTTTATGGCGGAGAAGTTGCGAAGGAAGATGGAATCTCTCGCGAAGCGCAAGATGAATGGGCTTATCGTAGCCATCAGCGTGCGGTTTCAGCGCATAAAGAAGGACGTTTTGAAGAGGAAATCGTGCCAGTAACGATTCCGCAAAGAAAAGGCGATCCTATTGTCGTTGCAAAAGATGAGGCGCCACGCGCGGATACAACGATTGAAAAATTAGCGAAATTAAAACCTGTATTTGATAAGACGTCGGCAGTGACAGCGGGTAATGCTCCTGGACTAAATGATGGCGGTGCTGCGCTCGTATTAATGAGCGAAGACAGAGCAAAGCAAGAAGGAAGAAAGCCATTAGCGACAATTTTGGCACATACAGCAATTGCAGTGGAGTCTAAAGATTTCCCAAGAACGCCAGGTTATGCAATTAACGAATTGTTGAAAAAAACAGGCAAGACAATTGAAGATATCGATTTATTCGAGATTAATGAAGCATTTGCAGCGGTAGCAATTGCAAGTACAGAGATTGCAGGAATTGACCCAGATAAATTGAATGTAAATGGCGGCGCAGTGGCAATGGGACATCCAATTGGAGCAAGTGGAGCGCGTATTATCGTTACACTTATCCACGCACTGAAGCAGCGCGGCGGCGGAATTGGAATTGCTTCTATTTGTAGCGGTGGCGGTCAAGGTGACGCAATTATGATTGAAGTTTGTTAATTTACGTGTAGGTGATTTTTGATTTATTAACAATTTATATTAAGGGGGAAGAAAGAATGGGTGTACAAAAAATAGTTGTAATTGGTGCAGGACAAATGGGTTCGGGAATCGCACAAGTATGTGCAATGGCAGGATATGATGTGAAGGTACAAGATTTAAAACAAGAGCAATTAGACAGAGGATTGGCTATTATTACGAAAAACTTAGCGCGTCAAGTAGAAAAAGGGCGCATGAAGGAAGAAGAAAAGGAAGCGACGTTAAATCGCCTTACAGTAACGCTTGATTTAGATTGTGTGAAGGAAGCGGATCTTGTTATTGAAGCGGCTGTTGAGAAAATGGACATTAAAAAGAAAATTTTCGCGAATCTAGATGAAATCGCTCCAGAACACGCAATTTTAGCGACGAATACGTCCTCTCTACCAATTACTGAAATTGCAGCAGTAACGAAACGCCCAGAAAAAGTAATTGGCATGCATTTTATGAATCCAGTTCCAGTTATGAAACTTGTTGAAATTATTCGTGGTTTAGCTACAGATGATGAGGTGTATGAAACAATTGAAGATATTACGAAAAAAATCGGGAAAGTGCCAGTCGAAGTAAATGATTTCCCAGGATTTGTATCGAACCGTATTTTATTACCGATGATTAACGAAGCGATCTATACGTTATATGAAGGTGTAGCGACGAAAGAAGCGATTGATGAAGTAATGAAACTAGGTATGAATCATCCGATGGGACCACTTACATTAGCTGATTTTATCGGTTTAGATACATGTTTATACATTATGGAAGTGTTGCATGAAGGATTAGGAGATAGTAAATATCGCCCATGTCCATTATTACGCAAGTATGTGAACGCAGGATGGTTAGGACGTAAAACAGGCCGTGGTTTCTACGTTTACGAATAAAGTCCTCCTTTTATTAAAATAGTGGTCTTACCAAATTATTAAAAAGATATATAGCAAACGGAGGCGGAGTACATGAACTTTCATTTTACTGAAGAGCAACAAATGATGAGGAAAATGGTTCGAGATTTTGCGCAGAAGGAAATAGCTCCCTTTGTTCCTAGTATGGAACAAGGGGTGTTCCCGAAAGAGATTTTGCAGAAGATGGGTGAGCTTGGACTAATGGGTATTCCAGCGCCTGCAAAATATGGCGGGGCAGAAATGGATTTTATTTCTTACATTTTAGCAATTGAGGAAATTTCAAAGGTAAGTGCAACGGTTGGTGTAATTTTAGCTGTACATACGTCAGTTGGAATGAACCCGATTTTATATTTTGGAACAGAAGAACAGAAGCAGAAATATGTTTCTAAACTTGCGACTGGTGAATATTTAGGTGCATTTGCATTAACAGAACCAAATGCAGGATCAGATGCAGGGAGTTTGAAATCAAGAGCTGTAAAGAAAGGCGATCACTACATTATTAATGGATCGAAAGTATTTATTACAAATGGCGGTGAAGCAAGTACATACATTGTATTCGCTTCTACAAATCCAGAGGCAGGAAAAAGTGGGATTTCTGCATTTATAGTAGAGAAAGATACACCAGGCTTAGTTATCGGCAAAGATGAGCATAAAATGGGACTTCTTGGTTCTCGCACGGTACAACTTACGTTTGAAGATATGAAAGTGCCGGCCGAGAATTTACTTGGTGAAGAAGGACAAGGATTTAAGGTGGCAATGGCGAATTTAGATGTTGGACGAATTGGAATCGGAGCGCAGGCATTAGGAATCGCGGAAGCGGCGCTTGCATGTGCGATTGATTATGCGAAAGAGCGTGAGCAATTCGGCAAGCCAATTGCGGCGCAGCAAGGAATCGGATTCAAACTTGCAGATATGGCGACTAGTGTAGAAGCAGCGCGATTACTTGTATACAGAGCGGCATCGCTAAGAGCGCAAGGATTACCATGCGGTAAAGAAGCTTCTATTGCGAAATTATTCGCTTCTAAGACGGCTGTTGAAGTTGCGATTGAAGCGGTGCAAGTATTTGGTGGTTACGGTTATACGAAAGACTATCCAGTAGAACGATTTTTCCGTGATGCGAAAATCACGCAAATATATGAAGGAACGAGTGAGATACAGAAACTTGTTATTAGTCGAGCTTTATAAAAGGACAAGGGGGAGACGGGAATGCATTTTAAACTATCAGAAGAACATGAAATGATAAGAAAAATGGTTCGGGATTTTGCTAAGAACGAAGTAGCACCGACGGCAGCTGAGCGTGATGAAGAAGAGAGATTTGATCGTGCACTATTTGATCAAATGGCAGAGCTTGGTTTAACCGGCATTCCGTGGCCTGAAGAATACGGCGGAATTGGAAGCGATTACTTAGCGTATGTAATTGCTATCGAAGAATTATCTCGTGTTTGTGCTTCAACAGGTGTAACGCTGTCTGCACACACTTCACTTGCTGGTTGGCCAATTTTTAAATTTGGAACGGAAGAACAAAAGCAAAAATTTTTACGACCGATGGCAGAAGGAGCGAAAATTGGCGCATACGGTTTAACGGAACCAAGTTCTGGTTCAGATGCTGGCGGAATGAGGACAACTGCGAAACGAGATGGAGACCATTACATTTTAAATGGATCGAAAATCTTTATTACAAATGGCGGTATTGCTGATATTTATGTTGTTTTTGCGTTAACTGATCCCGAATCGAAGCAGCGTGGTACGAGCGCGTTTATTGTGGAAAGTGATACACCAGGATTTTCAGTTGGGAAGAAGGAAAGCAAGTTAGGGATTCGCTCTTCACCAACAACTGAAATTATGTTCGAAGATTGCCGTATTCCTGTAGAGAACCTACTAGGGGAAGAGGGGCAAGGATTTAAAGTTGCGATGCAAACATTAGATGGCGGCCGTAATGGTATTGCCGCGCAAGCAGTCGGTATTGCGCAAGGGGCTTTAGATGCTTCTGTAGAGTATGCAAGAGAGCGTCATCAGTTTGGGAAACCAATTGCGGCGCAGCAAGGAATTGGCTTTAAACTTGCAGATATGGCAACGGATGTGGAGGCGGCGCGTCTTCTAACATATCAAGCGGCTTGGCTTGAATCGGAAGGGCTTCCGTATGGGAAAGAGTCAGCGATGTCAAAAGTATTTGCAGGCGATACAGCGATGAAGGTGACGACTGAAGCGGTACAAGTATTTGGTGGTTACGGTTATACGAAAGATTATCCAGTAGAGCGTTATATGCGCGATGCAAAGATTACACAAATATATGAGGGAACACAAGAGATTCAAAGGCTTGTAATTTCTCGTATGTTAACGAAGTAGGAGCAAAGGCGTAGGTATTTTCCTACGCTTTTTCCTTCCAAAAAATAATAGAGAGAGGTGAAGGGGATGGTTAAACATAATGTACATGCGTCCGTGAAAGATGAAAAATTAGTTGCGTTAAGACGTGAACAAATGATTAAAGGTGCGGTGCAATTGTTTAAGCAAAAAGGGTTCCCACGTACAACAACGAGAGAGATTGCGAAGGCGGCTGGGTTTAGTATTGGAACACTTTATGAGTACATTCGTACAAAAGATGATGTTTTATATTTAGTTTGTGATAGTATTTATGAACATGTAAAAGAAAGATTAGAGGAAGTAGTGTGTACAGAGAAGGGAAGTATAGAAAGCTTAAAGATAGCGATAAAGAATTATTTTAAAGTGATGGATGAATTGCAAGAAGAAGTATTAATTATGTATCAAGAGGTACGTTTTTTACCGAAAGAATCACTCCCATATGTATTAGAAAAAGAGTTTCAAATGGTCGGAATGTTTGAGAATATTTTAGAGCAGTGTACAGAAAATGGGACATTTACATTAAATAAAAAAGAGATACAGCTTCTTGCACATAACATTTTCATACAAGGACAAATGTGGGGATTTAGACGTTGGGCCCTGCAAAAACTGTATACGCTTGAAGAATATACAGAAATGCAAATTAGGTATGTACTGCAAGGAGCGCATATGTTTCCGAAATAAGGAATAGACAAATTATAATTTTATTATCATATTAAAGTTTCCCGTTTTTTTTGTAGCATATTTGTGCGACTTTTGTTTATAATGAATAGTATGGATTTTTTTAAGCAGACCGTTATATATAAGGTTATATTTGAAGAAAGGAAGTGCCGCATAAGTGAATTTTAAGCAATATTCACCAGAAGAGCTAAAAGAATGTTCAATGATTGAAGTTGTACATAGCGTTTTAGGGGATAAAAGACAAGCAACGACATTCAACGAGTTGGTTCGAGAAATCGCTCAAGTGCTGGGACTATCTCAAGAGCAAGTTAATGCGAAACTCGCACAATTTTATACAGATTTAAACATCGATGGACGTTTCATTAATTTAGGAGAAAATCGTTGGGGACTACGTAGCTGGTACCCATATGAGCAAATTGATGAAGAAATCTTACCTCAGCCAAAACCGAAGAAGAAACGTAAAGTTGAAGAGGACGGTTTTGACGACTACATCGAAGAAGATGAAGACTTCGACGATGCAGACGCAAATGAAGAAGAGGTAGAAGATTTGGACAAGGTTCTTGAAGAAGAAGACGGAGACGACGATGATCTTGATGATTTAGATGAAGATGATGACGATGACTTCGCCGAAGAAGAACTTGAGTACGATGAAGCTGAAGCTGAAGAAGAAGAAGAGGAAGAACTGTAGTTCTTGACTTTTCATTATCGTCCATGTAGAATCATTTTTGGGCTCTTTAAAAAAGGACGATAATACTTTTAAAGTGTAAATATAAAAGAAAATTGCTCCCTACTTATTACTTTATGTGATGAGGGGAGCAATTTTCTTTTTTGTTTTTTGTTTAGAAAATAAAAAGAGTCTAACAATAAGATGGATACAGTGTTATCTACATACGTTGCGCTTTGCAACGGTGATTATATAACAGCAAAATAGGAGGGAGCTTTTTCATGACTAAGTATATTTTTGTAACAGGCGGTGTAGTATCGTCTTTAGGAAAAGGTATTACAGCAGCATCTCTTGGAAGACTTTTAAAAAATCGTGGTTTAAACGTAACGATTCAAAAGTTTGATCCATACATTAACGTAGACCCAGGGACTATGAGCCCATACCAACACGGTGAGGTATTCGTAACAGATGATGGTGCAGAAACTGATTTAGACCTTGGTCACTATGAGCGTTTCATTGACATCAACTTAAACAAATACAGCAACGTAACAACAGGTAAAATTTACTCTTCAGTTCTTCAAAAAGAGCGTCGTGGTGAATACCTAGGAGGAACAGTTCAGGTTATTCCTCACATTACTAACGAAATTAAAGAGCGTGTATACCGTTCTGGTCGCGAAACAAACGCGGATGTTGTTATTACAGAAATTGGTGGAACTGTTGGTGACATCGAGTCTCTACCATTCTTAGAAGCAATCCGTCAAATTAAGAGCGACATCGGTCGTGACAATGTAATGTACATTCACTGTACGTTAATCCCGTACTTAAAAGCAGCGGGTGAAATGAAAACAAAACCAACGCAACATAGCGTTAAAGAGCTTCGCAGCTTAGGTATTCAACCAAATATTATCGTTGTTCGTACAGAATTGCCTGTTTCTCAAGATATGAAAGACAAGCTTGCATTATTCTGTGACATTGATACAAAAGCAGTTATCGAAGCACGCGATGCAGATACTTTATATGCGGTTCCATTATCTCTTCAAGAACAAAATATGGACCAAATCGTTTGCGATCACTTAAAATTAGACAATCCAGCTGCAGATATGACAGAGTGGACTGCGCTAGTTAATAAAGTACGTAACCTTTCTAAGAAAACAAAAATTGCTCTTGTTGGTAAATACGTAGAGCTTCAAGATGCATATATTTCTGTTGTAGAAGCACTTCGTCATGCGGGTTATTCATTCGACACAGATGTAGAAGTGAAATGGGTAAACGCTGAGCACGTAACACCAGAGAACGTACAAGAATTAGTTGGTGACACAGATGGTATCCTTGTACCTGGTGGATTCGGCGATCGTGGTGTAGAAGGTAAAATCGTTGCAATTCAATATGCTCGTGAAAACAAAGTTCCATTCTTAGGAATTTGCCTAGGTATGCAACTTGCATCAATCGAATTCGCACGTAACGTATTAGGATTAGAAGGAGCTAACTCTTCTGAAATTAATCCTGACACACCTTATGCAATCATTGACTTATTACCAGAACAAAAAGATGTAGAAGACTTAGGTGGCACACTTCGTCTTGGTCTATACCCATGTAAGCTTGCTGAAGAAACAAATGCTTACAATGCTTACAACGAGCCGGTTGTATATGAGCGTCATCGTCATCGTTATGAGTTCAACAATCAATTCCGTCCGGATATGGAAAAAGCAGGATTTGTATTCTCTGGTACAAGCCCAGACGGTCGTCTAGTTGAAATCATTGAATTAAAAGACCACCCTTGGTTCGTGGCGGCACAGTTCCATCCAGAACTTGTATCTCGTCCAAACCGTCCACAACCATTGTTCCATGACTTCGTAAGTGCTTCTATTACGAATAAAGAGAGCAAGTAATAAAAAAAGCGCCTGAAATAGGGCGCTTTTTTTAATATTCATTTAACATTTCATCGATTGTAAATTTGATCCCATGATATGCAAATAAAGCTATCATTAAACTTGGGAATCCGTAGCGATTGCCTTCATCGTCTGGAATAAGGCCTTTTAACAGCTTAGTATCAATATGTACATCTGTATATTGTTCTAGTGATTCAGTACCTTCTTGAATAGCAGAGATGCCGACAATAGAGTGTCCATCAGCTTGAAGTTTTTTTGCCATTGCTACAACTTCTTCATCTGTTGAAAAACGGCTAATAAGAAGTACACGGTCTGCAGAAGTTACTTCTACTTCTTTACCATTTTCAAATAATCGTTTTGCTTGCTTCATTGGCTCAGTACCGAATAATGCTTCAGCGACAACGCCCTCCATTTCATTTGTACCATGTAAATAAATGAAACCGTCGCCAACTAATGCTTGAGCAAGTAGACGGGCGCTATCTTCTATATTCATTTCTTCTTTTTGAGAAACTCTGGAGAAATAACCACTTAATTGAGTTGAAAAAATTTTTAACATAATGTTACTCCCTTTCGTACGTGTTTACCGGCTTTCATTATAGTTTATTTTTTTAGAAAGGTGAAATCGAAGGGTAGCATAACAAAATAGGAAACGGTAAAATAAGAAAGAATAGGAAGGAATTTGCCAAAGAATAGCGAAAATTAATCGTTAAGATATAAGAAGCTTTAAATCTTGTATTTACACAGAAAGGTTGGGAGTTATGGAAGGTAAAATTTTAATCGTTGATGATCAATATGGCATTCGTGTGCTATTACATGAAGTGTTCCAAAAAGAAGGTTATCAGACATTCCAAGCAGCGAATGGATTTCAAGCTTTAGATATCGTGAAAAAAGATAATCCAGATTTAGTAGTGTTAGATATGAAAATTCCAGGTATGGATGGTATAGAGATTTTAAAACATGTAAAGGAAATTGATGAGAGTATTAAAGTAATTTTAATGACTGCTTACGGAGAGCTTGATATGATCCAAGAAGCGAAAGATTTAGGAGCTTTAATGCACTTTGCTAAACCGTTTGATATTGATGAGATTCGTCAAGCGGTGAGAGAACAGCTTGCTGTAGA
Organism: Bacillus pretiosus; assembly: GCF_052947655.1. NCBI lineage: Bacteria > Bacillati > Bacillota > Bacilli > Caryophanales > Bacillaceae > Bacillus > Bacillus pretiosus. The sequence goes on along the minus strand of NZ_CM129593.1, from coordinate 5,091,769 downwards.
GGCGTAAAAAATGAATTTTTTATAAAAAATATGGAAAAAAGCGTTTACATGGACTATTGAGCAGGTGAATACGGTTGAGTTTTTGAGTACAAGTTGTTATCCTATTGAGTGTAGAAAAAAGTCCGGTATGTAAATATACATATTTTACCTTATTCTGGTCATACTACCAGCGATAAGAACTTATCGGATACAAAAAACGTTTTTTAGGAGGATTCACCATGCCTTTAGTTTCTATGAAAGAAATGCTAAACACAGCACTAGAAGGAAAATACGCAGTTGGTCAATTCAACATGAACAACTTAGAGTGGACTCAAGCTATCTTAGCTGCTGCGGAAGAAGAAAAGTCTCCTGTAATCCTAGGTGTATCTGAGGGTGCAGCTCGTCATATGACTGGTTTCAAAACAGTTGTAGCTATGGTTAAAGCTTTAATCGAAGAAATGAACATCACTGTTCCTGTAGCGATTCACCTTGACCATGGTTCAAGCTTCGAAAAATGTAAAGAAGCAATCGATGCAGGTTTCACATCTGTAATGATCGACGCTTCTCACCACCCATTCGAAGAAAACGTTGAAACTACTAAAAAAGTAGTAGAATACGCACACGCTCGTAACGTATCTGTTGAAGCTGAGCTTGGAACAGTTGGCGGACAAGAAGACGACATCATCGCTGAAGGCGTAATTTACGCTGATCCAGCAGAGTGTAAGCACCTTGTTGAAGCAACAGGTATCGATTGCCTAGCTCCAGCTTTAGGTTCTGTACACGGTCCTTACAAAGGTGAGCCTAACTTAGGATTCGCTGAAATGGAACAAGTTCGTGACTTCACTGGCGTACCTTTAGTATTACACGGTGGTACTGGTATCCCAACTGCTGATATCGTAAAAGCTATTTCTTTAGGTACTTCAAAAATTAACGTAAACACTGAGAACCAAATTGAGTTTACAAAAGCTGTTCGTGAAGCATTAAGCAAAGACCAAGAAGTTTACGATCCTCGTAAATATATTGGACCTGGCCGCGACGCTATTAAAGCAACTGTTGCTGGTAAAATGCGTGAATTCGGTTCTAACGGTAAAGCGTAAGAATAAAATTCCGTTTTGGAAACCGTCTAGTCTTTTAGACGGTTTCCTTTCGTTGTATAATGAAAGCGTGAACAAGTCTAAAGATTTTTATCATTTTGTTTTTGGAATAGAAAATAATGTGCATAGTCCTATTAATAAATGTGATAATGTATCTAAATTGATAAAGTAAATTCAATGAATAGTTAATCTTTATCTATTCGTACTACGGGAGAAATGAAGATAATGGTTTCCTATTTATTGAGTGTTAGGGTGGAAAGAGTGATTGAGATTCTTAAGGGGAGCTTTCTATAAGGATATAGAAAGTAAATACATTCACAAGAAGGGAGCTCAATATGGAAAAATTGCTAATTGAAGGCGGAAGAGCTTTAAATGGAACAATTCGAGTGAGTGGTGCAAAGAACAGCGCCGTTGCACTAATTCCAGCGACAATTTTAGCAGATACTCCAGTAACTATTGGTGGTGTCCCTAATATTTCGGACGTGAAAATGTTAGGAGACTTGCTAGAGGAGATTGGAGGAAGAGTAGCTTATGGACAGGAGGAAGAGATGATAGTTGATCCTTCTAACATGGTTGCAATGCCTTTACCGAATGGAAAAGTGAAAAAATTGCGTGCTTCTTATTATTTAATGGGTGCGATGCTTGGCCGTTTTAAAAAAGCTGTTATTGGGCTTCCAGGTGGATGTCATTTAGGACCGAGGCCTATTGATCAGCATATTAAAGGATTTGAAGCGTTAGGTGCACATGTTACGAATGAACAGGGTGCGATTTATTTAAGAGCAGATGAATTGCGCGGGGCACGCATTTATTTAGATGTTGTTAGTGTAGGAGCTACAATTAATATTATGCTAGCAGCTGTGCGAGCGAAAGGTAGAACTGTTATTGAAAACGCAGCGAAAGAACCAGAGATTATTGATGTAGCTACATTGTTAACAAGCATGGGTGCACGCATTAAAGGTGCGGGCACAGATGTAATCCGAATTGATGGTGTGGATTCACTGCACGGTTGTCACCATACGATCATTCCGGATCGTATTGAAGCGGGTACGTATATGATTTTAGGAGCTGCATCAGGAGGAGAAATAACGGTTGATAATGTGATTCCTCAGCATTTAGAGTCAGTTACAGCGAAGTTAAGAGAAGCTGGTGTCCAAGTTGAAACGAACGATGACCAAATTACAGTGAACGGTAATAGAAGGTTAAAAGTAGTTGATATAAAAACGCTTGTATATCCAGGATTCCCAACAGATTTACAACAACCATTTACAACGCTTTTAACAAAGGCGCACGGAACGGGTGTTGTAACGGATACGATTTACGGCGCACGCTTTAAACACATTGATGAATTACGTCGTATGAATGCACAAATTAAAGTGGAAGGTCGTTCGGCAATTGTAACTGGTCCTGTTTTATTGCAAGGTGCAAAAGTGAAAGCAAGTGATTTGCGAGCTGGAGCGGCTCTTGTTATTGCGGGGTTAATGGCGGATGGAATTACAGAAGTAACCGGACTTGAGCATATTGATCGAGGTTATGAAAATATAGTAGACAAGCTTAAAGGTCTTGGCGCAAATATTTGGCGAGAACAAATGACAAACCAAGAAATTGAAGAGATGAAGAACGCATAAGTGATACTTCCGCAAGGGGGAAGCGAAGCATCACTACTTGCGGAAGTATACTTTGTAGAGAAACACGGTTCACAAAATACGGCAGAAATATAAAGACTTAAAGGAGAGGGATTATCGTGGAAAGAAGTTTATCTATGGAGTTAGTACGTGTAACAGAGGCTGCAGCATTATCATCAGCGCGTTGGATGGGGCGCGGGAAAAAGGATGAGGCAGACGGTGCAGCAACATCAGCTATGCGTGATGTATTTGATACAATCCCGATGAAAGGTACAGTTGTAATTGGTGAAGGCGAGATGGACGAAGCACCAATGCTGTATATCGGAGAGAAATTAGGTACAGGATATGGACCACGTGTAGACGTTGCGGTTGATCCTTTAGAAGGGACAAACATCGTAGCAGCTGGTGGATGGAATGCTCTTGCTGTTATTGCAATTGCAGATCATGGTAATTTGTTACATGCTCCTGACATGTACATGGATAAAATCGCGGTTGGCCCAGAAGCGGTTGGGGCGGTCGATATTGATGCGCCTATTATCGATAACTTACGTGCGGTTGCGAAAGCGAAAAATAAAGATATTGAAGATGTTGTAGCGACAGTTTTAAACCGTCCACGTCATCAAGCGATTATCGAAGAAATTCGTAAAGCTGGTGCTCGTATTAAATTAATTAACGATGGCGATGTGGCTGGAGCAATTAACACTGCATTTGATCGCACAGGTGTAGATATTTTATTCGGCTCTGGTGGAGCACCTGAGGGTGTATTAGCAGCAGTTGCATTAAAATGTTTAGGTGGAGAAATCCACGGAAAGCTTCTGCCTCAAAATGAAGCTGAATTAGCTCGTTGTAAAAAAATGGGTATTGAAGATATAAATCGTATCCTTCGCATGGAAGACTTAGTAAAAGGTGACGATGCAATCTTTGCGGCAACAGGCGTAACAGACGGAGAACTATTACGCGGCGTTCAATTTAAAGGTAGCGTAGGAACAACACAATCCCTTGTTATGCGTGCAAAATCAGGCACAGTACGCTTCGTAGACGGACGTCATAGCTTGAATAAAAAACCGAACTTGGTTATTAAATAAAAAGTGCAAGCGGCTCGTTCAGAATCGCAGGGCATTGGAACTCTCGACCTTGAAGCGCTTTTTGCTTCGAGCGAGAGAGTGAAATGACTGGAGATTCTAGCCGCTGGAACTGGATTAAGTAAAAGGCGTAAGCGGCTCGTTCAGAATCGCAGGGCATTGTAGCTCCTGACCATACTAGCTACTGGAACTAGGTTAAATAAAAGCGAAGACAAATTTTCTTGTCTTCGCTTCTTGTATTTGTGTTTCAACGTATTGATTAAAACTAGATAAAAGGGTTACAATAGTGAATATTACCCTACTTGAACTTATTGCCTTTCATTATTAATTATTTGCCTTCCGTATTTTTTCCCTTTACCCATGTGAAAAGAGAATAACGTTAAAGTGTGGTGTCTGAATGAATTTGTCAATTGCAGCATTAGAAAACATGAAATTAAAAGAGTTATACGAGCTTGCGAAAGAATTTAAGATTTCGTATTATAGCAAATTAACGAAAAAAGAGTTAATCTTCGCTATCCTAAAAGCTCGAGCAGAAAAAGAAGGTTTCTTCTTCATGGAAGGCGTATTAGAAATTATTCAATCAGAAGGATTTGGATTCCTACGTCCTATCAACTATTCTCCAAGCTCAGAAGATATTTATATCTCAGCTTCGCAAATTCGTCGTTTCGATTTACGTAATGGAGACAAGGTTTCTGGTAAAGTACGACCTCCGAAAGAAAATGAACGCTATTTTGGATTATTACAAGTTGAAGCTGTAAACGGAGATGATCCAGAGTCAGCAAAAGAGCGTGTGCATTTCCCTGCATTAACACCATTATACCCAGATCGCCAAATGAAATTGGAAACGGAACCGAAAAAGTTACCGACACGCATCATGGATTTAATCGCACCAGTTGGATTTGGACAACGTGGTTTAATTGTCGCGCCTCCAAAGGCTGGTAAAACGAGTCTATTAAAAGAAATTGCACACAGTGTTACAACAAATCATCCGGAAGCTGAATTAATTGTACTTTTAATTGATGAGCGTCCAGAGGAAGTAACAGACATTGAACGTTCTGTTAAAGGAGATGTTGTAAGCTCTACTTTTGATGAAGTACCAGAAAATCATATTAAAGTAGCGGAACTTGTGTTAGAACGTGCAATGCGTCTTGTAGAGCACAAGAAAGATGTTATCATTTTAATGGATAGTATTACCCGTTTAGCGCGAGCTTACAACCTTGTTATTCCACCAAGTGGTAGAACATTATCGGGTGGTATCGACCCAGCTGCCTTCCATAGACCGAAGCGTTTCTTTGGAGCTGCACGTAATATTGAAGAAGGCGGTAGCTTAACGATTTTAGCAACAGCGCTTGTTGATACAGGATCTCGTATGGACGATGTAATTTACGAAGAATTTAAAGGAACTGGAAATATGGAACTTCACTTAGATCGTTCATTAGCTGAGCGTCGTATCTTCCCGGCAATTGATATTCGCCGTTCTGGTACACGTAAAGAAGATCTATTAATTCCGAAAGAACATTTAGACAAGCTATGGGGTATTCGTAAAACAATGCGTGATACACCAGACTTTGTCGAAGGTTTCTTACGTAAACTTCGTCAAACAAAGACAAATGAAGAATTTTTACAAAACATTGTTGCAGACTCAAAAAGATATGTAACAACTAAGTAAAGGGAAAAGATTGGGACTCGCTTATTTCGTAGTAAGCGAGTTTTTTATGTTTTTTAAGGGAATATTAGAGAGAGTAATATATGGGAAAAATTTTATTTTTTGAGATAAAAATTATATTTGGGTCGAGAGTTTGAAGTGTCCCGGATTCTGAACGAGCCGGTTGCGCTTTTAAATTTTAAAAAGACAAAAACAGGTAGTTGCAAAATGGAGTTAGCCTTGTTATAATTTCATCATATGTGTTTCATCAATATAGTTGTGCAAGCAGCTGAAGATGAAAAACTCTGTTTCGAAAATGATTCAGGGCGGAAGGAGATGAAAAGAATGAAAGCAGGAATCCATCCAAATTACAATAAAGTTGTATTTATGGACACGAACACAGGCTTCAAATTCTTAAGCGGGTCTACTAAAGGCTCTAGCGAAACTGTTGAGTGGGAAGATGGTAACACTTATCCATTACTAAAAATTGAGATCAGTTCTGATTCTCACCCATTCTACACTGGACGTCAGAAGTTTGCTACTGCAGACGGACGTGTTGACCGCTTCAATAAGAAATACGGTATCAAGTAATAAAGAACATAAAACAGGCAAGTGTATGTATTCGCTTGTCTGTTTTTTTTGCAAAAATATTAAACCTTTACCCTACTTTGGATTAGGAAAGTAGATGAAAGGAGAGCTCAATGTACTTAATGAATCAAAATGGTTGGATTGAAGTGATTTGCGGGAGTATGTTTTCTGGAAAATCAGAAGAGCTCATCCGCCGTATACGACGTACGCAGTTTGCGAAACAACATGCGATTGTATTTAAACCATGTATTGATAATCGTTATAGTGAAGAAGATGTTGTATCACATAATGGATTAAAGGTTAAAGCAGTTCCTGTTTCAGCTTCAAAAGATATATTTAACCATGTAGCAGAAGAAATGGATGTTATTGCAATCGATGAGGTACAATTTTTTGATGGGGACATTGTGGAAGTGGTGCAAGTATTGGCAAATCGTGGCTATCGTGTCATTGTAGCTGGATTAGACCAAGATTTCCGTGGTCTACCATTTGGACAAGTTCCTCAGCTGATGGCGATTGCTGAACATGTAACTAAGTTGCAGGCAGTGTGTTCTGCATGCGGATCTCCTGCAAGTCGTACGCAACGTTTAATCGATGGAGAACCAGCGACATTTGATGATCCAATTATTTTAGTTGGGGCTTCAGAATCGTATGAACCACGTTGTCGTCATTGTCATGCAGTACCTACAAAACAAAGATAAATGAAACTCGCTATGTAGAGCGGGTTTTTTTCGAAAATAGATGAAGATTGGTGGCCGGCTCTTCGTACAGCTAAGAACTTTAGGCAGTCAGAGCTGAGCGAGCCGCTTGCGCTTTTAAATATTATCTAGCTCCAGCGGCTAGAATCTCCGGCCATTTCACTCTCTCGCTCGAAGCAAAGAGCGCTTCAAGGTCGAGAGTTCCAATGTCCTGCGATTCTGAGCAAGCCGCTTACGCTTTTAAATATAATTTGCGTTTTTTTGATTAAGTACCATATACTATTTGTATTAGATACTAGGATGTAGAGGTGAATGGTGTGTTAGATCGTTTGCAGGCTGTAGAAGATCGTTATGAGAAGTTAAATGAATTGTTAAGTGATCCAGAGGTTATTAGCGATACGAATAAGCTTCGTGAGTATTCAAAGGAACAATCTGATATGCAGGAAACGGTAGAGGTGTACCGTGAGTATAAAGATGTTCGTGAGCAATTAAGAGATGCAAAAGCAATGTTAGAAGATAAGTTAGACGCTGATATGCGTGACATGGTAAAAGAAGAGGTTTCTGAATTAGAAGGGCAAGATAAAGAATTGTCAGAGCGTCTGAAAATTTTACTTGTTCCAAAAGACCCTAATGATGATAAAAACGTTATCGTTGAGGTTCGTGGTGCTGCTGGTGGTGACGAGGCCGCTTTATTTGCTGGTGATTTATATCGTATGTATAGCCGTTATGCTGAGGTACAAGGTTGGAAAACTGAAATTATCGAAGCGAGCTATACAGAGTTAGGTGGATATAAAGAGATTATCTTTATGATTAACGGTAAAGGTGCGTTCGCGAAGCTGAAATTCGAGAATGGTGCTCACCGTGTACAACGTGTTCCTGAAACGGAATCTGGTGGACGTATTCATACATCTACAGCAACTGTAGCTGTATTACCAGAGGCAGAAGAAGTAGAAATTAGTATTCATGAAAAAGATGTTCGTGTTGATACGTTTGCTTCTAGTGGTCCTGGTGGACAAAGTGTTAATACAACGATGTCAGCGGTACGTTTAACGCATTTACCGACTGGTGTAGTTGTATCGTGTCAGGATGAGAAATCACAAATCAAGAATAAAGAAAAAGCGATGAAAGTATTACGCGCACGTGTTTATGATAAGTTTAGACAAGAAGCGCAAGCTGAGTATGATCAAAACCGTAAACAAGCTGTTGGTACGGGTGATCGTTCAGAGCGTATTCGTACGTATAATTTCCCGCAAAACCGCGTTACAGACCATCGAATCGGTTTAACGATTCAAAAGCTAGATCAAATCTTACAAGGTAAGTTAGATGATTTCATCAATGCCTTAGTGATGGAAGATCAGGCTCAAAAGATGGAGGCAGCTGAGTAATGCGTGTCTATGAAGCCCTGAAATGGGCTTCTTCTTTTTTACAGGAAAATGGACGAGATGAAAATGCGGGAGAACTTGTCCTTTGTCATGTATTAAAGACGAACAGAACCGGAATGCTCATGAATATGCGTGAAGAAATAACTGTGGAACAAGAAACGAGTTTTACGGAGTTTATTCACAAGCATGTAGAAGGTATTCCTATTCAATATATGATTGGTTATGAAATGTTTTATGGACGGTCGTTCTTTGTGAATGAAGAAGTATTAATACCCAGACCGGAAACAGAAGAGCTTATAGTGGGAGTGTTAGAAAGAATCGAGCGTCATTTTGGCGATGAGAAACTACATGTGGCGGACATTGGTACAGGTAGTGGAGCGATTTCTATTACGCTTGCTTTAGAAAATAAAAATCTTCATGTGTATACGGTAGATATTGCACAAGAGTCGATTGAAGTTGCAAAAGAAAATGCAAAAACTTTGGGCGCAGAAGTAACGTTCTATCATGGTGATTTATTGTCACCATTTTATAAAACAGGTCAAAAGTTAGATGTTGTTGTTTCAAACCCTCCATATATACCGGAAGAGGATTGGCGTGGCCTTTCTCCTGTGGTGAAAGAGCATGAGCCAAAGAGAGCACTTGTTGGCGGTGAAGACGGATTAGATTTCTATCGCCGTTTTATGGAAGAGTTGCCGAATGTGTTGAAGAAGAAAGCAATTGTGGCATTTGAAATTGGAGTAGGGCAAGGTGAGGATGTAAAAGGGTTGTTACAACAAGCTTTTCCACATGCTCATGTTGAGGTTGTTTTTGATATTAATGGAAAAGATCGTATGGTATTTGCAGAGATGGAGTAAGGTTCACACCTTACTCTATTTTTTTGTGGAAAAATTTATATAGATTTTGAATTTAATAGTTTAGAAAGATGAAAGTCTGTCCACACTGTTTGTAGAAGGGACGGTGGAGGAAATGAAAAAACAAGTTATTGCTTATCTTCTTCTATTATTAATTGGTGCACAGTTGCTTGTGCAGTTTGGATATATGAAAGCTGATGCGAAAGGGCCTTCAGTTATTCCGAAAGAGGCCGTTCGATTACGGATTTTAGCAAATAGTGATTCAGATAAAGATCAGGCTTTAAAGCGCAAAGTGCGTGATGAAGTAAAAGCACAAATTGATGGATGGGTAGCAGATTTAACTTCATTTGAAGAGGCACGTAAAGTCATTCAAAGTCATATTCCAGAAATCGAAAAAACAGTGGCAAATACGTTGAAAAAAGAAGGAAGTAAAGATTCATTTCAAGTGAAATTTAGTAAGAATGTAAAGTTCCCTACAAAGGTATATGGTAATTTTATTTATCCAGCAGGGGAATATGAGGCGGTATTGATTACAATTGGGGAAGGGGAAGGGGCAAACTGGTGGTGTGTATTATTTCCACCGATGTGTTTCTTAGATTTTTCAAGTGGTACAGCTGTAAGGAAAGAAGAACATGTTGTGAAGGCTGAATCTCCTGAAGAGGAGCAAGTAAAAAAAATAGATGATGAAGAAGTAGTAAATACAGAAGAGAAAAAAGAGGATGAGGTGAAAGAAAAGAAAGCTGTAAAGCAGGGAGTCGCAAAAAAAGTAACAGCTTCTGAAAAGAAAGTAGTAAAAAATGAAACAAAAGTAGAAGAACAACCTGTAAGTAAAGAAGAAACAAAAGCTGTGGAAAAAGTGGAGAAACCTGTGGAACAAAAGCAAGAAAAACAAAATGAGTATGTAAAAGTAGAGGAGGAAGAAGAAAAGCCAGAAGTTAAGTTATTTATTGTAGAAGCTTTTACATCTTTATTCTCTAAATAGTACTATTAGTAGGTCCCTTCTCATATATAACAAAGAGGAGGGATTTACTATGAAGAAAGTATATTTTGCTACGAAAACAGATGTGGAAAGATTGCATTCTTTTTTCGGACAAGCTAATAAAAAAGATGATAAAATAAATGAGTTGTACGCGCAATTTATGATTTTGGAAGAGGCGGAAGAAATACGGGCTGTCATCGGATATGAACAAAGTGAAGAACACGCACTGATTCGTTCTTGTTTATTCACACCTAATGTGGATAAACAGACTTTCTTATATTTTTTTGAAATGTTTTTGCAGTATATGAACGAAAAAAATATTCGACAATTGTACTTACTAACAAATCATCCACAATCTATAACAATCTTTCAGTTTTTTGACTTTGTTACTATAGAGAAAGAAAACGTACCAGAGGGAATTCGACAGTTAGAACACTTTTGTAAAAATATAAAAGAGCCAAATGCAATAATACTAAATTGTCAGCTATTCACAAAGTTATCCACGGATTAATTAGGTTTATCCACATTTTGTGGATAAACCTTGTTTGTCTTTTGGATAAATCTCATAGTAAACTAAAAATAGACAAGTATTTCAGGGTAGAAAAGGACGTGGGAAAAAATGCATACAAATATGTGGGTTGTGGATAATGTTGTGGAAAGAAAAAAATATTATCCACAGTTACAAGAAGCAGCAAAATTATTAAGGGAAAATGAGGCGATTGCCTTCCCTACAGAAACGGTATATGGACTAGGTGCAAACGCGATGAATGATGAAGCAATCGCGAAAATTTTTGAAGCGAAAGGAAGACCGAGTGATAATCCACTTATTGTCCACATCGGTACAAAATCACAGTTAGATGGGATTGTGAAAGAAATCCCGCCAGTTGCAGAGAAGTTAATGGAGCATTTTTGGCCAGGCCCGTTAACAATTATTTTACCTAGAAAAGAAGGGATTTCAGAGAAGGTGACGGCAGGACTTAATACGGTTGGAGTAAGAATGCCTGATCATCCAGTAGCGCTTGCTCTTATTGAAGAGGCAAATGTGCCTGTTGCAGCACCGAGTGCGAATCGCTCTGGGCGCCCAAGTCCGACACTAGCTTCTCACGTATATGAAGATTTAAATGAGAAAATTGCAGGTATTGTAGATGGTGGTGCGACGGGAGTAGGTGTTGAATCGACTGTAATTGATTGTACGAGCGAGGTTCCAACGATATTACGCCCAGGTGGGATTACGAAAGAACAATTAGAAGCGGTAATCGGTACTGTTTCTTTAGATCCGGCTTTAAAGGATGAGAAGGAAAAACCGAAATCACCTGGAATGAAATATACACATTATGCACCGAAAGCGCCGCTTAGTATTGTTGAGGGCTCACGTGAATTTATTCAGCTTATTGTGGATAAGAAAAAGGAAGAAGGATTTAAAGTAGGTGTATTAACGACGGAAGAATATCAGCATGTATATAGCGCGGATGTTGTATTATCTTGTGGTGTTCGAAGCGATTTAGCTAGCGTTGCGACTAAATTATATGATGTACTTAGAACGTTTGATGCAAGTGAAGTGGATGTTATTTTTAGTGAATCATTCCCGAATGAAGGAATAGGGAATGCCATTATGAATCGCTTAACGAAAGCGGCAGGCCATCAGGTTATTACTGAATCGTAAGGTACGATTAGCAAACCGAATATTTCTCCTCGGATAAGCATATTTTGAAGTAGCACGTCCGAGGAGGGACATGAATGACGTTTGAACAGCTAATACCTTTAATAATTATGGCATTCGCTTTAGGGATGGATGCGTTCTCGGTGAGTCTTGGTATGGGGATGATGACCTTAAAGTTAAGACAAATCCTGTATATCGGTATGACTATAGGGATATTTCATATTATCATGCCATTTATAGGGATGGTATTAGGTCGTTTTTTATCAGAACAGTATGGAGACATTGCACATTTTGCAGGTGCTATTTTATTAATTGGACTAGGATTCTATATTGTGTATTCATCTATTTTGGAGAATGAAGAGACTAGAACGGCCCCTATTGGAATTAGTTTATTCGTATTTGCATTTGGCGTTAGTATAGATAGTTTTTCAGTAGGCCTTAGTCTTGGTATTTACGGGGCGCAGACAATTATTACGATATTACTTTTTGGATTTGTTAGTATGTTATTAGCGTGGATTGGTTTATTAATTGGTAGACATGCAAAAGATATGCTCGGCACATATGGCGAGATAGTAGGTGGTATCATTCTCGTTGGATTTGGATTATATCTCCTTTTTCCTATATAATTTTAAATAGGAGGGAGTTATGAATAAATTATTGGAATGGTATATTCGATTTTTAACTTTTTTCCCTAGGTGGTTAATACGGCTTGTTATTTGGGGTATTATTTTGCAAATTTCAATTTTAGGTTGGATGAAGTTAATTCGCGAATGGTAAGATAGCTCCTTTCTGTGCATAGTTTTATTTATACTATACTGATTGCGCTAAAAAATTATAGATATAGAAAGGATGAGATGAATGACGAGATTGAAGCAAGTTTTTGGTATTATTATTAGTTTTTTTGTTTTTTGGTTTAGTATGCTCGGTGTACAAATGTTTGCTGAGTTTTTAGATATTGAGTCATTGAAGTTTGTTGCGGGAAAAACGGAGGCAGCGCGTGCCTTTTATTCTCCGTATCCGTTTATAATCGTTTTTCTTATTACATTGCTTTCCCTATATTTCTTAGTAATTAAGCTTGGGAAACCGAAAAAAGAGAAAGTATCTACTTTAGAGGAAAAAAAGGAAGAATTACAATGATAAAATCCCTTGCTAAATAGCAGGGGATTTTATGTTTGAGTGATGGAAGTAATTGAGTTACATTCGCTCTCTCGCTCGAAGCAAAAAGCACTTCAAGGTCGAGAGCTCCAATGCCCTGCGATTCTGAACGAGCCGCCTCCGCTTTTAGATATATCCGGTTCCAGCGACTAGCTCTTCGCATCTAACAACCTCCCGCACGAAAGGTAAAAAGCACCTTTTGTGCGAGAGAACCTTAGCCGGTCAGAGCTAAGCGGGCCACTTCCACTTTTAGATAGGCCTTACCAATTCAAATTGTTCTCCTAGTTTTGCGTAGTTGTGTCCTGCTAGACGGCTTACTGGTTTTAGTCCTTCTGCATGAATGCGGCCGTTTTCGTATAGGTGTTCTGCGACGTGGAAACGAACGACGCGTCCGATTAGTAGATCGCAAGCTGGTGAGTCTTCTGTTCCGCCAAGAGGGATTGCGCGTTCTAGTACGCACTCCATTCGAATATTTGCTTCTTTTACACCTGGAACGGAGATAACATCACTTTCAATTGGTGTTAGTTTTGCTAGTTCAATTTCGCTTTCATTTGGCGGGAGGTTAGCCGCTGTTTCGTTAATTGCTTCTACGTAAGATTCATCAGAAATATGTACGACAAACTCACCCTTTTCGATTGCGTTTCGAGAAGTATCTTTCGGTGTTCCTGCTTTTCGTTGTACAGAAACTGAGATAAGTGGTGGATTAGCAGCGACAATATTGAAATAGCTATACGGTGCTCCGTTTAATACGCCGTCTTTTGTTACAGAAGTAACGAATGCGACAGGGCGTGGAATGATACTTCCCGTTAATAATTTGTAATTCTCTTTTTCCGTTTGTTCATTTGGATTAATGGATAACATGCGTAAAATCCCCTTTCTAAATATGACGACTTATTGTTTGTTTACAAGATGTTAGTGGAAAACTCCTGCTGAAAATAATATTTTTATTACATAAAAAGAACTTACTTCATTGTGATCGAAGTAAGTTCCGTCTAAATAATCTCGAATTCAAGATAAAAATTATAATAAAACGTATGCCCCAGGTCCGATTAAAGCTACTCCGACAGCAACAGCGATTAACATTAAATTGTATTCATATCCGTTTTGTGTTACCCAGTAACCATTTTTTCCGTGAACAGTGAAGATTGCCATTAACATTGTTCCAACGATAAATAATGAACCAATTGCAGTGAAAATACCTGATGCGAATAAGAAGCCACCTAATAATTCAGTTGCGCCAGCCATAAATGCCATGAATACACCAGGACGTAAACCGATTGACTCCATCCAGCCGCCTGTTCCTTTTAAACCGTAACCGCCGAACCAACCAAATAGTTTTTGAGCACCATGACCCATGAATGTAATACCTATAATAAGACGAATAATAAGAAGACCGATATCCATCATTTCAAAAACCCTCCTAAAAGTTATTAACTTATCTTATGTAAGTAATAATAAAATAGTTACTTACTTTAGTCAAGTAGGTTTCGAAAAAAGTTTGAAAATAATTTTACAAATTAGCGACAAAAAGCAAAATGTAGTAAAGACCTCTAGACAAGTCGGGTAAAAAAAGAGAAAATATAAGTAGAAGTTAACTTCTTATTGTTATTCAGACAATCAGAATTGACTGGAATTTTGCAAAGAGCTACAATAAGAGTCTATTAGTAATGACGTAATTTATTTCGAAAGCGTTTTTACAGTATAATATTCGAAGTATGAAGTCTTACATGTATCCCGAGTTTTACTAGGGATTGCCCTATAAACTTTTAGGTAAATTATGAGGAGGACTATCCTATGTTTAAAAAATTATTCGGTTTTGGTTCAAAAACAAATGAAGAAACAATCGTAGCTCCATTAACTGGAGCAGTGAAAAATATTGAAGAAGTACCAGATCCAGTATTCGCTGGTCGTATGATGGGTGAAGGTGTTGCAATCGATCCTACTGAAGGTCTAGTTGTATCTCCAGTTGATGGTGAAATCGTACAATTATTCCACACAAAACATGCTGTAGGAATTAAAGCGAAAAACGGTACAGAAATTTTAATCCACGTTGGATTAGAAACTGTAAAAATGGAAGGCGAAGGTTTCGAAGCTCACGTTTCTGAAGGCCAAGCTGTAAAAGCTGGAGATAAATTAATCTCATTCGACTTAGAATTAATCCGTGAAAAAGCGAAAAGTACAATTACTCCAATCGTTATTACAAACACAGATGCAGCTGAGTCTATTAAAACAACTGTAGGCGTAACAGCTACAAAAGGTTCAACAGAAGTAATGAAAGTTACAATGAAATAATTATTGTATAAGAGGAATCCGTTTCATATGAAATGGATTCCTTCTTTTGTTTTGTAGTACGCTTGCTATGTATGTTAAAATACTCTAGGCACTTGGAAATAGGGTTTCACATATATGTGGATAAGGCGCATTTTTCTTAGAAAAAATATAAGAGAAATGCGCCTTTCGTATATTCACATTTCTTTTGTTCTATTCTTATGTACGTTATGATGAAAGATAGGAAAAAGAAGAAAAGGGGTGGGTTTGGATGGAACGAGTGTTATTTGTTTGCACTGGAAATACATGCCGTAGCCCGATGGCTGAGGCGTTACTTCGTCATCATGGAGAAGGGAAGTTTGAAGTGCAATCTGCTGGTGTTTTCGCCTATCCTGGAAGTGATGCGTCGATATATGCAAAGGAAGCTTTAGCTGAAAAGGGAATTACAATCGATCATGCTTCGCAACAGATAAATGAAGCTTTGATTGATTGGGCAGATATTGTAGTAACAATGACGGAAAACCATAAGCAAATTGTACTTGGGCATTATCCGAGTGTTGAAAAGAAAGTGGATACATTATATGGAGTAACTGAGGGGATAAGTAAGGATATTTCAGATCCATTTGGCGGTTCACTTTCTATTTATAAAGAAACGTTAGAAGAGATGGAAAAACTTGTACAAACTTTACTGAAAAAACATTCAGAAGGTTGATGTTTCGTGTATAATACGATATTGGAGATTACTTCGTTCCGTTAAGGTAACGAGTGAGAAATGAAGATAATTGATTGAAACTTTGGAGGGGTAAAAATGAAAGTAGTAGTAGCATCTGATCACGGCGGTATGAACATCCGTAAAGAACTTGTAAGTTTATTAGAAGAGTTAAATATTGAATATATTGATTTAGGTTGTGAATGTGAAGCTGGTTCTGTTGATTACCCTGATTTTGCGTTTCCAGCAGCGGAAATGGTAGCGAATGGCGAGGTAGATCGTGGTATTTTAGTTTGTGGGACAGGCATCGGTATGTCAATTGCAGCAAACAAAGTAAATGGTATTCGTTGTGCATTAGTTCATGATACTTTCAGTGCGAAAGCAACGAGAGAGCATAATGATACGAACATGTTAGCAATGGGCGAGCGTGTAATTGGTGCAGGTCTAGCACGTGACATCGCAAAAATTTGGTTAACAACTGACTATGAAGGTGGTCGTCACGAAAACCGCGTAGGGAAAATTAAAACATACGAAACAAAGTAATAGATTCTAACTAGAAGTAGTATGAAATATAATTTGGTGAACCAACCTGTGAAAGGAAGAGGCGTAATGACAGAAATCGTAAAGGTAAGAGAACAGTTACAAATTTCGCTTGCTGATTTCCAAGAACAAGCTTCATTACAAAGTGGACAAATTTTTGTAGTGGGGTGTAGCACGAGCGAAGTGCTAGGAGAAAGAATTGGGACATCAGGAACGATGGAAGTAGCAGAGGCGATTTTTTCTGAGTTAAAACAATTTCAAGAACAAACAGGTATTGAGTTGGCGTTTCAATGTTGCGAGCATTTAAACCGTGCTTTAGTAGTTGAGAGAGAGTTGGCGATGAAATATCAATTTGAAATTGTAACAGTTACGCCTGTTAGATCAGCAGGTGGTGCATTAGCAACATATGCGTATCACAATTTGAAAGATCCGGTAGTAATTGAGTTTATTAAAGCAGATGCAGGAATGGATATTGGTGATACATTTATTGGTATGCATTTAAAGCATGTAGCTGTTCCGGTTCGTACAGGTGTGAAGGAAATTGGAAGTGCGCATGTAACGATGGCAACGACACGTGGAAAACTAATTGGTGGAGCACGTGCTGTTTATGCGGCGAAGGAAGAGACTATAACTTGCCGTTAGACATGAAAAATTATAAAGTCGCATAATAGCTTTATATCGAAAGATAAAAGGTATGTAGTCTGACTTTATAATAGAAGAAAGAAAAGACCGATTTTCGGTCTTTTTTTTCTTTTATGATATAGAAAGTCATGTTAGAATGTAGTTGAAAACATGAAGGTTCGAAAGAATTACAACCTGAATTTTCGTTTTTTCTGAATAAATGAGAAAAAACTATTGGGAATCGATGTAATTCGTTCAGAAAAGGGGGATTTTGGTGGATCATTTAAAACGTCAAGATGAAAAGGTATTTGCTGCAATTGAGGCAGAACTAGGAAGACAGCGTTCAAAGATTGAGTTAATTGCTTCGGAAAACTTCGTAAGTGAAGCAGTAATGGAGGCGCAAGGTTCTGTTTTAACGAATAAGTATGCTGAGGGATATCCTGGAAAACGTTACTATGGTGGCTGTGAGCACGTAGACGTAGTGGAAGATATCGCACGTGATCGCGCGAAAGAAATTTTTGGTGCAGAGCATGTAAATGTTCAACCACATTCTGGTGCACAAGCGAACATGGCAGTATACTTTACGATTTTAGAGCAAGGCGATACAGTACTTGGTATGAATTTATCTCATGGTGGTCACTTAACACACGGAAGCCCTGTTAACTTCAGTGGAGTACAATATAATTTCGTAGAATATGGCGTGGATGCTGAATCTCACCGTATTAATTACGATGATGTATTAGCAAAAGCGAAAGAACATAAACCAAAATTAATCGTTGCAGGTGCAAGTGCATATCCTCGTGTTATCGATTTCAAACGATTCCGTGAGATTGCAGATGAAGTGGGTGCATACTTTATGGTTGATATGGCACATATCGCTGGTTTAGTAGCTGCTGGTTTACATCCAAACCCAGTACCACACGCGCATTTCGTTACAACGACAACACATAAAACATTACGTGGTCCACGTGGTGGTATGATTTTATGTGAAGAGCAATTTGCAAAACAAATTGATAAATCAATCTTCCCTGGTATTCAAGGTGGTCCACTTATGCACGTAATCGCTGCAAAAGCTGTTGCATTTGGTGAGACACTACAAGATGATTTTAAAACATATGCACAAAATATCATTAATAATGCGAATCGCTTAGCTGAAGGTCTTCAAAAAGAAGGACTTACACTTGTTTCTGGTGGAACAGACAATCATTTAATCCTGATTGATGTTCGTAACTTAGAAATCACAGGTAAAGTAGCAGAGCACGTGTTAGATGAAGTTGGTATTACAGTGAACAAAAATACAATTCCATTTGAAACAGCAAGCCCATTTGTAACAAGCGGTGTACGTATCGGTACGGCAGCTGTAACATCTCGTGGTTTCGGTTTAGAAGAAATGGATGAAATTGCGTCACTTATTGCTTACACATTAAAAAATCATGAAAATGAAGCTGCATTAGAAGAAGCAAGTAAGCGTGTAGAAGCGTTAACGAGCAAATTCCCAATGTACACAGACCTATAATAGATTAAAGAAGACTGCTGAGACGTAATTGTTTTGGCAGTTTTTTTTTTGGACATATATTGTTCTTTAAGTATGTATACAAATGATGAATAAATTTTGGCGATATAATGAAGGATACAGCTCCCATAATTGGTAAAGATACTAGATAGATTCATCGTAAAATCATGATTTTGCCAAATTTGCCCTTGAATATTAGTAGCGTTTTCTTTACAATCGTAAATAGTGTAAAAAAGCGTGCAAACGCATGAATATCATCTAAAGGAGAGATTCACATGGGAAAACTGTATGTATTTGATCACCCGTTAATTCAACATAAGATTACATATATTCGCGATAAGAATACAGGTACGAAAGATTTTCGTGAATTAGTGGACGAAGTAGCAAGTTTAATGGCTTTCGAAATTACTCGCGATCTTCCACTTAAAGACATTGAAATTGAAACACCTGTAAGCAAAGCGACAACAAAAGTGATCGCTGGTAAAAAGCTTGGTTTAATTCCGATTTTACGTGCAGGTTTAGGAATGGTTGATGGAATTCTGAAATTAATTCCAGCAGCAAAAGTAGGACACGTTGGTTTATACCGTGACCCTAAAACATTACAACCGGTAGAATACTATGTGAAACTTCCAACGGATGTAGAAGAACGTGACTTTATCGTACTAGATCCGATGCTAGCAACAGGTGGTTCTGCAGCTGAAGCAATTAACTCTCTGAAAAAGCGCGGTGCAAAACAAATTAAATTAATGTGTATCGTTGCAGCTCCAGAAGGAGTAAAAGTAGTACAAGAAGAACATCCTGATGTTGATATTTATGTAGCAGCATTAGATGAGAAATTAAATGATCACGGATATGTAGTACCAGGTCTTGGTGATGCTGGTGACCGTTTATTCGGAACGAAGTAAGACAACTGACGAGAGGGGATTCCCCTCTCGTTTTTTTGTACTCTGATGAGGTAGGGGAGGGGGGATAAATATACATAGTATATACAACATAAGTTGAATACACACCACATATAATATAGAAGTCTTACGTCTAAAGAGCACTATATTATGGAAGGAAAGCGTTATATCGTAAAAATATAATAGTGACAAACTTGTGAACATTTCCTTCTATTATAATGAGAAAACTGCTAGAAATTGCATATCTCTAACCAGTATTTAGAAGGGGAACGTTTTCATTTTTGGGAGGAAATGACTAATACTCAAATTTTTTGATTTTTTACGATTTCTCGTTGACACTGTTAATACCCTATTGTATGCTAACAACGGGGATAGATGGTAGGGCTTTCAGTGACAAAAATACATCTATTCCGTGACGAAAATGTAAACTTTTTAATTTGTATAGGATTTATGCAAAAAAATGAGTTATTATTAACACATCGTGAATGAGGGTTACATATTGGAGGGATGAATCCTTGCAAAAAAACGATCGCAGCCATATAAAAGCTTATGCTTTAATGTCAGGTATTCTTGCTCAGTTAGTCGGTTCTATTCTTATTGGAATCTTTGGTGGGCAGTGGATTGATAGTAAGGTTGGAACGTTTCCGTTGTTTCTTATTATAGGGTTATTACTCGGATTAGGAACAGGGATATACGCAATGATTCGACTCATTCGACATTACTATTCGGGAGAGCAATGATGATAGACGTACATGGACTTGTCCAAAGACAAAAGAAATATATGTACTACTTGCTTGCGCTTCTAGTGCTAGGATGGGGATTCACCTCTTACAAGGATGTATTTCTTGGGCTGATTATCGGAACGATTTTCAGTTTTCTTAGTTTGCGCATCATTGCACGTAGAACAGACAAGCTGTTGGATCGCGTAACAAATGGAGAAAACGTGAAGTTTAAGGCGACAGCGGTAAGTACATATTCGAGATTCGCCACGATTGGATTATTAATTTTATTTGCAGCCAAATATCAAGAGTTAATCGCGATGTGGGGCCTAGGTGTAGGATTGCTGACAGGATACCTTGTCATGATCATAGATTTTCTTTATTTAGAGTATAAGAGCAGGGAAGAGAGGTGAATTACTAGTGGAACACGGTAAATTAGTTAAATTTCTAGGTTTAACGTTCGATTTGTCATCAGTTATGATGGTTACTGTAGCAGCAGTTATAGTTTTCTTAATCGCTGTTATCGGAACTCGCAGTTTAGCCCTTCGCCCAACCGGGATGCAAAACTTCATGGAATGGGTGTTTGACTTCGTGAAAGGGATTATCAATAGTACGATGGACTGGAAAACAGGTGGACGTTTCTTAACGCTTGGCGTTACGCTTATCATGTTTATCATCGTATCGAACTTCCTTGGTTTACCATTCATGTATTCAACAGTTGAGGCTGGCGAACATATTGCATGGTGGAGATCACCAACGTCTGATCCAGCAGTTACATTAACATTAGCCGTGATGGTAGTTACCCTCACCCATTATTATGGAATTAAGATGAAGGGTACGAAAGAATACGTAAAAGGTTATTTCCAACCTATGAAATTCTTATTCCCATTAAAGGTTATTGAGGAGTTTGCTAACACATTAACGTTAGGTCTTCGTTTATTCGGTAACATTTATGCAGGTGAGATCTTATTAGGATTACTTGCTAAGTTAGGCGGGGCATCATTCCTTGGAGCATTAGGTGCGCTTGTACCAATGTTAGCATGGATGGGATTCAGTGTATTCGTTGGATCAATCCAGTCATTTATTTTCGTTATGTTAACGATGGTTTATATGGCTCATAAAGTAAGCCATGACCATTAATATAATTTAAGTAAGAAAAAATTTATTTTTTTATAATACAAAGGAGGACAAATTAAATGAGTTTAGGTGTAATCGCAGCTGCAATTGCAATTGGTTTATCAGCATTAGGTGCAGGTATTGGTAACGGTCTTATCGTATCACGTACAATCGAAGGTGTTGCTCGTCAACCAGAATTAAAAGGCGCGCTTCAAACAATTATGTTCATCGGGGTTGCTTTAGTTGAGGCACTTCCAATCATCGGTGTAGTTATTGCATTCATCGTAATGAACAAATAAGGGAGACTCCCCTTACATAGATGGCGAAGAGTGTTTTTCCGAACTTTCTTCGCCATTGCTTTATGAACGAAACGTATGTCTTTTTTTTTCATATGATCAATTTAGATATTTTGAAGGGAGTGAATCCTTGTGCCAACTTTATTATTAGGGGCTTCCATTCCATTTGGAACGATTGCTTATACATTGTTCATTTTCTTACTTCTATTAGTAATGCTACGCAAATTCGCGTGGGGCCCTTTAATGGGAATTATGAAAGAACGTGAAGAGCATGTTACTAATGAAATCGACGCTGCAGAAAGAAGTAACGCTGAAGCGAAGAAATTAGTAGAAGAACAACGTGAAATGTTAAAACAATCGCGTGTTGAAGCACAAGAGTTAATCGAAAGAGCGAAAAAACAAGCTGTAGATCAAAAAGATGTTATTGTTGCTGCTGCGAAAGAAGAAGCAGAATCAATTAAAGCATCTGCTGTACAAGAAATTCAACGCGAAAAAGAGCAAGCGATTGCTGCTTTACAAGAACAAGTCGCTTCTTTATCTGTTCAAATTGCTTCTAAAGTAATTGAAAAAGAGTTAAAAGAAGAAGATCAAGTTAAGTTAATTCGCGATTATATTAAAGAAGTAGGAGAAGCGCGATGAGCAATGGGATTGTAGCAAAACGTTATGCTGTCGCTCTTTTTAAAATTGCAAAAGAAAAACACGTATTAGAAATGTTTGAAGAGGAATTACGCCTTGTACAAAACGTTTATGTAAAGAACGGAGAACTACATAGCTTTTTAACGCAACCGAACATTTCAAAAGAGCAGAAGAAAACGTTTCTTGCGAACGTATTCGGATCTGTTTCTGAATCTATTTTAAATACGTTATATATTTTAATTGATAACAAACGCATTGATATCTTACCTGAAATTGCAGATGAATATGTTGTTCTTGCTAATGAAGAACGTAACGTAGCCGACGCAACTGTATATTCTACTCGTCTTCTATCAGAAGAAGAGAAGCTTAACATTGCAGAAGCATTTGCAAAGAGAACGGGAAAAGATGCAATTCGCGTAAAAAATGTTGTAGATGAAGATTTACTAGGCGGCATTAAAGTACGTATTGGAAATCGCATTTACGACGGAAGCTTACAAGGAAAATTAGCACGTATTCAGCGTGAATTAATGAAGAATAGATAGGGGTGAAGCACATGAGCATCAGAGCTGAAGAAATTAGCGCACTGATAAAGCAACAAATCGAGAACTATCAGTCTGAAATCGAAGTTAGTGATGTTGGTACAGTTATCCAAGTTGGTGACGGTATTGCGCGTGCTCATGGTCTTGATAACGTTATGGCTGGTGAACTTGTAGAGTTCTCTAACGGCGTTATGGGACTAGCACAAAACTTAGAGGAAAACAACGTAGGTATCATTATTTTAGGACCTTACACAGAAATTCGTGAAGGTGACGAAGTTCGTCGTACTGGTCGCATCATGCAAGTACCAGTAGGAAAAGAACTAATCGGTCGTGTTGTAAACCCATTAGGTCAACCAGTTGATGGTTTAGGCCCAATCAATACAACAAACACTCGTCCAATCGAAAGTCCAGCACCAGGTGTAATGGATCGTAAATCTGTTCATGAGCCACTTCAAACAGGTATTAAAGCGATCGATGCTCTTGTACCAATTGGCCGTGGTCAACGTGAGTTAATCATTGGTGACCGTCAAACAGGTAAAACAGCAGTTGCACTTGATACAATCATTAACCAAAAAGATGAAGATATGATTTGTATCTATGTAGCTATCGGACAAAAAGAATCAACTGTACGTAACGTAGTAGAAACACTACGTAAGCACGGTGCATTAGATTACACAATCGTTGTAACTGCATCAGCTTCTCAACCAGCTCCATTATTATACTTAGCTGCTTATGCTGGTGTAACAATGGGTGAAGAGTTCATGTACAATGGTAAACACGTATTAGTAGTATATGATGACTTATCAAAACAAGCAGCGGCTTACCGTGAGCTTTCATTACTATTACGTCGTCCTCCAGGTCGTGAAGCATATCCAGGGGATGTATTCTACTTACATTCTCGCTTATTAGAGCGTGCAGCAAAATTAAGTGATGCAAGAGGCGGCGGTTCTTTAACTGCACTACCTTTCATCGAAACACAAGCAGGGGACGTATCAGCTTACATCCCAACAAACGTAATTTCTATTACGGATGGACAAATCTTCTTACAATCTGACCTATTCTTCTCTGGCGTACGTCCAGCAATCGATGCGGGTACTTCTGTATCTCGTGTAGGTGGATCTGCTCAGATTAAAGCAATGAGTAAAGTATCAGGTACACTTCGTCTTGACCTTGCATCTTACCGTGAGTTAGAAGCGTTCGCTCAGTTCGGTTCTGACCTTGATAAAGCAACTCAAGCGAAACTAAACCGTGGTGCTCGTACTGTTGAGGTATTAAAACAAGGATTACACAAACCATTACGTGTAGAGAAACAAGTTATCATTCTTTACGCTTTAACACGTGGATTCCTAGATGATATCCCAGTAGTAGATATCACTCGTTTCGAAGAAGAATTCCATGCTTGGTTAGATTCTAATGCGACTGACTTATTAGAAGAAATCCGCACAACTAAGAAACTTGCGGATGACGACAAATTTGCAGCAGCTATTAATGGATTTAAAAAAGTATTCGTAGCTTCTGAGTAATGAATAAAAGCTCCAGAGGCTCGTTCAAGCCACTGGAGCTAGATAATATATAAAAGGCATCTCAAGTTTTGAGATTGCTGACGGTTATGTAAAGGAAAAGAGTAGGTGCACCTATTCTTTTCCTTCAATCATGAGCAAGAATATCTTGCAACGTAGATTAGGAAGAGAATTCTTACTAATCGTGCCAACTTCCGGAAAAAAGGTGGTGAAAACCTGTGGCATCTTTACGCGATATAAAAGCGAAGATTAACTCGACAAAGAAAACGAGTCAAATTACGAAAGCAATGGAGATGGTATCTGCATCTAAGTTAAACCGTGCAGAGCAAAATGCTAAATCTTTCGTTCCGTATATGGAAAAGATTCAAGAAGTAGTAGCGAGCATTGCGCAAGGAAGTAAAGGAATTAATCATCCGATGCTAAATGCGCGTCCTGTAAAGCGTACAGGGTACATCGTTATTACATCTGATCGCGGACTAGCAGGTGGTTATAACAGTAACGTATTACGTACAGTAAGTAACGTAATTCGTGAACGTCATAATATGGATTCAAACCAATATTCAATTATTGTGCTTGGCCGACTAGGACGTGATTATTTAAAACGTCGCGGCTTTAATATCATTGATGAAGTAGTTGGACTATCTGACCACCCATCATTTACTGATATTAAAGATCTTGCTTCTCGAGCAATTGCGATGTTTGCAGATGGTGCTTATGATGAGCTGTATATTTACTACAACCATTACGTAAGTAAAATTTCACAAGAAGTAACGGAAAATAAAATTTTACCGCTTACTGATGTGGCGTCTGACAAACCGACGACAGCTTATGAATTCGAACCTTCTGAAGAAGAAATTTTAAAAGTACTATTGCCACAATACGCAGAAAGCTTAGTGTACGGTGCATTACTAGACGGTAAAGCAAGTGAACACGCAGCGCGTATGACAGCAATGAAGAGTGCTACAGACAACGCGATGGAAGTTATCGATTCACTTACACTTTCATTCAACCGTGCGCGTCAGGCAGCGATTACGCAAGAAATTACGGAAATCGTTGGTGGAGCAGCAGCGTTAGAGTAGTAATAAAAAGCGTAGGCGACTCTTTCAAAAGAGTCGCGTAAGCTATAAACCAATAAAAAATTAAAAGCTAACTGCTCGTAGCAAGTTGGCTAATTAAAAGAAAGCTAGGAGGGAACCCGATGAATAAAGGGCGCGTTACGCAAATCATGGGTCCGGTTGTAGACGTTAAGTTTGATGGCGGAAAGCTACCAGAAATCTACAACGCCCTTACGGTAAAACAAAGCAACGAAAACGGAACAAGCATTAACTTAACATTTGAAGTTGCACTTCATTTAGGTGATGATACAGTTCGTACAGTTGCAATGTCTTCCACAGACGGACTTGTTCGTGGTACAGAAGTAGAAGATACTGGTAAAGCAATCTCTGTACCAGTTGGTGATGCAACACTTGGTCGCGTATTTAACGTATTAGGTGATGCAATTGACTTAGATGGTGAGGTTCCTGCCGATGTACGCCGTGATCCAATTCACCGTCAAGCACCTGCATTCGAAGAATTATCTACTAAAGTAGAAATTCTTGAAACTGGTATTAAAGTAGTAGACTTACTTGCTCCTTACATTAAGGGTGGTAAGATCGGTCTATTCGGTGGTGCCGGTGTAGGTAAAACTGTATTAATTCAGGAATTAATTAACAACATCGCCCAAGAACACGGTGGTATCTCTGTATTCGCTGGTGTAGGTGAGCGTACTCGTGAGGGTAACGATTTATACCACGAAATGAGCGATTCTGGCGTAATTAAGAAAACTGCGATGGTATTCGGACAAATGAATGAGCCACCTGGAGCACGTCAACGTGTTGCATTAACAGGTTTAACAATGGCTGAACATTTCCGTGATGAGCAAGGACAAGACGTACTATTGTTCATCGATAACATCTTCCGTTTCACGCAAGCAGGTTCTGAAGTATCTGCCCTTCTTGGTCGTATGCCATCTGCGGTAGGTTACCAACCGACACTTGCAACAGAAATGGGTCAATTACAAGAGCGTATTACTTCTACAAATAAAGGGTCTATCACGTCTATCCAAGCGGTATATGTACCAGCCGATGACTATACGGATCCAGCACCAGCTACAACGTTCGCTCACTTAGATGCAACAACAAACTTAGAGCGTCGTTTAACACAAATGGGTATTTACCCAGCCGTAGATCCATTAGCATCTACATCTCGTGCACTTTCTCCAGAAATCGTAGGAGAAGAGCATTATGAAGTAGCTCGTCAAGTACAGCAAACTTTACAGCGTTATAAAGAGCTTCAAGATATCATTGCTATCTTAGGTATGGATGAGTTATCTGAAGAAGATAAGTTAGTTGTACATCGTGCTCGTCGTATTCAATTCTTCTTATCTCAAAACTTCCACGTAGCTGAGCAGTTTACAGGTCAAAAAGGTTCTTACGTACCTGTAAAAAATACAGTTAGCGGATTTAAAGAAATTCTAGAAGGAAAATATGATGACCTTCCAGAAGATGCATTCCGTCTTGTAGGTGGTATTGAAGAAGTTATTGAAAACGCGAAGAAAATGATGGCGTAAGGCCTTAGGAGGGACGAATTATGAAGACATTTCCAGTCAGTATTGTAACTCCTGATGGACCGGTTTACGAAAAAGAAGTAGAAATGGTAAGCGTAAAAGCAGAGAGTGGGGAAATGGGGATCTTACCAGGTCACATTCCAACTGTTGCACCATTAAAAATTAGTGCAGTTCGTCTGAAACATGGTGGACACACTGATTATGTAGCAGTAAGCGGTGGCTTTATCGAAGTTCGTCCAGATAAAGTAACTGTATTATCATCATCTGCTGAAGAAGCAAACCATATCGATATCCATCGTGCAAATGAAGCGAAGCGTCGCGCTGAGCAACGTATGCAAGATAAACAAGCACATGTTGACTTTAGACGTGCAGAAATGGCATTACAACGTGCTGTGAACCGTTTAAACGTTTCCGATATGAAATAAAAAATCCGTAAAGGCTTTGCCTTTACGGATTTTTTTGTGTAGTTCATGGATAATTTTACAAAAATGGTATAATTATATTGATGCTTGTATAAGTAGAGAATGTACAACAATTTATAAAGGGGATGAATAAATGATCGGTGAAATGAAACGAGAAGCGTTGCACTCTTTAAAGGGAAAATGGGGACTAGGTGTTGGATCAACGATTTTATATTTTATTTTAAGTTATGTTGTTTCAATGGCTGCAATGCTTATACTTTTAATTCCAGGAGTTATTATATTTTTACTATTTGCTGGTTTAACAGGTTCACTTGAAGAGGAAACAATATCAATTGGAGCAGGTATTACATTTGGTATTTTTTATTGCATCATAATAATTTTGAGTAACGCATCGTATGGAATTACATCATACGGTTATACAAATGTATTTTTACAGATGAGTAAACGAGAAGGTGCTAAAGTAGATCACTTATTCGAAGGGTTTCGTGGCTTTAAAAGAATGATGAAAACGATGTGGGCAATGCTTGCGATTTTGTTATATACAGGTACATGGATTCCAATGTTGCTAGTAGCCTTATTCGCATTTTTCGGTGAAGAAGGAAATACGTCGTTTACTATCGCTTTCTTTGTACTATTAGCTATTTCAATCGTTGTTATGATTGTGATGTATTTTTCTTATGCGATGACGTACTATGTAATGATTGAAAATCCAGAGTATAGTGTGTCACGAGCAATGAAAGAAAGTAAGCATCTTATGAAGGGACATAAGTTAGATTTATTTCTTTTATGGCTCAGTTTTATAGGATGGGGTATTTTAGCGATTTTAACACTTGGAATAGGTTTTCTTTGGCTTAGCCCGTATATGAGTACAACGACAGCGCATTTTTATCGCTATCTTTCAAAAGATGAATTGTAGTAGGAACATGCTATACTAATAGAGTTATTACGTATAGGAGGAACAATATGATTAGTGATTTAAAAGGAGAAGCGCTAGATTCATTAGAAGGGAAATGGGGATTAGCTGTCGGGGCAACATTACTGATTTCGATTCTTATTTCAGCTTTTAGTTTTAGTATTGATTTCATTTTCTTTCAATTTTGGGATTGGAAAGAAGTAAATAACTCACTTTCAGTAGACGTTATTACAATATTGATGGTAGGTCCATTAACGCTAGGTGGTTATCATTTAGCACTACATATCATTCGTGAAAAAGAAGCGAGTATTGGGCATATATTCAGATGGTTTACAGAAGGAAGTAAGTTTATAAAGTCATTTTTATTATATATAGTAGTGAACATTTATATTTTCTTATGGTTTTTATTATTTATTATTCCAGGCATTATTAAATCATTTTCTTATGCGATGACGTACTTTATAATAAATGATCATCCTGATTATTCCATAAATCAAGCTATTACAGAAAGTCGTCGTATGATGAATGGACATAAGATGGAGTATTTCATTTTATGTTTAAGCTTTATTGGTTGGTTTATATTAAGTTGTATTACGTTAGGGATTGGATTCCTATGGCTAATTCCATATTTTTATACGACGTCAGCAGCTTTTTATGAAGAAATTGCAGAGGAGTATTACGAGAAAACAATTCCGACACTATAAAAACACCCAGTATGAGCTATTGGTTCATACTGGGTGTTTTTTGTAGAAATTTTATAAATTGATGACTAGTAAGTGGTTTACTGAAATAGTAACCTTGCATATATTTACAGTTGTTCTTTTGTAGAAACTTAAGTTGTTTTTCTGTTTCAATTCCTTCAGCAACGACAGAGAGGTTTAAAGTATTTGCAAGGGAAAGGATAGTGGAAACGATAGCTCTTTCCTCAGGTCGATGATCGGCTAGTTGTGTAAATTCTCTCGGTACTTTTAACGTATCAATAGGGAAAATTGATAAATAAGCGAGAGAAGAATAGCCGGTACCGAAGTCATCAATGGACGTTTGAATACCATATTCCTTTAATTGTTTTAGTCTTGATAATGTTTCTTTTTCATCAATCATTGCAATTCGTTCTGTTAGCTCAAGTGTTACATGCTTTGGATCGACTTTAATGTCTGTTAGTATTTGTGAAATGTTGTTGATTAAATTCTCTTGCTGAAACTCTTTTGCGGATAAGTTCACACTTATTTTTAAATCTGTGTAGCCGAAAGTATGCCATATTTTTAACTGGCGACAAGATTCTTTTAATACCCAATGACCGAGCGGAACGACTTGTGGCGTCTCTTCTACAATTGGAATGAACTCACATGGCGGAATGTCACCTAGGAGTGGGTGTTTCCAGCGTAGTAATGCTTCAGCACCAATAATCTTTTTCGTCGTAATATCAATTTGTGGTTGATAAACGAGATAAAACTCTTCGTTTACTAAAGCGAGTGGTAAATCTTTTTCAATTCGAGCTTTTCGTTCCATTTTTTTATATAATTCTTTCGTGTATAGGGAGCTACCATTTTTTCCTTTATTTTTTGCTTCGTACATGGCCATATCAGCATGCTGTAAAATGGATAATGGATCTTCACCTGCTTCAGGATATATTGCAATCCCGATGCTCGGTGAGATTTGTAAATGTTGACTTTCAATTTCGAATGGTTCGTTCATGGCTGCTACAATCGTATCAGCTATTTTTTTCACATCGGGTCTTTTTTTATAATTTTCGATAAGGATTGTGAACTCATCCCCGGCTAGCCGGGCGAGCTTCATATTTGGTGTCGATAGTCTTTCTAGTCTTTTTGCTACGGCAATTAATAGAAGGTCTCCTACCCTATGACCGAGGGTATCATTAATAACCTTAAAGCGGTCTAGGTCGAGAAACATAACAGCAAAAGGCCTTTTTGATATTTCGGATCGAGCAATTGCTTGTTCTACATATTGATGAAATGCACGGCGATTTGCAAGCTCTGTTAAAGTATCATGATATGCTAGAAAATTAATTTGTTCTTGTTGTTGTTTGCTTTCCGTAATATCTTTAATCATTAAATAAACACCAGAAATATGATCCTTTAAAAAGATAGGAACTGCTGTAACATGCAAGTAGTAAATATCCCTATTCTTATGATATGCCCGTACTTCTAAAGAAATAGATTTCCCTTTTTTTACTCGATGAAAGGCATTAATGATTTCTTCCAAATCTTCTTCATACGTAAGTGAATAGTATGGTTGCTTTAATAATTCATTCGTTTGATAACCGAGTAAAGTAGTACCAGCGTTGTTCACGTTGAGAAAATTACCGTACAAGTCTAATGTGAAAATTGGATCTGGATGGTGCTCGTATAAAGATTTAAACATCTGTTGGTTATGATATAGTTCATTTTTTTGTTCTACTAAATCTTCTGTACGTAGTTCAATTTGTTTTTCGAGTTCTGAGTTGAATTGCATTTGAGCTAGTAATAATATTTTATTTTGTTTTCGAACTAAACTATGGCGTATGAGAACGAAGGAGAAAGTTATTATAAGCCCGATTACTACAATAGGTGCAAAAACATATTCAACTAGTATAAAAACAATAAGCATTACTACAGAAATATAAGGTAATGACAATCTGATCGATTCCCCAAGTTTAGGTGTTAATAGTACTTGCTCTTGTCTTTCGGGTTCTTTTGTATGCAGAATACAGGCGATTGCTACTAGTACTAAAGTTACTTGATAGAGAGGAGTAACTGTAAACATAGAATACTCGGGTATGAAGTATTTGATATAAGCATAAATCGCATCTGTAGTAGCATATAAAATTAAAGCACTGCCAAGAAGCGCACCAACTTTTTTGGATAATAAGGATAATGGCTTGAATAACAGATTGATTCCTATGAGAAGAAAGAGCAAATCGGCCATTGGATAGGTAAGTTGAACAAATATGTCGATATAGGATGTTGAAGAAACGTGAATGGTGCGTTCAATAAGTAAGTAGTAACTTAAAGTGAATTGTGCTGTAACAATAATACAAATATCACATATCATAAAAAGCTTTTCTAATAAATCGCGGTTATAGATGATTTCATATAGAAACGCAAATGCAAAGGTAATTAAAAAAAGTAAGTAAAAAAAATCGGACGGATCAACGAATGTATAATAGTCCTTTAAAATTAAACGTTGATAGGCAACGACCATATCACCAATGAAATAAGAGAGAGTTCCAACAGATAAAATGGTCCAAAATAAACGAGGTAACCCTTCTTTCCTATTTGAAAAATAAAGTATATAACTACAAGCGATAATATCAATGAATAAGGTACTCATTCCAATTAATATTTGAAAAGGAAATGAGTATTCATATAGAAAAGGCATTGCCACGTAATGAATCGCTATAGATAACAATATAATGCTTATAAGAATACTTACATGTGTTTGTTTTTTCATTTATCTCACCCACGGTATATACATATAAATTCCTCTTTTTATTTTTTATTGTTTCTTGAAACATATATATAATTTCTATACTTATTTTACACAGGTATAGCGAGTTATAAAAATAGATTTTAATAATTCTCGTTTCGGTCCCCAATATATCGACATAGGAATTTGAAGTTTGCTATAATGATTAAAATAGTTGCATTATTTAGAAAAATTTAAAAATAATAATTACTGCAGCTAGGACATATTGTTTACTAAGTGAACTTGTTCTTAATTCAGGGGGGAGGGTTTCACAATGGCAAGTGTATATGAAAATAGTTATATGATCGTTTTGATTTTCTTGCTATTAGGTATATTGCTGCCGGTAGTGGCTCTTACATTAGGAAAGATGCTGCGTCCAAACAAACCAAGTGCAGCGAAAGCGACGACGTATGAGAGTGGGATTGAGCCTTTTCATGATGCAAATATTCGGTTTCATGCTCGTTATTATATTTTTGCTTTATTGTTTGTCATCTTTGATGTAGAAACTTTATTTTTATATCCATGGGCTGTTGCATATGACAAGCTCGGTTTATTTGCACTGATTGAAATGCTTATCTTTGTTGTAATGTTGCTAGTTGGATTAGCGTATGCTTGGAAAAAGAAGGTGTTACAATGGTTATAAATTTTGAGGAATTACATCCAAATGAACGGGCGGAATTAGAACGAAATATCTTTTTTTCTACATTGGAGCAGTTAAAAGGATGGGCACGAAGCAATTCTTTATGGCCGATGACATTCGGACTGGCATGCTGTGCAATTGAAATGATGGGAGTAGGTTCATCACATTACGATTTAGATCGATTTGGGTCATTTTTTCGGACATCGCCAAGGCAATCGGACGTTATGATTGTGTCGGGAACAGTAACGAAGAAGATGGCTCCTATTGTTCGGCGTTTATACGATCAAATGCCCGAACCAAAATGGGTTATTGCAATGGGATCTTGTGCGACAGCAGGTGGCCCATATGTAAATTCGTACGCTGTTGTGAAAGGTGTGGATCAAATTGTACCAGTGGATGTGTATATTCCTGGTTGTCCACCCAATCCTGCTGCTTTAATTTATGGAATTAATAAATTGAAAGAAAAAATTCGTTACGAGGCAAAGACGGGAAAGCAGGTGACGAATAAATGAGTGATCCAAATAAAGACCTAGAGGATTTGAAAAGAGAAGCGGCTAGGCATGCGAAAGAAGAGGCGAGAAAGCGTCTCGTTGCGAAACATGATGCGGAAATAAGTAAACTTGAGGAAGAAAATCGAGAAAAAGAGAAAGCGCTACCAAAAAATGATGGTATGACTGTGGAAGAAGTAAAACGACGTGCAGCTGCAGCCGCGAAAGCAAAAGCGGCAGCATTAGCAAAGCAAAAAAGAGAAGGAACAGAAGAAGTAACGGAAGAAGAAAAGGCCAAAGCGAAGGCGAAGGCAGCCGCCGCGGCAAAAGCAAAAGCGGCAGCATTAGCAAAGCAAAAAAGAGAAGGAACAGAAGAAGTAACGGAAGAGGAAAAGGCCAAAGCGAAAGCGAAGGCAGCCGCCGCGGCAAAAGCAAAAGCGGCAGCGTTAGCGAAGCAAAAAAGAGAAGGAACAGAAGAAGTAACGGAAGAGGACAAGGCTAAGGCGAAAGCCAAGGCCGTGGCGGCCGCAAAGGCAAAAGCAGCGGCGTTAGCGAAGCAGAAGGCCTCTCAAGGTGATGGGGATTCGGGAGATGAAAAGGCGAAGGCAAAAGCAGCAGCGAAAGCAAAAGCGGCTGCGGCTGCAAGAGCAAAGACAAAGGGCGCTGAAGGTAAGAAGGAAGAGGAGCTGAAGCCGGAAGAGCCATCCGTGAATCAGCCGTATTTAAATCAGTATGTTGAATTTATTAAGGGGGAAAAAGGAGAGGATGCATTAGTAGATTCCTACATTAATAAACTTTCAAAAGACGTGCCGACTCTTGTTGTGGATCCCGCAAAATATTATGAAGTGATGGAATTACTGCGATTCCATGAAGGACTTGCTTTTGATTATATGTCAGAGCTACATGCGACGGATTTTGTGACACATATGGAAGTATATGTTCATTTATTTTCATATGGAAAGAAACAGTCAGTAGCGGTGAAGGTGAAGTTGGATAGGGAAGCACCAGAAGTAGAGTCGGTTGCAGCGCTTTGGAAAGGAGCGGACTGGCCAGAGCGAGAAGCGTATGATTTGCTCGGCATTGTATTTAAGGGACATCCGAATTTATCACGTATTTTAATGCCTGATGATTGGATAGGGTATCCGCTTAGGAAAGATTATGAACCGTATGATGTGGAGGTGTAGCTTATGATCCGTACGGAAGAAATGCTTTTGAATGTAGGGCCTCAGCATCCGAGTACGCATGGTGTGTTCAGGCTTGTTATTAAGATTGACGGGGAAATTATTAAAGAAGCTACACCAGTTATTGGATATTTGCATCGCGGGACCGAAAAGATTGCCGAGAGCTTACAGTATACGCAAATTATCCCTTATACAGATCGAATGGACTATTTATCGGCCATGACGAATAACTACGTCATTTGCCATGCTGTCGAGACGATGATGGGGCTTGAAATCCCGGAGCGGGCCGAATACTTACGAGTACTTGCAATGGAGCTTGGAAGGATTGCGAGCCACCTCGTTTGGTGGGGGACAAATCTTCTTGATATAGGAGCGGTCAGCCCGTTTTTATACGCGTTTCGTGAACGAGAGATGATTATAAATTTATTAAACGAATTATGCGGTGCCCGTCTTACTTTTAACTATATGAGAGTCGGGGGTGTAAAGTGGGATGCGCCGGACGGTTGGATTGAAAAAGTGGAAGAGTTTGTTCCGTATATGCGAGAGCAATTGGCAGGTTATCATGATCTCGTTAGCGGTAATGAGATTTTCTTAAATCGCGTAAAAGGCGTTGGTATATATAGCGCGGAAGAAGCGATTTCGTATTCTTTAAGCGGAGCGAATTTGCGGTGTACCGGAGTAAACTGGGATCTTCGCAAGGATGAACCGTACTCCATTTATGATCGTTTTGATTTCGATATTCCTGTTGGGAGTGTGGGAGATGCTTGGGATCGTTACGTTTGCCGCATGCAAGAGATTGAGGAGTCATTAAAAATTGTTGAGCAAGCTGTCCAACAGTTCCCGAAAGACGGAGCTGTGCTAGCGAAAGTGCCGAAAATCATTAAGGCGCCTAAAGGGGAAGCGTTCGTCCGTATAGAATCGCCGCGAGGAGAGATTGGTTGCTATATTGCTAGTGATGGAAAGAAAGAGCCGTACCGCTTGAAGTTTCGCAGGCCGTCTTTTTACAATTTGCAAATTTTACCGAAGTTATTGAAAGGTGAAAACATCGCCAATTTAATTACGATTTTAGGTGGAGTTGATATTGTACTTGGGGAGGTTGATGGCTAATGATTGAAACGCTCTTACAATCACCTTCAAGCTGGACGAATTTCTTCATTTTTTTCGGATTAGCGGTGCTTCTATTATTTGCAGTCCTTGGCTTCGTTACATATGGTATTTTGGCAGAACGGAAAGTGATGGGTTTTATGCAAGGGCGAATTGGACCAAACCAAGTTGGGGGCCGATTCGGCTTGCTGCAAACGGTAGCTGATGTTTTAAAACTATTATTGAAAGAAGATAGTATTCCGAAAGCGGCAGATAAACCGTTGTTTATATTAGCGCCTGTCATTGCATTCGCACCGGCATTTATGGTGCTTGCAGTCATCCCGTTTACTGATAAATTTCAGTTCGCGGATATTGGCGTAGGCTTACTGTATTACATTGCTGTTTCTGGCATTACGACGATTGGTGTCGTAACCGGAGGGTGGGCATCAAATAATAAATATTCCCTTTTAGGAGGGATGCGTGCGGCAGCGCAAATGATTTCTTATGAAATTCCGCTTGTAATGAGTGTAATTGGCGTCGTTTTGTTAGCTGGTAGCCTGAATTTAAATGAAATTGTAGCAGCGCAGGAGAATGTTTGGTACATTTTCGTGCAGCCAATCGGTTTCGTCGTTTTCTTAATCGCAGCGGTAGCAGAGTTAAATAGGACGCCGTTTGATTTACCAGAAGCAGAGTCGGAACTTGTTTCTGGATATCATACGGAATACTCAGGGTTTCGCTGGGCGTTTTTCATGCTTTCAGAGTACGTATATTTCTTCGGAATGGCATCTTTAATTACAGTGCTCTTTTTAGGCGGATGGAATCCAGTTATGTTCCTTGGGTTTATCCCAGGAGCTGTATGGTTTGCTTTGAAATTTAGCAGTGTAGTCTTTCTATTAATTTGGTTCCGCGTTACGTTTCCGCGTATAAGAGGTGACCAGTTAATGGAGTTTGGCTGGAAAGTATTATTGCCAATTGCACTTGCGAATATTTTCTTAACGGCATTGATTAAGGAGTTATTCTTCTAATCTATGAGGGGGGTGCCAGTAAGAGATGAAAGGACTATTTAAAGGATTAAAATATACATTAAGCAATTTGAGTAAGAAGAAGGTGACTTACGATTATCCGAATCAACCGTTGCCGTTGCCAGACCGCTTTCGAGGCATTCAAAAGTTTTATCCAGAAAAGTGTATTGTTTGTAACCAATGCTCCAACATTTGTCCGACAGACTGTATTCAGTTAACAGGAAAAAAACATCCGGATCCTACGAAAAAAGGAAAAATTATCGACACGTATGATATTAATTTTGAAATTTGTATTCTGTGTGATTTATGTACAGAAGTTTGTCCGACAGAGGCGATTGTTATGACAAATAACTTTGAGCTCGCGGAATATTCACGTGATGATTTATTTAAAAATTTGCAGTGGCTTGACGAAAACGACGAAAACGTCAGGAAGGAGAATAAAGCATGAATGGCGAGTTTGTAGCATTCTTCATACTATCCTTGTCTGCAATTATCGGCGGTGTTCTTATGTTGAACTTAACGAAA
Source organism: Bacillus pretiosus (assembly GCF_052947655.1). Taxonomy (NCBI): domain Bacteria; kingdom Bacillati; phylum Bacillota; class Bacilli; order Caryophanales; family Bacillaceae; genus Bacillus; species Bacillus pretiosus. The sequence continues at coordinate 5,055,314 of NZ_CM129593.1, read as the reverse complement.
GTCATGCATATGATGCTAGCTCTCGTTCTGACATTTCTTAGTATCGCAGGTTTGTACTTTCTTTTATCGGCCGAATTTATCGGAGTTGCACAAATTTTACTTTACTCCGGTGCGATTACAATTATTATGATTTTTGGCATTATGTTAACGCAACATAACGCAGAAAATGAATCGCGTCTTACTCTTCGAAAATGGATTATCTTCTTTGCGGTTGTAGCATTTGGGGCAGTTATGTATTTCGCTGTTAACAATATTGATTTTGCAAATGAAAGCACACAAGGAAGTTTACCTCTCCATGAAAAAAACACACTTCAAATCGGTACACTTCTCTATTCGAAATATATTATTCCATTTGAGTTAACCTCAGTCATTTTACTTGTAGCACTTGTTGGCGCGATTATACTTGCGAAGAAGGATGAGAAAGAGGAGGATTCCAATGAGTAGCGTTCCCGCTTCTGCATATTTAACGCTTGCGATTATTTTGTTTTGCATCGGTTTGTTTGGAGCTTTAACGAAGCGAAATACAGTGATTGTATTAGTTTGTATTGAATTAATGCTTAACGCGGCCAATTTAAATTTAGTCGCGTTTAGTAAATTAGGTTTGTTCCCAAATTTAACAGGGCAAATTTTCTCTCTGTTTACGATGGCTGTAGCAGCAGCGGAGGCGGCGGTAGGACTCGCCATTTTAATTGCTTTGTATCGTAATCGTAAGACGGTTCATGTAGATGAAATGGATACGCTCAAAGGATAACATTGTGACCGAAAAGGGGGAAGGAAACAATGATCGATTATGCATGGCTCATACCGCTTTTCCCGCTTGTTTCGTTTTTTTTATTACTTATATTCGGGAAGAAAATTAGAGAAGGAAGCAGTGTACTTAGTATTTTCCTCGTCTTTCTCTCCTTTATATTTGCGGTACTTGTATTAGTAGAACGGTTTTCGAAAGTAGGATTGAAGCATAAGTGGGTATGGCTTAGAACGGGAGATATTGATATATCATTTGGCTTTGAAGTGACTGCATTAGGGGCTTTAATGCTGTTTATCGTTACACTTGTGAGTTTACTTGTACATGTGTATTCGAAAGGTTATATGAAAGGTGATGAAAGATTACCAACCTTCTATGCCTATTTAGGGCTCTTCACATTTGCGATGCTCGGGCTCGTTATATCACCGAATTTATTACAGCTTTATATATTTTGGGAGTTAGTCGGCCTTGGTTCATTTTTACTCATCGGTTTTTATTTCTTTAAAGAAGAAGCGAAGGTTGCTGCGAAAAAGGCTTTTATTATGACTCGTATTGGAGATGTCGGTTTATTTATTGGGATGATCTTAATTTTCTGGCATGCAGGTAGTTTTGAATATGACGCAATATTTAGGGCGATTCATACGGGGGATCTTACCCCTACGATGATTACAATAACAGCGATATTAATTTTTATCGGGGCGATGGGGAAGTCAGGTCAGTTCCCGCTTCATACGTGGTTACCAGATGCAATGGAGGGGCCGACGCCTGTTTCGGCACTTATTCATGCAGCGACGATGGTCGCAGCTGGCGTATATTTAGTGGCGACGATGTTTCCACTATTTTCAGCAAGTGCAGTGGCGATGCAGACGGTGGCAATCGTTGGAGCTTTCACTGCGATCTTTGCGGCTTCTATCGGTCTTGTACAAACGGACATAAAGAGAGTGCTTGCTTATTCTACAGTTAGTCAGCTCGGGTATATGATGCTTGCGTTAGGGTCTGCTGGTTATGTAGCTGGTGTTTTCCATTTAACGACACACGCTTTTTTTAAAGCGCTACTATTTTTGGCGGCAGGAAGTGTCATTCATGCAGTGCATACGCAAGACATTAATAAAATGGGCGGTTTACAGAAGAAGATGAAAGTAACGGGTGCACTATTTTTAATCGGTACACTTGCAATTAGCGGGGTTCCGCTCCTTTCGGGTTTCTTTAGTAAAGATGAAATTTTAGCGGCGACTTGGATGAATGGCAATTACGTTTTATTCATATTAGCAGTAATTGCAGCGTTCTTAACAGCATTCTACATGTTCCGGCTCTACTTCCTTGTCTTTACTGGGGAAGTAAAGACAAAGGAAGATGTGCATGAATCGCCCCGCGTTATGACGTATCCGATGATCGTCCTTGGCGTTCTCGCCGTAGTGGCGGGTTATATGAATACACCATGGTTTGGGACATTCCTCGGGGATTGGCTTACGAAAGATGTAGCATTTAAAGTGCGAGAGGCACACGGACCAGTTTGGATTATGATCGTAGCGACTATCGTTTCATTTGCAGGAATCGCTCTCGCATATTTCATATATGGCAAGAAATCTATTTCTAGAGATTGGGCTGGTGGCGATGGAACACCTCTTTATAACCTTTTGAAAGAAAAATATTATGTGGATGAACTATACAATATGACGGTGCTCCCTATTACGAAGGGAATCGCCCATGTGCTTCGCTTATTTGAGGTGTATGTAGTCGAAGGAATTGCCGTTTTAATAGGGAGTCTAATTAAAGGGCTAAGCGGACTCGGTTCTAGACTCCAAAACGGAAATGTACAAGTGTACGGCACTGTAACAGCTGTTTCGCTTGCAGTACTCGTCATTATTTTGCTCTATACGGGAGGGGATTTACGATGAATGATTTGTTATTAACGTTCTTCATTTTTTCCCCGCTTTTAGGAATTCTCTTACTTGTATTAACGCCAAAAAAAGAATCGCGTACTGTGCGAGCGCTTGGTTTATTTGGAACGGCGCTTCCATTTGGAATCGCTATCGTTCTCGCTTGTACATACGCTTCTGGAAAAAGTTTATCGCTATTTGATGAAAAAGTGAAATGGATTAAATTTGGGGATCTTGCAGCGGTGGATAAAAGATGGTTTTCCATTTATTACGAGCTCGGCATTGATGGTTTATCGCTCGTTATGATGGTGCTGACAGCCCTTCTAGCGATGCTTGCAGCAATTGCGGCATTTACTATTAAAAGAAACTTGAAAGCCTTTTATATGCTGCTACTCATGTTAGAAATAGGGATGCTCGGCGTCTTCGCTGCTCAAAATTTAATGTTGTTCTTTATCTTCTTTGAAATTACGTTGCCTCCAATGTTTTTATTAATTGGGAAGTGGGGGAAATTGTCGAGTGAAAAGGCTGCTTATAGTTATTTAATATATAACGGTATTGGCTCCGCTATTTTACTCATCGTTTTCTCAGTTTTATTTGCAAAAACAGGTACAACAAATATTACAGAGCTTAAAGAAATATTAACGAGTGTAGGTGCTGGGGGAGGAATGGCTGTCTCAAGCAGCTTACAGTTCGGTTTGTTTCTTGCCATAATGATTGCCTTTGCGATTAAACTACCCGTTTTCCCGCTACATCGCTGGATGGTCAATGTGCATGTTGAAGCGCATCCGGCTGTAGTTATGCTTCATGCGGGCGTTTTACTGAAGATTGGGGCATACGGTATGATTCGTTTCGGAAAGGGGCTATTCCCGGAATACTTTCGCGAGTTTGCAACGCTTATTGCGATTTTAGGAGTCATTAATTTATTGTACGGAGCCTTCTTAGCGCTCATCCAAACGGACTTCCGGAAGGTACTTGCTTACTCTAGTATTTCGCATATGGGCATCGTATTAATGGGCCTTGCGGCGTTAAATGCACCAGGTACACAAGGGGCACTATTCCAAGTTGTGTCTCACGGTTTAATTGCAGCCTTACTCTTTTTCTTACTTGGCGTTATAGAACAGCGCTTTGGAACTTCGGACATTACAGCGCTTGGCGGACTCGCAAAAAGTGTCCCGGTACTTAGCGGCTTCTTCTTAGCGGGAGGAATGGCATCGCTTGGATTGCCAGGAATGTCTGGATTTGTTAGCGAGTTTCTTGCTTTTCTCGGTTTATTCCAAGGGGAGCCAGTCATTGCTGCAGTCGGTGTACTTGGCATCATTTTAACCGCTGTATACGTATTGAGAGCGACACTTCAAGTAACATTTGGTAAGAAAGAGTGGGAGGCGAAAGCTGATATACACGGTTGGGAGTATGTGCCTATATTGCTACTTATCTTCTGCATTATTGCAATTGGAGTAATGCCAGAAATACTAGGGGATCCGCTTCAAAATACATTGAAAACATTGGGGGTGAAGTAGGATGGATATGAATACGTTACTTAGCTTATCATGGCATCTCATGGTGCCAGAATTCATTATTCTCGGAGCTGCCATCCTTCTTTCCATATGTGATTTGTTTTTTAAGTTGAATCATAGATATGTAGCGCTTAGTGCAATCGCAGCCGTCATATTAGCAATCGTGTCGTTAATCACGCTATACGATGAACCGACAGGAGATATTCTAAATGGATCGTTTGTGTTAGATGGGTTTTCAAAAGGGTTTAAAACGTTGTTATTAGGCGGAGCGGCCCTCATCTTATGCACCGCCATGAGCGATGATAAGAAGAATCCAATTGAAGATAAGGGAGAATATTATTACTTATTTTTAATGGCACTTCTTGGGGCTATGTTTATGGCTTCTAGTGTTGACTTCATTACACTTTTCGTCGGTTTAGAATTGCTTTCACTTTCTTCATATATTTTAGTAGGAATACGAAAAAGGAACCGTGCGTCAAACGAGGCGGCCATGAAATATGTCATTAATGGAGGTATTGGCACGGCAATTACGCTCTTTGGAATGAGTTATTTATACGGTATTACAGGATCAACTAATATCGTGGACATGCAAAAAGTATTCGCAGGGGAGCTTGCTGGTGGTATTCAGTTATTGTTAGCTCTCGCATTTCTACTATTACTCGTTGGACTCTCGTTTAAAATTGCGACAGTGCCGTTTCATATGTGGGCACCAGATGTGTATGAGGGAGCGGCTACGCCTGTTACTGCTTTTCTCGGGACGATTTCTAAAATTGCTGGATTCTTACTCATTATTCGTCTGTTTCTCATGGTTTTTGCAAGTGTATCGGTGCAAGGAGACATGCAATCTTTATACGGACGTATGAGCATATACATTGCAGTACTAGCGAGTATTACGATGATTATTGGAAACGTAGTAGCGTTAAAGCAATATAACGTAAAACGCCTATTTGCCTATTCGGGAATCGCACATGCGGGGTATTTACTCGTTCCGCTTGTCGCATTATCGCCATTTACGATGGATAGCATGTGGTTTTACATGCTTGCGTATATGCTTATGAATATAGGCGCATTTGCGATTATCCACGGCTTAATCTTACAAAGCGACAAAGAAAATATCACCATTTTCACTGGATTATATAAAAGGTCGCCATTTACAGCGATAGTAATGACGATTTTTATTTTATCGTTGGCCGGGATACCAGGAACAGCTGGTTTCATCGGGAAAATTAACATCTTTTTAGGTGCACTGCATGTAGAGCCAGCTCATTACGTACTAGCTTCTATTATGATGGGGACTACAGTTATCTCATTCGTATATTATTTCCCTATTCTACAGCAAATGTTTTTCCGGACGGGAGAAGTGGAAGAGAAAATTCGTTTGCCATTGAATATAAAGGTTGTTATGAGCCTTTGTGCAATCTCGATTGTAATACTAGGGATTATGCCGATGATTGGATACAATTTCTTTTATGAATATTTTCCATTAATGAAGGATTTCTTCTTCTTAGGGAACGTGGTACAATAGTGAAAATAAAAGGTGTGGAGTTGTTACTCTGCGCTTTTTATTTTGTGTGAATTACAATTGAAAATGCATGTAGGTATATGTTTTTTGAGAGCAAATTACGATGTGAAATGTAAGATGTTTATTTGTATTTGAAAAAGTGTGGCTCCTACTTATCATGGTATCGTTTTTATAGTATTTCGTAAGTAGTAGCTGGGTAAAAAGGGGTCGATTTTTTGGCACATCTTTTAGGGCAACAAGCACTGATTGCCATTGTTTCGCATTTATTGTTTATTACCATTACGTGGTGGGCCTTACAAGGTGTTCACATTGAGCGTTTAATGAAGTCTGGAAAAGTGATGCAGACGCGAGTGTTACTCATCCTAATTACAATTGCAATTGGGACATCTGTAAGTAACTTTTTCCTTGATTATTTAGGCTATTCAAAGAGTTTAACGTATTTAGTAAAGTAAGTGTATAGAACCTCATATCTCCGTTAACAATGGGGGTAGGAGGGGATGAAATTGAAGCTTAAAGCCATTCTTATTGTTATGATAAGTGTTGTTTTATTTTTGGTTGGATATAGAGAGATGAAACCGATCAGCGATGAACAGAAAATGGAGAGCATGATTGCAACTTTAGAGAAAAATGATGCTAAAGTAGAGAAGTGGTCATGGTTAGCGCGAGAAACAAAAACAATTTCTAATATACATACGTTTCAAAGGTTGTTAAACGATGTGAAGGACAAGGCGAATATTCAAAAGTGGGAATTAGAGCAATCTCCAGATGGATATAAAGCTACATCCTATAAAAAGTTTTCTTCTTATGAAGAACGAGTAGTAGTAACATGGAGTAAGGAAAATACTAAAGAAAACACTTTCATTATTTTTGAAGTAAGCGGGGCGAAATGGGACCCGAAGTACATTCAGAAAACAAATAAAATTTTTAGTGAAAAACCTATAATTTACACTTGTGTTCAAGGTGTACTGAATGATAAGATTGAAGGTGTTTTGCAAAATAAAACCAATCAGTTTTTGAAAGATCTTTCAGCAAGAGCGATCGAACAGATAGAAGAAAGAGCATTTGTGTCAGTCTCCGCATACAATAAAAAGTGGGATGACGCTCTTTCAACAAATAGAGAGAAAATAAATGTGCAAATAGCAATACGTTCTACAGACAACAAAGATACAATTGTGGTTGGCACACCGATCATAACTTCTGAGTATTGAGTGAATAGATACTGAAAAAAGGACACGGAGGGGAATAATTTGGAAAAGATCATCGTCCGTGGCGGAAAGCGGTTAAACGGCACAGTGCGTGTTGAGGGCGCAAAAAATGCTGTATTACCTATAATCGCTGCAGCCCTATTAGCGAGTGATGGAAAGAATGTACTATCTGAAGTACCAGTTTTGTCTGATGTATACACAATTAATGAGGTATTACGTCATTTAAATGCTGAAGTCGTATTTGAAAATAACCAAGTAACAATCGATGCTTCTAAAGAACTAAACATTGAAGCACCATTTGAATATGTACGTAAAATGCGTGCATCTGTTCAAGTAATGGGACCATTACTTGCACGTAACGGCCGTGCTCGTATTGCACTACCTGGTGGATGTGCAATTGGTTCACGTCCAATTGACCAACATTTAAAAGGCTTCGAAGCAATGGGAGCAAAAGTACAGGTTGGTAATGGTTTTGTTGAGGCATACGTTGAGGGAGAACTAAAAGGAGCTAAAATTTATTTAGACTTCCCAAGCGTGGGCGCGACAGAAAACATTATGTCTGCAGCTACATTAGCAAAAGGGACAACAATCCTTGAAAACGCAGCGAAAGAACCAGAAATTGTTGACTTAGCTAACTTCTTAAATGCGATGGGAGCGAAAGTACGCGGAGCTGGAACTGGAACGATTCGTATCGAAGGCGTTGATAAATTATATGGTGGAAACCACTCTATTATTCCTGACCGTATTGAAGCGGGAACATTCATGGTGGCAGCGGCAATTACTGGTGGAGACATCTTAATTGAAAATGCTGTACCTGAACATTTACGCTCAATTACAGCGAAAATGGAAGAAATGGGTGTTAAAGTTATTGAGGAAAATGAAGGTGTACGTGTTATCGGCCCAGATAAGTTAAAAGCGGTTGATATTAAAACTATGCCTCACCCAGGTTTCCCAACAGACATGCAATCACAAATGATGGCATTATTACTACAAGCTGATGGAACAAGTATGATTACAGAAACGGTATTCGAAAACCGCTTTATGCACGTTGAAGAATTCCGTCGTATGAATGCTGATATTAAAATCGAAGGTCGTTCTGTTATTATGAACGGTCCAAACAGCTTACAAGGTGCTGAAGTAGGCGCAACTGACTTACGTGCTGCTGCTGCATTAATCTTAGCTGGTTTAGTATCTGAAGGTTACACTCGTGTAACTGAGTTAAAGCATCTTGACCGTGGTTATGTAGATTTCCATAAGAAATTAGCTGCATTAGGTGCAACTATTGAACGTGTAAACGAAAAAGTAGAAGAAGTGAAAGAACAAGAAGTTTCTGATCTTCACGCTTAATTGAAATAGTCTCTACGTCTTTTGACGTAGGGACTATTTTTTTGGGTTATTACTGTTATAGTCAATAAATTCTATACTTATGCACGTACCAGTAAAAATATTTAGAAAATTTCCGTTTTAGCTGCTTCCCCCTTAAGTATGTTCTAAAAGGAAGAGTTGTTCCATAAGAATGAATGGAGTAAAGCTTTTGGATATTGGGGGAAATAAGATGAAATTTTCAAAGCCACTTTTTATCACAGTAGCGCTTCTCATAGCGCTCGTTATCATTGTACCTGCTGCTCTTGTTATTCCGTTTGCGAAAGCAAAAGTAGGGGAAGAAGCAGCTTCTAAAACTCCTCCAGCGATAGAAAGTATACCAGCTCCAGGGAAAGTGGATACAGCGGTTCAAGTTGCTGTATATCGTGAGAAACAGAAAAAGGTAGATACATTACCTATGGAGGAGTATGTGACCGGTGTAGTAGCTTCTGAGATGAATGCCAGTTTTGAAATAGAGGCGCTAAAGGCGCAGGCATTAGCAGCGAGAACATTTGTGGTACAGCGTATGCTAAGCGGAGGAAAGAAAAACAATGCGGACGTGACAGATACGGTGAAAGATCAAGTGTACAAAAGTAAAGAAGAATTGAAGAAACAATGGGGTAATAACTACGAAAATAATTTGAAGAAAATCGAAGAAGCTGTTTCGAAAACCGCAGGACAAGTTTTAACGTATGATGGAAAACCAATCTCAGCATCCTTCTTCTCAACGAGTAATGGCCGGACAGAAAATGCAGCTGATTATTGGGGAAATGATTATCCGTACTTAAAGAGCGTAGATAGTCCGTGGGATCAAGCCTCTCCAAAATTTACGAGCGAGCAAACCTTTACAGTAGCTGACTTTCAAAAACGTCTCGGTGTGAAGGTGTTGGCAGACGGGAAGGTTGGAAATATTAAAGATCTTACGGAAGGAAAGCGAGTAAAAGATGTAGCATTTCAAGGGAAAACATTAACAGGAAAGCAAGTTCGTGAAAAGTTAGATTTACGCTCTTCTGACTTCACATGGAAACAAGAAGGGGATAAAATCGTCGTTACAACGAAGGGATTCGGTCACGGCGTTGGCATGAGCCAATACGGAGCAAATGGCATGGCGGCGGAAGGTAAGAAATATACAGATATCGTTGCTCATTATTATAAGGGTGTCGAAATAAAATCGATGAATGATTATGAAGGAAAGTTGATGGTGAAGAAGTAGGGGGAAAAGAGGCCGTTCCAAGAGGTATATTGGGACGGTTTTCTTTTGTTAGTAGATAGGTTCCTTGTCGAATCGTTGATATATTAAAAAATCGTCAATGTTCATCGATGACAGAACTCTGTTTAAGGGGCCCATGGATCGCTGGAAGCTATTATAAGGATGAACGTACAGAAGAATCAATGAAAGACGGTTGGCTCTATACAGGAGACATTGTCACGGTTGATTCGGAAGGATGTATTAAGATTGCTGATCGTACGAAAGATTTAATTAAAAGTGGAGGCGAATGGATTTCTTCCGTAGATTTAGAAAATGCTTTAATGTCACATGATAAAGTGTTAGAAGCATCTGTTGTGGCGGTGCTGCATGAAAAACGTCCCGTTTACTTGCGTTGTACTAAAAGAGGGACAAGCAGTAGAAAGAGAAGATCTGTATGCTTTACTAAAAGCAGAATTTCCGAAAACATCTGTAGGGAAATTCTTAAAGAGAGCGCTGCGTGATCAGCTCAAGACGTATGTAGAGCAAAACTAGAGAAGAAGGCTATCCTTTCATTTAGATATTTTATGATACTTCATAAAATATCTAAATCTTCCATTAATTGTTTGGTATAATAGGATAAAAAGTATTTGGGGGAGACAGAATGGCGTTATTGGAGTTGAGACAATTAGGGAAGACGAACCAGTTACCGGCAGTTGAACTGAAGGTTGAGAAGGGACAATGCGTTGTTTTGCAATGTAATAACCATACAGCTAAAGTATTGCACCGCATCATTATTGGTGAGGAAGAAGCTTCAACTGGCAACGTGCTATTTGAGGGAGAATCGATTGGAAAGAAAAATTATTCCCGCATCGGTTTTTGTTTTTTGAAAGATGAAGCATATGATCGTTTGAAGGTGAAGGAATACTTTAAGTTTTTAATAGGTCTTTATGAATCGAATATGAGTACGGAAGAAGTTGTACAATATGTCGGCCTTTTAGATAAGTTAAACGTTAAAATAGAAAAACTATCATTTTCAGAGAAACGCCGTCTTCATATCGGGCGAGTTATGGTTCATAATCCGGATTTAGTTATTCTAGAAGAGCCAGAGCAAAATGTAGATACAGAGAGCACGATTATTATTCGAAAAGCGATTATGGCAATGAAGGAGAAAGGAAAGGCGATTTTTATAACGTCATCCTTTCTATCGGACGCCCTTTCGTTAACAGAAGATGTATACATATTAAACAATGATGGTGTGAAGAAAATAGAAATCGAACAAGAAGAAATTGAAGAGGTGGATGAAGAAAAGGTTGTTCAAATGATTCCGCAAATGAAACTTGAAAGAATTCCAGCGAAAGTGAACGATAAAATCATTTTACTTGATCCGATGGAAATTCATTTTATTGAAACGCAAAACGGAGTGACACATATCCATGTGCGCGAAGGTGATTTCGTATGTGCATTAACATTAAGTGAACTAGAAGCGAGATTAACAGGGTTCGGGTTCTTTAGATGTCATCGCTCGTACCTTGTGAATTTACAAAGAGTACGAGAAGTCATTACGTGGACTCGTAATAGCTTTAGTTTAATTTTGGATGACGAAAGAAAAAGTTCAATCCCGCTTTCAAAAGGACGAATGGATGAATTAAAAGGTGTGATTGGGCTATAAAATTTGCTCCAGTAAGCTTAAAATACGATTCATTCACCGGTAAAAATACTCCTTTTACCGGTATTTTACTGCGTAACCCTTTTGTTTTTCATATGATTGAGTCAAGAAAAGCGAAACAAACAAACGAAAAGCGCTAAAGCGACTTTCATCTATAAAAAGAAAAACAAAGGGGATGACGGGATGACATTGGCAATTGAAATGAAAGATGTAATGAAAAGTTTCAACGAAAAAACGGCACTTCGAAATGTAAATATTGAAGTGAAGCAAGGAGAAATTTTTGGATTCCTCGGGCCGAGTGGATCTGGAAAAACAACAACAGTAAAGATTTTAACTTCTCAATTGCTGCATAGCGTTGGAACAGTGAGGGTACTAGGTAAAGATATTACCGGACCAAGCAGCATCGATTATAAACGAATTGGTATTTTAACAGACAACAGCGGTTTATATGAAAGACTTAGCATTTATGATAACTTACTATTATTTTGTGACTTATACGATTGTAAAAAAGAACGAATCGATGAAGTACTAGCGCAAGTGAATCTATTAGATGATAAAAAAACATCAGTAAAGAAACTATCAAAAGGAATGAAGCAGCGCGTTACACTAGCTAGAGCAATCCTTCATAAACCAGATATTCTCTTCTTAGATGAACCAACATCTGCACTCGATCCAGTTAACGTACAAAACATTCATAAAATCTTAAAAGACTTAAATAAAGAAGGAACGACGATTTTCTTAACAACGCACAACATGGATGAAGCAGAAACGCTTTGTAACCGCATTGCCTTTCTGTGTGGCGGAGAAATTGTAGCGCTTGATACACCGGAGAACCTTCGCTTACAATACGCGAAAGATCAAATACAAGTCGTGTTAAAGGATAAGAAGAAAGAAACGGTACAAAAAGATGAATTAGGTGCAAAACGTATTTCAGAGTGGATGAAAAAAGGAGAACTATTATCCATTCATTCTTATGAGCCGACGTTAGGCGATATCTTTATTGAAGTTACTGGGAGGGGATTATAATGACATTTTCAATGAGACGATTTTCAGCTATTTTTCGGAAAGAGTTACAAGATTTTAAAACGAATTCACAAACTTTAATTATGTTGTTAATGCCACTTGTCTTTTCGGTATTATTTAGTCGCTCAGATAATATGAGAGAAATTGGAGCGAATTCATTAACTGCGATGACGTTAGTTATGGTCGGAGGTTTTGTACAGGCAATGCTCATTGCCGAAGAAAAGGAAAAAAATACGCTTCGTGTTCTTATGCTATCACCAGCATCATCAATTGAAGTATTAATTGGTAAAAGTTCATTAACAGGTCTGATTACAGTTGCAATCTGTTTTATTAATCTACTTATTTTAGGTAAATTAGAAGGTAATTTTGCATTATTATTACTTATCTTTGTTCTCGGAATGCTAATATTTAACCTTATTGGTACTTGTATTGGATTATTAGCTCAAAATGTACCACAAACATCAACAATTGGATTGCCAATATTAATGATATTTCTTTTCGGTGATTTAATTGGAATGTTTGTGAAGAATGAAGTCGTTACAAAAATAATCGATTATTTACCAACTCGTCATATCGGTGTGGCAGTTAGCAGTGTTATAAAGGGAGCGGGTTTTAGTGCAATTACTAGTAATTTATTGAACATAATAATTTGGTTAGTTGCGGTACTTGTTATTACACTCTTCGTGTATAGAAAGAAACAAATGGACTGAAAACTGAGCCGAAAGTGCTCAGTTTTTTATTTTTTCTATCATTTCCTCGGAAATTTTACAATTCTTATACATATTTTTACAGATTTTGTCGAAAAGTAATTAGTTATAGGTTGTATAGGATACGTGAATATTGTTCAAAATGATTGCTGAGGTGATGATGGAATGCGAGGAAGAAATAATAAAAAGTCGCAAAAGGTAGTACATTTATTTCAAAAAAGATGGGTGTTTCCGGCACTATACATTGCTTGTGCAGCGGTAATTTTAATGGTTGCGCTATGGTTCCAAGGAGCTAATCCGAAGAAGACTCCGAACCAAGATCAAGCAACACCGTATACACAATCGGAAGATCCAGCAGTACCAGTAACGAAATCTTCAGAAGTAGTGAAAATGCCAGCTGCCGCTAATGCGGAAGTAGTCGTACAGAAGAAATTCTATGAAGATGCAGCAACTGAGGCGGAACAAGAAAAAGCACTTGTCTTTTATAACAACACATATTCCCCAAATAAAGGAATCGACATTGCTGCGAAGAATGGAAAAGAATTCGATGTAGCTGCTGCTTTAAGTGGTACAGTAACGAAAGCTGAAAAAGATTCACTTCTTGGTTATGTTGTAACAGTTGATAGCGGAAATGGTGTAGCAGTTTCTTATCAAAGCTTAGGCAGTGTGAAAGTAGAAAAAGGTGCACGAGTTGCACAAGGTGAAGTATTAGGAAAATCCGGTCTAAGTGCAATGAATAAAGAAGCAGGTTCTCACGTTCACTTTGAAGTACGTAAAGACAACGTGGCTGTGAACCCTGAGCGCTACTTAAATAAATCAGTAGCAGAAATTAAAGCTGATGCGGGTGCTGCAAAAGCAACGAATGCTTCTGGTAAAAAGGCTGATGAAAAATCTCAAAAAGAAGAGAAGTCAACAAGCACGAAACCAGAAAGTAAAACAGAAGATAAGTCTCAAAAAGAAGAAAAATCAACAAGCGGTTCGACTAGTGACAAAAAAGAAGAGCCGAAGAAAGAAGAAAAATCAACAAGCGGTTCGACTAGTGACAAAAAAGAAGAACCGAAGAAAGAAGAAAAATCAACAAATGGTTCTACAGAATCATCTAGCAGTTCTTCTTCACAAGAATAAGAAAGTGAAAAAATCAGTTCTCACTAGAGAGCTGATTTTTTTACTTTTACCCCGCATTAACGGGCAGTAAGACCCCTACTTCAAAATTCAGTGAAAGCTAAGAAGTTAGGCCTGGGGTCAACTGCCCGTAAAAGCCCGATTGGTGAAGGCTAAGAATCAGTGGGAAATGGCGCCCACTGATTAAAGTTTCACTTTATATAAAAATACTCAATTTCGAGAAAAAAGTTGCAATAACAAGGAAATATGACGAGATTCTCGAATATATATTACAAACAGGAGGGGATACTGTGTCATTTTTATTTGTTCTGTCGACTGCTATTATTTTATTGTTTGTTTTATTCACTTTATATTATTATATTGCCGGTAAGAAAGAGGTTCCCCACCATCAATTGTTAGAAGAAGAGTTGGAACGAGAAGAATGACACCTTATATACAAGGTGTCATTTTTTTCGCCAAAATAGTCACTGTTAACGTATTTCTCACAAAAAAACGTAATTTTTCTTAACTTAGTCCGCAAAAATAGTGAACATGTAGCATATATCAGTAGTGCGGGCAATACAATGGTATAAACCAAAGCAAAGAGAGTGTTTGAGGTGAGAAATCGTGAATCATTTCATTATAAATCCAAGAATGTTTAACGCTTACAAACAGCACTCACACTTACTTCTTAGTCGTATGCAGCGAGGCTCATTTCACACTTCTCACATCCAATTTAGGGAGGCGAGTGGTGTGCACGATTACATCAAAGAGAGAACTATCAAGATTGGTAAGTATATCGTGGAGACAAGAAAGACAGTGCGTGTCATTGCAAAGGAATTTGGGGTATCAAAGAGTACAGTCCATAAAGATTTAACGGAACGTCTACCAGAAATTAATCCAGAGCTCGCAAATGAAGTGAAAGAAATTCTTGATTATCATAAGTCTATTCGTCATTTAAGAGGCGGAGAAGCAACAAAACAAAAGTATAGAAAAGAAGATGTAGAAAAGCCGGTCCGTCAATAAATATGCGATCGCAAACATTCCGTTTCAATTCGGTAATATTTTTCAGAAGAATTCTTTTTGCGAATATTACGTTTCTGTTAAATTTATGATAAAATCAGAAATTAGGTGTAAAAGAATTCGGGTGTAACCTGATTTTGAATATCGAGGAGGAAATGACGGGAATGTTTGCGCGAGATATCGGAATTGACCTAGGTACGGCTAATGTATTAATTCATGTTAAAGGCAAAGGTATTGTATTAAATGAGCCATCTGTTGTGGCAATTGATCGTAACACAGGTAAAGTATTAGCAGTAGGTGAAGAAGCAAGAAGTATGGTGGGACGTACACCTGGTAATATTGTAGCAATTCGTCCGCTTAAAGATGGTGTAATCGCAGATTTCGAAATTACAGAAGCAATGTTAAAGTATTTCATTAACAAATTGGACGTGAAGAGCTTCTTTTCAAAACCTCGCATTTTAATTTGCTGTCCAACAAATATCACATCTGTAGAACAAAAAGCAATTCGTGAGGCTGCTGAACGTTCAGGTGGTAAAACAGTATTTTTAGAAGAAGAACCAAAAGTAGCCGCAGTTGGTGCTGGTATGGAAATCTTCCAACCAAGCGGTAACATGGTTGTTGATATTGGTGGAGGTACAACAGATATCGCTGTACTATCTATGGGTGATATTGTTACCTCTTCCTCTATCAAAATGGCTGGCGATAAGTTTGATATGGAGATCTTAAACTACGTTAAACGTAAGTATAAGCTATTAATTGGAGAACGTACTTCAGAAAATATTAAAATTAAAGTTGGTACAGTATTCCCAGGTGCACGTAGCGAAGAGCTTGAAATTCGCGGACGTGACATGGTAACGGGCTTACCACGTACAATTACAGTATGCTCTGAAGAAATTACAGAAGCACTAAAAGAAGACGCGGCTATCATTGTACAAGCTGCAAAAGGCGTACTAGAGCGCACGCCACCAGAACTATCTGCGGACATTATCGACCGCGGTGTTATTCTAACAGGCGGTGGAGCTTTACTACACGGTATCGACATGCTTCTAGCAGAAGAACTAAAAGTACCAGTATTAATTGCTGAAAACCCAATGCAATGTGTTGCGGTTGGTACAGGTATTATGTTAGAGAATATCGATAAATTACCAAAGCGTGCTTTACGATAAAGTGAAACTTTAATAAGTGGGGGTATCCCCCACTTATTATTAGCTCGCAAATAGTAGGAAAAATGAGAAGAACTAAGGTGTTAACCGAAGTTCTTTTTTTGTTTTTTTTATTCTTTCATTTTTTTTATTTTATTTTGATTTATTGAGAAAATAGAAGAAAAATAAAGAAAAACGAAGGAAATAGGTAAAATATTCATATATATGGTTAAATTTAATATTTCCTTATTTGAAAACGTTTATAATATAATGAGTCGAATACGACATTAAGGCAAATCATGTTTCAGTACATATTGCCTTTCCCTAATTTGGGCATACACTCTTTTCTACCTCCGTGTCAGTTGCTGGAATATGCAGCTATTTTAAGAGAATAGAGTGTGTGCATTTTTTTATATATAAAGCTGAAAAGATATTAAAGTTTCACTTTATAATGACAAACAATAAACAAAATGGGATAATAAACAATATGTCCAAGTGGTAAGACCAATATTACAAAAGGGGCGATTGTTATATGCTAAATATAGAACAAATTAAAGAAATCATTCCTCACCGCTATCCATTTTTACTTGTTGATAAAATATTAGAAGTAGATGAAGGTAAAAGAGCGGTTGGAATTAAAAATGTATCCGCAAACGAAGAATTCTTTAACGGGCACTTTCCTGACTATGCAGTTATGCCCGGTGTACTTATTGTAGAAGCATTAGCACAAGTTGGAGCAGTTGCCGTATTAAAGAAAGAAGAAAACCGCGGAAGACTTGCTTTCTTCGCGGGTATCGACAATTGCCGCTTTAAAAAACAAGTACGTCCAGGTGATCAACTTCGCCTAGAAGTAGAAATGACACGTGTACGTGGTCCGATCGGTAAAGGAAAAGCAATCGCAACAGTAGATGGTGAAGTTGCATGTGAAGCTGAAATTACATTTGCGATTGGTGATAAAAAAGAATAACAGAAATAAAAAAATCTTCTTGTGAAAATACAAGGAGATTTTTTTATTTCCAATATATATTGGTGTAATTGTTAAAATACAAACTAGTCAGAAGATTACTTGTGTATAGAAAATAATTACCATATAATTACTTTATTGTTTATTTGAAAAATAGGATAAATGATAAGAATAGAAAAGAAGGAAAGTCATTGTCATATTGTTAAGGCGTTTATATAAGACAAAGTAGAATGTTAGTGATTATGATGAGATGTAGGGAAATCAGCAATATAAAATATTAATTAGATGTATGAAATCGAGCATAGAGAGAGAAAAAGGAGAAATGTCGCATTTCACAAAAGGAGACTATGAATATGTTCGGAAGAAAGAAAAGAAAACCATTACGACAATTAATCACACATAAAGAGCCTAAATCACGTGTTGCAGAGCAATACCGTAACATTCGTACAAATATTGAATTTACATCTGTAGATAATCATGTTCGTTCTATTATTGTTACCTCGGCAGATCCAGGTGACGGAAAAACAACGACAATCGCAAACTTGGCAGTTGTTTTCGGCCAACAAGGAAAGAAAGTCTTATTAATCGGAGCTGACTTACGTAAGCCAACAATTCAAAACTTATTTGCCATTCACAATTCAAATGGATTAACGAACCTATTATCAGGACAAGTGAAAATGATGCAATGTATTCAAAAAACAGATATAGAGAATGTATACTTAATGGCGGCAGGTCCAATCCCGCCAAACCCAGCTGAACTATTAGGTAGCCGGATAATGGACGAGACATTACTAGAAGCATATAACATGTTTGATATTATTCTAATCGACACACCACCGGTTCTTGCGGTTACCGATGCACAAATACTAGCGAACAAATGCGATGGAATCGTACTTGTCGTACGCAGTGAAAAAACAGAAAAAGATAAAATTGTAAAAGCGAAGCAAATATTAGACAAAGCGTCCGGTAAATTACTTGGTGTCGTCTTAAACGATAAAAGAGAAGAAAAAGAACAATATGGATATTATTAGAAAATAATGTATAGAATAGTAAATGTGAAAGCTGATAAATATTTTTATCAGCTTTTTTTGAATTTTTATAAAATTTCTTATTGTATTATATGAAAAAGATGATATAATAGAAATTTTGGAAATTCGTTGGAATGTGTTGTCATATTTAAGATTATTTTGTAAGATTATATTTGCTTGATGTCAATAAATGTAGAACTAAAATATTCAAAATAAAAAATGTAAGATTTATATGTTATAATTTTTCTTATGTGCAAATTTTAGAAAGTTGGAGGAACTTATGGAAGAAACAATTAGTTTGAAAGAGTTATTTCATATTTTAAAAAAACGTTTAGCGATGATCCTCGTAATCGCCTTTGGTGCCGCTATAGTAAGTGCTATCATTAGCTTCTTCTTCATGACACCAATCTATCAGTCTTCTACGCAAATTCTTGTTAATCAGAAGAAGCAAGAAGGGGCAATGATTCAAGCTGGTGAAGTTCAAACGAATATTCAATTAACGAATACATATAAGGTTATTATTAAAAGTCCAGTAATCTTAGATCAAGTGAATGAAAAATTAAACTTAAATATGACGCCGCAAGCTCTAACGAAGAAGATTAATGTTGCGAATGAAAAAGATTCACAAGTCATTTCTGTAACAGCAGAGGATAAAAATCCGAAACTAGCTCGCGATATCGCAAATGCAACTGCAGATGTATTTAAAGGTGAAGTTGCAAAAATTATGAACGTGGATAATGTAACAGTACTATCTAAGGCAGAAGTTGCAGAAAATCAATCTCCGATTAAACCACGTCCAATGTTAAATGTAGTGATTGCCTTCGTTGTTGGTTTAATGGCTGCAGTTGGTCTTGCATTCTTACTAGAATACTTAGATAACACAGTGAAAAAAGAAGAAGATGTGGAAAACTTACTTGGTTTACCGGTGTTAGGCATTGTAGCTCGTATGGATGAAGAAACAATGAACGTGAAATCACACGCTCCATCATCAAGAAAAGTGAGGGGACAAACAATTGGCTCTTAATTTATTTAAAAAGAAAAAGAATCATCGTCAACGTCGTCAATTAATTGCTCATCAACAACCGAAATCACCAATTTCAGAACAATATCGTAATATTCGAACGAATATCGAATTTGCAGCTGTTGATACGAATTTACATTCATTAATGGTAACGTCTGCGAACCCAAGTGAAGGGAAAACAACGACAACAGCGAATATGTCAGTCGTGTTTGCTCAGCAAGGAAAGAAAGTATTATTAATTGATGCAGATATGCGTAAACCAGCGATGCATCAAATGTTTCAAGTCGATAATATTTTCGGATTAACGAACGTATTAACACATAGTGAACGTTTAGAAAAATGTGTACAAACGACAGCTATAGATAATTTACACTTTTTAGCGTGTGGTCCAATCCCACCAAATCCAGCAGAATTGTTAGGATCAAAATCAATGCAAGAACTTCTTGCACAAGCATACAGTATGTACGATTTGGTCATTTTTGATTTACCACCAATTTTAGCTGTAACTGATGCGCAAATTATGGCGAATGTATGTGATGCTTCTATTCTTGTCGTTCGTAGTGAATCGACAGAAAAAGAAGCAGCAGTAAAAGCAAAAGGTTTATTAGAATCAGCGAAAGGTAAACTGTTAGGCGTTGTTCTGAATGATCGTGAACGTGAACAAAGCTTATATTATTACTACGGTGCAAATTAATTGAAAGAGTGAGATATGAGAAGAACATATCTCCTTTTTTCCCTTGAATATGAGATGTCTCATATTCAAGGGAAAAAAGATTTATATGAGAGAGGGAGGATGAAACTAATGATAGATTTACATTGTCACATTTTACCTGGTATCGATGACGGTGCACAGACAGTAACAGATAGTTTAGTGATGGCACAAAAGGCAATAGAGGAAGGTATTCATACAATTGTCGCAACACCACACCATCAAAATGGAAAATATATAAATGAACGTACCTCAATTCTTCATCAAGTAAAACAACTAAATGATGAACTGCAACAACATAATATTCCACTTACCATTTTACCAGGGCAAGAGGTCAGGTTATATGGTGACATATTAGAAGACTATGAAGCTGGTAAAATCGTTACTTTAAATGAAACAAACAAATACATATTCATTGAATTTCCATCTAATCATGTACCTCGTTATGCAGAACAACTATTTTATGAACTACGTGTAAAAGGAATGATTCCAATTATCGTTCATCCCGAACGTAATGCCGAGTTAATCGAGAGGCCAGATAAGTTATATAACCTTGTCAATAAAGGTGCATTAACACAAGTAACGGCAGGCAGTTTACTAGGTAAGTTTGGTAAAAAAATTAAAAAGTTTTCATTACAGCTTGTGGAACATAATTTAACTCATATGATCGCATCAGATGCACATAACACAACGTCAAGAGGATTCCATTTAGCAGAAAGCTATGAATTAGTTGAGAAAGAATTCGGAATGAACGTTATGAGCGACTTAAAAGAAAATCCGTATTTAATAATTAGCGGGAAAGCAATTTATAAAGAAGATCCAGAACAAATTCGTCGTAAAAAATTGTTCGGTATTTTTTAAATAAAGGACTGGTGATGTCTCCTAACCGTTATCAACGGAGGCACTCGGTTGTACTGTGGGTAGAAATTTTTATTTCGAACCTACCTTAGACGCTTGTCGTCGGGAGTGTGACGTGAGGGTGGGTTAGATGCCCATAATTTATTTCTAATAGAAACTCTACCTATGGAGTTATAAGAATGACTCTATAGGTAGGGTTTTTGTTATTGTTACATATAAATAAATAGATACGGGGGACTGAAATTGACAAAAGTAAGAAAAGCAATTATCCCAGCAGCTGGTCTTGGGACGAGATTTTTACCAGCAACGAAAGCGATGCCGAAAGAAATGTTACCAATCGTCGATAAGCCGACAATTCAATACATAGTAGAAGAAGCGATAGAATCAGGAATTGAAGATATTATTATTGTTACTGGAAAAGGAAAACGTGCGATTGAAGATCATTTTGATCATTCCTTTGAATTAGAACAAAGCCTTTTAGAAAAAGGAAAGCATGAAATACTTGAAAAAGTACAAGCTTCGTCAAAGATTAATATTCATTACATAAGACAAAAAGAGCCGAAAGGACTTGGACACGCAGTATGGTGTGCACGTAAATTTATTGGAAATGAACCATTCGCGGTATTACTTGGTGATGATATTGTACAAGCAGAAACACCATGTTTACGTCAATTAATGGATCAATACGAAGAAACACAATCGTCAGTTATCGGTGTACAAACAGTGCCAGAAAACGAAACACATCGTTACGGTATTATCGATCCAGTTGAACAAAACGACCGCCGTTATCAAGTACGTCAATTTGTGGAAAAGCCAGCTCAAGGGACATCACCATCAAATCTAGCAATTATGGGACGTTACGTATTAACGCCAGAGATTTTTACGTTTCTTGAAGATCAGCAGACAGGTGCGGGTGGAGAAATTCAGTTGACAGATGCGATTCAACGTTTAAACGAAATTCAACGAGTATTTGCATATGACTTTGAAGGCACTCGTTACGATGTTGGGGAGAAGTTTGGATTTATTAAGACGACGATTGAGATGGCACTACAAAATGAAGAATTAAATTTAGAGTTAATGAAGTATATGAAAGAACTTGTAAAAAAGGAAGAGGTACATTCATAAGGGAATGGTCTTTTTATTATCAATAAGATAGGAATTATATAAAGAAGGGAACATGTATATTGAGTTATCCAAAACGGCTCTCATTATTAATTTTATTAGATTCATTTATTGTATTAACTGCCGTGTATTTAAGTTATTGGTTTATACATCCAAATGTATTAAGTAAAATTCCTACGACAGTAATTATTAGTTCGATTACACTATTGTGTAGCCATCATATTTTTGCTGCTATTTATAAGCTGTATAACAAGGCATGGGAATATGCAAGTATCGGGGAATTAAAACAAATATTTAAAGCAGTTACTTTATCTATTTTAGTGACGGCAATTGTTCAACAAATTATAAATCATGATATTTATGTTCGAATTTTAGCGATTGCATGGATGTTACATTTATTATTAATTGGTGGCTCTCGCTTTGTATGGCGTATGTTTCATGATACATATGTTACTAAAACTAATGACAAAAAACGAACATTGATTGTTGGTGCGGGTTCAGCAGGAACAATGGTGGTACGTCAGTTGCAGCATAATAAGGATGCTGAATTATATCCAATTGCATTTGTTGATGATGACAGAAATAAGCAAAAGTTAGAGATTTATAATGTTCAAGTTATTGGTACGACAAATCATATTAAAGATATTGTAGAAGATAATGATATAGAACATATTATTATCGCAATTCCTTCGTTAAATAGAAATCAAATAAATGAGATTTTTGAGAGATGTACAAAAACGAAGGCGAAAACGCAGATTGTACCAATGCTTGAAGATTTATTAGATGGAAAACTGTCTGTAAATGAATTTCGTGATGTACAAGTGGAAGATTTATTAGGGAGAGAACCTGTTCAATTAGATGATAAGGGAATAGGTGAGAAAATTAAGGATAGGACAGTGTTAATAACAGGTGCTGGAGGTTCTATTGGATCAGAAATTTGTCGTCAGATTTTAAAATATAAACCAGCAAAAATGGTTCTCTTAGGACATGGAGAAAATAGCATTTATCATATCGAGATGGAGTTAAGAACAAAGTATAAAGAGCAAGCAGAGTTTGTGACAGAAATTGCAGATATACAAGATCGAAATAAAATGTTTGAAATAATGAAAAAACACAAACCGTTTGTTGTATACCATGCAGCTGCACATAAACATGTTCCCTTGATGGAGCGAAATCCTGAAGAAGCTGTAAAGAATAATATAATTGGTACCAAAAATGTTGCAGAAGCCGCAGATACGTTTGGAATAAATACATTTGTCATGGTTTCAACAGATAAAGCGGTGAACCCAACAAATGTAATGGGAGCAACAAAACGCGTTGCGGAAATGATCGTTCAGCACATGGCTATGGTAAGTGAAACAAGATTTGTAGCTGTTAGGTTTGGAAATGTATTAGGTAGTCGTGGAAGTGTAATCCCGTTGTTTAAAAAACAAATTCAGAGTGGGGGACCCATTACAGTTACTCACCCAGATATTACCCGTTACTTTATGACGATTCCAGAAGCATCACGACTTGTGATTCAAGCAGGATCTTTGGCAAGAGGCGGAGAGCTATTTGTATTGGATATGGGGGAACCTGTTAAAATTGCAGATTTGGCAAAGAATTTAATTCAGCTGTCGGGTTATTCTATTGATGAAATTGGGATTGAATATAGTGGACTAAGACCTGGAGAGAAGATGTACGAAGAGTTATTAAATGACAATGAAATCCATAAAAAGCAAGTGTTTCCTAAGATTCATATAGGGAAAGCTGTTTTAAAAGATTTTGAATCTATTCAACAATTTATAGATGCATTTGAGCAGATGAGTAAAGAGGATATTAGGAAAACTTTATTAGATTTTGCAAATAATAAAGTGGAAGTAAATAACTAAATTTAAAACATTGAATGTAGAAAGAGTTTCTTACTGGATATTTAAGGTGTGTTAAATAACTTGGGAACAAATTAATAAGTAAAGTGAGGAAGCTTAAATGATTGATACTATGATAAGAAATATTCCGTTTTCTCCACCAGACATTACAGAGGCAGAAATAGAAGAAGTAATAAAGGCAATGGAATCTGGATGGATCACAACAGGTCCTAGAACAAAGGAACTTGAAAAGAAAATAGCCGGATATGTCGGAGCAAATAAAGCTGTGTGCTTAAATTCAGCCACGGCTGCTATGGAACTAACACTGCGAATTTTAGGAGTAGGGCCTGGGGATGAGGTTATTACTTCGGCGTATACTTATACAGCTTCTGCTTCAATTATAGAGCATGTAGGTGCGAAAATTGTTTTAGTCGATACGGCTCCAGATTCTTTTGAAATGGATTATGAAAAACTTGCAGGTGCAATTACTGAAAAAACAAAAGTAATTATTCCAGTTGATATTGCCGGTAAAATGTGTGATTACGATGCAATATATAGTGTAGTTGAAAGTAAGAAAGAGTTATTCAAGCCTAATAATAAAGTTCAAGAACTATTTGAGAGAATAGTTGTAATGACCGATGGAGCGCATGCATTTGGTGCTGAACGAAAAGGAAAGAATTGTGGACAAGTAGCTGATTTTACTTGTTATTCTTTCCATGCGGTGAAGAATTTAACAACTGCAGAAGGTGGAGGCGTTGTATGGCGTAATGATTTAGGTCTGGATGATGATTGGGTATATCAGCAATTTATGTTATACAGTCTCCATGGACAATCTAAGGATGCGTTAGCAAAAACTCAAAAGGGCGCATGGGAGTATGATATTGTCTATCCGGCCTATAAATGTAATATGACGGATATAATGGCGGCAATTGGATTAGTGCAGTTAGATAGATATGAGTCCCTTATGGGTAGACGTAGGGAAATCATTGAAATGTATGATAAAGAATTGTTACCGTATGGATTCCAAAGTCTACAGCATTATGGAAATGATTTTGCTTCATCAGGACATCTTTATTTAGTAAGAATACCTGGAATTGAAGAGTCTGAGAGAAATGAAATTATTATTCAGCTAGCAAAAAAGGGAATTGCAAGCAATGTACATTATAAGCCATTGCCTATGTTTACAGCATATAAAAACTTAGGATTTGATATAAAAGATTATCCTAATGCATTTAATATGTATAAAAATGAGATTACGCTACCTCTGCATACACGATTAACAAACGAAGAGATAAAATATATTACGGATACATTTAAGAAAATTTTAAACAATAGATAAGGAGAACTGTAAATATATGAAAAAGAGAGTTCTAATTCTAGGCGTTGCAGCCGTTCAGATGGATGCAATCTTGGAACTAAAAAAAATGGGATATGAAACTTATGCTTGTGCGATGGCTAAAGATGGACCTGGGGCAGAGGTAGTAGATCATTTTTGTGAAATCAATATTTTAGATTCAGAAGCAATTATTGATTATATCCAGGAAAATCAAATTTCTGTTGTTTACTCTACAGGTTCAGATTTAGCTATGCCAATAGCATCTTTAATTAGTGAGAAATTAAAAATGCCACATTTTGTATCAGAAAAAACGGCACGTATATGTAACAATAAGGACTTAATGAGAAAAACTTTGGGGAACGATTTTGAAGGAAATGTAAAATTCCAAGTTGTAAAAAGTGAAAAGGATGAATTAGAGTTAGAATTTCCTTTTATTTTAAAACCAGCTGATTCACAGGGACAAAGGGGCGTAAAATTAGTTCAAAATCAAGAGGAATATTTAGAAAGTTATAAAGCTGCTAAAGAATATTCTCGTTCAGGATTAGTAATATTAGAACAATATATTTCTGGTCCAGAATTGTCTGTAAATGGTTATCTTGTAAATGGAAAAGTAAAGTATTTAGTTGCTTCTGATCGAGAAACTTGGCCTGAATATACGGGATTAATACATAAACATATTGTTCCAACAATAAACCTTACTTCTAATACTACAAATGTATTAAATGGCATAATAGAAGCAGCGTGCACCAAATTGGAAATAAAAAATGGTCCTGTTTATGCACAAATGAAATTAGAAGAGGGAGTACCGTATATTATTGAAATAACTCCTCGTTTAGATGGTTGCCATATGTGGAATTTATTATCTTATTATAATGAGGTTAATTTAATGAAGCTAACATTTGAGCATCTATTAAATGGAGATACTTCTGAATTGGAAAAAATCAAAGAAAAACCAAATGATAAATATGTTTTAGAATTTATCTGTCAAAAACCAAATACTGCAGCAGAGTATTCGGCGTTTGAAGGTCAAATACAAAGTTCCCTACATAGTTTTAATTATTACAAACACGGGGATAATATTCGACCGGTAAATGGTAAGAATGACAAGATTGGATATTTTATTTATAGAGACTAAATAAAGCTTCTAAATAATTTGAAAGTAGCATTGATCATCAGAAAAAACACATGATGGAGAAATGGAGACTAAAATGAAAGTAGCTGTTACAGGTGGAACGGGTTTTCTAGGCCAATATGTTGTTGAAAGCATAAAAAATGAAGGGAATACTCCTATCATTTTAACAAGAAGAAGTAGTCGTAAAGTGATGAATGATTGCGAATACCGAGTTTCAGATTATACTGTGGAAGATTTAATAAATCAATTGAGCGACGTAGATGCATTAGTGCATCTCGCGGCTACAAGAGGTAGCCAAGGAAAGATAGCTGAGTTTCATGACAATGAAATCTTAACGCAAAATTTATATGATGCTTGCTATGAAAATAATATTAGTAATATTGTGTATGCATCTACAATATCAACTTACTCTGATGAAAGATCTCTACCATGGAATGAGATGGAATTACCGTTACCGGATTTAATGTATGGTGTTAGTAAATTGGCTTGTGAACATATTGGAAATATTTATTCTAGAAAAAAAGGGTTGTATATTAAAAATTTGAGGTTCGCCCATTTATATGGTTTTAATGAAAAAAATAACTATATGATTAATAGATTTTTTAGACAAGCGTTTCACCGTGAACAATTAACTTTACATGCTAAAGGTGTGGCAAAAAGAGAGTTTCTATATGCAAAAGATGCAGCGAAGGCTGTAATTTGTGCATTAAGGCAAGAGAAGCTTTCAGGTGCTTTTAATATAGGTAGCGGGAATGCTTTAACAAATTATGAGGTTGCAAGTACAATTAATAATGTATTTGGAAATAAAGATAATTTAGTAGTGAAAGATCCTAATGCTAATGAGGGAATACACCCTTCTTATATGGATAGTAATAAAGCGAATAAGCTGTTACATTTTTCAACAGATTATACCTTTACTGAATCTATAGAAGAAATATATTTATTAATGCGGGGGTTAGATGATGTACCGTTATGGTATTAAACGTATTTTTGACATAATAATTTCTCTATTATTACTTCCTTTTTTACTATTAATCATGATACCAGTAGCTATCATGATTAAATTAGAGGATAAGGGACCTGTGTTTTATAATGCTCCTAGATTAGGTAAGGGCATGAGAGAATTTCCGATGTATAAATTTCGTTCGATGAAAGTAAATGCACCAGATATTCGTAATGAAGATGGTAGTACGTTTAACGCTGATAATGACCCAAGGGTAACTAAAATAGGACATATTTTAAGAAAGACGAGTATAGATGAGCTCCCACAATTACTTAATGTATTGAAGGGGGATATGAGTTTTGTAGGACCAAGACCGAGCCCGTTAGGAAATAAAGATATTTATCCGAAAGAATTCTTTAAAAAATTCGATGTCCGTCCTGGTATTACAGGTTATAATCAAGCCGTATTGAGAAATAACTCTACAATGGAACAGCGTGTGAAAAATGATGTATATTACGTAGAAAATATATCGTTAGTGCTGGATGTGAAAATTATATTTTTAACAGGAGCATCTGTAATAAAATCGAAAAATATAAACCGAAATACTGACGAAAAACAGAAGGTGGGAAATTAGTGAATAATTGTTTGATACTCTTGACCAATTATTATCCTTTTCATAAAGGTGAAGAATATTTGGAATCGGAAATAGAGTACCTATCTGAAAATTATAAAAAGATTTACATTATTTCCACTATGGTGTCTAGTGAAATGCAGCAAACTAGAACAGTTCCAAAAAATGTTGTAGTTTTACCAATAGGAATCAAGCATTCTATCACTGGAAAATCAAAAATGGTATTAAGACAATTTAGTACTATTAATAAAGATAAGCTAAAATCAAAAATGATTAAAGAAGATTCTAAAGGGAAAATTTCTCATAAATTATACTGTTATTATTTTGAAAGTCGTGCAATGGATGTATATGATCGAGTAGAACATAAATTGAATGAGTATGATTTTGAACAGTATGATTCAATTACATTATATAGTTATTGGTTATATATAACGGCACGAGTTGCTGTAGAATTAAAACATAAATATTTTAAAGAAAGAAATCCATATGCAATTTCGCGCGCACATAGATACGACTTATATGAAGATGCGGCACCTTTAAAGTATTTACCAGAGAGGGACTATTTATTAAAATCTCTTGATGCAATATATCCTTGTTCACAAGATGGCGTAGATGCCTTAAATCGAACATATCCTGCATATAAAGATAAGGTAAGTGTAGAAAGGTTGGGGACAATCTCAACTAATGTACTTAGTAACACTATGAATGATAAGTTATATATTGTGAGTTGTTCTGTAGTACGCAAGGTAAAAAGAATTGATTTACTAATAGAAGCATTAGTAAAGTTAGAAGAAAAGAATATCCCATATTTTTGGACTCATATTGGTGGAGGACCGGAGTTTGAACGTATAAAAAAAATAGCAAAAAGTAAACTCAATATGGAACAAGTTAAGTTTACTGGCTTCGTTAAAAACCAAGAGGTTTTAAATTGGTATAAAGAAAATCCTGCAACTGTGTTTGCAAATTTATCTGCATCCGAAGGCGTACCGGTGGCCATTATGGAGGCGATATCTATGGGGCTTCCAGTTATTGCTACGGATGTTGGTGGTACAAGAGAAATCGTTGAAAATGGAAAAAATGGTTATTTATTAGATAAGAATTGTACAGTTACAGAAATTGTTGAATCACTTAATGAATTCCATATAATGGATAGTGGGAAATATAAGGAAATGTGTGATAATGCATTAGAGATTTGGAAGGAAAGAAGTAATGCCGAGGTTCTTTATTCTGAATTTGTAGATCAGCTAGTTACATGTACAAATGAAGTCTCCTAGTTAATAATTAGGGGACTTTTGTATTGGGGAGAACATTAATCGTAAAAGAAAAATGACTTCAAAAAAAACATATTATAAAAATAATGTGCGAGGACAATTGGAAAGGAGGAGTAAGATGTTAATTTCTCTTATCATTCCAGTATATAATGCTGAAAAATTTTTACCGAGATGTTTAGATAGTGTTAAAAATCAGACTTATAATGATTTAGAAATTATACTAGTGAATGATGGATCTACAGATTATAGTGGGTTAATTTGTGATGAATATGCCCAAAAAGATAAACGATTTAATGTTATTCATAAGGAAAATGGAGGGGTTTCTTCAGCCCGGAATGTTGGATTAGACGTAGCTAGTGGTAAATATATTGGTTTTGTTGATCCGGATGATTGGATTGAAACTAATATGTTTGAAAATTTATACGAATTAATAGAAAAGAATAAGGCAGATATTGTAGCTTGTGGATACATCAGAGAAACTGCGGATGGTATTATCCTAAATAAAAATATTGAATCAGATGTCAAAATATTAAATAAGGAAGAAGCCTTAAATACAATACTTAATCCAAGTGGATTTAGGGGGTTTTTATGGAATAAACTTTTTTCTGTAGATGTATTGAATAAAGACTTTAAAATGTATTTCGATGAAAATATTCATTTTTGTGAAGATTTGTTGTTTTGCTGTCAGGCTGTCTCGAATTCAAGGAATATTGTATATGATTCTACTCCATATTATCATTATATCATTCATAGTAATAATGCGTCTCAATCACAATTTAGTCTCAAAAAATTAACTGCTCTAACAGCGTTAATAAATGTTATAAATTTATTGAGCACTAAAGAAGGGGTAGAGCTAGAAGAGTATAAAGATTATTATATGCATATGAATATTAGTTTATTAATGAATGGTATGCAAGAAGAAAGGCTTGAAAAAGAAAATTATAAGGAATTAAAGGGGAATTTATATCGATTTAAGATTAGTGATTTAACTAGTAAATTTGTGAAGTTATCTTGTATAATCGCTAGATTGAATATTAATCTATATTATTTTATTTGGAAAAAGACGAAAAAAAATTAAAATAATAAATAGGTGAAAATCTTTATTGAATATTATTAGATTTAAGCAGGGGATTTCTAAGTATTATTTTTTATAGAAACGCTTTTACCTTTTCTAATATTTATTGTAAATGGTTCTCGTTAAGTCGTGATTCACCCTGTTTAATAAAAACTAAAAACTATTTTTTACTATATAACTGGTTGTGAAATTCAATGCTTGTATTAATTAAAAAAGAAATTTGAGATGTTAAAAAATCTCTCTAGAAACAGTGAAGTTATTTAAGGGTACAGGAGAATGAATTGTCAGTTTATATATGTTATTGTATAGAATTAAAGAGGTAGTTAGATGAACAGTACAGTTAAGAAATTTGCTCGTAATTTTTCGTATACATTTATTGCTAATATTTTATCTATAGTTATTTCCACGGTGTTGCTTTTAGTTGTACCTAGATTTATTGGTGTTAGTGATTATGGCTATTGGCAGTTGTATATCTTTTATTCTTCATATATATCCTATATGTCCTTAGGTTTGACAGATGGTGCTTATTTAAGGTATGGAGGATGGGAATATAATAATTTATATAAACCTGTTTTCGTATCGCAGTATTGGTTTTTAGTTGCTTTTGATGTTGTTGTGAATTTTTCAATTTTCTTATTTTATAGCTCGATCTCTACGGATACAAGTAAAACGATAGTTGTCGCATTAACGTGTTTGACAGGTGTATTGGTAGTTCCTCGTTCATTATTAACTTTTATGCTACAAGCAACTAATCGGATTAAAGAGTATGCTATCATTCTAATTCTAGAACGTATGGTTTATTTTATTTTAGTTATAATCTTTTTAATGAATGGTATTAAGCAATTTGAATATCTTATTTTTGCAGATATCATTGGGAAGATCTGTTCAATAGTGTATTCGTTATTTTCATGTAAAGAATTGGTGTTTGGGAAGTTGGATTCTATAAAAATAAGTATTAAAGAAATATGGATCAATGTTTCGGTGGGAAGCAAATTATTATTTGCTAATTTTGCAAGTATGCTTATTATTGGTATTGTCCGGTTTGCTATTGAAGGTAATTGGAGTATTGAAACATTCGGAAAGGTATCATTAACATTAAGTATAGCCAATATGCTGATGCTATTTATTAATGCAATAGCAGTAATTTTATTTCCTACTCTACGTCGTACATCGAAGGAGAAACTCCCGGATATTTACAAAACAATGAGGATTTCTATTACAGTACCATTAGTAGGGCTTTTAATTTTTTATTATCCAGCAAAATCCGTTCTATCCGCTTGGTTACCTCAGTATGCGGAAAGTTTAACTTACATGGCATTGCTATTTCCAATGTGTCTTTATGAAAGTAAAATGCTTTTACTGATTAATACGTATTTAAAAACTCTACGTAAAGAAAAATGGATGCTAATAATTAATTTAATCACCGTGGGTTTGAGTTTAGTATTAACATTCATAAGTGTATATCTATTAAATAGTTTAAATTTAGCAATCTTATGCATTATATTTTTGTTGGCATTTAGATGTATTATTGCTGAATTATATTTAGCGAGAGTTTTAAATATTAGGGTTAAGAAAGATATTTTATTAGAATTATTTATGACAATAGTATTTATTAGTGTATCCTGGTATTTAAGTGCTTTATGGGCAGCTGCTATTTATGTAGCAGTTTATATTGGCTATATAGTAATTAAGTGGAATGATATACTTTACATACTAAAAAATATAAAAAGAATTTTTAAGGATAGATAATAACTAGGGTTTAAAAAGAAAAATTGAAAATAGTGAATCTATGTAAGTTATAAAAAAGAAGAATCCATATTTGTAGGGAGTAATTAGAGAGGAAATAAAAACAGGTTAAATACGGACATTTGAAATAGTAGATGTTATGTATATTTACATGAAATTGAGAGAATTAAGAAGTGATTAGTTTTATACTAACATTTATTAAAAACTTGAGAGGTTGTTTATGAATATCCTAATTAGATATGTTTTGTTAATAGGTGCATTACTATTTTTTTTAATAGGTTTAATATTTCAAGAACCTAAGGTGTTATTAATAGCAACATTAATTATTTTTTTTCATAATGTGTTTTATGCACTTGGGAAATTTTATGAAAGAAGTATATTCTTATGCTTTAATCTAACATTTTTTACTTTCTTGATAGGAAGAATGGTCGTCACTGAAATTTTTGGTTACAATGTAAATTTGTTAGGAATTTTTGGGCTGGCTTTTGAAGATAAAAGTATTATAAATATTACTTTAATTTGTTTGTTTTTAAGTCTATTTGCTATTTTTATTGGATATGCAGTCATTCAAAAGGCTGATTTGAGTTTTCTAAAGAAGAAGAAGGAACTTAGTATAGGGTACCTTTACTCGCTTAGGTTATTTAGTCTATTGTTTTTTTATTTTTGTATGATATTCCGATTAATTTATGTTTATGAAATGAAGCAGACAGCTGCCACAGAGGGATATTACGAAAGTTTTATGACGTTTACATCTTCACTACCAACTGTTTTGATTACAATTGGAAATATGTATGATGTAGCCTTTTTTGCTTATTTAGCAACTAATCCATCTAAAAGAAAAAGCTTTTTCCCAGTATTGTTGTATATAGGTGAAGGATTGTTTGCTGCTTTAGCAGGTAGAAGATCAATTTTTATTTTAAATTTATTAATAGTGTTTATTTATTATTGTATGAGAAGTGTTCAGAAGACAGGGAAACAACCTGAACAAGAAAAGAAGTGGTTAGGTAAATTTGAATGGACTTTAGGTGGGATTGCAGTCCCAATACTATTAGCTTTTATGACATTTATAGGTAATTTAAGAGCTGATTTTAGTGCGGGAGGGAAGGCGAAAAATGTTGGTAATTCAATTTTGGAGTTTTTCTATTCTCAGGGAATTAGTGGGAATCTAATTGGATATACAAAGTTGTACGAAGATCAAATACCCAAAGACAAATATTTTACCTTCGGACCTTTAATGGAATTTATTAATAATAAAATTATAAGGCCACTAAATGGGCTACCTGAGTATTTTGGACAAACGGCTGATAGGGCGATTAATGGTAATTTATTCGCTCATACCCTTACTTATATAATTATGCCTAGTGCGTATTTATTAGGATATGGATATGGGTCATCTTTTGTTGCTGAAATGTATAATGATTTTTCCTTTTTAGGTGTATTTATAGGAAGTATTATATACGGCATAATACTGTATATATTCTATTACATGCTGCAAAACTCAAATTTTATAGTGGTGATTTTCACATTAATGATGACTAGATCGATTTTATTTGCCCCTAGAGGAGCTGCATTATCGTTTATAGTTTCATCATTCTCAATGCCAAAAATATTTGCCGTAGTTTTCATTATCATTGGGTCCATACTGCTACATTCTATTTTTGGGAAAAGACATGTGATTAGGCGGTTGAATGGTATCAATAAATAATTATTGAACTTGGGAATAAATTAAGGAAGATAGACTGCTGGATTTAGTGTATCTAGTTGGATCATGTATAAAATGTATTGCATGTGATTCAGAATGATTGTATTGATAACTAAATAAAAAAATTGTTTTATGAAAAGGTTACGTTAAAAAGAATGGACAGATAAGTAGAAAGAAGGATAAAGAATGAAAAAGAAAATCCTATTTTGGATATTAGGAATTGTAGGAGTATTAATTATAGGTGGAGGAGCTTATGCCTATAGTATATACTCTTCTGTCTCAAAAACATTAGATGAAGTTCATAAGCCATTGAAACGCGATAAAGATTCTAAAGGTACTGAAGAAGTGAAAATTAGTAAATCTGAACCAGTTTCAATTTTATTATTAGGGGCAGATGAGCGAGGGAATGAAAAAGGTAGATCAGATTCTTTAATGCTTATTACATTAAACCCTAAAAATAATTCAATGAAAACAGTAAGTATCCCTCGTGATACATATACAGAAATCGTTGGAAAAGGGAAAAGTGATAAAATCAACCATGCGTATGCATTTGGTGGCGTAGACATGTCTGTCGCGACTGTAGAAAAGTTCTTAAATGTACCTATTAATTACTATATTGAAGTGAATATGGAAGGTTTTAAAGATATTGTCGATGCAGTTGGCGGTGTAGATGTAAATAATGATTTAGAATTTACACAAGACAAGCATCATTTTACTAAAGGGAATATTCATTTAACTGGTGATGAGGCACTATCATTTACGCGTATGCGTTATGAAGACCCGCGCGGTGACTTCGGACGTCAAATGCGTCAACGTCAAGTGATGCAGGCTGTTATTAAGAAGGGGGCAAGTTTCTCTTCGTTATCGAGCTATGGTGATGTGTTAACAGCAATTCAAAAGAACGTGAAGACAAACTTAACACAAGATCAAATGTTTGATATGCAAAAGAACTATAAAGATTGCTTGAAAAATAGTGAAGATATCCAAATCTCAGGTGACGGCCACAAAGCCGCTGATGGTATTTGGTACTATTATGTTCCAGATGCAGCGAAACAAGATTTAACGAATAAGTTAAGAGCGCATCTTGAAGTGACTAAGTAATATGTAATAACCCAACTCCTTTGGTAGGAGTTGGGTTTATTTTTGCATGGATTTATATTAATATTATATATTGTGAGATTAATAGATGAGGTGAATCGATGAATAAGAAAGCAGTACTTGTCCTAGTTATTTTTGTATTGTTTGTCGCTTCGGTTGTGAGCGGTAAATTGTACTGGAATAAGAAGATTGCGAATGCGACGGGACAGACGAGTGAAGTAACGAAAACGAAGTCTGAAGTGAAAGATAGCGGAGCGAAGAAAGCAGAGAAAAAACAAGATGCGAAGTCATCTTTTAATGAAGCATATGCGAAGAATTTACCAGATGAAGTGAAAGAGAAGTTAAAGAAAGCTGCTGAGGATAAAAAGGTGGTAAACCTTGTTATTGTTGGTGATGAAGCTTCTTCATCTGAAAAAGATGCTTGGGCAGCTAAGTTAACGGCTAATTTAGAAACTGCTTACGGTAAAGGGTTATGGAATGTGACAGTAAAGGAATATAAGGGTGAAAGTACAGACGAGTTAATCACAAATAAACGTGATAAAGAGATTGCGAAAGAAAATCCAGATGTGATTTTATTCGAGCCACCGTTTATTACTGACAATGGTAAAACTGGTAATGGAAACTCTGTTGCGAGTACACAGAAGTTTGTGCAAGCACTTTCTACTAGTGCAAAGGGTGCTACGATTATGATTCAACCACCAAACCCAGTGTATGGTGCGAAGAATTATCCGAAGGCGATTGAGGCGTTAAAGCAATTTGCGACGCAAAATGGTTATACATATGTGGATCATTGGGGAGCATGGCCTGATGCAGCAACGAAGTCTATCCTGCCATATTTAACAGAAGAATTCGGTTTCCCAAGTGCTAAAGGACATGAAGTTTGGGCACAATATGTAACGGATTATTTCGTTGCTAAGTAATAAAGGTACACAAAAGGTATACGAGCAATCGTATACCTTTTATAATAAGTAAGTGAATAAGAAATCCTAATATATGTAGGAGGAAGACAATGAATTCAATTCTAATCTGCGGCGGAGCTGGTTATATCGGTTCTCACGCTGTGAAAAAATTAGTAGACGAAGGTTTATCTGTAGTAGTAGTAGATAACTTACAAACTGGTCATGAGGATGCAATTACGGAAGGTGCGAAGTTTTATAATGGCGACCTTCGTGATAAAGCATTTTTAAGAGATGTTTTTAAACAAGAAAATATTGAGGCGGTTATGCATTTCGCAGCTGATTCTTTAGTTGGAGTTAGTATGGAGAAGCCTCTTCAATATTATAATAACAATGTGTATGGTGCACTTTGCTTATTAGAGGTAATGGATGAGTTTAAGGTAGATAAGTTTATTTTCTCTTCTACTGCGGCGACGTATGGTGAGGTAGATGTAGACCTTATTACTGAGGAAACGATGACAAATCCAACGAATACGTATGGAGAGACGAAGTTAGCAATCGAGAAGATGCTTCATTGGTATAGCCAAGCTTCTAATTTACGTTATAAGATTTTCAGATACTTTAACGTGGCTGGTGCAACTCCAAATGGTATTATTGGGGAAGATCACCGCCCAGAGACGCATTTAATTCCTCTTGTGCTGCAAGTGGCGTTAGGTCAACGTGAGAAGATTATGATGTTTGGTGAGGATTATAATACACCAGATGGTACTTGTATCCGTGATTATATTCATGTTGAAGATTTAGTGGCAGCTCACTTCTTGGGGCTTAAAGACCTACAGAACGGTGGAGAGAGTGATTTCTATAACTTAGGAAATGGTAATGGTTTCAGTGTAAAAGAAATCGTTGATGCAGTTCGTGAAGTTACAAATCATGAAATTCCAGCTGAAGTAGCGCCACGTCGTGCGGGAGATCCAGCACGTTTAGTTGCTTCTTCTCAGAAAGCGAAAGAGAAGCTAGGATGGGATCCTCAGTATGTAAATGTGAAGACAATCATTGAGCATGCTTGGAATTGGCATCAGAAGCAACCTAATGGGTATGCTAAATAAAATATAATAAGTGAAAGAGAGGGTATTGTCGTTCAACATATGTTCGACAATACCCTCTCTTTTTTTATAGGATTTTTGCTATACTAAACTGTACTATAATACGGGATGGAAGGAGGAGAATAATGAAAATACTTGTAGTTGATGATGAATCGAGTATTCGTAATTTGATTCGGATGCAGTTGGAGATGGAAGGGTATGAAGTGCTCACGGCGGCTGATGGAAGAGAAGCTTTAGAGAAATGGAATGAAGGACCGGATGTATTAATTTTGGATGTTATGCTACCAGATACAGATGGGTATGAGTTGCTTCGCTTGTTCCGTGAGAAGAATAGGGATATTCCAGTGCTCATGTTAACTGCAAAGAGTCAGATGAATGATAAATTGCTTGGTCTGCAGCTTGGTGCGGATGATTATGTGACGAAGCCATTTAATTATGCGGAGCTTATTCTTCGGGTCAAGAATATGACGCGGCGTGTGAAGAAGGCAGAGGTAACGGTAAGTCATGAAGTAATTGGGGCAGGAGAGATAACGATTTGTCCTAAGGAAAGAAAAGTGCATGTTAGTGGACAAGAAATTCAGTTAACGTACCGAGAGTTTAATTTATGTCAGTTGTTTGTTTCAAATCCGCAGCGTGTATTTATGAGAGATGAGTTACTTGAGAAAGTATGGGGGTTTGAGTATATCGGAAATACGAGAGCGGTTGATATTATGGTGCAAAGGCTGCGGAAGAAGCTAGGGAATAGCGGGGAATATATTAAGACAATTTATGGCGTTGGCTATAAACTAGATTGTTAAGTGGTGATGGTATGTCTTTAAAAAGGAATATGGTGTTTGGAATAGTGGGACTGTTAATCCCGATTTTTGTTCTTTTGTACGCAGTTGTTTATATTACGTTAGAAAAGAATATGTATCATAACGCGGCAAATTCTTTAGAGAAGTTAAGTGTAGAAGCACAAATTTATACAATGAATTATTTAGAGAAGGAAGCAGAGGTCGAGACGCTCGGCCCGAATTCACTTTTAATTGCTTCGTATTTAGCGAAGCGCATGGATGTCCGTGTACAGATGATTGGGAAGAATGGAGATGTTGTTGCGGATACGCAAAAAGGAGCACTCCTTCATCGGAATATCGATATTGCGAGTTCTTTGAAGGGGAAGAAATCTTATGTTTTTGAAGAGGGAGACCCAGCTCCAATTCTTTTGTTTTCAAGCCCAGTTTATTATGGAAACGATGTCATCGGAAGTGTTCGTTTTATAAATGAGTTAACGGGTGAGAAGGAAGTTTTAACAAATGTTGGCTGGACGTTCTTAATGACGTCTCTTTGTCTCGTAGCTGCAGGTATTTTCTTTGCAATTCGTTTGGCGAAGTCTCTTCATAAGCCGATTGATCAGTTAAGACAAATGGCAAAGCGGCTTGCGAATGGTGATTATAAAAGTAAGATTGAGCTAAATGAATATGTGGAAATTGCTCAGCTTTCAGCATCTTTTAATGCGATGGCCGATGGAATTGAGCTGCATATTAAGCAATTGAAAGAGGAGAAAGAGAAGCAGAAAGATTTCTTAGACCGCATTACGCATGAGCTAAAAACACCGTTAACGGCGATTATTGGCTATGTGGATTTAATTCCGAAGTTAAAGGCGAAGGAAGATGTAAAAGAGAGCCTGCGATATGTGGCTGTAGAGAGTGAGCGTTTATTATCACTTGTAGAGGAATTGCTTAAGTCTTCAAAGTACGGGAAGAGTACGTTTGAAGTGTCACCTACAGTTGTGAATGTAAAGGAATTAGCAGAAGAAGCAGTTTCAATTGTGAAACCTCGCCTGCAGAAATTTGAGATTGAAGTGATAAATGAGTTAACAGATGTACATGTTGTTGCGGATTTCGATAAAACGAAGCAGATCTTCTTAAACGTGCTGGATAATGCGATAAAATATAGCGATGCTACACAAATTCGTATGAATGTAATTGTAAATGAACGTGAGGCGAAGGTTTTTGTTCATGATGATGGCATTGGTATAGATGAATGTGTGCTTGCAGAGTGGAATGAATCGCCAGAAGGTAAAGTCCTGCCTTCTAGTTACGGGAATGGTTACGGTTTGTATATTTGTCAGGAGATTATGAATAAGCAGGGCGGAAGTATGCGAATTGAGAGTAGTGAAGAGATTGGTACTACAATATTTATTACATTCTTGCTTCCGAGACGAATGGAAGACATAAAAAACTTGAAAGCGGTTAAATGATACATTTATGAAACAATTATGCGGTATTTTCGAAACAACGTTTTTTTATCTTGGAGGTAGGCAGAAATGAAAAGGCTATCATTTCAAATTCTTATGTTTGTTCTTTGTATAATTGTTTCTCTTATTTTGTTTTATGTGATGGAGAAGCAAATATATAATCGAATCACAATAGTGAATGACAAACAAACTGTTTTACAAAGAGTGAATGAATCCCTGCCTACTGAAATGAAGGTTAGGCATGAAAAGTGGGGAGAAATTGTTATAACGGATGAAGTTCGTTTGCATACGATTGTTTCATTCTTTGACCGAATTCAAATAGAACCGAGAGAAGCTAAGAATCAAGAACAAGTATTTACTGGAGAAGTAACGTACTTGAATGGACATAAACGTACTTTTGCAGTAGGTGACTTGTTCCAGTACGGGGCTGATATGTACGGAAAGAATGGTACGGACCCAATGATTTCAGCATTTCAAACGTATTTGTTAAGCCTGTATTACACACCAGAACGTATTAGTGATTTTTTTGCATCAGCGCAGGATGTCATAGTACGCCAAGGTGATGTAGAACGTGCGATGAATCTTACGCACATACTTGATTCGATTCGGTACGCAAAGCAAATTACAGATTACGGAGAAATACAGAAATTATTACAATCACAGAATGAACCGATTGCTTATATTACCGCTTATAAAACAGGGAAGCGTATAAAGAATGAGCGGGAAGACATTCTTACTATTTCTGTATATCCATCTTACTTTGTTGTGCAATATCTCGGCGATAATAACGGGAATGTTATGTATATGAAAAGCTCCCTCGCAAATTTATTTGTAAAGGAGAATGTGTCATGAGAAAGATAGCCTTTTTCTTCTTTTTGCTAGTAATTGGAGGAGCGATGTCTAGTTGCTCTCGAGATACAACCTCTATTAAATATAATAAAAGTGGTCTCCCTATTTTGGATGATCGTCATCTTGTTGCGTATGTAGCAGCTCGTGAGGAAGTTGGTGAAGCTTTGCTGTCATCATTTTGTAAACCACGCGGCTGTACGTATGAATTTATTCGTCTTTCGACAGAAGAGCTTCTTCGGAGGGTAGAAGAGGAAGCTGGAAATCCGAAAGCGGATATTATTATTGGCGGTACGGTAGACGCGCATCAAATGATGAAGCAAAAAAATCTATCTATTCCTGTTACGAGTCAGCATGCGAACCGTATTTCAAAAACTGTTAAAGATAAAGACGGTTATTGGTACGGTTATGAAGTGGAGAAGCTGGCAATTGCGATCAATAAAGAGCGGTGGAATGAAGAAATAGCACCGCTTGGATTTCCTTATCCATCAAGGTGGCAAGATTTATTAAATCCAGTATATAAGGGGAAAATTGTAATGCCAGATCCAAATGTCTCAGGAACAGCATATACGTTTTTTCAATCACTTATTGATACTTTAGGTGAAGTGGAAGCGAAGGAATATGTGAAGAACCTTGCAGGACAAGTTGGTGAAGTAACGGTGAATGGTTACATACCAGTGGAACTTGTTGCGAGCGGTGAGTATATGATAGGCATCAATTTCATGGGAGATCAGAGAATGCTTCAAAAACGAGGCTTTCCAATTGTAAGTATTGTACCTGAGCAAACAGGGTTATCTGTTAATGCGATTTCGAAACTAAAACGTGCACCGAATGGTATTATTGCGGATTTATTTATTGATTATTGTTTATCAGAAGAAGCGGGTCACATTTTAGAAAAGGTTTCGTTTGGCGTACCAACGATGTTTGCGAAGAACGAGAAAGAAATAGAAGGACAGCCGGTTAGAAGAACAAACCAAAATATATCAAATAGCGGAATAATCGAGATATGGAATAGACAGCGTCTCTCTCAGAAGTGAGAAAAGGAGACGGAAATATATGTTTAAATGGCTCAAGCCAGCACCTGCAATTGAAAGATTGCCAGCGGATATGATTGATCGAGTATACAAATTATTACGTATTCGTGTATTGATGGGAATTTCAGTTGGGTATGCTGCTTATTATTTAGTTCGTAGTAACTTTACGTTATCAAGTACGTATTTAGTACAAGAATATGGATTTAGTACAGCTGAAATTGGACTACTAGGTTCAATCATGGCAATTGTTTATGGATTTAGTAAGTTCTTTATGGGGAATTTGTCAGATAAAGCTTTCGCCCAGCGCTTTATCGCAGTCGGTTTATTCTTATCAGGGCTTGTAAATATTTGTTTCGGTTTTGCATCGTCATTTGGAATGATTGTTACACTACTTGTCCTAAACGGTATTGTACAAGGTATGGGAGCACCCCCTTGTAGTATCGTTATGACGAAATGGTTCTCGAAGAAAGAACGAGGTACGAAAACAGGTATTTGGAATATTTCACATAACGTTGGTGGAATGCTCGTACCACCACTTGTCGGAATTGGTGTAGCTATTTTTGGTGAAAATCATTGGCAAGGCGGCGTGTTTATTTTCCCTGCGATTATCGCAATGGTAATTTCAGTTCTTGTTTGGATTAATGCGAAGGATACACCAGAATCAGAAGGTCTTCCTCCAATTGATGAGTATCGTAATGACTATGAAAATCTTGAAAAAGCAGATAATGCTAACAAGATGTCACCAAAAGAAATATTAATGAAGTATGTAGTGAAAAATAAATTTGTATGGTTCTTATGTATTGCAAATGCATTTGTGTATTTAATTCGTTTCGGCGTTATTAACTGGGTTCCACTTTATTTAACGACAGTTAAAGGCTTCTCAAAAAATGAAGCACACGCGGCGTACGCAATCTTTGAAGGTATGGCAATTCCAAGTTCATTAATAGTTGGTCTTTTAAGTGATAAATTATTTAAAGGAAAGCGTATGCCATTATGCATCATTAGTATGGTCGGAGTTGTTATTGGTACATTTGTATATTGGCAAGCAACTAGCATACTTGTTGTAAGTATTGCAGTTTCTATTATCGGTTGCTTAATTTATGTGCCACAGTTCTTAATCGGTTTAAGTGCGATGGAATTAGTACCGAAATTTGCAGTAGGTACGACAGTTGGTATGTGTGGTCTGTTCGGTTATGTAGGCGGAAGTCTTGTAGCAAACGCAGCAATCGGTGTTATTGTTGATCGTTCTGGCTGGGACGGTTGCTTCATCTTACTATTAACAGGTGCAATTTTATCAACAATCTTCTTGTTCATCGTTCAACGTGGACATGAGGGGAAAAAAACTAAAGTAGCGTAATATTTTGTTTGAAAAGCTATCCAATTGTTATATTGGATAGCTTTTATATTAGCAAAAACAAAAAGTATGTAAAATTGCAGTTTTATGTGTAAGTGATTTTTGTTAATTAGTATAATTTTTTTAGGTTTAATAAACCAATCATGTACATAGTTACACCGAAAAATATACCGCCGCAACTCCAAAGCCCAACATCAAATAAAGAAATAGAGATTTCTTCTGAACCTACATAGGGAAGGATATAATTCATAAAAACAAACATTTGAAAGCCCCAAAGTACACCTGCTTTTAAGCCCGCTTTTCTTAATTTTTTCTTATGTTGCAAATACTCTTCTTTTGTTGCACATTCAGTCTCATTTAAACCTTTTTTCTTAAGCTTAAATGTTAAATAATTAGCATAAATCATATTAGATAGAAAAACTAATATAGTTCCTATAGATATTGTGTGGTTCATAGTATCAACAAGTAACATAATAAGCATTACCAACATATTTAACCACCATAAACCAATTCCAGCTACAGATAATTCTTTATTGATTTCTTGTTTTTGATATTCATCTCTTTCACTCATTGTTCCAACAAAATTATTATAAACTCTTTCTTTCCATTCAATTTTTATCATTTAATCTCCCTCCCAAAATAGACTGTTTAAATCTGTTTGTAGTGCTTTTGCTAATTCGATACATAAGGCTAAAGAGGGGTTATATTTATTATTTTCAATTAAGTTTATTGTCTGTCTCGCTACATTAACTTTTTTAGCTAATTCTAGCTGCGATAGACCTTCAGATTTTCGATATTGTTTAACGTTATTCAAATATAAACCTCCTATTAATAATTGTAGACCTCGTGCATCAGAAATGTCATTTATATGTGACATTTTATAATTTGATAAATGAAATGTCAAATATATATGACAAAAATGATAATGGTGCAATTAGGAAAATAATTTTAATAATTTATCTTGGTAAGGAGTTGATTAATAAAGGATGGCTTTTCTTATATTAATATAATCTTTCCTTAAATCTATCTTAAAAGACAAGATGTCATATTTCTAATCATTGGAATTTTTGTTACAATATAAATGGATGTGTAAAACTTTGTAAAAAGAATGTAATAATATGTAATCTGTTTTCAGAAAGTTTTATACAATTCTTATATTAAACTATTAAGTTATAAAAGGAGAGAGAATATGGTACCAAATACGGTTCGTACTCCAAACAAGAAGAAGAAATGGATTATCATCGGGGTTATTGCACTAATTGTTATTGTAGCAGCAGTTAATATTTTTATTATGCAAGGTAAGAAGAAGGGGGCATCAACATCTGCTGATGCTGTGAGCTTTGAGAAGGTAACGGAGCGAAAGCTTAATAATACGAAGTTAATTTCTGGTCAGGTGAAACCAGGGAATATTGAAAGTTTCTATGCGGATCCGACTAAAGGAAAAGTGAAAGATATTGCAGTGAAAGAAGGACAAGAGGTAGAGAAAGGTACGAAGTTATTCTCTTATGATAATGAAGAGATTAACTTGCAAATGAAGCAAGCTGAGCTTGATCAGAAGATGGCAGATATGCGTTATGATCAAGGAAAGAAGAAAATTGATTCGTTGAAGAAAGAAATTAAGAAGGCAAAGGATAGCGGAGCTGGGAAAGAAGTAACAGATCCGATGGATGAGCAAGTAAGTGAGTTAGAGATGGCGCAAAAGACAACTGATCTAGAGAAAGAAAAAGGGAAGTTGCAAAAAGAAGAGTTAAGTAAAAAGCAGAAAGAGCTTACGATTTATAGTAATTTTACTGGTGTCGTTCAAAAGTTAGATAAAGATGCGGCGCAAAGTTCATCTCAAGCGTTAGGTGGTCAAGGGAAAGCATTTTTACAAGTGGCGTCTAAAGATCCATTCCAAGTTCAAGGGACGTTAACTGAGCTTCAGAAGTCACAAATTCAACCAGATCAAACATTTACTGTCACTGCGAAAGCAAATAGTAAGAAGAAGTGGACAGGTAAAATTACAGAGGTAAGTGAATTCCCAACGAGTGCAGAGATGGCTCAAGCTGGTGGTATGGGTGAAGCGACTCAAAATATGTCCCAATATACATATAAAGCAAGTCTTGATAGTCAAGATGGTTTATCTCCAGGTTATCACGTTTCTCTGCAAGTAAGTTTAGAGAATAAGACGATGATTGCTGTTCCAACTAAGAGCATTGTAGAAAAAGGCGATGATGCATTTGTTTATGTTGAGGAAAAAGGGAAGCTTCGTAAACAAAATGTGAAAAAAGGTTCTACTGATGGAGATTGGACAGAGATTGTTGAAGGCGCAAAAGTGGGGCAAAAGGTGGTTAAAAATCCTTCCGACGACGTGTATGACGGAATGGAAGTGAAAGAGAAATGATTACGTTAAATAATATTGCTAAAACGTATTATCAAGGAAAATTGGCAGTGCCGATTTTGCACGGTATTAGTTTAACGATTCAAAGCGGTGAGTTCGTTTCGATTATGGGACCGTCTGGTTCTGGTAAATCAACGCTTATGAATATTATCGGTTGTTTAGATCGTCCAACAGAAGGCGAATATATGCTGAATGATGTGAATATCTTAACAGCAGACGAGTCAAAGCTTGCTTTAATTCGTAATGAATATATTGGATTTGTGTTTCAGCACTTTAATTTGCTTCCGCGTCTTTCGGCAGTCG
Organism: Bacillus pretiosus; assembly: GCF_052947655.1. Classification (NCBI taxonomy): domain Bacteria; kingdom Bacillati; phylum Bacillota; class Bacilli; order Caryophanales; family Bacillaceae; genus Bacillus; species Bacillus pretiosus. The sequence goes on along the minus strand of NZ_CM129593.1, from coordinate 5,010,600 downwards.
AAAATGTTGAACTTCCGCTCGTATACGGTGGTGTGAAGAAAGCAGAGCGTCGTCAAAGGGCTCTGGAAGCGCTTGGTAAAGTCGGTTTGTCAGATAGGGTTCATCATTTGCCGAATGAATTATCAGGTGGACAGAAGCAGCGTGTAGCGATTGCAAGGTCGATTGCGAATAATCCAACGTTCATTATGGCTGATGAGCCTACTGGTGCGCTTGATACGAAGTCTGGTGAGCAAGTGATGAATATTTTCACAAAGCTTAATGCAGAAGGTACAACGATTGTTATGGTTACACATGAAGAGGAAGTAGCAGCGTATTCTTCCCGCCGCATTGTACTGCGAGACGGGAAAATTACAGAAGATAGAAGGTGTGCGGTATGAGTTTACTAGATAGTATAAAAATTGCCCTATCTTCTATTTTAGCTCATAAACTGCGTTCAGCTCTTACGATGCTCGGTATTATTATCGGTGTTGGTTCTATTATTACTGTCGTTGCAATTGGGCAAGGCGGGGAAGCGATGCTGAAGTCGAAATTCGCAGGTTCTGGTGGTAATAACCTTATGCCAATTCAATTTAAACCAGATATGAATGATGAGTTTGCTATAGGCGGATTTGAAATACCAAAGTTAACAGAAGAGGATATTATGGAAGTAAAACAAGTGAAAGATGTTTCACATGTTATTACGACAAATTCGACAACAGAGATATTGGATGTAAATGATAAAAAAGCAAATCTGAATGTTATTGGTCTTGATAATGAATATTTTGCGGTTAATAAAGTAAAGGTCGTAAAGGGACGTACTTTAGGTGAATCAGATATTTCTCATGCAAATAACGTTGTGATGATTAGTACAAAAACAGAGGAAACGTTATTTAAGGACGTAAACCCAGTAGGACAAATTATTGAGATGAAGGGGCAGCCAATGCAAATTGTTGGTGTGTATACATCTGATAATGAGTTTATGGGATTTGAAATGGAAGAAGCGTTAATCCCCCTTACATTATGGCCTGTTTTATTCGGAACAGATGATATTCAAAATATCGCAATTCAAGCTAAAAATGTAGACAATTTAGAAGCAGCTGGGAAACAAGCTGTTGATGTATTAAATAGTCGTAAGCCAAGTGAGATTCCAGGTAAATATGAACTGGTGAATTTAAAAGAACTACAAGAAAATGTTTCTAAAGTCACTAGCATCATGACGATGATCATTGGCGGTATTGCGGGTATTTCACTAGTCGTTGGTGGTATTGGTGTTATGAATATTATGCTCGTATCTGTAACGGAGCGTACGCGCGAAATTGGGATACGTAAAGCGCTTGGGGCAACGCGTAGTAAAATTTTATTACAATTTTTAATTGAAGCAGTCATGTTAACGCTTCTAGGTGGTTTGATTGGAATTGGTCTTGGATATGGTGGGGCATATATCGTTTCCACATTTGCAAAATGGCCACCACTCGTTTCGTGGGAGGTTGTCGTTGGAGGCGTACTGTTCTCTATGACACTTGGTATTATTTTCGGATTAATTCCAGCGAATAAAGCTGCGAAGTTAGATCCAATTGAAGCATTACGTTATGAATAAGTTAGTAGTGTAGTAGAGAGGGGGCTCTCTACTACACATTACCGTTCTAGTGGGCGGTTCGTAGCCTCTATGTTGAGGAAGTGAACCGCCCGTTAGAACGGGTTATATAAATAGAAGGAGGCGTTATAATGGAAGCGAATATTAATACGCAAAAAGCTGGCGGAGAGAAGCCATCATTGTTTGGAATGATGACTTCTCCTGGCTTACAGTTTGAGAGAATGAAGACGACTGAGAAAGTTTGGGGCATGTTCTTCATAGTGGCACTATTACAAGGACTTGTAGGTGGTTTAAATTCGTATATTACGTATACATCACCTGAGATGATTGAAATGCAAAAGAAATTAGGTGGTGCACTTGCAGAACAGGGCTCGCTTGTATCAAATGTAGTTTCTAGTACGATATGGGGAACAGTAGGTGTTATGATCGCAACATTCGTTGTTGCAGCTATTTATAAAGTGTTTATGATGTTTTACGGGAATGATACTTCTTACAAAAAAATAGTAATGATTATTGTATACGCGGATATTATTGTTATTATTGGTGGTCTCATTAATGGTATTATAGCTTTAATTTTAGGTGCTGCACCAACTGCGTATACAAGTTTAGGTCCGTTATTTGAGAAAGGCTCACTTGTATACGGAATCGGTAATTCAATCGAAGTGTTCTCTTTATGGAATTTAGTTTTAATTTGGTTAGGATTACAAGTTACAGCAGGATTAAGTAAAGTGAAAGCAGCTATTCCAATTATCATTTTATTCATTATTAAGGCAGTATTCTTAGCTGCGATTGTTGTATTGATGGCAAAGTTTTTACCTGGTTTACCGGTATAATATGATTGGACTAAAAGGTGACTCTCCCAAGAGTCACCTTTTTTATTTTTACCCTTATTTCAAATACGACCAGCAGAATTTCAAATTCTACTTCGTGTAATTTCAAATTTCGGCGGTAGTATTTGAAATTACTCACAGTGAAATCGCTTCTTTATTTTTATATTGTGGAGGTACCGGCGGAATAACAAAGAGGTATACCTTTTAGAAACAGGTACTGTGTGAAGCCAGCGACTTTTACAGAGACAGTTGTTTTGTATGAAGGAATGATTGTAAATCAAATAAAGAAGCTAGGTATTTATCAAGATCATGAAGAGTATTATCAATGTGGTTTAATTGGTCTTTGGCATGCTTATGAAAGATTTGATGCGGAGAAAGGAAGTTTTCCTGCATATGCAGTTGTAACGGTGCGTGGTTATATATTGGAAAGGTTGAAGAAAGAGTCTGCCTTGCAAGAAAGGAATGTTTACGTAGGTGAATATGAGGAGATTTTTACGTTTGAAGATGCTGAAATAAGAGCAAAGGATTTTATGAGTGTATTAGATGAGAAGGAGAAGTATATTATTTTCGAACGTTTTTTTGTAGGGAAGACGATGGGGGAAATCGCTAGCGAGATGGAAATGACTTATTATCAAGTGAGGTGGGTGTATCGGCAAGCACTTGAGAAAATGCGAAATAGCTTAAGAGGATAAATAGGATTATAAGAATGGAAGGCAATGGATATTGCTTTCCATTCTACTTATTCTGTTAAGGTAGTAAATGTAATAAGAGGTTTTTAAATTGTAGTGAATCTTGCATGTTCATACGTGATAATACGTATCCAGCTTTTAATAATTATTGTTTTAACTTATGGGGACTGATATGTATTGTTGTAGTAGTGCCATTTGAAAAATGAATGTTAGCTTTTTTACTCTTTTTGAAAAATTCTATGTCATCTATATGGTTATAAAATAGCCATATACAGTTTGGAGAAGAGGGAGATTCTGTCGGGAAAGCACAAATATATTCTCGATGATTAATTGGAATTGGGACATTTTGTTTAAATTTAAAGTTTGTTTGGACTGCATTACGTCTGCCTTGATAAGTAGAGTGAACATTGGTTAGACAAGATTGCTTGATGAGTTGGAGAGCAGTTTGACAGGAGTAAAGATGGTTCCCGCTACTGTCGATAATTTTGGTGCGATAATAAGGGTGCTTGTAAGGTTCCAGCATCATTGTAGAATTAGAAATAATAATATCATTTTCTTCATTCATAAATTTGATTCCTCCCTTATAAATAATAGTAATACCAAATATAATTATATACGAATTAAGTAAATTAATTATTAATATTCTGTTTCATATTGTAAATTTTGACTATTCGTTTACAATCAATAGATGTTAGTCTTTCTAATTTGCATCGCTTGTACATATATATGAAAATAGAAAAGAGTAGGCGGTGAGATAGTATGAAGAAAAAGTATATTATTATGGCTCTAGTTGTTGTTCTTCTAGTATATTTAGCAAATAGTAATCCGAGTAAAGGTGAATATACGGATTGGGCAGCGAAGCAGTTTATGAAACGTAATGATGTAAGTAAGAAGCTAGACGAAGTTCAAAAGGAAAATGAAGAAGGTCTCCTTGGCGATTTAGCATCGGCTGGTAAGAAGTTGGCGAAAAAATATGTTGAGCCACAAGTTGGATTATTAATCGAGAATTATACAAAGCGAAATGATTATATTTTCTTCTCAACATATACGACCGAGTTTGATATAGGCGGAGAACATTATAAATATGTATGCGTCGGTTTTTCAAAAATCTTTATTCCGATTGAAATGCCGAAGAAAAAAGACGAATCTGCAAAATGATGCAGATTCGTCTTTTTGTTTATAAGTTAATTGGAACTTCAGATACATTCTTTTCTACGAGACGGGCTCCTTTTTTTCGGGTATTTTCATTAATTGATGAAAATACAGATGAGGCAAGGATGGTATCCATTACTTGATTTACGACTTGTGCATCGACGGGTGTGATAGGTTTCTCGATAGAAAAAACAACTGTTTTTCCATCTTCTTTCGCAAAAATTAATTCTAGTACTTGCATATGTTATTTCCTCCTTTTTATTTATCCCGCTATATTGCGGGCAGGGTGATTGGTGTTGGTTCATACTTAGCGGGGGATGAACACCCCCCACTAAGTAAATTTTAACCTTATAGGGTAGAAAGATCTGATGTGCTAACAAGCTGTATAGCGTGAAGCGGCGATACTTGTAAAGAAGCAAGAGCACGTGCTACGTTTTGTACTTGCTCTAAGTTTGCGTTTGTTTTAACACGCTTAAATTGTTTTTGCTTAAAAGCTGTTTTTCCGTTCTTATCTAATCCACTGTTTAAGACAAGACGTAAAGTTAAGTCCGTTACGATTGTTCCGACTGCCATGTTTATCACCCCCTTTCACTTTATAAATAGGGTGCAAATGTCATGTTTTGGCGTGAAATTTATTCTTTTTTTTGGTACGCTTAAAAGACTAAGAGAGGGGCTTCGGAAGAGTGAAACGTAAATGGTTATTTTGGATTCCTGTTTTACTATGGATGGGGTTGATTTTCTATTCCTCGGCACAACCATATAAAAAGCAGGATATGCGCTCGGATATTGAACAATATGTAAATGTTGAGTTTGTGAAAGAGCATTTCTCGTGGGTATCTATCGATTATGGCGGTGGTACACCTGTTAGCATTGCAAATAAAGGTGTAGGCGGATTTATTGAGTTTTTCCTTCGTAAAGGTGCGCATTTTATGGTGTTCTTTATGCTCGGTTCATTGACGTATTACGCTTTTCATCGATTAGGTTATTCGAGAAAAAGGTGTTTTATATACGCTCTTCTTTTCGTTGCGGGATATGCAACATTTGATGAAATTCATCAATGGACTACGGGAGATCGTACACCGATGTGGCAAGATTCATTACTGGATACATGCGGCGGATTAACAGGAATTATAATAAGCAATTGGTTTTGGAATAGAAAAAGGAGCTAATCTTTTGAGATTAGCTCCTTTTGTTTATACACCAAGTAATTCTTTTAGTTCATCTGTAGATAGTTCGGTCATCCAACTATCGGTTGTAATGACAGCGTTGTTTAATGATTGTTTTCTTTCTAACATTTCATCAATTTTCTCTTCGAGTGTCCCCGTTGTAATCAGTTTATGAACGTGAACGAAGCGTTTTTGACCAATACGATATGCGCGGTCTGTTGCTTGGTTTTCTACAGCTGGATTCCACCAACGGTCGTAGTGAATGACATGGTTGGCAGCGGTTAAGTTTAAGCCAGTTCCACCTGCTTTTAACGATAAGATGAAAATGTCATACGTTCCGTTTTGGAACTGCTCGATCATTTTGTCACGTTCTTTCTTTGGTACACTACCGTTTAAGAAGAGGACGCGCTGACCGAAATGTTCTTCTAACACATTTTTTAGCATGTTCCCCATACCGATGTATTGTGTGAAGATTAAACAACTTTCATTTTGATCTTTTATATTTTCAATTAGCTCCATTAGCGTGCTCGTTTTCATGGAACGTTCGATGATGTCTTTTGGTTCTGTTTCTTTTAAATAAAGAGCAGGGTGATTACAAATTTGTTTAAGTTTGTTCAGCATGAGTAATATAAATCCGCGTCTTTCAATCCCACTTAATCCTTCTACATTTTGCAATGTATCTTGAACAAGTTGCTCATATAAGGAAGCTTGTTCACCAGTAAGTGGACAGTACGCTTTCTGTTCTTGTTTATCTGGTAAGTTTAATGCGACTGTTTGATCTTTTTTCGTACGACGCAGTAAAAATGGTGAGATAAATCGTTGAACTTGTTGGATTTTTCCTTCGTCACGATCTTTTTCAATAGGTGAGACGAAGCGGCGCTGGAATTGTCCTAAGCTGCCAAGATATCCGTGATTAATGAAGTCAAAAATAGACCAAAGCTCGGAAAGTCGGTTTTCCATCGGTGTACCGGTTAAAGCGATTTTGTGAGTTGCTTGCAAGTTTCGTACTGCTTTCGACTGCTTCGTATGTGGGTTTTTAATATTTTGTGCTTCATCCAAAATAACAGCATCCCAGCATAACGTACTAAGTTCTTCTTCATCAAGCTGAGCTAATGCATAAGATGTTAATACAACATCTGCTGATTGAAGGAAGTCTTTAAATGATTCACCTTTCGCTCGGTTACTTCCATAATGTAACTGAACACGTAAATTTGGTGCGAAACGCTCAAATTCTTTTTGCCAATTTCCAAGAACAGATGTCGGTGCTACGATTAAAGCAGGGCCTGTTTGGAGATTGTTCTCTTTTATATATAGTAAGTAAGTGATCGTTTGAATACTTTTTCCAAGTCCCATGTCGTCAGCTAATAATGCTCCGAATCCAAGCGTTCTTAAATATAATAACCATTCAATGCCATGTTGTTGATACGGACGGAGTGTTGCGTTTAGTGCAGAAGGGACATCTACTTTTGGAATATCTCCAATGTGCAGTAGTTTTTGGAATAGTTCTTCATAATATCCATCTAGCTCGATTTCAATATCGGTAAATGGACTATCTTCTTCTACAATTTCTGTTTCAGCAGTGTTTGATAAATGTTGCTGAAGGACATCTTTCATTTCTAGTCCATATTTATCGGCACGGTTCATAAGCTTTCGTACTTCTTCAATAAAGGCTGGATCCAGTCTCATCCATTGACCATTTATATTGAATAACCGTTTGTTTTGTTCAACGAGTTCGAAAAATTCGCTTTCGGATAAATCAATGCCGTTCGTTGAAATGCGCCAGTCAAAGTTAACGAGTGTATTCATGCCGAAGAAAGATTGCGTTTGCGTGGCATTTTGCTTCAGCTGCACACGTAATTTTGGTTTTGTCGCTTTTAAATTTTGCCACCAGGATGGCAGTAAAATCGTAATACCTGCAGCGAGTAATTCGTTACTTGCTTCTGTTAAGAAGTTCCACGCTTCTGTTTCAAAGAGCTCACTTCGGAATGTATCGCCTTCTTTTAACCACGGCACGAGCTTACTGAATCCTTCTTGTGTTTCAAGAATACGTTCTTCATAATCGTGCCATCGTTTTGGTAAAGAATCGATACTTTCATATACATATATGCGATGTGCCCCGCGCTTTGGTGTAACAATTGTCTCAAGCTTCCACATTTCAAATTCTTCTTGCGGCTCTTGTAGCCGTAGTCCAATTGTAAAGGGAAGGTCATCTTCAATGTAACCAATTTTTCGAAGCCAATCTTCTTCATGTAGTGCTGCATCCAATTGTCTTTTCGTAAAGTCGTAATGTTCATAAAGTCTCTTGGCATCTTCCCATCCGTCGTTTGAACGGTTATCTTGTAATATGCTTTCATTTACCGCGGCCGAGAAAAGAGATGCCAATGTGTCATCTTCGATTGGGGTATTTTGCACTTTCCAAGATGGTTGTTTGGGCCAACGCTCCATATCAGGTACGAAGCTACCGCTTGTGAAGGCATCCCATAATTCGTTCGCATCTTTCGTAAGTGCTGTAATAGGGCCATTCATTTGAATATGGGCAAAGGAGTTCATCGGTTTATTAGCGATGTATTCAAATGCTTGTGCGTTTGTTAGCATAACACCTTGTTTTCCTTCAAAGGTTGCTTCCTTTAGAAACGTGCCGTAGAAGGAAGTGGAGTGCCATGTAAATGCATTTCGTTTCCAACTTGTTACGGATAATGGAGTACCGCTGTCATCTTCTCCCCAAAGGAACCAACCTTGACTAACGTGCTGGAGCCTAATTGTTACTTCAGTTTGATTGATCATCGATTAATTTTCCTTTCCGTAATTCCTCTTGTAGTGCACGCAGACGTGAATGTAAGTTTGCGATGTGAATAATGAAAGCATCCCATTCATCAGTACGCTTTAATCGTTTATATAATGTACGTAATTTCTTTAAGTAACGAACTGCACGTCTATATGATTTGCGGTTTCGCTCTTCAATGGCCTCGGTAGCAGCAAGGTGATAAAGAGGAAGGGCTGCTTCTGGTGCTTCCTTTTCAATATCTTTCAGTGGCTCTTTCAAAAGTTCAATTGCTTCAAACCCATGTAAGAGCTGAAGTTCTGCCCATGTACGATATTGCTTTTTCGCGAGTACGTATTGCTCATAGTTTGCGAAACTATATGGTAATAGCTCTTGCAAAATCATTTCGAGTCCGGCTTGTTCATTTGTATGGGTTGCATACGTTTCATACATGATGACAAATAAGCGAACGATATCTTTTATGAAAATTGTATTTTCGTGCTCATGTATCGTTTTCTTCACTTGTTTATACGTAAAGGAAAGCCAGTTTTTCGCACGATCCCACTGCATTGTATTTAATAGCTCTTCTAACCAATAGAAGTACAGACTTACAACAGAAGCAGGCTGTTTCTTTAGTAAGTCCATAGCTAATAGGTCTTCGTCATTTAAAAAGAGTAGATGAGAAGATGCTAATGCTTTGGAAAGTGGATTGATTTTCGTATCGATTCGCTTTTCTTCTTCTTTCAGTTTCTCTTTATTGTGTAAGAGTTCACTCCATATGTGACGATAAATAAAAAATCTTTCTTGCGTATAGGCGTCGGTGGAGAAGAATACTTCGTGAACGAGACGAGCTGTTTCTTGCAAAATTGCTTCAGACTCTGAAGGAATCGCTTCTGATTGTAAGTCCCGAACGATGGATTCCACTTTGTCTACAAATAAGCGAACGACGTTAACAGGCTGGTGATAAGAATACGTTTTATTTGCTTCGAAGTCCTGAATTTCTTCTAATAATTTTTGAAAGCAATAAAGCGCTGCATGTAGCCTGAACAACTCATGTATCGCAACGATACGCGGAGCTTTCCGCTCGAGTTTCGTATAGAAGTCTGTAAAAATACTCATAAGAAAATACATTTGTTTATAAGTAAGCCGAGCTTGTTCTTTTTTAAATGATTCATATTCGTTGTCAAAATACGATTGCCAACTTTTATAATCCGTTTCTTCAAACGCTGATGATTGCAATACTTGTCTTGCAGTTCGAATAGGAGGAAGGGAAGGTTTCGTATTATTTTTAAATAAAGTTAATACATCTCCTACTTGCCCGAAACTAGATGCTGCAGATAGTAAAACAGCGAGCATATGCTCACATTGCGTTGGTGCAAAGCAATCGCAATAGCTTTCAGCGACGTTACGAATCGGGATATGGACGCTATATACGCTGCCTGCAGCATCTACAGTTCCTGATAGCGTATAACCATCAAAGTCAACGTTGTAGACAACACCACTACGATATAGGTGCCGAGCTGTAGCGACATGTTCCTGATCAGCTGTTTGCTGTGGATCTAGTCCTTGAACGAACTCATTCGCAATCATCATAATTTCATCTTTCGTAATTGAGTGTTGCAGCATAATATTCCTCCGTACACATATTTCTTTCCTTTACCATTATAAACAAAAAATACTCAAAACAGAAAAAATGAAATTTGGATTACATAAATTGAAAATCATGGTAATATATATAGTGTTAATTTTGTATATTACTATATATGTATAGGAGGAGAAATGGTTTGTCAGATTTACAGACGAAGTTAGGCAGTGGAATGAATAAGTTACAAGAAGGAATTGAGCAAGGGAAGATGAAGTTACAAGTTGCGCAAGAAATCGCTCAACTGAAAAAAGAAATGCAAGTGCAAATGCAGAAAAAGGCAGAGGTTCTATTAGAGATTGGACAACGAGTCTACGTTCAATTAAGAGGAAACGGAGTAGATGAAGCTAGCCTACAAGAAATGATTGCTCCAGTTCAAGAATTTGATGTAGCTATTTATCAAGCAAGAAAACGCATTGTTGAACTGCAAAAGCAACAAGGCGAGAAAGCTACATGTGAATGTGGTGGACCTTTATCAATAAATGATAAGTTTTGTGGTTCGTGTGGAAAGCCTAATCCAATGTTAGCGATAGAACATGAAGGTGAAACGACAAATTGTATTTCATGTAATGAACATATCGATCAAAACTCTACTTACTGTCCAGTTTGTGGGATTAAGCAAAGTGGGGAGTGAATTAGATGTATTGTCGCACATGTGGAAATCAACATGGTGAAGAGGTAAACTATTGCCCTAACGAAGGAAGTATGGAGATTGCAGGAGCTATAGAGGCAGTAACGTTAGAACAAGATACTGCAAAATACTGCAAAGGTTGTGGCAGTGAAAATGCTCAGCAAAATTTATATTGCCAAAAGTGTGGGCATTCTTTATTTATTGTGAAGAAAAAGGAACAATCTATCAAATTGCCTACAATGGACGGTACGCCTGAAGTTAAATTTACAGCAGATAAAGCTGTTTTAAAAACAGGTTTTATTGGTGGGGCTGTTGCAAGTATTCTCATGTTAATTGCTGGTTGGATTGGTAGTGTATTATTTGCTTCTATATTAAGTGAGATGTTTAGTAAATTTGCGAAAGAATTAGAAATGTTGCCAAGCTTTTATTCGAGTGCAACTTCTACGATGTTAAGTTATCATTTACTTGGTTTTACAGCTAGCGACGATAGCGGATTGATATTTTCTTTATCATGGCATACTCCATTTACATTACTATTAATCATTCCATTTATGATTTTCGCTGGTACAGGAATTTGTTTAGGAAAGCAGCGTGTTGCAAAAACGATTAAGGATCAAATCTTTATAGCAGCAACAGTTGGTATTATTTATGGTGTCTTTTTATTCATTATAAGTTTTATAGCATCACAATCTTTCGCAATTCCATTTTCAGAAGCAGGTAAGATTACGGTTGGCTATTCAGCGATTAAGAGTTTACTGAGTGGTTTTGTGTGTGGGACATTATTTACCTTAATAGGATTTATTGCTCATACAAGCAAAAATAATATGGCAGCAGCATTTCAAGAGTTAATGGCATATGGAGCGTCTGTTTATTACGGTATTTCAGCCATGATAAAAGGACTTTTAGTAACAGCAGTAGTAGTTTGTATTATGGCGTTAGTAAATAAGGAAGACAGTATTGAACCATTAAAAGAAATAACAACTTTAAAATCTGAAAGTACATTATTAGCATTAGAGTTAACACCTCAATTATGGAGTATGGCTCATTTTGCTCCGTTAGAAGTATCAAGTCCAGCACTTAGTAAGGAGTTTACTGGAATTGGTAAGAAATCAAAATCATCTGAGAGCACATTATCGTTTTCATTTATATCAGGCATCTCTGTAAATGGCGTAGTGGTTAGAGATATAATGATTTCAAAAGGAGCAAGTCAGGAAAGCCTTGCTGAATTTGATGAAGTGAATAACGTATTCCATTACGGTTTATTACTGCTTATTATTCCATTGTTCCTTATGTTTAGAGCGGGAAGAAAGTTAGCTGAATTATCGACTGCCAATATGTATATTACATTAGCAGTATGCAGTGGTTCTTACACAATTATGATGATTGTAATGAATATGATTTCTAAGTTCCAAATTGATGTTTCAGGGACTGTAACAAGTTTGTTTGGAACAAGTGGAACGGTATTATCTATGCAAAATTCATTTGTATATTTAACTTTGTGTAGTTTTATTGTGACATATGTAGCAGCATTTGTTGGAATGAAGTTAGCTAAAAAATAGGAGGAGAGCACGTTGAAGTTTTGTGGAACATGTAAAAAGAACGTTGCAGACCATTTGAACTTTTGTCCTGAGTGTGGGAGTAAAGTAGAAGTAATCGTCGATAACACTGCCGCTACATATACAGAAGTACAAAGCGAGACACAACCAGTGAAAAGTAAGAAAAATTTATTTTTAATTATTGGTTTCGCCATTATTATTATTTTAGTATTTGGGGTATATAAATTTGGAGCATATAAGTTTTCAAAAGAAAAGCAAATAAATGTAATGATTGAAGCATTCCAAAAGAAAGATATTAATGCAATTGATGAGTTTGTGAAAGCAAATGATTCAAGCTTAAAGATTAAGACAGAGGATATTAAAGCGTACATGCGTTACTTAAAAGAGAACCCTTCTTACAATAAACAATTATTGTCTTATTTACAGAAAGAGACAGTAGATCAAAAGTTAACAAAGGATAAAAATTCGTTTAAAGATGGGGAAATTGTAGCAGAGGGAAAAGAGTGGTTCTTATATCCAAAGTATAAGTTTAGCATGAAATCTTATTATATGAGTGTTAGTACAACTGCAAAGAATGCAGAAATATATGTGAATGATAAAAAAGAAACAGAACTTTCTAGTGATAAAACTTCGAAAGAGTTAGGTCCATACTTCCCAGGTACGTATGTTGTCAAGGCAACAGCGAAGACAGAACTTACTGAATTAGAAACAGAGAAAGAAGTAGATTTAGCAGATGAACAGAGCGAGAAAGTGAATGTAGATTTATCGCTTGAAGGAAAGTATGTAAGCATTTCTTCTGATGAAAATGATGCAACCGTATTTGTAAATGGTAAAAAACGTGGGAAATTAAGTTATGGTAATTATAAACTGGGTCCTGTATCCACAGATGAAACAGTAGAAGTACATTTAGAGAAAACTACTGATTTTGGTGTAATAAAATCTGAAAGTGTTAAAATTGGAGACCAAAGCACGTATTACTTAAAATTCCCGAAAGAAACATCAAGCTCAGCAGTTGGTGATTTTGTACGAAATCACATTTATAATAACGTACGCGCGATTTCATTAAATGATTTTAGTCTAATTGAAAATAATTATGATAAGAGCGGGAAATCGTATAAGGAAGACCGTGATTATATACAATATTTACACAAAAAGGGAATTACTGAAGATTTATTAACAATGGAAATTCGTAATGTAGAGCATCAAAGTGATACGAAATATAAAGTAACGACATATGAAGAGTACCATATTCGTTATGGTGATGGATCTGTGAAGTTCAAAAGCTTTAATAATGAACATATCGTTACTGTTAATGGAAATGGAAAGATATTGTACCATTCTCTTGGAGCGAATAATACGCTTAAGTCAGAGGAAGTATCTGGTCCGAACCGTTAATAAAAAGACTATCTCATATAATTGAGATAGTCTTTTTTCGATTAGGAGCGCGTTTCCTTTAATATCGCTTGCACATATGGATCATGTAATATTTGTTCTATAATTGGTAACATGTTTTGTTCGAATGGAATATCGATAGGAAATGGCTTTTGTGAGCCGGGTTTGATTCCATATTGGACAATTTTGTAATGTGTATTTGCTTCAGAGCTGAGCACAATTAATTTATATCGATTGTCATCGCCAGCGAGTGAAAAGTCAATGGAAGTAGCGTCGTATGTTACTTCATCTTTATATATATACGGTTTTGGTGTACCGATCCAGTCTACTTTTGCTTGTACATTCATGAACATAACCTCCTTATAGTTATTATAAAAAAATAAAAGCCAGCTCTCAACAAAGAGAACCGGCTTTAGCAGTCATTGGTTATTTTAAAATTTTCACTTTAACAGTTTTGCGTCCCCATTTTTGAGCAGCGCTATCTGATCCAAGTAGGATGTCGATACGGTTACCTTTAATTGCACCGCCAGTATCTCCAGCGATAGCTTCTCCGTAACCTTCAACCCATACTTTAGATCCTAATGGGATTACTTTCGGGTCAACAGCGATCATTTTCATGTTTGGGTTCGCTGTTAAGTCATGACCCATTGCAGTTAATACACGGCCACCGTATGTGCCACCGTTTTCGCTCGGATGAGCTGTATATGCTGTAGCTACAACTGTTAACTCACGACCACCAGAAGGTGTGCTAGTTTCAGCAGCTTTCACAGCAGGCTTAGCAGCTGTTTTTGCTTGTGCTGCAGGTGCTTTAGCTGGTGCTACAGTTTTAGCAGGAGCAGGTTGTTCTTGTTTCTCGATAACAGGTGCTGTACCTGTTAAGAAAGGAACGTGAACATAAGCTGTTTTCCCGTTATATTCAAATTGTAACCACTCATTTTGTACTTGGTTCGTTGTTTCGATCATATCGTCTTTCTTCAACGTTCCAAGAATTTCTGAGTTTGTGTTCGCTTCAGCACGTACGTTTAATACGTTAGCTGTTACGTAGTAGATGCTTTTTGTAAACTCTGTACTTACGAATGCGTCTTTACCATCTAAAGTGATTTTTGACCATCCGTTCTCTGTATTTTGAACATCTATTTTATTCCCGTTTAGTAATTTACCGACAACTTTTGATTCCGTAGTAGGGTTTTCGCGTACATTTAGTACGTCTGTTGTTACAACAGTTTCTGCATTAGCAGATGATGTGAAAATCCCAAGACCAAAAACTGCTGCTGTTGCTATTCCAATTAATTTTTTCATGATAGCCTCCATTGCGTTTGTTTTCGTGTCCTCATTATAGCAACAGATTTTTTCGGATTTCAGGAAAACACACAATTACAAACCATTCGTAATCAGTCGTTAACATCCTGTAATATAGCAAAAAATATAAGAAAGCGTTTTTCATTCTATATGATTAGTAGGTTTCTACTTATATTCAAAATATTTAATACAACATATTGTTTTCGGCGTAAATAAAAATATTACAGGAGTATTACATAATGTTTACTAAACAGTTACATTCCTTGAGTATTTTACCGTTTTATGGGTAATATAGTTATATAAACATAAATATTTCGTTTGTGAAACTATAAACACGTGCTATATACTAGCAAAAAAACCGCATAATTGTTACAAACAGAAAGGGTTACAAGGAAGAAAAATGCCCTTTTTTACATCTGTAACACATCCTTTTTTGGGAAAACACATTCCCATCCGCATTTTTCTCGCACAATTTGACAGCAGTATTTCGATCTTATAGCTCTCGCAGAGTAAAAAGATTATACGGAAGGTAAGGCTGTCCATAAGAATTCTAGTTGGTGAAGGTGAAAGTAAGAAAATCACCGTGAAATTATAGTTTTCTATCCGATTTTACATATCGGAATTTATGTTATTTACAAAAGTGAAACCTACGAAGGGGGATTTGATGAGGAAACTGACAAAAACATTCATCGTATCATTAACATTATGTATTGCATTTACAATTTGGGGGATTATTCCCGAATCTATTATTGGAAAAGGTAGCTTAGGAAATGTAACAACCGCAATTCAAACTGCATTAGTTAGTAAGTTTGGATGGTTCTATATTATTTCTGTTTCTATTATATTAGGTGTGTCTATCTTTTTAATTGTTTCGAAATACGGTTCTATTCGTTTAGGTAAAGATGATGATGAACCTGATTATAGTTATATGACATGGTTTGCTATGCTATTTAGCGCTGGTATGGGTATTGGTTTAGTTTTCTGGGGCGTTGCCGAACCATTAAACCATTTGTACGCACCTCCGTTTGGAGAAGGTGCAACTGAGGAAAGTGCGCGTCTTGCATTACGTTTTTCATTTTTCCATTGGGGATTACATCCGTGGGGACTATATGCATTTGTAGCGCTGTGTATTGCTTACTTTACTTTTAGAAAAGGAAAAGCAAGTACAATTAGTGCGACAGTAGGTCCGTTATTTAAAGACGGGGAACATGGACGTATTGCTCATTCATTTGATGTGTTAGCAGTTTTCGCAACTGTGTTTGGTGTCGCAACATCATTAGGTCTTGGTGCGAAACAAATTGCTGGTGGTGTTAGTTATTTAACATCTATCCCGAATTCATTGCCGACACAGTTAGTTATTATTGCAATCGTAACCGTGTTATTTATGTTATCTGCGCAAACAGGTCTTGATAAAGGAATTAAATATTTAAGTAATGCGAATATTATTTTGGCGTTTGCACTTATGATTATTGTATTATTTGCAGGTCCAACAAACTTTATTATGAATTACTTCACTTCAACAATCGGTTCTTATATTCAGGAATTGCCAAGCATGAGCTTCCGTTTAAGTCCATTAGATGAAGGCGGAAACCAATGGATTCAGTCGTGGACAATTTTCTATTGGGCATGGTGGATTGCATGGTCACCATTCGTAGGTACATTTATTGCTCGTGTTTCACGAGGGCGTACGATTCGTGAGTTCGTTATCGGTGTGTTACTCGTACCGACTGTAATCGGTGCGCTTTGGTTCTCTGTTTTCGGCGGGACTGGTATTCATATGGAGCTGTTTGGTGATGCTCATATCTTCGACAAAGTGAAAGAGATGGGAACAGAAGTAGGGTTATTCGCTATGTTCGATCAGATGGGAAGCTTTGGATCAGCTTTATCGGTATTAGGTATTCTACTTATTGCAACATTCTTTATTACATCTGCAGACTCTGCGACATTCGTTTTAGGGATGTTAACGACACATGGTAGTTTAAATCCACCAAACCGCATTAAAATGGTTTGGGGTATCGTTTTAGCATCGATAGCTTCTACCTTATTATATATTGGTGGATTAGAAGCACTGCAAACGGCAGCTATTATTGCGGCATTCCCATTCGTCTTCGTTATTTTCTTTATGATGGCAGCATTATTTAAAGAGTTACAAAAAGAGGGGCGTATGAAGCGTCATAAATAATAGAAGGAAAAAGAGCTGATTATATATCAGCTCTTTTTTATATAGAAGGAATTTTAACTGCAAGTCAGGGAAATAAAATACTTTACTATGTAAGTAGTATGCCTTTTATGTGAAGATAAATCGATGAATTTCGACAATGTTCGATATCTTGCGGATTCTATTTGTATTTTTGACAAAAAATTGTCGGAAATGTGTTGTCACGTTTATGTATATGTGCTATATTATTTCCTGTAAGCGATTTCAAATAGTTTTAAAGCGCATTCAAGGGGGACATCTAGAATAATGAAACGTTACGAAAGAAAGTGGAAGCATATTTGTTTGAAACGTGTGGCACATCGTAGTGTCCAAGAAAGCACGGAACCTAAGACTGAAACGCGCAAAGAACAGCAAGAGAAGCAATTGGTTCTACAAAAATAGCAATCACTTTTTCGTATATAAATGAAGGTCAATCGTTCGTTGGGGGATGGACGTGAAATTACTTTCAGCTAAGGGGTATTGTCTGATATATATAATTTATACGGCAATAAATCAGCACAGAGCATACGGCGCTCTGTGCTGATTTTTATTTACAAAATAAAAATCAGTGGGAGAACTCCCACTGATTAAAGTTTTACTTTTCTTTTTTGAATCGAACTGTTTTATCCCAGCCAATGACTTGTTTCTTACTCTTTGCACGTAAGTATAAAATTAAGCTGCGAATGAATAAGTACGTAAAGAGCTGTGCGTACGTAAAGTACATGATAACACTAATAAAAATATTAGTTGGTGTAAAGGTTCGTTCCACACTCTGGGCACTAAATAATTGAGAAACATATGTAATATATGCGACATACCACATAAATAGTAGTGGAATGCTATATTGAATTTGGAATATCCCGAGTACCCCAATTACAAACCAAACGTTCGAAATGATTAAGAATAGCCAAAATACAACATACACTAAAACTTGTTGTAAGGAATGGACGAGAAGTTTTCCTTTAAAGAAACTTAAGGAAGAAAACATTTTTTCTAAAATGTACAAGTTCCCTTGGAGCCAACGTGTACGCTGCTTAATAAGGATTTTTAAATGCTCAGGTTCTTGTTCCCATGTAATCGATTCTGGAACGATCGGTAAGAGATAGCCTTTTTGTGTAATTCGTAATGTTAATTCAGCGTCTTCTGCAATTGCATACGGGTCATAGCCGCCAAGTTCTTCTAATGCAGAACGACGAAGAAGCATATTTGTTCCTGTTAGTGAACCTGTTTGGAATAGTAACCAGCGTCCTGATTGCATAAGGAGCTGGAAGATTTGAAATTCTAATGAAATCATTCGTGTTAGCCAGTTTCTGTTTTCATTTACAGTACGAACGTGACCAACAGCTCCAACAGCATCCTCGGTTGTTTCAGCGTGTTCTACAAGCATTCGCAGTGCATGTGGTTCAGGCTGGTTATCTGCATCATACACACAGAAGTATTCACCATCTGAAATACTAAGACCGTAGTTTAATACACGCGATTTCCCTTTTGGTTCACCCGCCGGAACACGAATGTGACGAATATGAGCATAAGCTTTGTCAAAATCGTCACCAATTTCAGGTGTCTCATCTTGAGAGTTATCGTTTAATAAATAAACAGTTAGTTTACCTGGATATTCAATCTTTGCCATCGCCTCTAAAGTATCTTTAATAACGACCCCTTCATTGTGGGCTGGTATTAAAATGTCGACGCTTGGATAATGTTCTAGCGTACGATCTTTTCGTTTACTATTTCGGTGAACTAAACCTGCGAGTGTTAAGAAAGAATAGTAAACAAGTAAGGCAGAGAATAGAAAGGCTGTAAAGATAAGTATATACTTAATCGAAAATGTGATACTAATCCAAAAAACGAGTACGCAAAACAGAAGGAATAAAAGCAGTATAACGAGTGTCATCATAATAACATCTTTCCTTTGTTCCCAATTTGCTCGCGTGAAATTTGTATATCTTGGATCGCTTCAGCAGCAAGCCATTGCTCCATTTTTGGCTTTAGACGGTTCATTACAATGTCAGCACCGGCTTCATTTGTGTTTTGTAATAAAATAACTAGCTTATTATTATCGTATTCAGCAGCAAGATCAAAGTCATCTCTTATCGTTTCAACTAATAATGAAGCTACACGGTTCATAACACTTTCCTTTGTATATTTACTAAAGGAATTGAAATCAAAGTAAATAATAATACCCGTTTCATTACGACGATTCATTGCAGTGATTAATAATGCTTGTCGTCTTTCGAATTCTTGTCTTGTTAATAATTTTGATTCTCCAATGTATTGTTCTAACGTTCTCACACGTTTGGTTAATTCTTGATTTTCATGAATAACCTTCTTTAATAAATGAGTTGAGATATATACGATGAAGAAGTTTGCTGCCATTAGGAAGTGAGTAATAATGTATTCCCATTGTTCCGATGTACTCCATAAGTAAAGCCATGCTTGGTAGAACAGATAGAATACCGAAGTAATGGTTCCTAATATAAAAAGAACAAATGCGGTTTTATCAGTCAATAATAGAAATAGTACATTAACAATTACATATATAATTGTAAAAATGAGAGCATGCTCATATTGCGTTACATGTACAGTTGTAAAATAAAATAAAATTTGTAAAATCCACATAGAGAGGACTTTATAGAAGTTATTTTTCACAAAACTTTCCTCCTTAAAGGTAATTCATGCAAGGATACTTGTAGTATGCACAATTATTAAGAAATAGACCGGATGACTAGATTCTTTTGGAGAGAGCAACAACAAGTAGTATCTCTCTTTTGCAAGAAAAAATAAACAGACTTACTAATTATTGTATCATAATGTTCTTATATTTAAGCATAAAGTATTTAATATATATCGAAAAAATATACAACATATAATAAAAAGCCCCCTCTTTAGAAAGAGGAGACTTTGCATCATTTTATAGGAACATCATACCTGCAACTGCTGCATTTAAGAAGTTTGCTAATGTACCAGCGATAACTGCTTTAATCCCTAACTGTGCAATTTGTTTACGGCGAGTAGGAGCTAATGTTCCTGTTACACCTAATTGAATTGCGATAGAAGAGAAGTTTGCGAATCCACAGATTGCGAATGTTAAAATTAAGTTTGTTTTTGCAGAGAACTCTGCCATGTGTGGTCCTAAGTTTGCGTATGCAACGAATTCGTTGATTGCAAGTTTTTGACCGATAAAGCTTGCTGCTTGTATAGCTTCACCAGGAGAAACCCCGATTAAGATTGCAAATGGTGATAGTAAGTAACCGAAGATTAAATCAAGGCTAAGTTTAATATCAAACCAAGAACCAACCCATCCTAATAAGCCATTTAATAAAGCGATTAATGCGATGAAAGCCATTAACATTGCTGCTACGTTAATAACAAGTTGCATACCTTCAGATGCACCACGTGCTGCTGCATCAATAACGTTTGCATCTTCACGTTCTGTAGAAAGTTCAACGTTATTATCTACTTTTTCTGTTTCTGGCATAATTAGTTTCGCGATTAATAAACTTGATGGAGCTGCCATAATTGCTGCTGCTAATAAGTGTTCTAACGGAATACCCATTGCTGCATAGCCGACAAGAACTGATCCGGCAACGGCTGTCATACCGCTTACCATAATAGTGAAGAATTCACTATTTGTTAAACGTGCTAAGTAAGGTTTGATTAAGATTGGAGCTTCAGTTTGTCCTAAAAATACGGTTGTTACTGAGTTTAAACTTTCTGCTTTAGAAGTTCCAAGAAGTTTACTTAATGCACCACCAACGACACTAACAAATTTCTGCATAATACCGAAATGATATAAGATTGCAACTAATGAACTAATAAATACGATTGGAAGTAGTGCTTGAATGAAGAAAACAAATCCCCAAGGGCCTTTTGCGTTGACTAAATCCCCAGCAACGAACTTAATTCCCTCGTAAGAAAAATTAATTAATCCTTGAACGCCATCTGCAGCGTATTTTAAACCTGCTTTTCCGGCATCCCATCGTAATACGATAAATGAAAATGACATTTGTAATGCTAGCGCGATTAAAATTGTGCGCCAATTAATAGCTTTGCGGTTGGAAGATAGTAAGAAAGCAATTGCTAATACTCCAATCACGCCGCCAATTCCCCATAAAAGATTCATGCAGTGTATGCTCCTTCCTCATAGTAAAAAAAGTGTATAAACCAGTTGTCTATACGTTTACGAATATAACATCTTAAGTAACTTATCATAATGGACATCGGAGGTCAAACGTCTAACGAAAAGTTTAAATAAAAAGAAAATTCTTTAAAAAAACACATATAAAATGATTAAACATGAAATAGGTTATGTTTTTTATGTAAAAATATACATTATGATAACGTTATGGAGTGTTTTTGTAGAATATAGTGTATGAAATAGGGAAATAGATACATTATTTTTTCGGGGATATAGGTGACATATATTAAAAAGAGCCTTCTAGTAATCTAGAAGGCTCTAAAATATAACTTAAGGTGCTTTTGTGTATCCTAAGAAATGGCTCTTCCAATAAGAGTTACTCAATGAAGCGATTGCTACACCTTTATCTCCGGCTTGGATAAATGATCCGCCTCCAAGGTAAATACCCATATGAGAAGGACCTGCTTTATAAGTATCTTTGAAATAAATTAAGTCACCTGGTTGTGGATTTGAAGTTTGTGGTAGGCTACCCCAATATCCTGCAACACTTTGACGACTAATGTTATGACCAAATTTCTTAAATACGTGGTAGATGTAACCACTGCAGTCAACACCAGTAGCAGAAGTACCACCCCAAACGTATGGTACGCCTTGCATTCCTTTTGCATATGCAAGTATGGAAGAACTATCACCACTATTATTGCCTGTATTATTGTTGTTATTGTTTTGATTGTTATTTTGGTTGTTGTTAGGCTTATTATCTACCGCGCCACCAACTGGTGTTTTAGAAAGGTAACGTGTTCCGATGTAACCAGTTTGACCGTTGTAGTTAATTTTGCTCCATCCAGAGTTTTCAGAGATTACTTGAACCTTCTGTCCTTGTGGAAGTGCCCCTATGATTCTATAATTTGTACCTTCGCCGCTACGTACGTTTAGTGCAGAAGCATTAATGTAGTAGTCACCAATTGCACCTTGATCAGGTTGTTTTGGTTGTTCAGGAGTAGCAGAGCCACCTTTAACGAATTTTACAAACTCGCTACTAACGAAGCCTGTTTTTCCTTGATAGTTTACTTTAAACCAACCGTTTTCAGATCCAACTACGTTTAATGTAGTACCATTTAACACGCCACCAATTACACTATGGTAAGCAGCAGGGCCTGTACGAACGCGTAGAGATGTTGCGTTAACAACGTAAGTACCGCCAGTTTGAACAGTTACATTATTGTTTTGTTCTTGTTTGTTATCTTGGTTGTTTCCTTGTGTAACGTTATCGTTAGAACCGCCTTTTGTTACGTAGTCTTTGCTTACGTAAGCAGTTTGTCCTGCATAATTGATTTTGAACCAATCTTGAACTTCTCCAACAACTTGCACAACTTGTCCTTTTGTAACGGAAGCTACAGTTGTATGAGAAGTGCTAGGACCTGTACGAACACGTAGGGAAGATACATTTACTGTATAGTTTCCGCTTGCTGGTTTTACAGATTCTTGGTTGTTATTATTTGTATTGTTGTTTGAAGAACCTGCATTAGAAGAAACGCCAGATACGAATTCGCCACTTACATAACCTACTTGTCCATTATGGTTGATTTTCACCCAACCATTTTCTTGGCCGACAACGTTTAACGTTTGTCCTGCATATACACGCCCAGAAACAGAACTAGAAGTGTTAGGAGCTGTACGCACACGTAATACATCGGCAGTAACTTTATTGTTCCCACCTGTTGTACTTACATTAGAATTGCTTGCTCCGTTTTTTGATACAAATTCGCCACTAACAAATCCTGTTTTTCCATTAATGTTAATTTTGAACCAACCATTTTCTTCGCCAATCACATTTAATGATTGACCGTTATAAACACGCGAGATGATGTCGTGAGAAGTACTTGATCCTGCACGAACATGTAATACGCTAGTGTTTACCGTATAAGATGAGCTGTTTGATGCGGAAGCTTGGACAGTTTGTGTAGCAGCTTTTTGTGTATTTTGTTCAGGGGCAGCTTGAACACTATCAAGTGTAGGTGCTGCTCCTCCTGCTACAGACACTGCCGCAAGACCGGCAAGGTATTTTTTCATAATTTGTCGATTCCTTTCTGTCTGTAATGTAGTGAAGAAATATTTACCAACTGTTAAAAATTCTAAAGAGCATGTCGATTACTGTCAAGACTTATGCGGGAATCTGAATATGACAAAAAGATTACAAGAAAAAATCAAGGCATAAATTACACCTTGATTTCCATTTAAATACATATATTGAATGTAGAAAGGTTAGAAATTATTCGCGTTTAAGAAGATGACATATTGGATTGTAACAAGCTTTGAGAAAAGGATCTTTGCAACATTTTTGTGATAGGGCCAACTTGACCATCTTGGATGGCAGTTCCATCAAGGTGAGTCATCGGCAAAATTTCAATCGTCGTTCCTGTAAAGAAACATTCATCCGCTTGATAAACATCGCGAATGCTAAACAGTTCTTCTTTTACTGGAATGCGAAGGGTTTTCGCTAAAGAAAGGACATACTGACGAATGATGCCATTTAAAATAAGGTGATTGGCTGGATGTGTGTAGAGAGTTCCGTTTTTTATGAGAAAGAAATTAGAACAGCTTCCCTCAGTTACAGTACCGTTTCGTACGAAAAGAGCCTCTTTACAACCTTTACGTTCAGCTTTCGTAGCGGCTAATACATTGGGTAATAAATTTAATGATTTGATATCACAGCGTAGCCAGCGGGTATCTGGTTCTGATATAGCACGTACACCATATTCAATCCATAACGCGGGTCTTTCTTTCTTCGTAATATAGGCATAGATTGTCGGCGGGACGTCATATGAGAATGTGTGGGTACGAGCTTGTACACCACGAGATACTTGTAAATAAATCGTTCCATCTTCGTAGAAATTATTATTTTCAATTAGTTTGTAAAGTAGGATAATAAGTTCTGCTTTTGAGAAAGGGAGTGATAATTCTATTTCTTCCATGGAGCGATATAATCTTGTGATATGCGGATCTAATAAGTGAAAGTTCCCTTTATATAGGCGAATAACTTCGTAGACACCATCTCCAAACTGCAAGCCTCTTTCTTCAAGTTCTATGTACGCGCGATGTTTTGTTGTATCAATAACTGCATCATTCCATAGTACAAATTTTTCGTATGCCAATTTCTGTCCCATCCTTTCGTAAGTGCATAAGTAAAGTGAAGCTTTCATTCATTTGGAATAAAAACCACTATAGTAATTTTTATGTGAGTACTTCTTTACATATGACGTATATGTATTTGTAAATGGTAGAGAAGTAGTAGTGATTTACAGTATTTTGTATATACAAATTCGAAAATGAGAAATAAGAATCCTGCTTTTGAATAAAAAAAAGCAACATTCTTATGGAATGCTGCACAAGGAGGGTAGCTATCTTTCATAGGGACATCGTCTTATTGAATGTTTTGTGTATGGAAACAAAACATATTGAAAGACAATTATAAGAAAGTAGAAATAAACGATTCATATATTTCTTTAAGGGATCTTATTACAGATGAGAGATAAGAAATATATAGAACCTTGCTTACATATTTTATTATAGAGATGTTTCGTTAATCCTATGTGAATATTTGGTAAAGGTTATGTAATGTTAAAGTTAATGAATATAAGTGATTGTATGGAGAAATATAAAAAAAGAGGCTGAGATTACTCAGCGCTCTTCTTTTCTTCTTTAATAGCTGTCTTTACTTCACCGGTTTTGGTCTTATTACTTTCAGAGAAGCGAAGTAAGTCACCTTCAATGATTTTGTCAGACATGTTCAATTCATTTTGGGCACGATCAATGAGTGGTTGAGATTCTTCTTTTGGTAATTGTACAACTTCGCTAGTAGTACGGTCGTAGAATGTACTGTTCGTGTACATGTACTTATCTGTAATGAAGCTACCGTCACGAAGAACAACGAATCCTTTATTATCAGGTGAGAATACATCATGACCAAATTGAACTTGATTCGTAGAATCTACACCAAGTAAGTTTAGAATTGTTGGTTTAATGTCAATTTCACCAGTTGGTTTTGAAATTGTTTTACCTTCTTTTTGACCTGGAACGTGAATAAACATCGGTGTTTTTTGTAAGTTCATATGGTCAAATGCAGTGATTTCTTCTTTTCCTAAGAACTGTGCCATTGCACGGTTATGGTTTTCAGAAATACCATAGTGGTCACCGTAGAATACGATAACTGAGTTGTCGTAAATACCTTCTGCTTTTAGACGTTCAATAAAGTGTTTCATTGCTTCGTCTAAATAGCGAGCAGTTACCATGTAACGGTCAAATACGCCATCACCAGAATTGTATTCATCGATTAATTTTGTGCTGTCATCATAAGTGAATGGGTAATGGTTTGTTAAAGTAAGGAAGCGAGTATAGAACGGTTGCTTCACTTCTTTTAACATATCGATAGATTGATCGAAGTATTCGATATCTTTTAATCCCCAATTTAATTTCGTTTCTGGCGTAATCTTGTAGTCAAGCTCGTTGTAGTAACGATCATAACCAAGTGCCGGATACATAATGTTACGGTTCCAGAATGTTGCGTTGTTCGCGTGGAATACCGATGTGTGATATCCTTGCTCACGTAAAATTTCTGGTGTTGCTGTATATTCGTTATTACCGTGTGTGAAGAATACAGCACCACGGTCTAGTGGATACATGGAAGTATCTACTAAGAATTCAGCATCAGATGTTTTTCCTTGCCCAGTTTGGTGGAAGAAGTTATCAAAGTAATAACTTTCTTTCGTAAATTGGTTTAAGAATGGTGTAACTTCTTGTCCGTTAACTGTTGCACCAATTAAGAATGTTTGTAATGACTCAAGAGAGACAACAATTACGTTTTTCCCTTTTGCCGTACCAAACATATTTGGATCTGGTTTGCTTTGCGTTGTTTTTACGTAGTTCTCTGTTTCCTGTAATTTACTACCGTCAGCAAAAGCTTTTTGTGAACTTGATTTTGCTTGTAAGCCAAGATCATACACTTGGTGTACATATAAACCTAAGTTTTTAACAAGCATAACGCGGTCGAATGAACGTGTTAATAGTTCGGGACGCTCAGCTTCTGCAAGTCCTAAGTTTGCGAAGAAAATAGCAACTGTTGACACGAAGTATAGGGAACGCATTGGGCGTGCTACACGTTCTGTCGGTGCAAAATTCTTCATCTTCTTCAATAAAATGAAGAATACAATAATATCAGCAAATGCAAGGATAATTTTGTAGTTAAACAATTCTTTCACACTAGAACCTAAACTTCCAAAGTTAGATGTTTGTCCTAGTACTGGTAAAGTAACGAAGTCATTGTAGAATCCGTAGAACATTACGTTACCAACAAGAACGATTGTTAAAACAAAATTAATTCCAAGTGCTATATAGTTACGTTTTTTCCCTTTTGCAAATAATGCAAGACCAACAAGCAGTAATGATGCTGCTAATGGGCTAAGGAATAAAATGAATTCTTGCATGAAAGATTCAAGTTTTAAATCAAAGCTTGTGCGTGTAATAAGGTACGTCTTCAGCCATAAAGCTAAAGCTACGAATACAGTGAAACGCACATTTTGAAATTGTGATTTCAAGGTTTCTTTCATTCATTTCCACCCTTTCTCTATCAGGCTTGGTCGATTTTGGAGCGAAAAATGCTAAAATAAAAAATACATAGTTTTCTTGGCCATAATTAGAGGTTCTATATTCACCCATATACGACTATAACTATGCATACCCTTTTGGTTTCTTGTGCTGCTCATAAGCATAACGTCATTTCTGTATTATACAACAAAATTCATTTCTGAGAAACACTATAACATTTTACATTTTTTGTATGAGATTTGTCACTACCAGAGAAAACTTTAACATTCGTTTATATGTCCGTCAACTAGAAAATATAACAAAGGTAGAGCAGAATGTTCAGTGAAAGTGAAAATTTTCTTGTTGAGAAATAAGAAATGACAATGGGTGAGTGGTTATCTAGAAACCTATTATATGAAGGGAAGTATGTAAAAATTAACGAACACTTGTTCTTTTTTAGTTTGTTTGTTACAATGAAAGTTCATTGATAGATTATGTGTAATTTTGATGAACTTTTACTGATAACATATTGTAGCTTATTTCTTTAAAAAAATAGGGAGGCTTTTACATGGAACAAAAATTTTCAGTTGAAGCGTTTTGGAAGAAAGCAAAACATGTTGCAAAGCAAGCAGGGCAGTCGGTCATTTATGCAAGTTTATTATTGTTTTACGTTTTGCAAAGACCTGATGTTCCAAAGCGAGTGAAAATTATTGTGATTGGAGCACTTGCTTATTTTATTGCACCAATTGATGCCATCCCAGATTTCATTGCTGGAGTTGGTTATACAGATGATTTAGGGGCGTTAATGGCTGCTCTATTACAAGCGTCGTTATACGTCAATGAAGAGGTGAAAGATAAGGCACGAGTGAAGTTGGCAGAATGGTTTGGTTCGGATATAGACACATCCTTTATCGATCAGAAATTAGATCAGTAGGTGAGAACTGTCATATGGTGACAGGGCGAACGTAAGCGAGGAAGTGCATTATGCCATCAGGAAGAACGCATACGAAAATAAACTTAATATCCCTTCCGGTTGTTTTGTTTATGCTCTTTTCGTATGGATTAACAGACTTGGATTTTTTATTAACTTTTGCAATTGGCTTTTTAGTAGGTACTTCATTTTTAACGCCGGATTTAGATACATATAGTAATGCGTATAATAAATGGGGGTTCCTACGTATATTTTGGTATCCGTATAAGAAGGTCATGCCGCATCGATCCTTCTTTACACATACAATTATACTTGGTGATGTGATTCGTATTGCATACATGTTAATTGTGTTTTCTCCGTTTTTATTCCTATTAAATGTAATCGCGCTTGATGGGAATTTAATAGAAATTGCGAAGGAACATGAGGTTGAAATTGTAACGTTCGTAATGGGAATTATTGTAGCAAGTACGCTTCACATTATAGCGGATAAAGTGAATACGCGCCGCAAAAAAATGATGAGAAAAAAGAAGAAACGCAGAAGATAAAAAAACCGTCCCAAAAGGTATTTTGGGACGGTTTTTTTCTTATTAAAAGATTGTCGTATCGCCGATAAAATTTCATTTATTATGATGCGTACTGTTTTAATCAAACGTTTGTTTAAACTTAAGCTTTCAGCACTTTAATACCTTTTACGATGTTCCAAATGAAGTAGTATAAGCTAATAATGCCGCAAATACATAAGACAATCATTGCTCCAATGCCAAGTGTTACGTCTGGTTGATTCGATCCGATACCCATAATTCCTAGAATAATAAATCCAATAAATGACGCGATGCTTGGAATGATGTGTGTCCATAGAGCGCGTTTTGCGTGCGGTTTCGTTTCAGAATCGCCCACAATCCACACAATGATAGGGAATAAGATAGGGGCAAATAATACACTAAAGTATGATAAAGCTGCTAATATTTTGTTTCCGTTCATATATATCACCTCATAAATAATATCCGTTTTTATACCTTTATTATGCAGGAAATGTAGCGAGCTTCCTATCGATGAACATTACAAGAACGTGACGTTTTTGTAAGATTCTCATGATAAATAATAAAATTTTCAAAAAAATCTTTTTTAATGAAAATTGTTGTGATAAAATTAATGAAAACGTTTTCTTTGACGTTTTTTTATTTTAGGTTTAAAGGTATGATGACCTGATAGTCTATTGATGAGGTTATTCTATTTAAAAGGGGATTCTTTAGGGGGAGAGAACAATGAACACATGGACACAAGTTTATGATCCGTTCGGAAACATTTGGATTTCGGCAGCAATCGCACTTATTCCGATTATCTTTTTTTTCTTAGCTTTAGCAGTTTTCCGCATGAAGGGGTATGTGGCAGGATTAATTACAGTCGTACTTACAATTTTAGTTGCGTTATTCGCTTATAAGATGCCGTTCACGATGGCGATGGCAGCGACGGGATATGGTTTTTTATACGGACTATGGCCAATTGCTTGGATTATCATTATGTCGGTATTTTTATATAAAATATCTGTGAAAACAGGTCAATTCGATGTGATTCGTGCATCTGTATTATCCATTACGAATGACCATCGTTTACTCGTTATTTTAATCGGTTTTTCATTTGGAGCATTTTTGGAAGGGGCAGCAGGATTTGGTGCACCAGTAGCGATTACCGCAGCGCTTCTTGCAGGTCTTGGGTTAAATCCTTTATATGCAGCGGGTCTGTGTTTAATCGCAAATACGGCACCAGTAGCGTTCGGAGCGATGGGAATTCCGATTACAGTTGCTGGACAAGTAACAGGTATTGATCCGCATAAAATTGGACAAATGGCTGGGCATCAATTACCGTTCTTATCATTATTTGTTCCGTTCTTTATCGTATTTTTAATGGATGGATTTAAAGGAGTAAGACAAACATGGCCGGCTCTATTTGTAGCAGGTAGCTCATTTGCAATTACGCAGTTCATTACAGCGACGTTCTTAGGGCCAGAACTTCCGGATATTACGTCAGCACTTGTAAGTTTAGTGAGTTTATCGCTATTCTTAAAAGTTTGGCAGCCGAAAGAAATCTATCAGTCTAAAGAAGCAAATAGTGAGGTAGCAGCAACGGCGATATCTATGCCGAAACTAACGGTAGGAAAAGTAGTAAAAGCATGGTCTCCATTCATTATTTTAACTGTGATGGTAGTCATTTGGAGCCAAAGTTTCTTTAAAGCGTTATTTGCTCCAGGCGGTGCTTTGGAAAGCCTTGTGTTTAAGTTTGAAGTTCCAGGCTTACACAATTTAGTAATGAAAGCAGAGCCAATTGTAAATAAACCGACGCCTTATGAAGCAATCTTGAAATTAGATATTTTATCAGCGACGGGAACAGCAATTTTAATTGCTTGTATCATTTCTATCTTTATTTTGAAAATGAGTGCAAAAGATGCAGTAGTAACATTTAAAGAAACGATAAATGAGCTTAAGATGCCAATTCTATCTATCGGATTCGTATTAGGATTCGCGTTTATCGCAAACTATTCTGGTCTATCTTCTACATTAGCATTAGCACTTGCAGGAACTGGCGGACTATTCCCGTTCTTCTCACCATTCCTAGGCTGGATCGGTGTATTTTTAACAGGATCCGATACGTCAGCGAATGCACTGTTCTCGAATTTACAAGCGATTACAGCGCAGCAAGTCGGTGTATCTGAAGTACTTCTCGTTGCAGCAAATACAACGGGCGGTGTAACAGGAAAAATGATTTCTCCGCAATCGATTGCAATTGCTTGTGCGGCAGTTGGACTTGCTGGAAAAGAATCAGATTTATTCCGCTTTACAGTGAAGCATAGTTTATTCTTCGTAATTATTGTTGGTATTATGACGTATGTACAGGCATATTATTTAACGTGGATGATTCCATAAACAACAAAAGAAATAAACTTTGCATTTTTCAGATTATCGTGTATGATGGGAAAGTATTGAAAATTAAATCAGTGATAAACTAGGGGTGCCTAACGTATGCGTAGGCTGAGAGAGAAGCGTGTGAACTTCTTAACCCTTTGGACCTGATCTGGCTCGTACCAGCGTAGGGAAGTTAACGGCTTTACATAATGATGTCTTTATGAGCCAGGTCCTTATTTTTTTATGGACCTGGCTCTTTTTATTTTGGCATACGCTGGCCATATCTTGTCCTTGTCACGTACAGGGGGGCAACAAAGGTTATGAAACAGTCTGTTTCAGCTGAGCAAATTGAATTGAAATCGAGTTTACCAGGAAGTAAGAAAGTGTATGTGGATGGACCACGCGCGGGTATGAAAGTGCCGATGCGCGAGATTGAACAAAGCGAAACGAACGGTATTCCGAATCCGCCAATTCGTGTATATGATACGAGCGGTCCTTATACAGATCCTGCGTATAAAGTGGAACTGGAAAAGGGATTGCAGGCGCCGCGCCACTCTTGGATCCTGGAGCGCGGAGATGTAGAAGCATACGAAGGGCGCGAAGTAAAACCAGAGGATGACGGTGTGAAAGTGGCTTTGAAACATACGCCTGTTTTCCCGCAAATGGATCGTCAGCCGCTTAGAGCAAAGCAAGGTGGAAATGTTACGCAAATGCATTATGCACGTAAGGGTATCATTACGTCTGAGATGGAATATGTTGCGATTCGTGAAGGAGTAGAGCCTGAGTTTGTTCGTAAGGAAATCGCGGAAGGTCGTGCCATTTTACCAGCGAATATTAACCATCCGGAAGCAGAACCGATGATTATCGGCCGTAACTTTCACGTGAAGGTCAATGCAAATATCGGAAACTCTGCTGTATCTTCTTCAATTGCAGAAGAAGTAGAGAAGATGACGTGGGCAACGCGTTGGGGTGCGGATACGATTATGGATTTATCTACAGGTAAAAATATTCATACGACGCGTGAGTGGATTATTCGTAACGCGCCTGTACCAGTTGGAACTGTACCGATTTATCAAGCGCTGGAAAAAGTAAATGGAATTGCAGAAGATTTAACGTGGGAAGTGTATCGTGATACGTTAATTGAGCAGGCGGAGCAAGGTGTGGATTACTTTACGATTCACGCGGGCGTATTACTTCGTTACATTCCGATTACTGCAAAGCGTACGACAGGTATCGTTTCGCGTGGTGGTTCAATTATGGCACAGTGGTGTTTATTCCATCATAAAGAAAACTTCTTATACACTCATTTTGAAGAGATATGTGAAATTATGAAGCAGTACGACGTTTCGTTCTCTCTTGGAGATGGATTACGTCCAGGTTCGATTGCAGATGCAAATGACGAAGCACAGTTTTCTGAGCTTGAAACACTTGGTGAATTAACGAAGATTGCTTGGAAACATGATGTGCAAGTGATGATTGAAGGACCTGGGCATGTACCGATGCATTTAATTAAAGAGAATATGGAGAAAGAGCTTGATATTTGTCAGGGCGCACCGTTCTATACACTTGGGCCGTTAACGACAGATATTGCACCAGGTTATGACCATATTACATCGGCAATTGGAGCGGCGATGATTGGCTGGTTTGGCACGGCGATGCTTTGTTATGTAACACCGAAAGAACATTTAGGTTTACCGAATAAAGATGATGTTCGCACGGGGGTTATTACGTACAAAATTGCTGCACATGCAGCTGATCTTGCGAAAGGGCACAAAACGGCTCATCAGCGTGATGATGCACTTTCAAAAGCTCGCTTTGAATTCCGTTGGCGCGATCAATTTAATTTATCTTTAGACCCTGAACGTGCGATGGAATATCACGATGAAACATTGCCAGCAGAAGGCGCGAAAACGGCTCATTTCTGTTCAATGTGTGGACCGAAGTTTTGTAGTATGAGAATTTCACATGATATTCGTGAATATGCGAAAGACAATGATTTAGAAACGACAGAAGCAATTGAAAAAGGGATGAAAGAGAAAGCGAAAGAATTTAAAGACACTGGTAGTCATTTATACCAATAACACGTTACACCTCTTTACTTGATTGATCACACTGTAGTACCTAACTTAAATATAGAAGAAGCCCCCTTTGCTAAGACGGTAGCAAAGGGGGCTTCTATTTTCTATAAGGCGAAGAATAATTGTACCCAGTAGTATAAGAGGAATAATGTGACGGCTGTTGTGAGTGGGATTACGATGAGAGATACGCTTAAATAATCTTTCCATTTCACTTTAATTTTATTTTGTCTTAGGATATACATCCAAATGAGGGAAGCTAGCGTACCGATTGGTAATAATAGTGAACCGATGTCACTACCAATGATATTTGCGAGATAGATAGTTTTTAATGTGACTGGATCTAGGCCCATTTCTGTTAATGTAATGGTACCAATCATAAGTGCAGGGTGATTATTAAAGACGTTAGAGAGGATAGATACAAGTCCGCCCATTGTAAAGCTAGCATAGAGTAGATGTTGACTTACAACTGGTTCAAGCCAATTTACAAGCGCCGTTGTTAATCCTGCGTTGTGAAGCCCGTAAATAATTACATACATAGAGAAAGCGAAAATTAAAATGTGCCACGGTGTCTTTTTCAAAATATCGACTGGGTTTGTTCGTAAGTAGTACCATCTCCAGATGAGAAGAACGAGTGAACCGAGTACAGCAACAATTTCGATTGGAATCGATAAGAAGGATGCAACGAATAGAAGACAGCGCATAAGAAAGACGAAACCTAATACTTTTAACATGAATTTTGTACGTTTTTGTTTCGTATTAACAGATTTTGTTCCTTTAAGTGGATGGAAGTTTTTTGTGAAGAAAATCTCTTCAATGTCATAAGAAGAAACAGGTAATTTTTTAGGAAGCTTTTTCTTTAACACTGTATACATGAGCCATGACATAAATAATAAACCTAGTGTTGCAGGTACAAACATCATAGCAGTATGCATGTAAAGAGTCATATTAACGATATTTAATGCGATTAAGTTTACGATATTACTTACACCAATTGGTGCACTAGATGCAGTAGCGATTAAAGCACCACTTAATAAATAAGGAATTTGTTGATGTGGTTTTAATTGAAGGTTTTTTAGAAGAAGAATTAAAATTGGAGTTGTAATTAAAATACTACCGTCGTTATTAAATAAAAGAGTCATAAGAAAACATAATAATTGAATATACCAGTATAGACGGCGACCAGATCCTTTTGCTAAATTTGCAAGTTTCGCTGCGGACCAGTGGAAGAAGCCGAAGCTTTCTAATATAACCGCCATAACGATGGTCGCTAATATTGTTATAGAGGCACCGCCAATTTTACTAATAATATCTATGACGTCTGGTCTTGATACAAGTCCAGTAATCAAGATAATGCCAGCGCCAATTGCTGCCGGCCAAGCCTCATTTAAGCCACGGGGTCGCCAAAAGATAACAATCATCGTTAAGAAGAATACAATAATAGTAATCCATATTTCAATGCTCATATTTTGCCTACCTTTCTATTTTCCCTTGAACAAATGTAGCTTGTCTCAAGTTTGTATTGATAGTATATTCAACAAAAAATAGGAAGAACTAGGCATATAATGGAATAAAGTGAATATGTGTTTTTCAAGCGAAAGGACAAGTGTCACGAATAGTGAAATAACTATTATGAGAGGAGTCTATAAATTAGAGGGGCAGTAAGATAGTAAATGAAATTTACATGGGCGATTATGGAGATATATTGGCGCAACTTAAAATATATCAGCGATTATTGAAATATATCAGCGATTTTTAAAATATATCGACTTATCGACAAAACATGACAAAAGGAGCCCATCCCAAATGCCTTTTGGAACAGACTCCCCCGAATATATTATTTTTCCTTCAAAAAAGTTCGATCCTTCAAGAATAAATTCCAGAAGAAAATAAATCCTGGTAGTAAAATTGCGATTCCAATTGCGTATAGGATAAGCAATGCATAGAATGTTTCTGTCGTTGTAAAACTTGTAAATACAGTTACATCAGGATAAATGATATAAGGTAAATGCGCGACACCGTAAGCGTAACTTGCAAATGCATATTGAGCGACGACCGCTAAAACGGCGATGCGAGGGTATCCTAGTGTGCCGTACTTCTTGTTTGTCCACCAAAGAGAAGAGTATCCGATAACGAATAAAACGATAGAAACTGTAAACCATGGGAATTGCTTTATTAGTCCTTGCATAAGCCAGTGTGTTTCCGGATCCATTACAACGAGGGCGATAATCGCCGTAACGAGTGTTGCAGGACCAAGGATGATGGCGTTTCTTCTATAAATTCTATACGAATCTTCTGAACCTTGCTCTCTCGCAAAATCAGCAAGAAAGAGAGAGGAGAGAAATAGTTCCGAAGTTAGCCCAAAGAGCATATAGCAGTAGATAACCGGGCTAGAAAGAAGTTTTCCATACAGGAGTACTTCTTTTCCTTCAGAGATTGTAATATAAGCCCCCTCTGTAACGGGTAAAACAGTAATTAATAAGGCTGGAATTAAGAGCCCAGTAATACCTGAAATCACCCGAAGGAGGAATTGATACTTTGGCAGAGAGTAAGCAAATACCATGAATGTACTGCGAATTGCAATGAGTATTAAAATTAACATAACTGGCACGAACATCACTGTCGCAAGGGTGAAAGCAGCTTTCGGAAAGAAACCGAGAAAAGCGACAACGACAAAAACGAGAAATGTATTTGTTACTTCCCAAGTTGGTGATAAGTATCGATTGGCAAGTTTGGCAGCGAGCGTTGGATGTTTTGCGTATACCATGCCCCAAAAACCTGCTCCAAAATCGATGGACCCTAATATACTGTATACGAAAATAAGAGCCCATAAGATGATGATTGCAATGCTTTCCTCATGCACGAGAATCGCCTCCTTCGTGATGTAAATCATTTGTAAGCGGATGTTTCTTAAAGAATGTCCGTAGTACAAAAACTGTTAAAATGCCGAGTCCAATATATAAAATGATGAATAGAATAAATAAAGGACCGACAAAATCAGCGCGTGTAGAAGCGTCGACTGTCCGTTGCATACCATAAATGGTCCACGGTTGACGACCACTACAGCTGAAAATCCACCCGAATTCAATACCGAGCATCATAATTGGTCCACATGCTGCAGCTCCCCAAAGAAGCCACTTCGGTAATTCTGCACCTTTTTTTCGGTAAACAAAGTACCAATATAAGAGGGCGATTGCTGCAACTGCAAAAGTAAAGGCAGCGGTGCCGACCATTAAGTTGAATAGTGTATGTGTGTAAAATGGTGGCCATGTTTCTTGTGGGAATTCCTTTAGTCCTTTTACGACGGTGCTAGGGTCGAGTCCCACTAGTAGGCTAAGCATGTTCGGAATTTCTAGTGCATAGTTTAGTTCAAGTGTGTTAGGGTCTACAACTCCGCCAATTGATAACGGTGCATGTGATGTCGTTTCAAATAAAGCTTCGGCAGATGCAAGTTTTTCAGGAGAATGCTTATGTAAGGCAATCGCTGATTCGTGTCCCGAAAGCCACATCGTAGCACCTGTAATAAATGTCACGACGAGTCCTAACAGTAGTCCCTTTTTATGATAAGCAATTTCACGTTTACTTAAGTTCTTCTTTAATAATTTAAATCCAGCGATAGAGGCAATGACGGCAGCTCCAGTTGTATAGGCTGTAATCACAACGTGGAATGCGCTTGTACCAAAACTCGGATTAAAGAAAGCTTTCCATGGATCAACGTTAAAAACTGATCCATCTGGCCCCATTGAAAAGCCTGCGGGTGTATTCATCCATGTATTTGCCGATGTAATAAGCACGGCAGATGCCGTGGCACCAATCATGACGAAGAATAGCGAGATTAATCTCATGAATGGAGGTAGTTTGTCAGCTGCATATACATAAATAGACATGAACAACGCCTCTAAAAAGAAGGCGAAAATCTCAATTTGAAAGGGAACAGAAATAACCTGCCCAACAATTTTGGCAAAACCAGGCCAAAGAAGTGAGATTTGCACACCGACAATTGTTCCAGTTGGAATTGCTACACCGAGAAGGATGGCAAAAGCCTTCGTCCATCTTTTCGCCATAATGGCGTAATCGGAATCTTTCTTCCAGTGATAGAGTATTTCACTTATAAAAATCATTAATGAAAGTCCGACACCAAGTGTTGCAAAGATAATGTGGAATGCTAATGAAGAACCAAAAAATGCTCTTGCTAATGTTACCGTATCCATATGTAAACTCCTCTTCTTTTTGCCATTATTTTCTGATTGAATTGGAAGATTTATTCAGAAAAACTACCAAAAATATATATGTATTTAAAAAGTGGATATGGTAATATGATGTTTGAATATTCTAAATGGAAAGAAGTTAATGTTTAATAATATTTTGTTTGTTTTTTAGTAAGGAATATTTTATAATCTTTTATGCGAACATAAGTTCTGTTTTTCGAGGTGAAGAAGTTTATGTGAAATGGAGAGGATGTTTTATGTATCCTGAAGTCATTAAAAAGATGGCATTTTCAAAAGAGCATAGAGATTTATTATTGAAGCTGTATAATAAAGAAATTACGCGTCGTGAATATGATCGACTTGTGGCATCGCTATATAGACCTTCTAAAGAGGCTTGTGAGGGATAGAGGCAAGGGAGACAATCTAATAGATTGTCTTTTTTAATTTTACGTATGTTCTGGTAAAATTAAGGCTAGCCTTATTAGGGAGGTGAAAAGATTGCGGAAACGTTTATATATAGGGATTGGAGTTATTCTCTTAATCGCTTTAGGTGGCATTGTATTTTGGTCAGCTATACAAGGAAACCGTACAGAACATTTTATTTTAAGACATATGGTGAATGAAAATGGGACGCTTGCCACATATCGTTTAGCGGATACACAGGCAGGTACGGGTGAAGCGAAAGGCCGTGAAGCTTTATCGGAATCAGCAGGACTATGGCTACAATATACATTGGATAAAAACGATCAAGCGTTATTCGATGAACAAGTTAAGGTTATTCAAAATAGCTTTGTACATAAGGAGCATATTGTTATATGGAAAATCTCTGAAAAGGGAGAAATGCAGTCAGCTACAAATGCACTTATAGATGATCTTCGTATTATAGAACAATTATATCGTGCTTATGAAATGTACAAGGAAGAGCGTTATAAAAACTTGGCAGATCAATTGAGTGACGCTGTAATTCGTTATAATAAGAAAGATAATTATTACGTTGATTATTATGATGCAGATGCAGGGAAACAAAATAATTTTGCAACGACATCATACTTAAATCCACACGCATTCTCGTATATGAAAAAGTACGGCAAAGTTTCTGCACAGCAATATCAGGAAGTCGTTCAATTTTTAGCGGATTATCCAAGGCATGGCTGGGCATTCCCAAAAGAGTATAAAGAAGATGGTACATTTACGTACGATAAAGAAGTAAATCTTATTGACCAATCATATGTTGCATATCATCGAAGTTTAGGTGGCCTTTCATCAGCTGCTTATTTGGAATTTATCAAGAAGAAGTTCCAGGAGGATGGAAAGCTATACGGTCGT
This sequence comes from Bacillus pretiosus, assembly GCF_052947655.1. Classification (NCBI taxonomy): domain Bacteria; kingdom Bacillati; phylum Bacillota; class Bacilli; order Caryophanales; family Bacillaceae; genus Bacillus; species Bacillus pretiosus. The sequence continues at coordinate 4,972,551 of NZ_CM129593.1, read as the reverse complement.
TACAATTTAGAAACGGGAAAACAAACTGTGAATTATGAATCACCAGCCGCATACGGACTAACGATCTTGTACGTACTACAAACAGGTGATACAAAGTTTGCAAAGGAATTATATGATCATATGGCCACATTCCGAAATGACAATATATTTAGTAGATATTACGGTGGATACGTAACAGGTGAAAATAATAATACGCATATTTTCGATAACGTATTGCCGCTTTTAGCGGAAATGGAATTGGAGAAGAGTAAGAAATAGAAGGTGCTATCCTCTGAAGGTGGCACCTTTTATTTTTTACTAAGTCGATATAATTTTACGTTCTAATATTGGAGAAGTAGTCAATTACGAATCTACGGAATTGCTGAGCGGTTTTTGATAAGTAGCGTTTCTTCGACCAACTCAATCCGATAGTCCGCTCGCAATTGGGTTCAATAATACGTAACTTATTTAATGCTAAAGTAGAGTTTTTTAATAAAGTTAAACTTGGGACAAAGGCGATGCCGAGACCTTGCTTAATAAGGTCGCTAATTACGGTTGGTTCATCTACTTCAAAAGCGATATGTGGAGTGAAGCCAGCTTCTTTACAAAATTCATCCGTTAAGTGCCGAAATCCGTAACCAGTGTTCATACTAATAAATGGTTCGTCTTTTACTTCATGCAGATGGATACTTTCGCGTCCTGATAAACGATGACCTGAAGGGACAACTAAGAAAATTTCTTCTGTAATAAGCGGTTCCCACATAATTTCCTCGCCTTCAATTGGCACAGAAGAAATGCAAAAGTCAATTTCTATATTATCTAGTTGTCGCTTCATAGAAGGAGTAGATGCGAGAAATTGTTGGAATCGAACGTTAGGATGTTCTAGTAAAAAAGAACCGAGTAGTTCTGGTAATATTCTCGGAATAGAAACGGCCAGTGTAATAGAGCCTTGTTGTAATTCAGCTAAATCTTTAATTTCTCGTTCGCCTTCACTTAATTCATGAAAAATGCGCTCTACGCGTTTTAAAAATACTTTTCCAAAAGAGTTTAATGTAATCTGTCGACCTTGGCGATCAAATAATAGGACGCCTAAGTCCTTTTCTAATCTAGCGATTGTTTTGCTAAGCGAAGGCTGTGCGATATGCAGTTCTTCAGCGGCTTTTGTCATATGTTCTAATCGTGCGACTGTCTGAAAGTATTTTAGTTGAAGAAGTTCCATTTTGACTCTCCTTTCTATAGACCAAAAGGAATGAATTGATAATTAAAGATGTATTATACAGTATGAAAATGGGCGTGTATAGTAAATCTGTTAAACCATTGTAATGGTGTTAAATTAGGAGAAGGAGTATGTTTCATGAAGGGAATTCAACTTATATTTAAAGATTGGAAAGCGATGTGGCATCATAAACATGGACGTATTGCTTTAATTTTTTTATTAATCGTTCCTTTAATTTATTCAGGATTCTTTTTAGCTGGATATTGGGATCCATATGGACGATTAGATAAATTACCTGTTGCAATTGTAAATTTAGATAAAGGTGCTGCGATGGATGAAAAAACAATTCACGCAGGAGACGATTTTGTAAAAAATTTAAAAGAGAATAAGGAACTAGCTTTTCATTTCGTATCAGAAAAACATGCTGATGAAGGGTTAAAAGAAGATAAGTATTATATGGTTGTTACGATTCCAGAGGATTTCTCTCAAAAGGTAAGTACACTAATGGATGAGAAACCAGAGCCAGCGCAGCTTCAGTACAAAGTAAATCCGGGTAAAAACTTTGTAGCAGCTCAAATTGGAACGACAGCTGTTGAAAATATGAAAACAAAAATTTCAAATAGTATTACGAAATCTTATACAGAAGGTGTCTTTTCAAAGTTTCAAGATTTGGCACAAGGATTGAGTGATGCAAGTAATGGTGCTGAGAAGCTGCATGAAGGAACGACAGATGCAAAAAATGGGGCGAATCAGCTTGCAGATGGTATTCATCGTTTAAGTGACGGGGCATCAAAAGTGAAAGAGGGAAGTGAAAAGCTTGCTTCTAGCCAATCTGCCTTAAGTGGCGGCGCAAATGAGCTGAGTCAAGGGGCAACCTCACTTCATAGTGGTATGGAGTTATTAGCTCAAGGTGAAAAAACTTTACAATCAGGGGTTAGTGAATTAAGTGCTGGTACAAATGAATGGGTGAACGGAAGTGAGAAACTTGCTGAAGGGCAAGTGAAAGCGGACAATGCAGCAAATAGTGTAAAACAACAATTAGAAGAGTACGTGAAAAGTCATCCAGAAGTGCAGCAAGATCCTGCTTTTCAAAAGATCATTGCTACTTCTAACGGATTAGCTAAAGCAGTAAACACTTTAAATAATAGCCAACAACAATTGACACAAGGTGCGAAGAAGCTTGCTGACGGTCAGAATAAGATTGAAGAAGGTATGAATACATTCGGAGTTAAGTTAAGCGAAGCTACTGCTGGAACGAAAAAGATAGCAGATGGTGCTGCGAATGTAGCTAATGGATTTACGAAGTGGGGAAATGGATTTACAACATTACAAGAAGGTGTAAATCACCTTGCGATTGGCGGAACAGAGCTGAATCATGGTGCTAATAAGTTAGAGGACGGACTTGTTAAACTTGACGATGGTGCGAAAGAACTTTCTACGAAATTAGGAGAGGGCGCAGAGAAGATAGCGGATGTTCGCAATGATGATGCCCGTAATACGATGTTCTCAGAGCCGGTTCAGTTAGTGAAGTCGACAGTTTCTGATGTGCCTAACTACGGTTCAGGCATTGCACCATACTTTTTATCACTGGCATTTTATGTTGGCGGAATTATGGCATCGAATATTTTACCTCTTGGCCGTAGACAAAATATGAAGGTAAGCGGAACAGTACATTTTATTAATAAACTAGGATTGGTATATTTAATTGGACTTATTCAAGCATTACTTGTGGATGTGGCTGTGCTAGGAGTTATGAAATTAGAAGTTGCAAGTGTGCCACTCTTTGTTTTATCAAGTATCGTTATTTCCTTTACGTTCATGACGTTTATTCTTATGTTAGTAACGGTATTTGGTCTTGTTGGAAAGTTCTTAGCGGTAACGCTTCTAGTCTTGCAATTAGCGACGAGCGGGGGGACTTTCCCAGGAGAATTAAATATAGCTGTTCTTAGCAAAATTGGACAGTTTCTCCCAATGTCCCATTCTCTTAGAGGATTACAAGATGTTATCTCTTTAGGAGATTGGTCACAATTACAAATACAAATTTTAATATTGTTATGCTATCTCGTTGTTGCTGGCGGAATTGCTTGGATTACGAGTCATATACAACATAGGGAAACGAATGCAGAACAAGTTTCTTAAAATGAAAGAAGCTATCCGTTTTTTTAGGATAGCTTCTTTTTTATTTACGCTCCATTACCGCAAAGTAATTGTTTTCATTATCAGCAAAGTTGAATGCTCTACCTGTAGGTAAATCTACAACTTGTCCAACTGTAACGTTTTTCTCAGAAAGATCTTTATACAGTTGATCTAAGTTATTAGAGAAGAACATAAGTGAAGGTGTATTTAAGTTTAATTCAGGTTGCATCTTCGCAATTAACGCTTTATCGTGAAGGACGATGCTTGTGCCTCCTTCTTTCGTTGGTGCAATTTCAATCCAGCGAAAGCCTTGTCCGTTATTTTCTTCCGCAATAATTTGGAATCCTACTGTCTCAGTCCAAAATTGTACTGCTTCATCTTGATTATTTACATATAACATAATTTGTCCAATTTGATTAATCATAGGTGTGTCCTACTTTCTTTTCTTGTATGGAATTCTATTATATCAAAGATATGGTTTGAATACTTTTTCGTGATTTTTCCGAAGTACAATCTTAGCCCATTTCATATTTGTCGTAGGGGAAGGCCCTGTAATCCATGTATGAAATGGTAGTGTACTGCAAATGACCATTGCTGAAATCGAGATTGTGGCCGTTATTGTAAATAATAATAAGCTATATAATATTGTGTTTTCTTGCAGTGTGAATAAAGAAAGAAATTTTGTACATAGTTGCAAGAAGAAAAAATGAGCTAAATAAGCACCATACGTGTAACTCCCAATAAATCGTAAAGCTTTATATAAGAAACCTCGTCGTTGTACGATTGTAATAGACAGCACGTAAAGTATAATAATTTCGCATACGATATATAAAAACATAGACGGTTTTAAATAAGTCGAAACGGTTAAATGAATAGAGTTTGCTCCGTAAAAACTAAATAACTCATAATTGATGAATAGAAATAAGACGAAAAATAGCATTGTTATAAGCGGGATATGTTTCATGACAAATGTACGCCACGCTTTTAGTGCGACAGCAGCGATTCCTCCCATGACGAAATAGAATGAGTAGAAGAAGAAGGAACGATCTGTATAATGTAAAATGGTTGAGTTAGTCAATTTCTCTCCATTAAAAATGTAGTGGGAAGAATACCACATTAAGAGGAAATATAGACAAGCAAAGATGGTCATATATTTATATATGTCTTTTTTATTTTCTGTTCGTTTTTGAAACCAATAAAATAGTGTGCATAGCAAAGGGAACAATAAGTGAATTTGGAACATCATAATAACGTACCAAAGATGGGGCGCGGCTGTTCCGAGTAAAAAACTTTTGATTCCGCTTTGTAGTGTAATCATATCGTTTGTTGTTAATAAGTAAAGAATAGACCAGAAGAAATAAGGAATGAGTAAATGTGCGGCTTTTTCATAAATATATTCTGTGTAGGCCAGTTGCTTCGTATATTGCCGAATTAAGTGAAAGCCGACGATAAATATGAATGCAGGTGCTGAGAATTTTGCAAGGTTAAATAGCATGCCCATAATGAGGGATTGCTCAAGTAAGACATTTCCTTGATTCATTGTATATAATAAGGAACTTTGCAAAACGACAGCAAGGAATGCAATGCTTTGCAAAACTTTAAATTCTGGTGCGCTTTGAGTCATTAGATCCATCTCCTTTTCCATACATGATTATAGTACGGAGAATGGATAATGAGTGTGGAATATTTGTGAAGATTATAACAAATTTGTGGCGGAATGGATTAGCAACAAAAAAAGAGGATGCTCGGTTGGAGCATCCTCTTTCTATTCATTAAGCAAATTTATTTTTGATCCAGTTCTTACCTTCTACAAGGCGAGCTGTCATTACGGCACAAGCGTTATCTCCTGTTACGTTTAACACTGTTGCAGGAGGGTCAATGATTGTACTAATTGCTGCGATAATTGGCAATGCTTCTGGCGGGAAGCCATATAGAGAAACGATTAACATTTCACCAATCATACCACCACCTGGAATAGCGCCCATTACTGTTCCTACTAATAGAGAAACAACAAGTGCAATTGCTAATGTTTTCGGTCCTTCGAATTCCATGTTGAAAATACCGAATAAGAAAGCAATTTTTAATACACCACCTAAAACAGATCCATCTTTATGAAGTGTAGATCCAAGAAGGACAACTGTTTCACGAACGTCAGAAGAGATACCCATTTTCTTCGTTGCTTCCAAGTTCGCTGGAATACTAGCAGCACTACTACAAGTTGCTAGTGATGTAACTGTAGGAGAGACCATGTTCTTCCAAAATATTTGTACACCTTGTTTGCGACCCGCAAGGTATGCATAGAACGTGAAGAATACAAAGAAGTAAATTAGAGACGCTGGATAGTATACCATTGCTGCTCGGAAGTAAGTTCCAAGAAGTTGTGGTCCGAATTCACCAACTAATGCCGCGAAGTAAGCAGCAAGTCCGATTGGAGCGTAGTACATAATGAAAGATACAACTTTCATTGAAATTTCTGCACCAGCTTGTAAGAATGTAGCGAATGGCTTTCCTTTTTCACCAACTGCTGAAGTTGCAACCCCCATTAAAATAGAGAAGAAAATAAGAGCTAACATATTTTCACGAGATAGTAACTTCGAGAAATCAGATACTGTTATAATACCAACAATTTGATCCGCAACACTAACCGCTTTTTCAGCTTTGTCAGGTTGTGTTAGTTCTAATACAACACCTTGTGCTGGCGGGAATACTTTCACGACAATAATCATAAAAATAGCAGCTAAAATACTTGTAAATAAGAAAGTCCCAGCCATACTAGACATAATTTTACCGAAACGTTTTAATCCATCCATATTAGCAATAGATGACGCGATGCTAAAGAACACTAAAGGTACAACAATCGTAAACATTAAGTTTAAGAAAATGTCACCAAGCGGCTTTAAAGCAACTGCATCGGCACCCATGAAATAACCAATGAAACCACCAATTAGGATAGAAGATAATAAAATAAGTGGAAAGCGATATGCCTTCATAAATATATCCTCCTATCAATTAAAAAAATCATACTGAATTATTATAGCGAGTTAGAGTCCTCTTTACTAGGAGAATAATGATAGATGGAATAGCGTGAAAACCGAGAAATTTTTGTTTTTAAGCTCGGCATACAGCAGGAAATCTAGACATATATATTTGTAACCTAGTGGTGGCAAAGGATGCACCGTAACTTAGGTTTGGAAAAAGGGGGAGGGAAAAGGGATGAATATTTTACTTTGCTGTGCAGCGGGAATGTCTTCCAGTTTGATTGTTACAAAAATGGAGAAAGCAGCAGAGGCAAAAGGGATAGAGGTAAGGATTTGGGCTGTATCAGGTTCTGAAGTAAATAGTCACATAGATGAAGCTGATGTACTTTTACTAGGACCGCAAGTACGTTATTTATTACCGAAAATGAAAGAATTATGTAAGGAGAAGGGAATACCTGTTGATGTCATTCAATCCGTCCATTACGGGCTTTGTAATGGAGAAGCTATCTTGCAAGCAGCTTTGTTAATGAAACCATGAGGAGTGTGGGATAGATGATACGGTTTTTAGAGAAATATGTGATGCCAGTAGCGGGGAAGGTTGCAGAACAGAGGCATTTGCTAGCGATTCGTGATGGACTTGTATTGACGATGCCTTTCTTAATTATAGGATCATTTTTCCTCATCATTAGTGCTTTACCAATACCAGGTTATAATGATTTTATGGCAGGTTTGTTTGGGGGGAATTGGCAGAGGGCTTTAGGGTATCCAGTTAGTGCAACTTTTAATATAATGGCTTTAATAGCTGTTTTTGGAATCGCTTACAGACTTGGAGAATATTATAAAGTGGACGCTTTAGCATCCGGGGCATTGTCGCTTGTGACGTTTTTACTTGCGACGCCATTTCAAGTTGCATATATTATACCAAGTACAAAAGAGAGTGTACTTGTAGAAGGTGCTATCCCAGCTGCATTAATGGGAAGCCAAGGGTTATTTGTAGCAATGATTATTGCACTTATATCTACTGAACTTTATCGGTTTATTGTACAAAAAAAGATAATTATAAAGATGCCAGAGACAGTTCCGCCAGCTGTGACACGTTCATTTGCCGCACTTGTTCCAGGATTTATTGTTGTAACGGTTATTTGGATTTTACGCTTAATTATAGAAAATACTTCTTTTGGCAGTATCCATAATATTGTGGGACAAATTTTACAGGAACCACTTAGTGTACTTGGTGCTAGTCTTTGGGGCGCAATAATAGCTGTTATTCTCGTTCATGTTCTTTGGTCATGTGGAATTCATGGAGCTACTATTGTTGGTGGTGTAATGAGTCCGGTTTGGTTGTCGTTAATGGATCAAAACCGAGTTGCTTACCAAGCAGGGCAAGATATACCAAATACGATTACTGCACAGTTTTTTGATTTATGGATTTATATGGGCGGATCTGGTGCGACACTTGCTTTAGTTATTGGAATGTTATTGTTTGCACGAAGTCAGCAATTAAAAAGTTTAGGGAGATTGTCAATTGCACCTGGTATATTTAATATTAATGAGATGGTAACTTTTGGTATGCCGATTGTCATGAACCCAATTTTACTAATTCCATTTATATTGGTTCCAGTTGTGTTAACGATTGTTTCTTACTTTGCGATGGAATGGGGGTTAGTTGCCCGTCCGAGCGGAGCTGCTGTACCTTGGACGACACCTATTCTTTTTAGTGGATATTTAGGATCAGGCGGGAAAATTTCAGGTGTTGTGTTACAACTTGTTAATTTTGCGCTTGCATTCTTCATTTATTTACCGTTCTTAAAAATATGGGATAAACAAAAGTTGGCGGAAGAAAAGGGGGAGTAAAGAACTAAAATGGATACGATAGAAACGAAGGCTTTTCATTTAATTTTGCATGGGGGAAATGCGAGAAGTTGTTCAATGGAAGCAATTGATTGCGCAAAGCGTGGAGAATTTATAGAAGCAGAAGCTAAATTACAAGAAGCGTTAGAGGAATTAAAAGAGGCGCACCGTGTGCAAACGGAGCTCATACAGAAAGAAGCCGGTGGTGAAAAGACCGAGGTTACCCTTCTGATGGTGCACGCGCAAGATCATTTAATGAATGCGATTACGGTGAAGGAATTAGCGAGTGAATTTGTAGAATTATATAGGAAGATGTCAGTATCGGAATGAACCTTGCGTATGCAAGGTTTTTTTATGTATGTGTCTGTGCCATCAGTGGAGTGTTCGTTCCACTGATGGTATTTATAATCCTCCTTTTTACAAATGAGTAAGAGTGATATTTAATCGGTAGTAACAATCTCCCCTATACCACGGATTAGCTTTTTTATATGCATCTCATTTGGTTTTAATATACTTACGATATAATCAATCGCTATTTGCGGTTCAACGGTCGTACCACACGTATAACAGTCAATGGCTGCAAAGTTTTTTTCTGGATAAGTGTGAATAGAAAGGTGGCTTTCAGATAGTAAAACTAAAACAGTAACGCCATGCGGATCGAATTCTTTTGTACTTACGTTTAAAACATGGGCACCAGAGCGATCAGCAGCAGTAACTAAATGATATTCTAAAAAGTGAACATCATCTAATAAAGAAAAGTCCACTCCCCATAAATCTACTATTATATGCTTACCGAAAGTAGAGTATTCCATAAAGTAGCACTCCTCACTATAATATCGTCAAAACTCCATTTCTTTTTTGTAACATTGATGTAGGATAAGGTTTGATTCTGAGTTTAAAAGAGCGAGATTACGTTGTTCTAAATGTTCTTCTTGAAATTGAAACAAAGGAGCAAGAAGAGAAGGTAATGTTCGAGGAGTTGGCACAACATATAATTGTTCAATTTGATCGAGTACATAGGCAGAGTTAGCAGCAATATGAAATCCCCAGTCAGTTCCGAAAGAAGGAACGATTGTATGATAACTTTTCACAGTCAATCCAGCATGTTCGATTGTGTTACCGATGCTCCAATATACAAGAGGTGCATCAGCAGGTGAATTAGATTGGCAGACGAATGCTCCATCTTCTGTTAAAAATGTAGCTATCCGAGCAAAAAGTTCGCTTGTATATAAAGTGCTTAAAACTTCTGTTGCTGGATCAGGAAAATCAATAATAATTACATCGTATAGAGAGGAAGAAGAATTTAGAAATTCTTTTGCATCGCATACGTGTACATTTACACGACTATCAAAAAATGCACTTTGATTTAAAGAAACTACTTCCGGAACATTACGTGCCATATTAATCATTGCCTCGTCTAAATCAACAAGATCTACATGTAGCACAGTTTCATATTTTAAAACTTCTCGTAAAGCAAGACCATCGCCACCACCTAATATAAGAACACGTTTTGGATCAATTACCTTTGACATAATTGGATGAACAAGTGCTTCATGATAAATTTGCTCATCGACGGAACTAAATTGTAATTGCTTGTCCAAATATAAACGGACGTCACTTACTTGTAACAAAGTAATATTTTGATAATTACTTTGTTCTGCAAATAAATTTGTATGCTCACCAGCTTGTATTTCTTTAAGAGAAATTTCATCCCATATATCTAAGCTGTGTGAATTTGTGGGTACTATGATTACATTTTCCGATTGTTCTTGTTTGTTCTGCTTATCCTGTTTATTTTCCATTTCCTGTTGTTCTAGTTCAAATTTATCAGAGTCTAATTCAGAGCGCTTGTCTTTTTTATAGCTTGTTATTCTATAAATCTTTATTTTGTTCTGTTTTCTATGTTTTGGCATAGGAATCCCCTTTCGAATTGTGTTATTTTATTCTATTCTATGTAATTTAGTAGAGTTGGCTTGGACAATAGATAGAAGAGTGTATTGAAGAGAGGTTTATTTTTACTAGATTTTCACGCGCAAAAAATTTTTTTAGTGTATTTTTTGTTTTAAATACAACTAGACAACTAAACACTAATCTATTTTCATACAGTTATGTGTTAAAAGCGTGTTGTTTTATAACACACTGTGTGTTTTTTAGGTGACACACTAATTGAAAGCGTTAACACACAAAGAAAACAGTCGAAAAAGTGCTGATTTTAGTGGTTTTAAAAAGTTGGCACGCTAATTGCATTGATAAATAGCGTAAAGAAAAATAAATAAACATAAATTTTTTATACTACACAAGGGGGATTTTCAAATGAATATTTTATTATGTTGCTCAGCAGGGATGTCTACAAGTTTACTAGTTACAAAAATGGAAGCGGCTGCAAAAGCTCGCGGTCTAGAAGGAAAGATCTGGGCTGTATCTGGGGATGCAGTAAAAACAAATATCGATCAAGCAGATGTATTATTACTAGGACCACAAGTTCGTTACATGCTTTCTTCAATGAAAACGCTTGCTGATGAGAGAAACGTTGGAATCGACGTTATCAATCCAATGCACTACGGCATGATGAATGGAGAAGCAGTTTTAGATCACGCGTTAACACTTAAAAAATAATTAGGGGGGAAGCGAAATGCAAAAGTTTATTGCATTCATGGAGAAATATATTGTTCCTGTCGCTGGTAAAATCGGATCGCAACGTCACTTAGCTGCGATCCGTGACGGATTTATTGCAGTTATGCCACTTATCTTAGTTGGTGCATTGGCATCACTAATTAATGGTTTTCCGTCTGAAGCTTTCCAAGAGTTCATGAAAGGTTTGTTTGGTGAAACGTGGAAACAAGTTGGCGGTGGAATGTGGACTGGTTCTTTCGCAATTCTAGCACTAATCATAGCATTTACAACAAGTTATAACTTAGCAAAATCTTACGGCGTTGATGGTTTGTCAGCAGGTATTATTTCATTTGGTGCGTTAATTATTCTTACGCCAACAACACCGAAAGAAGGCGGATTGAACTTAGCTTGGACAGGTGCACAAGGGTTATTCGTAGCAATTATTGTGGCGCTCCTTGTTACTGAGGTATTCCGTTTCTTTGTACAAAGAAACATTACATTTAAAATGCCTGATGGAGTACCACCAGCAGTTTTAAGATCGTTCGCAGCTATAGTTCCAGCATTTGTTATCTTAACAGTAGTTGCAGGTATTCAATTAGCAGTGAAATTAGCTGGTACAAGTGTTCATGAATTTATCTTTAATACGATTCAATCACCACTGCAAAGTTTAGCAGGGACATTACCAAGTGCAATTATCATTGTAATCCTTGTTCATCTTCTTTGGTTCTTCGGTTTACATGGTCCAAATATCGTTGGTGGTATTATTGAGCCATTATACTTACCGGCATTAGAGGAAAACATGAAGTTATTCAAAGGTGGTACATCTGCATTTGATGTTCCAAACATTGTTACAAAACCATTCTTTGATACTTTCGTATATCTTGGTGGTTCTGGTGCAACATTAGCGTTCTTAGTAGTTGTGTTAATTGTAGCGAAAAGTGCACAATTACGCAGTGTATCTCGTTTATCAATTGGTCCTGGTGCATTTAACATTAACGAACCAGTAATCTTTGGTACACCAATTATTTTAAATCCAATTTTATTCTTACCGTTTATCATAACACCAATTGTATTAGTAATTACTTCTTATACAGCTATATCTATTGGCTGGGTACCAAAAACAGTTGGGATGATTCCATGGGCAACACCACCAATTATTAGTGGTTATCTTGTAACAGGTGGACATCTTTCAGGTGCACTCCTACAGTTATTCAACTTTGTAATTGCGATGGTAATCTATTATCCATTTGTTGTATTATGCGATCGTTCTGTTGTTCGTACTGAAAAAGCAGCAGCACAAGGAAATAACAACTCTGTACCTATGTAACATAAAGGTTGTTCTCGCAGATAAGATTGTCTGTGAGAACAACTACCTTTATATCATGTTCAAAAAGATGAAATCCATCTACAAGAACACCAAACTATCATTCATAAAATAATAATGTAATAGAAATGTTCAAACTGAAGGGGTATTTCAATCGGTTGAACCATAATAGAGAGGGCGGTAATTATGATGACTACGGCAGAACAAATTCCATTCCAATTAATTTTAAATAGTGGTAATGCACGAAGCTTTGCAATGGAGGCACTTCAATTTGCCAAACAGGGGAAAATGGCAGAGGCTGATGAAGCGATGGTGAAGGCGAAAGAAGCGATTAATGAAGCGCATCATTTCCAAACAGAGCTCATACAATCAGAAGCAAGAGGAGAAAAAACAGAGATTAGTGTTCTTTTAATTCATGCACAAGATCATTTAATGAATGCGATTACAGTAAAAGAATTGGCGGCAGAATTTATTGACCTTTATAAAAAATTAGAAGCGAAAGGGGAATAAAGCATGACTGGAATTAAAATTGCTACAATCGGTGGTGGATCTAGTTATACACCAGAGTTAATTGAAGGATTTATTAAACGTTATGATGAGCTTCCTGTTCGTGAAATTTGGTTAGTAGATATTGAGGCGGGAAAAGAAAAGTTAGAAATCGTTGGTAACTTAGCGAAACGTATGGTAAAAAAATCAGGTTTACCAATTGAAGTACATTTAACGCTTGATCGCCGTGAAGCATTAAAAGATGCTGATTTCGTAACGACGCAGCTTCGCGTAGGTTTATTAGAAGCTCGTGCAAAAGATGAAGCAATCCCATTAAAATATGATGTAATCGGTCAGGAAACGAATGGTCCTGGTGGTTTATTCAAAGCATTGAGAACGATTCCTGTTATTTTAGATATTTGTAAGGATATGGAGGAGCTTTGTCCGAATGCATGGTTAATTAACTTTGCGAACCCAGCTGGTATGGTAACAGAAGCTGTCCTTCGTTATACAAATATTCAAAGAGTAGTTGGTCTATGTAACGTTCCAATCGGAATCCGTATGGGTCTTGCAAGATTACTTGAAGTAGATGCAAGTCGTGTCCACGTTGATTTTGCAGGTTTAAATCATATGGTATACGGACTAGATGTATATTTAGATGGCGTAAGTGTAATGGATCGTGTGTTAGAACTTGTAACAGATCCAGAAAAGCAAATTACGATGGAAAATATTGCAGCACTTAACTGGGAGCCAGACTTTATTCGCGGTCTTCGTGCAATTCCATGTCCATACCATCGTTATTACTACAAAACACGTGAAATGTTAGAAGAAGAGAAAGAAGCTTCGGTTGAAAAAGGTACACGTGCAGAAGTAGTAAAACAATTAGAAGATGATTTATTCGAGTTATATAAAGACCCGAACTTAGATATTAAACCACCACAATTAGAAAAACGTGGCGGCGCTTATTATAGTGACGCAGCATGTAGCTTAATTACGTCTATTTACAATAATAAAGGTGATATCCAGCCTGTTAATACACGAAACAACGGAACAATTGCAAGCTTACCGCATGATTCTGCTGTTGAAGTGAACTGTATTATTACGAAAGAAGGTCCAAAACCAATTGCGGTCGGAGATCTTCCCGTACCAGTTCGCGGTTTAGTACAACAAATTAAATCATTTGAGCGCACAACAATTGAAGCTGCTGTTACAGGAGATTATCATAAAGCGCTACTTGCTATGACAATTAATCCACTTGTACCATCAGATAAAGTTGCAAAACAAATTTTAGATGAAATGTTGGAAGCACATAAAGAATATCTTCCGCAGTTCTTCAAAAAGGTAGAGAAATAAAGCGGCGCTATTTAGCCCGCTTTTTTTATTCTATTAGGAGGTATTACGATGATTAAGTTAATTGTAAACGCAGATGATTTTGGTCTTACAGAAGGTACAAATTACGGCATTATTGATGGACATATAAATGGACTTGTAAATTCAACGACGATGATGATGAATATGCCAGGAACAGAGCATGCGGTACGCTTAGCAAAAGAATATAACCTACTCGGAGTAGGCGTACATCTCGTATTAACGGCAGGGGAACCTCTTCTTGGAGACGTACCATCACTTGTAAATAGCGATGGATTGTTTCATAAACAAAGCGTCGTATGGGAAGGGAAGCTAAATGCAGAAGAAGTTGAGAGAGAATGGACTGCTCAAATTGAGAAATTTCTATCTTACGGATTAAAACCAACTCACTTAGATAGTCATCATCACGTGCATGGATTACCGATCTTGCACGATGTTCTTGAGAGATTAGCGGCTACATATAATGTTCCAATTCGTCGTTGTGAGGAAGAGCGAGCAGTACGCCCGTTTTCTGACGTGTTTTACAGTGACTTTTACGCGGATGGTGTGACGGAAGATTACTTTGTGAAGTTAAAAGAAAGAGTACAAGGTGAACAAACGGTAGAAATTATGGTTCATCCAGCGTATATTGATCCAGAGCTTGTGAAGCGTTCTTCTTACGTAATGGATCGTGTGAAAGAATTGCGTATTTTAACAGAGAGCGAGTTGCCTGAAGGAATAGAACTTGTGAAGTTTTAATAGAAAAACGACGGCTACATAATGCCGTCGTTTTTTTATTTACAAAATCGATAGGATATATCCGCCAAAGGCTCCGAGTATAACGATAACCCAAGGTGGTGTTTTCCAAAAAGCGAGCAAGCAAAATAGAAGAGATGCAAAAACAAAATCTACAGCGTTCATAATTGTGCTCGTCCAAATAGGATCATAAAAAGCTGCTAATAAAATACCGACAACAGCTGCATTGATTCCAAGTAGTGCGCCTTGTATGTAAGATATTTTTCTCACACTGTCCCAAAATGGTAAAACACCAATAACGAGCAAGAAAGCAGGAAGAAAGATTGCAATTGTTGCGAGTATTGCCCCAAGCGTCCCGTTTAACACAGCTCCTATATAAGAAGCGAATGTAAATAGTGGACCTGGTACGGCTTGTGTTAATCCGTATCCAGCTAGGAACTGTTCTTTCGTCATCATTCCGTTTTGTACGAACTCACCTTCAAGAAGGGGTAGCACGACGTGTCCGCCTCCAAATACAAGTGCGCCAGAGCGATAGAAACTATCAAATAAAGCGATGTAATATGAGAACGGTCTTAATATTGGTAGCAACAGTAATAGTCCGAAGAATAAGATGAGACAAGAAACTGCTATCGTTTTTGAAATAGGTACTTTTATATTTTGAGATTGACTAATTGGTTGGTTGCGATATAAAAACCAGCCGATAAAGCCAGATACTATAATGAGAATGACTTGTGTCCAGCTACTTGGCCATAATAAGGCGATTGCGGCAGTTACAATAGCAATCGTCGCACGATTTCGGTCTGGCGTTAATTTTTGCGCCATTCCCCATATGGCATGAGCAACAATTGCGACTGCTACAAGTTTTAGTCCATGAATCCAGCCAGCACTTCCAAGGTCGAATTGATTAAGGAATGAGGCGAAGAAAACTAAAACAAGCACAGATGGTAAAGTGAATCCAATCCATGAAATAATAGCTCCTAATAATCCACCTCTTAATAATCCAGCCCCCATACCGACTTGACTGCTAGCAGGACCAGGAAGGAATTGACATAGTGCTACTAAATCTCCATAGCTTCGTTCATCCATCCATTTTCTTTTTTGTATGTATTCGTGGTGGAAATAGCCAAGATGGGCGACAGGACCACCAAATGAAGTAAGTCCTAATTTAAATGAGACGAGAAAAATCTCTAATAATGTGTGAAAAGTATATTTGTTATTTTTCAAAACTACCTCCTATAATGCTTTCCTACGTGCATTATACAAGAGATAGTAAAGAAAAAGGAACGATTCTAATGTAAAGATTATGTGAATCTTTTCTTCGTAATTAAAACTTGAAAAAGTCATAAATGATTATGTATAAACCATAAAGTAGTAGAAGTAGTGCTGGGAAATTTATATAAGGAGAATGCCTGTATGACAACACATTTCTTTGCGAGGTTAACAGGGAAGAGGGAACTACCTCCTGTAAATACAGAAGCTTATGGTGTAACAGAGTTTATATTTAGTGATGATTTAAAGAAATTACAATATCGGATCATATTGAAAAACATCGAAAAAGTTAAATCATGCCAAATTCATTTAGGAAAAGCGGATCAAATAGGTCCAGTGGTTTTAAATTTGTTTGGTCCAATAAAGCAAGGTATTAGTGTAAATGAAGGAGTCGTGACCGGTGTAGTCAATGTGGAGGATTTTGAAGGGCCTTTACAGGGGAGAGCGTTTGATAGCCTACTTCAAGAAATCATTCAGGCAAATGTATATGTAAATGTTTATACGAAGTCGAATAAGAAGGGCGAAATCAGGGGGAGAATCAGAAAAGTAAAGAAGTAGAAAAAAGGCTGTCCATTTTGGAACAGCCTTTTTTCTATAAGGTACAAATTTTAGTGGTTATTGTCGGTAAATCGATATATTGTGAAAATCGCTAATATAATTCGCGTTACGGTCGATATATTTAAAACACTGCTTCGATTAATTTTTTACAGGCTGATTTTTAATGAAGAAGTCCATGATATAAAACACTTCATCATCAGGTATTTGTATTTCAAATGTATTTTCAATTGGTTGTAATGCTTTTTTCACTTTCATATACATCCAATACTCATCTTGTCTTCGTTTCTCTTTATCTGGATGAGGGAGGAGGCTTTCTCCTTTTTGAAGACGGTCAACCATACAGCTCATATGCAGAATCACACCCATTAAGCTGTCAGGAGTTAGCTGTAAGGAAATTAATTCTTGAATTGTATTTAATGCGTAACGAATTGTTTTAATAAGTAATGCTCCGTCGTTCCGCTGCATTTGTTGTTCCAGAATATCAGCCATTTTTGCATATGTTTCTTCATACGTAATTAATTCTTGAATTGGCTGAATCGCTGTGTAGTTTACAATGTCTTGGAAATGGTATGTTAAGCATGGCACCTGCACATCGAAATTTGTGACGATACAAATGATATTCCGCTCTTTTTTTATATTCTCAATCATTTTCGTTAAATCTTTTTCATGGACGATACTAATCGGAATAATTTCAATTAAGTCTTTGTCAAATCGCAAATAGTTCTCTAACATTTTTTGAATAGCTAAAGCACTGCCTTCCCCAGTTAAACAAGCTGTTAAAATAACAGACTTCATTGGTGATAGTGGCTTTTTCTTTTCTTCTTGTACGTTTAAGTAAAACGGTGTTAAGTTCTTCACTGTCTCATACAATGCATCTAACGAGTAGCCAAGTTGAGCTTTTCGAGCTGCTTCTAGTGCATGTGGAGTGCTTGTCATGGAAAGAACACGTACCGGAATTTTGAACTCAGTTTCTAATATATCACCAATGTAAGCGAGTGAGCCCATATCGACGAGTAAGAGAAGTCCATTTACATTTTGGAGTGTTTTCATATACACTTTCACACGCTCTAAGAAATCTTTCGGCGATTCATGTAACGGCATATCGATACCGGTTACTTCCTCAATGCCAAGCAGTTCGTTTGCGACGTTTGCCATTTCTGTTGCGATGCCGTTGCCGTGCGCTAATATTAATACTTTTACTTCTGTTTGTGAGGCAGGAATTGGATCAACAACGAAGAACATTGTTAAAAAGCCTGCTTCATCAATAGGTATTGTTATTTGTAATTCATCCTCCAGTAGTTGAATGCATTGCATAGCTACGGAAAAAGCGTCTTTATATTTCGTACGAATTTGATTTAATTGTGGGTGATGAATTTGTTTCCCAGCTTGCAAACGTTGTAGAGTTGTCTGTACATGTAAGCTTAAAGCGAGAAATACTTTTTCATCAAACGTCTTAGATAAATGCTTTTCAGCAAGTTCCGCAATTCTTTCACATACGGAAACGATATTACGATCCACAATTTTAAAAACATTTTCATGACTTGTTTTTTTAGAAATTTGGTTAAAATATTGTACGAAAAAGCTTTGAATATCATTTTCTATTAGTAATTCTAATTCGTCTTCTTCAATACCGCGAGCTTGAAGTTCTTCGTATTTATAATCAATATAATCGTAAATAGAAGAACGTTTTTCATTCTCTATTTTATGATTACTCCAACCTTCATCACCTGTAAATATAAATGTTTCATTTGGAATTTGGTATAGATGACGGCTCTTTCTTTCAATGAATAGCCCTTCTTTCATATACCAAGGTAAATCTGTACTTGAAACATAGACAGAATCACGTTTCTTTGTCACAAGGTCAGAATAGGCTTTCGCACAGGCAATTTGTACATCCGTTTTTAATTGCCCGATGTTATTGGGGCAATTGTAAAAGACGAAAGCGCGCATTGCATTCGGACTAACGTGAATTTCTTTTCGCAGACGGATTGCTTCATTTGTGAAAAATAGTTGCAGTAAAGCAAATCGTTCTTTATGTGTACGCTCACGAAGTGGTGGCAGCGTAACAGTCATTGGTATACGTCTTGTAAATGTTTTTAATAAAAATGAATTTGGTTCTTCTGTTGTTGCAGTAATGATTAATACTTGTGCTTTACGCTCGTTTTCTGTTTCTCCAAGGCGGCGGTATACCCCGCGGTCAATAAAGGTGAAAAGCATTTCTTGTCCCTCTGGAGGAAGGCGATGTACTTCATCTAAGAAAAGGATTCCTTCATGTGCTTTTTCAATTAACCCTTTTTGATCACTTGCCCCTGTATAAGCTCCTTTTTTAATCCCAAATAACTGCCCCAGTAGTAGCTGTGGATTATTTGCGTAATCGGCACAGTTAAAGACGATAAATGGTGCATTTTTAGGAAGCTGTTCAACTTCAATTGCATATTCGTGCATTAAAGAAGCGAACATAGATTTTCCGACCCCTGTTTCTCCTAGCAGTAAAGTATGCATACCGTTTGGAGGATAGAGAATAGAAGCTTTCGCTTTTTCGATTGCGATTTTAAGGCTTGTATTTTCAATTGCAAATGTATCTAATGAAGTCATTTCCTTTGAATGCGTTTCCAACGAAGCGTTCGTTTCTATATAAAAACGAACAGGACGCGTATTTGTTTTTAATAAACGTTTATCTTTTACAAGTTTGTTTAAGTCGCTACTTACATTGGCACGATCTAGTTGCAACAGGGTAGCGAGTTCTGATGCGGTTACACCTTCTATATAATTGCCTTCTTGTATTGCGTTAAAAATGAGATCTATTCGTTTCATTTCTATTCACCTCGAAACTTCATCACTATTTAAAATTTTACACAAAAATGGGAAGGGTGGGAAGAGAAAAATAAAACAGCTTTAGCAAATAGGCACTAAAGCTGTTACAATCTTGTGTCTTTCCAAAAGTTCACTTCGAGGTGAGAAGATGGATTATAGGGAAGAAGTTTGTATCCTTGTGACTGTAAGTAATCAATTACTTTAGGCAGTATTTGTACGGTTACACTCGAATCATGCATTAAAATCACTTCGACTTGTTCATCGCTCTGATTACGTACTCTTTCTAGTATGGCAGAAGGATTGTCATAGCTTTTCCAGTCATATGTATCGATTGTCCAATCCCACATTTTATACTGGGCGGATACAAGTGCATCACGGTAATTCTTTTTTAAGTAAGGCATGCTACCATACGGGACACGAACGAGATGTGAATTTAATTTTGTAACTTGCTGAACAATATTTTGTGTTTGTTCCATTTCTGTAATTAAAGCGGATGGATCACCAGTGTAAAGGCGTTTTACATCGTGTGACATACTGTGAAGTCCGATATAATGCCCCTCTTGAATCAATCGTTGCATTGTTTTTTTATAATGTGGTACTTTTCCACCAATAACAAAGAAAGTTGCTTTTCCGTTCTTTTCCTTTAAGATGTTTAAAATTTGCGTAGTATATTTGTTTGGTCCGTCATCAAATGTTAAGTACGCGATTTTTTTTGTAGGAGAGGTAGTTTCAGTATTTGGATGATGTTCAGCAGGGGTCATTGTAGTTGCTCCTGCATGAGATGACGCGTACATAGTAATTGTTAAAAATAAAATAACGTATTGAAATACTCGCTTGATCATAACATTCACCCTCAGTTTGACAATCAAGATGTAAAAAAGAAAATATAATCCTTTTCTTATTATGTATATCTTTCTCCAATAGTGGAGCTCTCAAACAATCTATATTTTGGAAATATAAAATGATGAATAAAAAATAGCATCCTCTTATAAGAAAGAGGATGCTATTTGAATATTTCATAATTGTAAAGGCTATACTACAATTAGTCTTCGCGTTTTTTCACTTTTTTATAAAAGGAAATAAGTGGTTTGTAACGTTCATGTACAAGCCCAATTACTTCAGCAATGATTTCTGTAAAGAAGATTAAAACGAAAAGAAGAATAATGGATAACCATAATGTCGCACTAGAGAAAATGATTGCATTTACACTAAAGAAAATACCGAATGCGTATATAATTAGTACCGTTTTACGATGAGAGAAGCCCATTGCAAGTAAACGGTGATGTAAATGCGATTTATCTGGTGCTGAAATAGGTTTTTTATTTACGATACGACGGATAATTGCAAATGTCGTATCAAATACAGGTACGCCTAAAATGATAACTGGAACGATAAAGCTGAATAACGTTACACTTTTGTATAATCCAAGTAACGATATAACAGAAATACAGTATCCTAAAAATAGTGCGCCTGTATCTCCCATGAAAATTTTTGCTGGATGGAAGTTGTAGAATAAAAATCCAATTGTACTTGCTAATGTAATTAATGCTAGTGGTAAGATAATAGCGGCTCCAGTGCCCCATGGGCTAGTGAAGGCCATATATGCTAGCGTTGCAAGTACGATAGATGAAATACCAGCAGATAACCCATCTAAGCCATCAATTAAGTTGATTGCATTTGTAATACCTACAATCCAAAATACTGTAATTGGATAAGCAAGCCATCCAAGTTCAGTATCCCCGAGGATTGGGATATATAATACTTGCACTAATAATCCACTTTTTACAATCATCATGGCAACTAGTAGTTGTCCACCGAATTTTACCTTCGCAGATAACTCGTACATATCATCTAAAATACCGATGATTACAATGATAATCGCACCTAGCGTTATCGATAACATTCTTTGTTCGTATAAGCCGCCGACAACAAATCCTACAGCTACACCAATAAATATCGCTAACCCGCCAAGACGAGGCATAATCTTTTGGTGTACTTTACGAGCGTTTGGCTTATCTGTTGCTCCTATTTTAAAAGCTAACTTAATAACTAAAGGAGTAACGACGAGTACAGTGATGAAAGATGCCAAGATGGCATAAATCACTTGTGAGTCCATTAATACCCCACCCTTTTATAGTCTAACGTAATTTTTTTTAATATATTTATCTGAAAATTATGATGTTTATTTACAGGCTCATAACATATGGTATCACAAAAAGATTAGAATTCAATCTTTTTTTCTTTGTGTGGTAAATGGAAGCGGATAGAATATATGACAATTGTATACAGAATGTTGAATCATTTGAGAAGGTTAATTGTATTGGACTTTAGAATATGACATTTTCTCTTTTTTCGATAATGAATATTTTTATTTCAGTATTATAAGTGTTACACCTAGAAATGAGTAAGTTCCGTGTTAAAATGTGGGAATTTATCCGCATGAACGGGCAGTAAGGTTCGCACCTCAAAATTCAGTTGGAGAAAAGAAGTTAGGTGGGGATCTTAATTCCTGTAAAAGCCTGATTGGTTTAACTAATAATTAGCCGGGGATGGATGCCCCTTACTGAATAAAGTTTCATTTTATATTCTTACATGTAATTTTACAAAAACTTAAAAAAGAATGGAAAAAGTAATTCATATAATAAAGAAGTAAAAGAGTTTTCTCATTTTTAATGTGAGAGGGGGAAGCACAGGGAGAATTCTATGTATTCGTATATTTTCTATTGTATATTCCTGTGCGAAAAGGAAATGAAAATTACGATAATAGGTACCGGATACGTTGGATTAATTACAGGAGTAGGATTGGCAATGTTAGGCCATTCAGTCACATGTTTTGATATAAATGATGAGAAAATTGAACGGATAAAGCAAGGAGATCTGCCTATTTATGAAGCGGGTTTATATGAATTAATAAATGATGCATGTGAGAATGACTGTTTAACTTTTACAACAAATAGAGTAAAAGCATTTTACGATGCAGAATTTATATTTATTGCAGTTGGAACGCCATCTTTATTAGATGGGACAGCGGATTTAACATATATTCGAAGTGCTTGTGACGATATTGGAACATATGCGACGAATGACATTATTGTCGTTACGAAAAGTACGGTTCCTGTAGGTACAAATGATGTTATGAGGGGATGGATTGAGGAGAAATTACAAAATAGATATGAATTACATATCGTATCGAATCCTGAATTTTTACGGGAAGGTTCAGGGATTTACGATTTTTTTCAGGGAGATCGTATTGTAATTGGAGCAGATAATGAGGAAGCGGCACGAAAAGTGGAGAATTTGTATAGTGAAT
This sequence comes from Bacillus pretiosus, assembly GCF_052947655.1. NCBI lineage: Bacteria > Bacillati > Bacillota > Bacilli > Caryophanales > Bacillaceae > Bacillus > Bacillus pretiosus. Next base: position 4,949,914 of record NZ_CM129593.1, on the reverse strand, counting down.
TACGCTTAAAAACGTATGTTACAAATATAAAAAGTGCAGAGATGATTAAATATGCATCGAATGCTTTTTTAGCGACAAAAATTAGTTTTATCAATGAAATTTCAAATATATGTGAGAAGGTAGGAGCCAATGTATTAGACGTTGCACAAGGGATGGGAATGGATAAGAGAATTGGGGCGTCTTTTTTAAATGCTGGCATTGGTTATGGGGGTTCGTGTTTTCCGAAAGATACGAAAGCCCTTGTGCAAATTGCAGGGAATGTGGCGCATGATTTTCGCTTGTTAAAAGCAGTCATTGAAGTGAATAATAAACAACAGTTGTTATTGATTGAGAAAGCGAAGAAAGTATTAAATATGAACAAGAAGCGGATTGCGGTGCTGGGAGCGGCATTTAAACCGAATACTGATGATATAAGAGACGCACCGTCCCTTATTATGATACAAGAATTAATTCATATAGGTGCGGATGTAGTTCTATATGACCCAAAAGCGATTCCAAATATGAAAAATATCTTTGGAGAGACTATACAATATAGCGAATGTATAGATGAATCGATTAGAGGAGCGAGTGCGGCTTTTATCATGACAGAATGGGAGGCTATCCGAGCTTATCCGTTAGAAAGGTACGCACAACTTATGAGAGAACCTATTTTATTAGATGGAAGAAATTGTTATACTATTGAGGATGTCAAGAAGCAAGAGATAGATTATTATTCGGTTGGAAGAGAAAGTATTTGTAAGAGGGAATTTTCCGTTATTCGTTAAAAAGGCATGTATTCATGTATATTCTTATATGTCATAATAGAAGTTGTAACTAGTGAAAGAAAAGAGGCAATGAAATGACTGAACGTTTAAAAGTAATGACAATTTTCGGGACACGTCCAGAAGCAATTAAAATGGCACCTCTTGTGTTAGAGTTGCAAAAACATCCAGAAAAAATTGAGTCGATTGTGACTGTAACAGCGCAACATCGTCAAATGTTAGACCAAGTATTAAGTATCTTTGGAATTACGCCAGATTTCGATTTGAATATTATGAAAGACCGCCAAACTTTAATTGATATTACAACGCGTGGTTTAGAAGGTTTGGATAAAGTAATGAAAGAAGCAAAGCCGGATATTGTACTTGTACATGGTGATACAACGACAACATTTATTGCGAGTTTAGCTGCTTTCTACAATCAAATTCCAGTAGGGCATGTTGAAGCAGGACTTCGTACATGGGATAAATATTCTCCATACCCAGAAGAGATGAATCGCCAATTAACAGGCGTCATGGCAGATCTTCATTTCTCACCTACAACAAAATCAGCAACGAACTTACAGAAAGAAAATAAAGATGAGTCACGCATTTTCATAACAGGGAATACAGCGATTGACGCACTAAAAACGACTGTAAAAGAAACATATAGTCATCCTGTACTAGAGACACTTGGAAACGATCGTCTTGTACTTATGACAGCTCACCGCCGTGAAAACTTAGGAGAGCCAATGCGTAATATGTTCCGTGCAATTAAACGTCTTGTTGATAAGCATGAAGACGTACAAGTTGTGTATCCGGTTCATATGAACCCAGTTGTTCGTGAGACAGCGAATGATATTTTAGGCGATCATAGCCGAATTCATTTAATTGAGCCGCTAGATGTAATTGATTTCCACAATGTTGCAGCTCGTTCATACTTAATGTTAACTGATTCTGGTGGTGTACAAGAGGAAGCGCCGTCACTTGGTGTACCGGTTCTTGTTCTTCGTGATACAACAGAGCGCCCAGAAGGTATTGAAGCAGGTACATTGAAATTAGCAGGAACAGACGAAGAGACAATCTTTGGTCTTGCTGATGAGTTGTTATCAGATAAAGAAGCTCATGATAAGATGTCAAAAGCATCTAATCCTTACGGTGATGGCCGTGCATCAGAGCGCATTGTAGAAGCAATTTTACAACACTTTAATAAGTAAATAAAAAAGAGCCAAATCATATGCGATTTGGCTCTTTTTGTTATTGCTGATTTCTCATAATCCACTCTGCATGAGCATTCGTAGAAGGAGGTGGTTCAGTTGGTGCTTTGTTCTGATTCTGATTCGTTTCTTTCTTTGCCTTTTCGTCAGAGTTAGAATTTGAAGAATGGTTTGATTCGGTTTTTGTAGTTGGATTTTCTTGAGTGTTTGCTGTTTCTCCTAATTCTTTTTTAATTTCGTTACGTACTGTCTCTACACCGATTGGATCTGGAAGGAAGTAATAAATACCACCTATTTTTTTGTCTTCTCCTTCAAGTTTGAACGTTTGCATTGTAGAAGGATCAAATCCAGATAGTTTATTGTAAAGAGCCAGTCCGTCTGAAATAGGAATGTCAGTTTTTATATATTTTCCAACGACTGCTGTTAAATCTTTAATTTTAAATACGGTAGAGGCTGAATTTAGTTTTTGAGCAACAGCGGCTAGTAATTGTCTTTGTCTAGCGGCCCGACCATAATCGCCGTTTGGATCCTGCTTTCGCATACGTACGTATGCGAGTGCTTCTTCCCCATTTAAGTCTTGTTGTCCTTGCTTAAATTCGATTTTTTTGTAGTAATCCACGTCTGAACGCTCCCAAAAATCGAATGGGACATCAACAGTAACACCGCCAACAGCATCAACAATTCCTTTAAAGCCTTGGAAATCAATTTTAATATAATGGTCTACAGGAACTTTTAGAAAACCTTCGACAGTTTTGATTGCCATTTCTTCTCCGCCGTAAGCGTGCGCAGCGTTAATTTTGTCCTCTTTGTTCTTACCAACAATTGGAACGCGACTATCACGAGGGATACTCATAAGCGAAATCTTTTTAGTTTTAGGATTGACGGTCGCAAACATTAATGAATCTGTACGACCGTTTTGACCGTCCGTTGCATAATCTTCTATACCCATAATGAGGAGTGTAAAAGGCTCCTTTGTAATTTCTACATCTTCGGTTCTCAAGTCCGATTTTTGACGAGTAAAACCACTATACATCCCCATGAGAGAAGAGTAGGAATTTAATATATAAAGTCCTACACCACCAAATAAAAATACGAAAATAAGGAAGTAGAAAAACTTTCTTCTTCGTTTCTTTTTTATTCTGCTATTTTGGAGATGATAATAACGTTCTTCCATATATAATCTCCTTAGTTCATTTGTAGGAAAGTAATTCACTACATTAATCTTTAAAGGTGAGGATGTAGTTATTCTTAGATAACATCTTGTTCTAAGTACAACATATCTCCTTCTGTAATTGTACATTTCCCATTTGTTAACTCAATCATCCAATCTGTGAATGCTTGTTTTCCGTCTTCTTCTACATACGTATCAAATGTGACATTTTCGAGATAATGTATATCTTTAATGGCATATTTCGAATTACGTAATTCATTTTCAATTTTGCCAAGTAATGTGTAATCAATTTCGGTCTGCATAACACGCATTAGTTTTCGCTGAACAACACCGACATGATTAATGCCTTCGCTTGTACATTTTCCATATGCGCGAATTAATCCACCTGCGCCAAGTTTGATGCCACCAAAATAGCGTGTAACGACAACGACGGTATCTTTTAAACCGCGTTTTTTTAGTACCTCTAACATAGGTACGCCAGCTGTACCGCTAGGTTCTCCGTCATCATTTGCTTTTTGGATTTGATCTTGTTCGCCAATCAAATACGCAGAACAATTATGTGTGGCATTCCAATTTTGTTTTTTTATTTTTTGTATAAATTCTTGAGCTTCTGCTTCGGTTGTAGCTCTGCTAACATAACAAATAAATCTTGATTTTTGAATGACAATTTCGTGCTCACCGTAGTCTTTGATTGTTAAATATTGTAATAACACTCGTATACGCCCCTATCTACCAAAATGACTAGTACTTTACATTTTAAAAGCGAGCGTTTTTATATTCAAACATTTTTTATAAATAAGTTAAAATTTTTGGTGAGTATTTCAACTTTTTGTTGTAATTTGTCGAGATGGTAAGTATTATTTCAAATCAGCATTTTTATGTATGGATGCACCATTTTTAGTTTTCGTGTAAACTTAGGGAATAAAAACTTTTTTATAAGGCAGGTACGCAAATGAAAACAGCTATTGTTACTGATAGTACAGCATATATACCGAAGCATATTCGTGATGAACTCAATATATATATGATTCCATTAAACGTTGTGTTTGGAACGGAATCTTATCAAGAAGAAGCTGAAATTTCAGTAGATGATTTCTATGTAAAAGTACGTGAGCAAGAAGAACTTCCGAAAACTTCTCAGCCAGCAATCGGAAAGTTTGTTGAGTTATTTGAAGAACTATCTAAGGATTATGATGCGGTTATTAGCATTCATCTTTCAAGTGGGATTAGTGGTACATATCAAACGGCAACGACAGCCGGGCAAATGGTAGAGGGTATTGATGTATATACGTACGACTCTGAAATTAGTTGTGAAGTACAAGGATTCTATGTACGTGAAGGTGCAAAGCTAGCAAGCGAAGGAAAAAATCCGAAAGAGATCGTTGCCCGTTTTGATGAAATGAAGAAAACGATGGACGCTTATTTTGTAGTGGATGATTTACATCATTTACAACGTGGAGGACGATTAAATAGTGCACAAGCTTTCATTGGTAGTTTGTTACAAGTGAAGCCAGTTTTATATTTTAGAGATAAAATCATTATTCCATTTGAAAAGATTCGTACACGTAAAAAAGCGTTAAAACGAATTGTTGAAATTTTTGATGAGCAAGCAAGTCAAGGTGTACCTATGGAAGCAGTTATCATTCATGCACAACGTGAAGAGGAAGCGAATGAATGGAAGGCAGAATTAGAAGCAAAATATCCCCATGTTACAATCCGCACAGGTTATTTCGGTGCTGTAATTGGTACGCATTTAGGTGAAGGTGCACTAGGTCTTGGATGGTATACGAAGTAATAAGATATAAAAAGCTCTCTTTTTGAAGAGGGTTTTTTTACGGATATTTTACGTGTAGTTGACAAGTTAATATTTGGAAATTATAAAATGTGCGTAAAATAAAATAATGAGGAAAGTTTTATAACTTACTTTTTACAAGAAACTATATTATAATAGAAGAGAGGTGAAACATATGGAGCATAATTCTTGTTTATGTCCAAAGTTTGAGTCAGCTTTTACTTTGCTTAGTAAAAAATGGACTGGCTTAATTATTAAATCTTTGCTTGAAGAGTCAAAACGTTTTAGAGAAATCGCAGATATTATACCGAATATGAGCGATCGTATGTTATCAGAGCGTTTAAAGGAATTGGAAAGCGAAGGCATTGTAGTTCGTAATGTTTATCCGGAAGTACCAGTTCGAATCGAGTACGGCTTAACTGAAAAAGGGAAAGCATTAGAAAGTGTTATGGATGAAGTCCAAAAGTGGGCTGAGCAATGGATGAAATAACGTTTTGATTTCATTCGTATTAGTGTATTTAACAAAACGTAAGGGAAACCTTGCGTTTTTTCTTTGCTTATAAAAAGCTTTTAAAATTCTACACATATATACAAAAATATGCATATTTTGCGATAGAGTTACATATAATATTACATTTGTTTTACAATAGCGTAACATTAGCAAAAAAAATCCCGAATTATGGTATAAATTTTATAGGTTATATACGGAAAAAAGACAAAAGAAAGCGGTGTAAAAAATAAAATGAAAAAGCTAAAAATGGCATCTTGCGCATTAGTTGCAGGGTTAATGTTTTCAGGACTAACACCAAATGTATTTGCAGAAGATAAAATTTCTGACGTGAAATCACAAATTAATACACAAAATGACACTTTACATAAACAACAACAAGAACGTGATGTATTACAAAAACAAATGAATGACTTAAACAAAACAATTCAAGGTTTGGATAAATCTGTTCAAGAGAATGCTTCAAAACTTGATGAAACAATGAAAAAAGTTGCGGATACTGAGCAATTAATCGAAAATAAAAATAAAGATATTGCAGAACTACAAACGAAAATTGCAAAACGTGAAGAGTTATTAAGAAAACGTTTAGTTGCACTTCAAGAACAACCAAATACGAACGTTGTAACAGAAGTTCTTGTAAACTCTAAAAACGTTGCAGATTTAGTTGATCGTTTAACTTCTGTTTCTAAAATTCTTGAGTCTGACGAAGATATCATGAAAACACAACAAGAAGATCAAGCGAACGTGAAAAAAGATGTTGAAACGGTAAAAACAAAGCAAAAAGAATTAAAAGAAGCACAAGCTCAAATTGAAACTGCTAAGAAAGAACTTGACGCTGAAAAAGCGAAAAAATCAACAGCAGTAAATGATTTAAGCGGTAAAATGGATACAGTTGTAACTTCAATGACAAGTACGGAAAGTCAATTGAAAGATCTTGAAAAACAAGCACTACAATTACAACGTATTGCTGAACAAGAAGCACAAGAAAAAGCTGCACAAGAAGCTGCTGCTCAAAAACAAGCAGAACAAGCTGCTAAAGATGCGCAAGCGCCTACAGCACAAGCACCAGCAGAGCAAGCTGCACCTGCAGCACCAGCAAACAATGGTGGACAAGCTCAAAAAGAAGAGCCTAAAAAGGAAGAACCTAAAAAAGAAGCACCTAAAAAAGAAGAGAAAAAAGCAGAACCAACACCAGGCCCAGCTCCAGCTCCTGGCGTAATTGGTAAAGCACAACAATACTTAGGTATGCCATATGTTTGGGGAAGTGCATCTCCATCAAACGGTGGTTTTGACTGTAGTGGATTTATTTCTTACGTCTTCGGTGTAGGACGTCAAGATGTTAATGGTTACTGGAATTCAGTTTCTAAAGTAAGTAGCCCACAACCTGGAGATTTAGTATTCTTCCAAGGTACTTATAAACCAGGTCCATCTCACATCGGTATTTACGTTGGTAATGGCCAAATGATTCATGCTGGTGATAAAGGGATTGCTTACGCTAGCTTAAGCAGTAGCTACAACCAAAAACATTTCTTAGGATACGGTAGATTCTAGGATTTATAAACGAATAAAACATGTGTATAAAGTCGATAGCTTACTATTTTATAAGTAGGTTATCGGCTTTTTTGATTTTTTACGAGATTATGAGAAGGGTTTATAGTAGTGATGGAGGTGGTTGCTGATGTTAACAGGGAAACAGTTACTATTAGAGGAACTCTCTTCAGATTTACGGGGTACATTACAAGATTTGAAAAAGAAGAGAGAGGCCGTATGTGTACAAGGTGTAATAAAGAAGGCTTCTAAATATATGTGTCAGCGCTGCGGAAATATAGAGCAGCGGCTATTTGCATCATTTTTATGTAAAAGGTGCAGTAAAGTATGTACGTATTGCCGAAAGTGTATAACGATGGGGAGAGTTAGTGAATGTGCTGTACTTGTTCGTGGGATCGCTGAAAGAAAAGGAGAAAAAGGCTTAAATTCTTTACAGTGGAACGGGACCTTGTCTACTGGTCAGGATTTGGCAGCGCAAGGTGTTATAGAAGCTATTAAGAAGAAAGACTCTTTTTTTATTTGGGCTGTGTGCGGGGCTGGAAAAACTGAAATGCTATTTTACGGTATGGAAGAGGCATTGCGAAAAGGAGAAAGGGTTTGTATCGCAACGCCAAGAACAGACGTTGTACTAGAATTAGCGCCGAGATTACAAAAAGTGTTTCCAAATGTAAATGTAGCGTCCTTATACGGAGGAAGTGAAGATAGGGAAAAAGATGCAGCGTTAGTCGTTGCAACGACTCATCAATTGTTACGTTACTATAGAGCGTTTCATGTCATGATTGTAGATGAGATCGATGCCTTCCCGTATCATGCGGATCAAATGTTGCAGTATGCAGTGCAACAAGCGATGAAAGAGAAAGCAGCGCGTATTTATTTAACTGCAACTCCAGATGAAAAGTGGAAGCGTAATTTCAGAAGTGGTAAACAAAAAGGTATCATTGTCTCTGGACGATACCATCGTCATCCGTTACCAGTTCCTCTATTTTGCTGGTGCGGAAATTGGAAGAAAAGTCTCCACCATAAAAGAATTCCTCGATTGTTACTACAATGGTTAAAAATGTACGTAAGCAAAAAGTATCCCATTTTTTTATTTGTTCCTCATGTGCGATATATAGAAGAATTGAGCCTGATATTGAAAACGTTGGATCCTAGAATCGATGGTGTACATGCAGAAGATCCGATGAGAAAAGAAAAAGTAGCAGCTTTCAGAAAGGGAGAAATTCCGTTATTAGTTACAACGACAATTTTAGAGAGAGGAGTAACTGTGAAGAATTTACAAGTAGCGGTGTTAGGGGCGGAAGAAGAAATCTTTTCAGAAAGTGCGCTTGTACAAATTGCAGGCCGAGCAGGTCGTAGTTTTGAAGAACCTTATGGCGAGGTCGTTTATTTTCATTGCGGTAAGACAGAGGCGATGGTACGCGCGAAAAGGCATATTCAAAGTATGAACAAAAAGGCGAAAGAACAAGGATTAATCGATTAATGCATTGTCTACTTTGCGATGAGTATATGTTGGAAACAGTTAGTTGGTACACCTTCTTTGTAAAGTCTCACAAAAAATATATATGTGATAGGTGTGAGCGGAAACTTTCCTATATTATAGGAGAGATTTGCATGGAGTGTGGGCGACTTTTAGAGGACTTGACTTCCGAATATAAAGAAAATGATATTTGTGTGGATTGCATAAGGTGGATAAAAGAGGAGAAGTATCGTCCTTTTAAAAATCGTTCTTTGCACGTGTACGATGATGAGATGAAAGAAATATTAGCACAGTTTAAGTTTCGGGGAGATGCGGAGTTAGTTCATATTTTTTATCGATCCTTTCGGGAGCTGTTTCAAAAGCATTTTACGAGCGTTTCAAGTGTTATTGCTGTTCCGCTTAGTAGGGAACGGGAATATGAACGTGGTTTTAATCAGGCAGAGTTATTAGCAGCATGTTTACCTGTCAAAATTTCTTATCCCTCATTAAGAAGAAGGGAAACAGAAAAGCAAAGTAAGAAGACACGTAAAGAAAGGCTTTCGGGAAGTAATCCTTTTTATTTTCAGGGAGAAGATATGTTTCATGATCAACATATTTTACTCGTTGATGATGTATATACGACAGGAATTACAGTTAGACAGATTGGAAGTCTTTTATACGATAGAGGAGCAAGGGAAGTTTCTAGTTTGACGCTTTGTAGAAGTTGATCTGTAACTGTCGAAAGGGATAATAAAAAGACGATAAGTCTTCTTTGACTTCGTAAGTTGTCATTCGTTATAGTCAAAGTATGGGGCGAATGCCCTGATTTTTAGAGTGAAGGGAATGGAATGAACATGCAAGGAAGAGTGAAATGGTTCAATGCAGAAAAGGGATTTGGGTTTATTGAGCGTGAAGATGGTGATGATGTGTTTGTTCATTTTTCTGCTATTCAACAAGATGGATATAAGTCATTAGAAGAAGGACAACAAGTTGAGTTTGACATTGTAGATGGAGCACGTGGACCACAAGCAGCTAATGTTGTAAAACTGTAGGAATATTGTTTTTGGGAAGAGAGAGCTGCGTTTGTGGCAACGTTATATATATGGTAGAACCTCTTGTTTTTTGCAAGGGGTTTTTGTTATGAATCAAGTTGTCAAAAAGTTGTTTCTTTTCTGTAACGAATTGTCCACAGTTATATTCGTTATTCACGATGTTAATAGGATAAAATAAAGATAGAAACGATGCATCTTTTCATTTCAACAAAAAACGATAAAAAAATCGCAATTCCACTAATTTTTTTAAAAAAGTTAGAAGGAGTTTTTAAGCCAATGTCGAAATTATAGTACATAGGCTTGAAAGGAGGAATTCATCTATGAAATTCAACATTCGTGGTGAAAATATTGAAGTAACTCCAGCATTAAAGGAATATGTAGAGAAAAAACTAAGTAAGTTAGAGCGTTATTTTGATACATTCCCAGAGATTAAAGTTAATTTAAAAGTATACTCTGACAAGCAACGTGTCGAGGTAACAATTCCATTTACTGATTTATTACTTCGTGCAGAAGAAACTAATAGCGATATGTACGCTGCTATCGATTTAGTAGTTGATAAACTTGAGCGACAAATTCGTAAACATAAAACAAAGGTAAATCGTAAGTTACGTGAGAAAGGTTCTATGAAAACGAACTTTATCCTTCCAGAAGCAGTAGCTGTTCTGGATGCGGTAGAAGAGGATGAATTAGAACTTGTACGTACAAAACGATTTGATTTAAAACCGATGGACGTTGAAGAAGCGATCCTACAAATGGATATGCTAGGACATAATTTCTTCGTCTTCACAAATGCTGATACAAATGAAACTAATGTTGTATACGGCCGTAAAGATGGGAAATATGGTTTAATCGAAACTAAATAATAATTCAAAAGCGCAGCCGAAATGGCTGCGCTTTTTTTGCTGAAAATAGATTTTTTTTAAAAGTTTTCTTAATTTAGAACGAGACATTCGGCCGATTGTTGTCATAGTTATAAGACAAGTGTTACAATTATCATTAGGTATATACATTTTAGTTTTTTTAATTAGGAGAAAAATTGGTATAACATACATTTGATTTTTATAACGACTGATTGTAATAGAAAAAGAAAAAACAATCGGAAGTTTTATTTTAATAAAAAAGAGGAGCGTATTTCCTATGATCGGTATTTTAAAAAAGGTATTTGATGTAAATCAACGCCAAATTAAACGTATGCAGAAGACAGTTGAGCAAATTGATGCATTAGAATCATCTATTAAGCCACTAACAGATGAACAATTAAAAGGAAAGACGCTTGAATTTAAAGAACGTCTAACAAAAGGTGAGACAGTAGATGATCTACTTCCTGAAGCTTTTGCAGTTGTTCGCGAAGCTGCGACTCGTGTTCTTGGAATGCGTCCGTATGGCGTGCAGTTAATGGGTGGTATTGCCTTACATGAAGGGAATATCTCTGAGATGAAAACGGGTGAAGGTAAAACATTAACATCTACATTACCTGTATATTTAAATGCTTTAACAGGAAAAGGTGTTCACGTTGTTACAGTCAATGAATACTTAGCACAACGTGATGCGAGCGAAATGGGACAACTTCATGAGTTCCTAGGCTTAACAGTAGGAATTAACTTAAACAGCATGTCACGCGAAGAGAAACAAGAGGCTTATGCTGCTGATATTACGTATAGCACAAATAATGAGCTTGGATTCGATTACTTACGTGACAACATGGTTTTATATAGAGAACAGTGCGTTCAGCGTCCACTTCATTTTGCTATTATCGATGAAGTCGATTCTATTTTAGTCGATGAAGCACGTACGCCGCTTATTATTTCGGGACAAGCTCAAAAATCAACAGAGCTATACATGTTTGCAAATGCATTCGTTCGTACATTAGAAAATGAAAAAGAGTATTCATTTGATGTGAAAACGAAAAATGTAATGTTAACTGAAGATGGTATTACGAAAGCAGAGAAAGCTTTCCATATTGAAAACTTATTCGATTTAAAACATGTCGCACTTCTTCACCATATTAATCAGGCGCTTCGTGCACACGTTGTTATGCATCTTGATACAGATTATGTTGTACAAGAAGGCGAAATCGTAATTGTAGACCAATTCACTGGTCGTCTTATGAAAGGTCGTCGTTATAGCGAAGGTTTGCACCAAGCTATTGAAGCAAAAGAAGGCGTAGAAATTCAAAATGAAAGTATGACACTCGCAACAATTACGTTCCAGAACTATTTCCGTATGTATGAAAAGTTATCTGGTATGACTGGTACAGCGAAAACGGAAGAAGAAGAATTCCGTAGTATTTACAATATGAATGTTATCGTAATTCCAACGAACAAAGATATTATTCGTGATGACCGTGCTGATTTAATCTTCAAATCAATGGAAGGCAAATTCAATGCAGTTGTTGAGGATATTGTAAATCGTCATAAACAAGGGCAACCTATTCTTGTCGGTACAGTTGCAATTGAAACATCAGAGCTTATTTCAAAAATGTTAACACGTAAAGGTGTACGCCATAACATTTTAAACGCGAAAAACCATGCGCGTGAAGCAGATATCATTGCAGAAGCTGGTATGAAAGGTGCTGTAACGATTGCGACGAATATGGCTGGTCGTGGTACGGATATTAAGCTTGGAGACGATATTAAAAACGTTGGTCTAGCAGTTATCGGTACAGAGCGTCACGAAAGCCGTCGTATTGATAATCAGTTACGTGGTCGTGCTGGTCGTCAAGGGGACCCTGGTGTAACGCAGTTCTACTTGTCTATGGAAGATGAACTAATGCGCCGATTCGGTTCTGACAATATGAAAGCGATGATGGATCGTCTTGGTATGGATGATTCACAGCCGATTGAAAGTAAAATGGTTTCTCGTGCGGTAGAATCTGCACAAAAACGTGTAGAAGGAAATAACTATGATGCACGTAAGCAGTTACTGCAGTACGATGATGTACTTCGTCAGCAACGTGAAGTTATTTACAAACAGCGTCAAGAAGTAATGGATTCTGAGAATTTACGCAGTATTATTGAAGGTATGATGAAATCTACAGTAGAACGTGCTGTTGCGCTTCATACACAAGAGGAAATTGAAGAAGATTGGAACATTAAAGGTCTTGTTGACTACTTAAATGCCAACCTTCTGCAAGAAGGCGATATAAAAGAAGAAGAGTTACGTCGTCTTGCTCCAGAGGAAATGAGCGAGCCAATTATCGCGAAATTAATAGAGCGTTACAACGACAAAGAAAAGCTTCTGCCAGAAGAGCAAATGCGTGAGTTCGAAAAAGTTGTTGTATTCCGTGTAGTAGATACGAAATGGACAGAGCATATTGATGCGATGGATCACCTTCGTGAAGGTATTCATTTACGTGCTTACGGTCAAATTGATCCACTTCGTGAGTATCAAATGGAAGGATTCGCAATGTTCGAGTCAATGATTGCTTCTATTGAAGAGGAAATTTCTCGTTACATTATGAAAGCTGAAATTGAACAAAACTTAGAGCGTCAAGAAGTTGTTCAAGGTGAAGCTGTTCATCCATCTAGCGATGGCGAAGAAGCGAAGAAAAAACCAGTTGTAAAAGGTGACCAAGTAGGCCGCAACGATTTATGTAAATGTGGTAGCGGTAAAAAATATAAAAACTGCTGTGGTATCGGGAAGTAATACAGGGCGGTAGCCCAGATTGCTTTGCAAAATTTTACATCAAAAATGTATAATTAAGAAAGTTTAAACTCTCTCCGTCATAAGTGGAGAGAGTTTCCCTTGTTCTCATAAGAAAGTAACAGCAATTACATAGAGGTGAAGGAAATGGAATTAGTAGAAATTAGACAAGAATTAGAGAAAATGGCTAAGAGATTAGCGGCTTTTAGGGGGTCTCTTTGACCTTCCTACTAAGGAGAAACAAATTGCAGAGTTAGAAGAGACAATGATGGGTGCAGGATTTTGGGATGACCAACAAGGCGCACAAGCTGTAATTAACGAAGCTAATGCACTGAAAGAGATGGTTGGAAAGTTCCGTCAGTTAGATGAGACCTTCGAAAATTTAGAAATCACGCATGAGCTTTTAAAAGAAGAGTATGATGAAGATTTACATGAGGAGCTTGAATCAGAAGTGAAAGGCTTAATTCAAGAAATGAATGAGTATGAGCTTCAGCTACTACTAAGCGATCCTTATGATAAAAATAACGCTATTTTAGAATTACACCCAGGTGCTGGTGGAACAGAGTCACAAGACTGGGGTTCTATGTTATTACGTATGTACACACGTTGGGCTGAAAAACGTGGGTTTAAAGTAGAAACGGTTGACTACTTACCAGGTGATGAAGCTGGTATTAAGAGTGTTACTTTATTAATTAAAGGTCATAACGCTTACGGTTATTTAAAGGCAGAGAAAGGTGTACATCGTCTTGTACGTATCTCGCCATTCGATTCTTCAGGCCGTCGTCATACATCGTTCGTATCTTGTGAAGTCGTACCTGAGTTCAATGATGAAGTTGAAATCGAAATACGTTCAGAAGACTTAAAAGTTGATACGTACCGTGCAAGTGGTGCAGGTGGACAGCATATTAATACGACAGACTCAGCAGTTCGTATTACACATACACCAACAAACACAGTTGTAACATGTCAGTCAGAGCGTTCACAAATTAAAAACCGTGAGCACGCGATGAAAATGTTAAAAGCGAAATTATACCAAAAGAAATTAGAAGAGCAACAAGCGGAGTTAGATGAAATTCGCGGTGAACAAAAAGAAATCGGATGGGGTAGCCAAATTCGTTCTTACGTATTCCACCCGTATTCTCTTGTGAAAGACCACCGTACAAATACAGAGGTTGGTAACGTGCAAGCAGTTATGGATGGAGAAATTGATCCATTTATTGATGCTTACTTACGTTCTCGCATCTAATAAGCGAAAAAAAGCCAACAAAGTTGTCGGCGTATGCTGAGGATAATCGAGGATATAAAGAATTTGATTTTATTTCTATAGATGAAGTAAAGAGGAAGAGAAGTTGGAAACGACAACTTCTCTTTTTGATGAGATTATATGTAGCATACAATGTTGTATATTGTATTGTAAAAAGTAGAGAATAGTAAAACAGAGCGGCAATAGAGTAAGACTTGAACAGAACTTTTCTGATTTTCTGTTCAACAAGAATTCTTTATAGAAGTTTTTATGTTGTTCACAGAATTGAAACAACTTATGAAAGCTTTATATTATCAGGGTTTTTACTGTATTTTTGAAAAATATGAAATATACCTTAGTTTTTCTATATAAAGATAATGCTTATAATGAAAATGAGTGTGTTAGGAATGAAAAGAATATCAACAATGGGGAGCGATAGAAGTGAAAAAGAAATTGTTGGCTATTGCGTTAGGAACATCAGTCGTTTTTGCTTTAGGAGCATGTGGAAATAAAGAAGAGAGTAAGCCTTCGAAACAATCTGCAAGCACAGATAGCGCAGAGCAAATTTACCAAAAAAGTTGTATAGGCTGTCACGCGAAAGATTTATCGGGAGCAACTGGACCGGATTTACGAAAAGTGGGACAGAAATATGATGCAGCAGAGATTGAAAAGATTATTGAAAAAGGTCGCGGTTCCATGTCACCAGGAATTATTCAAGGTGAGGATGCGAAAAAAGTAGCTGAGTGGTTAGCTGAACATAAATAAAAAGGGTGAACTGGACGGGTTGGTTATATAATCTTATCCCAAAATGATTTTGGGTAAGAACTATGACGACTCGTTTCCTTTTTTTTTGATGTAACATAACTGTAACAAAAATGTATCCGAACTGGAAACCGTTTGATGTTACAATGAGGTTTGTAGAATTTTGCTGAAATATATTACATAGAGTAGCGCTGCTAATAAAAAGCATGAATGGAAGCTACCTTCAACAAGAGTGGTTAAGCGAGAATAAAAGGTTATCTTTTATTTTCAGATGTACAGAAAAGTATTTCGAAAAAAATCATTAAGTATTGGGTGATAAATAATGATAAAAATGACGAATGTTTATAAGGAGTACCCGAATGGTATGAAAGCCATTGCTGGTCTCACAGTTAACATTAAACAAGGTGAGTTTGTATACGTAGTTGGACCGAGTGGAGCCGGGAAATCTACATTTATTAAAATGATGTATCGTGAAGAGAAGCCATCTACAGGATCAATTAATGTAAATGGACTTGTTATTGAAACATTAGCAGAAAGAGATGTTCCATATTTCCGTCGTCAATTAGGCGTAATTTTCCAAGATTTTAAATTACTACCTAAGTTAACGGTATATGAGAATGTTGCGTTTGCTTTAGAAGTAATTGAAGAAGAAAAAGAAGCCATTCGTGAGCGTGTAACAGAAGTTTTAGGTCTTGTAGGTCTTGAGGATCGTGCAGACGCACTACCAAGTGAACTTTCGGGCGGAGAGCAGCAACGTGTTGCGATTGCGAGAGCAATTGTTAATAGACCGAAGGTTGTAATTGCCGATGAGCCAACAGGTAACTTAGATATTGAAACAGCTCTTGATATTATGAAGATTTTTACGCGTATTAACGAGCGTGGTACAACGATTGTTATGGCGACACATAACTCAGATATCGTAAATACAATTCGTCATCGTGTAATCGCGATTGAAGGCGGAAAAATTGTTCGAGATGAGATTGAGGGAGGATACGGATATGAAGGCTAAGACCCTTAGTCGACATTTGCGAGAAGGTGTAAAGAATCTATCACGTAACGGATGGATGACATTTGCTTCTGTTAGTGCAGTAACAGTTACATTATTACTTGTAGGTGTCTTTTTAACAGCGATAATGAATATGAACCATTTTGCGACGAAAGTAGAGCAAGATGTAGAAATTCGTGTACACATTGATCCAGCAGCAAAAGAAGCTGATCAAAAGAAATTAGAAGATGATATGAGTAAGATTGCAAAAGTAGAATCTATTAAATATTCTTCTAAAGAAGAAGAGCTAAAACGCTTAATTAAAAGCTTAGGTGATAGCGGAAAAACGTTTGAGTTATTTGAACAAGATAACCCACTTAAAAACGTATTCATTGTAAAAGCAAAAGAACCAACAGATACAGCGACAATCGCGAAAAAGATTGAGAAAATGCAGTTTGTAAGTAATGTTCAATACGGTAAAGGTCAAGTTGAAAAATTATTTGATACTGTAAAAACAGGACGTAATATCGGGATTGCGTTAATTGCAGGTCTTTTATTCACAGCGATGTTCTTAATCTCTAATACAATTAAAATTACAATTTATGCTCGTAGTACAGAAATCGAAATTATGAAACTGGTAGGTGCAACAAACTGGTTTATTCGTTGGCCGTTCTTATTAGAGGGATTATTCCTAGGAGTATTAGGATCAATTATTCCAATTGGCTTAATTCTAGCTACGTATAATTCACTACAAAGTGTGTTTAACGAAAAACTTGGCGGAACAATTTTCGAACTTCTACCATACAGTCCTTTCGTATTCCAATTAGCTGGTTTACTAGTGTTAATCGGGGCTTTAATCGGTATGTGGGGAAGTGTAATGTCAATTCGTCGCTTCTTAAAAGTATAAAAAGTTGCAAACATAATTCGTACAAGCTTATCATATAGTAGAAATAGGTAAAGGCATCACACACTGTGTGATGCCTTTTGCTACACCACCTGTGTGTTTTGGAAAGGGGAATTCCGCATTGAAACGTAGAGTTGCAATTATTGGAATGGTTGTTGCATTTTTAATTGGTGCTGGCGGAATGTTTGCAGGTATGTCTTTATTTGGGGTTAACCCAGCAGAAGTAACGCAAACAATTTCGAGTGGAAACGCTAGCACCTCACAAGGGAATTTGGCAAAAATTAATGAGGCGTATGCACTAATTGATTCACGTTATGTGGAAGACGTGAAGGATGACAAGTTAGTCGAAGGTGCAATACAAGGCATGTTGTCTACGCTGAAGGACCCTTATTCCACGTATATGGATAAAGAAACGGCTAAACAGTTTAGTGAATCACTTGATCCTGAGCTAGAGGGGATCGGGGCTGAGGTGAACAAAACGGACGGTAAGCTCATTATCGTATCTCCAATTAAAGGCTCACCGGCAGAAAAGATTGGAATTAAACCGAATGACCAAATTTTATCTGTAGATGGAAATAGTGTGAAAGATTTATCACGTGAAGAAGCAGTATTAAAGATTCGTGGTAAAAAAGGAACGACTGTCGCGATTGAAATTAAGCGTGCAGGAGTAGCTGATCCGATTGTATTTAAAATTAAGCGTGAAAAAATTCCAATCTTCACGGTGTTTAGTTCTGTGAAACAAGAGAGCGGAAAAGATATCGGTTATATGCAAATCACTTCTTTTGCTGAAAATACAGCGAAAGAATTTAAGGATCAGTTAAAAGAGTTAGAGAAGAAAAACATAAAAGGCTTAGTTATTGACGTGCGTGGTAATCCTGGTGGCTACTTAAATAGTGTAGAAGAGATACTAGGGGAAATTATGACGGATAAAAAGCCGATGCTACAAGTAGAGCAACGAAATGGTGAGAAAAAGAAATTCTCTACGGAACTGAAAGAGAAAAAGCCATATCCAATTTCAGTATTAATTGATAACGGAAGTGCTTCTGCTTCAGAGATTTTAGCGGGTGCGCTAAAAGAGGGAGAAGGATACGATTTAATTGGTGAAAAAACGTTTGGTAAAGGTACTGTTCAGCAAGCCGTTCCATTTAAAGATGGCAGCAACATTAAATTAACGATGTTTAAATGGTTAACACCGGATGGAAACTGGATTCATAAAAAAGGAATCGCGCCAACAGTAGAAGTGAAGCAACCAGATTATTATCATGCGACACCAATTCAAATTGAAAAGACACTTTCATACAATTCAAATGATGTGCAAGTAAAACACGCGCAAGAAATGCTTAAGAGTTTAGGATATGTACCAGGGCGTGAAGATGGATACTTTAGTAAAGAGACAGAATCAGCGCTGAAAGCATTCCAAAATGCGAATGAGATGGAAGCGACGGGACAGCTTGATAAAAAGACAGCTGAGGCGATTCAAACTAAAATTATTGAAAAAATCCGTTCTGGAGAAAATGATCTACAATTACAGTCCGCATTAAAATTAATAGTGAAATAAAGTGAAACTTTAATCAGTGGGGGTTTTCTTCATCCCCACTAATTATTAGTTGAACCAATCGGACTTTTATGGGCAGTGGATCCCCCACCTAAATTCTTTGCTTTCGCTGAATTTTGAGGTGGGGGTCTTACTGCCCATTAAAGCGAAATAAAAAGAAATACAGGCAGTTTGCTGCCTGTATTTTTTTGTGTTAAACAAACGTTTGTCCAGTTATGATAATATAAAAAGAAAGAATGATATAAATGGTGGTGAATGAGTTCGTGGAGGCATGGATTTTTGAAATAATGCGGGCAGTTGGACGTTTTTTCTTACACCCTGCTGTCTATGTATTTTTAATAAGTAGTATCTTCGTTGGATACTTACGTATGTTACGAGAACGAAAGGATTTTTCCTTTAAAGTTTATGATATTTGGTTTGAACTGCGAACATCTCTATTTGCGGGAGTTGGATACGGATTAATCGTATCTATTCTTACAATTGGACTTGGCCTTGTCGTTTCCAAAGCGAGCTTATGGGTCATCTTACTTTGGACGTTATTATTTGGATTAACTGCTATGTATCGATATTTATCAGCAGCTTATACATTTAGTATCGCAATTGTATGCGTTCTAGTATCTTCTAAGCTACCAGTTTCCTTCTTACAGCTTGGAGAAGGGGAAGAGAGTACGATTGTATCTCTTGCTATTTTACTAGGTGTCATGCTCGTTGTAGAGGGCTTGTTGATTTCTAAAAATGCAGTAGGATATTCTACGCCGAAGATTAGGAAGGGTAAGCGTGGGCTAAAGATTGGTTTACACGAATCAAAGCGTTTATGGATCGTTCCTATTTTTATTCTTGTACCAGGTGATGCAGTAACGCAGTTTATTTCATGGTGGCCTGTCGTTTCAATCGGTTCACATACCTATTCTCTATTCCTCGTTCCATTTTTAATTGGATTTATGAGAAAGATTAGAAGTTATGAGCCAACGGAAGCTTTATTATTTACAGGAAGGCGTGTCTACGGATTAGCAGGAATTGTACTTGTTTTAGGAATCGCAAGTTATTGGTGGCACGTACTTGCCATTATCGCAATGGGAGTCGCAATGCTTGGGCGTTTCACAATTTCCATGCAAGAAAAAATTGCCGATGAGACGAGACCGGCGTATTTCGCTGCACGTAATGATGGACTTGTTGTATTAGATACAATCCCGAATACAATTGGGGCGGAGCTGAATTTACTGCCTGGAGAAGTGATTACGAAAGTAAATGGAGTCATTCCAAGAAGCGCTGAGGAATTTTATGATGCGCTTCAAACGAAGACGACAGGAGCATTTTGTAAATTAGAAGTATTAGATACAAATGGAGAGCTTCGCCTTGCCCAAACGGCATTATACGCCGGAGGACATCACGAATTAGGAATTGTGTTTGTTCAGCAGGAGCATGAGTGGGATTCGGAAGCGATGTAATAGAGGAAAGGGTATCACCTTGTGGTGATACCCTTTTTGGTTGTGGGGGCGGGATTAGTAGTAAATGAAATTTATATCGGTGATTATTCAAATATATCGAATTTATGGAAAAAACGACAACCATCGCAAACATTCTTTTTAGTTTCATAGACGGATAACTTGAATAATTATTTGATAATGGTTATCATTTAGTGAGTCTTTTTAATTTTGGAAAATGGAGGTAAGATATGCTACGTAAATTTTTTTCTTACTATAAACCGTATAAAGGTTTATTTATACTCGACTTTTCTTGCGCAGTTGTCGCAGGGTTACTAGAACTTGGCTTCCCGCTTATCGTAAATCAATTTATTGATAAGTTATTGCCAGGACAAAACTGGACGCTTATTTTATGGGCTTGTTTCGGTTTACTTGCAGTGTATATATTAAATGCAGGCTTACAATATGTCGTTACATATTGGGGACATATGCTTGGTGTTAACATTGAAACGGATATGAGACAGAAATTATTTGATCACATTCAAAAGCTATCATTCAGATTTTTTGACAATAATAAAACAGGTCATTTAATTTCACGTCTTACAAACGACTTAATGGAAATTGGGGAAATTGCTCACCATGGGCCAGAAGATTTATTTATCGCTGTTATGACTTTAGTTGGGGCATTCTCATTTATGATGATGATCAACTGGAAGTTAGCGTTATTAACGTTCTTCGTTATTCCATTCCTATTGTGGTTGGCACTTTACTTCAATAAAAAAATGACAGGTACGTTTAGACGTTTATTCTCAGACGTTGCTGATTTCAATGCATGTATTGAGAACAACGTTGGCGGTATCCGTGTTGTACAAGCATTCGGAAATGAAAAGTTTGAGAAAGAGCAATTTGCTGTAAACAATGCTCGTTTCCGTACAACGAAATTAATGGCGTATAAAATTATGGCGTTAAATTCATCGATTAGTTATATGCTCATGCGTCTCGTAACGCTCTTCGTCTTAATATGCGGTACATGGTTTGTTCTGCAAGGTGAATTAACGTACGGTGGATTTATCGGATTCGTTCTATTAACGAATATTTTCTTCCGCCCAATTGAAAAAATTAATGCGGTAATCGAAAGCTATCCGAAAGGGATCGCTGGTTTTAAGAGATATGTAGAGCTTCTTGAAACAGAGCCAGATATTGTAGACTCTAAAGATGCGATGGAAGTTAAACATGTACATGGTGATATTCAATATAGCAACATTACATTCGGATATGAAAATAAAGAACCGATTTTAAATGATATTAATTTGAAAATACATGCAGGTGAAACAGTTGCTTTCGTAGGACCATCAGGAGCTGGAAAAACGACGTTATGTAGTCTATTACCACGTTTTTATGAACAATCGTCTGGATCGATTCAAATTGATGGTATTGATACGAAAGATATGACGTTATCTTCACTTCGTAAGCAAATTGGAATTGTGCAGCAAGATGTGTTCTTATTCTCAGGAACAATTCGTGAAAATATCGCTTACGGAAACTTAAAGGCGTCAGAAGCTGAAATTTGGCAGGCAGTAAAACGTGCGCAGTTAGAAGACTTAATTTACTCACAACCAGACGGTTTAGATACCGTTATCGGTGAGCGTGGGGTGAAACTTTCTGGTGGACAGAAGCAGCGTCTAGCGATTGCTCGTATGTTCTTGAAAAACCCGCCAATTTTAATATTAGATGAAGCGACTTCCGCATTAGATACAGAGACGGAACTGGCGATTCAAAAATCACTTGCTGAACTATCTGTGGGCCGTACAACATTAGTTATTGCTCACAGACTTGCAACGATTAAAAATGCAGATCGTATCGTCGTTGTAAATAAAGATGGTATTGCAGAACAAGGTTCACATGATGAATTAATTGAACAAGGCGGAGGATACAGCAGGTTATACGAAGCACAGTTCAGTTCGTAAATATAATTTCTGCTGAATTAGTGCACCATAAGTAAGTGAAAATCTTATATGGGAGGCTATGAAGCATGATTGTAACAACAACGTCTACAATTCAAGGAAAAGAAATTATTGAGTATATCGATATCGTCAATGGAGAAGCGATTATGGGCGCGAATATCGTTCGTGACCTTTTCGCCTCTGTCCGTGACGTTGTCGGCGGTCGTGCGGGCGCTTATGAAAGTAAATTAAAAGAAGCGCGCGACATTGCAATGGAAGAGATGAAAACTTTCGCAAGACAAAAAAATGCGAATGCAATTGTTGGTATCGACGTGGATTACGAAGTAGTTCGCGAAGGAATGCTAATGGTTGCAGTGAGCGGAACTGCTGTCCGTATTTAAAGTGAAAAAGCCGTGCTGATGCACGGCTTTTTCACTTTTATTAATGCTATTCTATGTCGAAGTTCCAATATTTCTTGGGAAATGCGGAAGGCCCTGTCGATATATAGGGAAGACATTAGAGCGCTTCTTTACATTTCTGGATTTGAACTAATAATGTTTCGTATTCTTGTTCGAGAGATGGGATATCATCGTGATGATTTGGCATGGAAATTCGGCCGATAATTTCTGTTAATTTTGTTTGTAATCGTAATAATTCTTGTTCAGTTACGTTTACAGAATCCCCGGTGGTTCTTTTTGTGTATTGCTCGTAATTACCGTGGAATATTCTTGGTTCACTCTCATCTACTTGTAGAATATGGTCTGCAACAGAGCGAATAAAGGCACGGTCATGGCTAATGAAAAGTATTGTGCCAGGATATTCTTGTAACATGATTTCTAATTCTTCTTGCGTCGCTAAGTCTAAATAGTTTGTCGGTTCATCGAGCAGAAGCATATTATAGTTTCCTAAAAATACTTTTGCGAGTGCGACCTTCATTCGTTCGCCGCCACTTAAGACATGTACAGGTTTATGAACATCTTCACGGCGGAATAAAAGCCGTGCGAGTATTGTTCGAACGAATGCTTCTGTATAGTTGGTTTCTTCTAGAACGTTCTCTAAAATGGTTTTATCTGTTTTTAAAATTGATAGTGTTTGTTCAAAGTATCCAATTTTACAACTTTTCGAAAGCTGAATGCCACGCTCGTTTGCGAGAAGCATGTTGAACAAAGTTGTTTTGCCGCTTCCGTTTGCACCTAAAATAGCAAGTTTTGCACCAGGGGCAATGGTTCCATTCATATTTTTAAATAGTGTGCGGTCGCCTATTTTCTTTGTTGCTTTATTGAACTGTACTGCCACTTTACTATGAATGGGTGTATGGTATTGCACGTCAAACTGAGTCTGAGAAAGTTCCTTTGGCTTTTCTTTCTTTTCTAGTTTTTCGAGACGTGTTTCTAATGCTTTCGCTGCTTTGCTAACCTGTTCTTGGCCATGAGCCCCGCTTAACTTATAAAGTTTAGATTCAGATGAACTGAATCGAGTTGGGATTTTTGTCATATTAGAAGCACGTTGCTTTTTTTGTGAAATTGATTGCTCTAAACGATTTTTTTCTTGTATATATTGATCATATTCTGCTTGTTTTTGTGTTCGTTCACGTTCTTTTTGCTTTCGATAGTTGGAATAGTTTCCTTTATACTCTTGAATCGTCCCGTCTTCAATTTCAATAATTTTTGTACATATATTATCTAGAAATTCACGATCATGCGATATTAAAACAAGTGACCCTTTATAAGATAAAAGTGCCTTTTCTAATTGCTCTGTACCAACCATATCTAAGTGGCTTGTTGGTTCATCAGCAAATAAAATTCCTGCATCTTGTTCGAGAGCATGAGCAATCTTTAGCCGCATTCGTTCACCACCGCTCATTGCATCTGTAACGTTTGAAATACTCCATTTTCCTTTTGCGAGAGCAGAAGTGGTTTCCGGTAGTTCCTCGCTAAGTTGAGGAATGATGCTGATAGAACTATGATGAGTTACTATGCCTTTGTCAGCTTCTATTTCTTTACTTAATATTTGTAATAACGTAGATTTACCAGCTCCGTTGACTCCGACAATTCCTATGCGATCCTGTGCTTGAATTTCCAGTGACGGTAACGTAAATAGTGTGCGATCACCAAAGCTCTTTTCAATATTGCGTGCGAATAAAATAGTCATAAAAAAACCTCCCTAGTTTCACTAGAGAGGATAAACGTCGCCCTTGCATGTAAAAAATCGTACATAAATAAACGATTTTTTTACATGATCGTTTCGAAAGAAAGTATCGACAAATGGACAGACTAATCCCCTGCTAGTTTTCATCATTTTTTGTTCACTATTTGTGATGGATGAAATAAATAAGAGAATTAGAACTTCATTGGTCAAAGTACCTTCCTTTCATAATGTTACTTTTATTGTATGCGCATACAAAATGGTTTGTCAAACTTATTTCTATTTACTATTTTTGAACTTATTATTATACAATTGTACTTTTGCTAGAGCCTCAGCATCATTTTTGATTTCATCCAATCCATTCGCATCCCCAATAACATACCCTTCAAATGATGAACCAACAAAATCAAAGATATATTGGAACTGAGCAATAAGCGGTAATGCTTTCAGCTTTGGATTGTCTCCGCCAACGATGACAACGTACATTTTTTTACCTTTCATTTTTTCTTTGAAATGAAGAGATGTATCACGCAAGCTTTGTGACCAGCGATCGACGAAGTTTTTCATATGACCGCTCATTCCATACCAGTATAGCGGTGTAGCAAAGATAATTGTGTCGTGCTCTAACATACGCTCGATTAACTGCTCGTAGTCATCATTTACAGGTTGGAATCCTTCTGCATCATGGCGCTGATCTATGATTGGGTGGACGATATGATCACGCAAGTAAATTTGTTCTGTTTCAATTCCATCAATCACCATATGTGTTAAAGCTTCTGTATTTCCGTTTTGTCTTGAACTGCCATGTATAACAAACATGTAATCATCCCTTTTCTTTTGTTTGCTTTAGGAGTGAAACGTGTTTTTGCAAATTCGTTTGAATGCTAGAAAGTAATGAGATTTGCTTCGTTACTTCATTAAGTTTATCTTCATAAAGCGTAAGGATACTGCTGCAAGGATTTTCGTACAGGTGCGGCTCTATTTCGAGGCAGCGCAGCATCCTTGCCGTCTCTTCTAAATTTAAGCCAATTTGTAAGTACATTTGAATAAGCTCCACTTTTTCGATGGCACTTTCATCAAAGTCACGGTAGCCATTTGCGAGGCGCTTAGAAGGGAGTAATCCCTTTTCTTCATAATGTCTTAGTGATCTTTCGCTAACCCCGGTTTCTTTTGATAACTCTCCAATTCGCAATGTGTTTCACCCCTTGTACATGTATTGTAAACCTTCACACTAATGTGAAGGTCAATGCTGTTTTTTCGCAAAAGAGTCTACATAATTTAAAAACACCTGAATAGCTTTAGACGGGATGAAGTATTTGCCGCGCACGATGGAGAATGGACGGATGAGTTGTTCATTTGGAACTTCGACGTGGAATAGCTCTTTTGCCAGTAACTCTTTCCGTACAGTCCAATCAGAAAGTATAGCGATGCCAAGCCCGGCACTAACTGCTTCTTTCACGCTTTGGATACTACTGAATGTAAAGAAGCGCTTCAATTTTAAATGGTGTTGATGAATAAAGCGGTCACTATAAGCGCGTGTTCCAGAACCACTTTCTCTTAATACCCATACTTGATCTTGGAGTGTGCTTTCATTTATTTCATTTGTGCGGAGCAGTGGATGATTTGGCGGGACGACGAGCTTCATTTCATCTTGCATAAACGTTTCAACGTCCACGTCGGCGTATACGACTTGCCCTTCGACTAAGCCGATATCGATTTGATTAGAGCGAAGGCTTTGCAAAACGTCTTCTGTATTTGAGATAAAGGTATGAACTTCAACGTGTGGATTTTCATTCGCATAGTTAGCCAGTATTTTTGGAAGTAAGTATTCGCCAATTGTGAAACTAGCACCGATGCGAAGAGTTCCTGTTACAACGTTATGTAGCTCGTTAATTTCTTGCTTAGCATCTTCATAAAGAGAGAGCATTTGTTTTGCGTGTATATATAATATGTTTCCAGCTTCCGTCACTTGAACGTGCTTCGGAGAGCGCTGAATAAGTGTAGTGCCAAATTCGTTTTCTAAGTTGCGTATATGCATACTTACGCCAGGCTGTGAAAGGTTTAATAATTCTGCTGCACGGGAGAAATGCTTCTGTTCAACGACAGTAACAAATATTTTTAAAATGTCTACGTTCATGTAATGGGCTCCTTTCTTTTTCTATCATCTTATCATAAGTATTTCTGATGATAGAGATTCAATATTGATATTAAACTTATTATAGAAACTCTCTTATAATATAAGTAGAAAGAACATGCATGTTCCAATACGATTATTGGAGTGGTACAAAGTGGAACAAACACTTGTTATACAAAAGAAGAAGGGCTTTGGATTTTCGCAAGGTATTGGAATTACGTTATTAATCGCAATTGCCGCGAAATATTTAGCAGAGCTTCCATTTTTAAATATTATGGGACAATTAGTAATTGCTATTCTAATTGGGATGGTTTGGCGTGCGGCAATTGGCGTTCCACAAGAAGCGATAGCTGGAACGAACTTTGCGAGTAAGAAGTTGCTGCGCTTTGGGATTATCTTACTTGGAATGCGGTTAAATCTTGTTGATATTGCGAAGGCAGGGCCGAAAGTATTGGTCATCGCTGCCGCTGTTATTACATTTACGATTTTCGTTGTATATGGGCTAACGAAAGTATTTAAGGTAGAAAAGAAACTCGGAATTTTAACAGCGTGCGGAACAGCAATTTGCGGCGCGGCTGCGGTCGTGGCAATTGCACCGCAAGTGAAAGCGAAGGATGAAGAAACGGCAGTTGGGGCAGCAATTATTGCAATTTTAGGTACAATATTTACACTTATTTATACGCTATTATACCCAGTGCTTGGCTTCTCACCGTACGGTTACGGTGTATTCTCAGGTGCGACGCTGCACGAAATCGCTCATGTCATCGCAGCTGCGGCGCCAGGAGGAAGTACGGCTGTAGACATCGCAGTTATCGTGAAATTAACGCGCGTTGCAATGCTTGTGCCAGTAGCGATTTTAATTGGATTATGGTTTGGTAAGAGTGAAGGTAGCGAGGAAAAAAAATCGTGGCGTGACCTTCCAATTCCGTGGTTCATCTTCGGATTTTTAGCGATGAGTGCAGTGCATTCGCTCGGGGTTATACCAGAAGTTGTTGCCGGATACATCGTTGTTCTTGCTTACATGCTTATTGCAATGGCGATGGCGGGGCTTGGTTTAAATGTAGAGTTTAAAACGTTCCGTAAGTTAGGAAGTAAGGCATTCGTGGCGGGGCTGATCGGCTCGGTTTTCCTTTCTATTCTTGGATACGTTCTTGTATATGCATTAGGATTTATGTAGTAGGACGAAGAAGCTGTTCCAAAAGATATTTTTGGACAGCTTTTTTTATGTTTATAGTGCTACGGGTGTCGATATATTAAAAAAATAGCTGATATAAATTTAATTACGCTTGTACTTTGTTAGAGAAGGTGATCAGTGAAACGTTTTTCTAAAATTTGTAAAGATATCTTCACTTATAACTGGAAAATATTTATAATTAAAGTAAAGATATCTTTACTTTCGAAGGTGGAGCCTATGGGTGTGAAAAATAAAATAAAAGAGTTAAGAAAGCAACATCATATAACGCAAGTTGAAATGGCAAAGGCGATGCAGGTGACGCGGCAGACGATTGTGGCGATTGAAAACCATCATTATAACCCGAGTCTAGAGTTATCCCTAAAAATCGCCAAATATTTTGGGGTGAAGGTGGAGGAAATATTTACGCTAGAGTAAGGGGAGAAAAAATGAACGATACTAAAAAGTTATTTATCGGTGCGACTTTTGGATTGTTTTTGGGAGACATTGTAGTTCATAGTATGAATCCGGCTATACCAATTTTACCGCTCGTAGTGAGTAACGTTTTAGCAATTGTATTTTTGATGGTGTATTCGTATTACAAAAAGCGTAAGTACAAAAAAGAAGAACTTCCAGATATAGATGAGCGAGTAAATGAAAATATAAAAAAATATGTAAATGTCTCATTTGTATTCGCGTTTCTATTGCTTATTGTTTATATTGTTGCGAGTAAAGCAATAGGCAGAGCTGTTATACCAGTGCAAGAAATATTTATGATATGTAGTTCCTTATTTGCGGGTAGTCTCATCATAGGAGTCATGATAGGGAAACGAGCATAGCGATAGGAGGAATGAAAAATGCAAGATGAGTTTGAGAGATTTCAGTCAGATAAAGCGTTTAAATATGTAGGGTTATTTTTTACGATTAGTTTAGCGATATGGAGTTTATATAATTTAATTGTTGACGGAAATGCTGGTATGCCATTTGTTTTATTTGTAATAGGGCAGTGGGTGTATTTTCTTGTGAACTATTGGCCGAAGTGGAAATATAGAAATCAAAAAGAGGCTGATCATGTATGAGTAAGTAAGATATTATACGGTTCATAGGAAGTTTGTTTTTAGCGGGTCTTGTTTTAAATATGAGTTTAATGATTTTAAGTATTTCGTGGGGAACAATCTTCATATCGAATGTAGCACTAGTCATTTTATATAAGTATTGCGGAATATAGAGAACAGAAGCGTTTGAAAGAAGAGGGAGTACCGTCGATTGATGAGCGAGTTGTGAATAAGATGAAGTCATATTTTACGATTAGTATTACAAGCTTCGTGTTCTTGTTCATTATGTATCTTTGTTTAAATAAGTATTTAGATAGGCAAGCAGTACATGTAAATGAGTTGTTATATATTGCTATTTTTGGCTTATTAATAAGTAGGGCATCGACGAGTGTGTTAGCAACAAGGAATAGATAGAAAAAGGGGAACTGGGATGGGATTACCGGTATTATGTGTCGCTACGGCTATTTTTGCTTTGTTTTGGGGAATGCAGAACTTCTCTCGTTATCCAGTGCCAAGCATTTGTATTATGATTGGCACTGTAGGTTTATCATATTATTTATTAGTTTCAGCTCATTATCATAAAACAGCAACGAGTGTTGTTGTTGGAGCACTTATTTTATTTTGTGGGCGCGCTATACAAAAGGGATTATTTCCGTAAAAGCTGTTTATACAAAGAGTATAAACAGCTTTTTGTATTTTTTTTACAAAAGTCTTGAAAGTTACGTAACGTCATCTTTTATAATGAAGGGGAAGAGGTGATGGTAGTGATTTCAATACAACAATTGACGAGAGAAACAGGGGTAACGGTACGTACATTACGTTATTATGATCAAATAGATTTATTAAAGCCGAGCGGGAAAACAGAAGGTGGGCATCGTTTATATAGTGAAGCTGACGTAATACGGTTGCAGCAAATTTTATTTTTAAAGGAAATGGGCTTTTCATTAAAAGAGGCTGCGAATATGTTAGTAAAAGGTGACCTTAACTTAAAGGGTTCTCTTGAAAAACAACTTCGGTTTGTACAGGAAGAACAAAAGAAATTTAATCGAATGGAGCGTGTTTTACAAGCTGTTGTTTATTCGGTAGATGTGGAAGGGGAACTTGATTGGAAAGTTATGTTTGAACTGATTCAGCTTTCGAAACAGTCGTCTCGTATACGTGAAATATTTCAAAATGAAGTATTTTCAAAGGAAGAACAAAAATTGCTTCATAACTTGCCAAATATGAGTGAAGAAGATCCGAATGTTTTAGAATGGGTAGATTTATTAAAGCAATTACGTACTTTTATGAAAGACGGCAAAGAAGCAGCGAGTGATGAGGTACAAGGGGCAACGAAGAGATTAATGCAGAAATGTTTAGAAATGGCCAATGGTGACGAAGCGTTTTTAGATAAGTTATGGGAAGTTAGAAAATCGAAGGAAGATTCACAGAAAATGAGCATGTATCCAATTGAAGAAGAACTTTTATTATATATGGAAGAAGCTTTTCGTATATATGATGAAAAGGAGATGGATAAATGAGTATACTTGCAGAATATCGTTGGTATTTTTTAATTGGGGCAGAGATTGTATTTTGGTTATCGGCTATCGGCTTCTTTTTACTTCGTTACGGATTCCGTTTGAAGAAGGCGAGCTTTATTATGGGGATTGTACTCCTCGTAAATGAAGTGTTTATTTTAACCTTAGGGGTAGTGGACTATTATCAAACAGGGAAGTTCTCTAACTTTCAAATCATTACGGTAGTTATTTTATTGTATGCAGTTTTCTACGGGAAAAAGGATTTGAAGAAGCTTGATATGTTTGCGCAAAAGCTAGTTGCGAAATGGCGGAATGAACCAGCGCCAATTATGGAAGAGCACGTAGAATTAACAGGTATGGCCTATGCGAAACAGGAAATAAAAAATTGGTTATTACATCTTGTTTTATTCGTTGTTGTGCATATTTTCTTTTTCTTTCTGTACGGTTTTGTCCCGTTTGAACAATGGCATAATTGGTTAGAAACGGGGATTGTTTTAAATGAAAAAGCAAGTCGTGTTAGCCAAGTTTGGGCGATTATACTTTTAGTGGATACAGTTATTTCATTTTCATATGTTCTTTTCCCGAAGAAGGAAAAAGAAAAAGAGAAGCTACTTTCATAGAGGAAAGTAGCTTTTTCTAGTATACCAATAGTTTGTATAGGAGAGGATAACGATAGGAAAAACAGGTTTTATATGCTTATTTCTCTTTAGTTTAGTAGCATGCTCACAACCTAACATTGACATTGATAAGAAGAATGATGTCATTGTAAAGAGAGCAGGAATTTCCAACCTAGATAAATTTGAAAAGTTCGTTTTGAATGTTGACCAAGGGAAAGTTGATAAAATAAGAAT
Source organism: Bacillus pretiosus (assembly GCF_052947655.1). Taxonomy (NCBI): domain Bacteria; kingdom Bacillati; phylum Bacillota; class Bacilli; order Caryophanales; family Bacillaceae; genus Bacillus; species Bacillus pretiosus. Next base: position 4,919,102 of record NZ_CM129593.1, on the reverse strand, counting down.
TGTGCAGTATACCCATGAAGGTGATCCGATTTTTCAAACGGTAGAGCATAGTGAGAACGATATACTTTATGTGTTAGATAATAGAAAAGACCAATTTGCTGGTGAACATAAAGGATTACATAAAGATAGTTGCAAAAGTATTGTTAAAGAGCAGGGAGAATTAGAAATCACTTATAGGTTAATAGATTGTACGAGTAAAAATGGGCGCAATGGATATGATTTATTATATGTACCTAAAAAATAGAGTTAGTAGAGGAAGGAAGTTTTTACTCCTTCCTCTTTCTATGTATATATTGTCGAAAATTTTACCGAATATCTGTTCGTTTTCTTGGTTTTTTTATGAGCATTCGTGGTAAAATGGGAATACAGATTTTTTACGAGGAGGTCGGTTTTGTTTGGAACATCAATTTGAAATTATCTCAGCTTATTCCCCGCAAGGTGATCAGCCGGTAGCTATAGAAAAGCTTGTAGAGGGAATTAATAGTGGGAAGAAAAAGCAAGTGTTGCTTGGAGCAACAGGAACGGGTAAGACATTTACGATTTCAAATGTCATTAAAGAAGTGCAGAAGCCAACACTTGTTATGGCTCATAATAAAACGTTAGCAGGACAGTTATATAGTGAGCTGAAAGATTTTTTTCCGAATAATGCAGTTGAATATTTTGTTAGTTATTACGATTATTATCAGCCAGAAGCGTATGTGCCTCAAACAGATACGTTTATTGAAAAAGATGCGCAGATTAATGATGAAATCGATAAATTGCGTCACTCAGCAACATCTGCACTATTTGAACGGGATGATGTGATTATTGTTGCGAGTGTTTCGTGTATATATGGTTTAGGTTCTCCAGAAGAATACCGCGAGTTAGTTGTTTCACTTAGAGTTGGTATGGAAAAGGACCGCAATCAATTGCTTCGTGAACTTGTTGATGTGCAGTATGGACGTAATGACATTGATTTCAAGCGTGGTACATTCCGTGTGCGCGGAGATGTAGTTGAAATCTTCCCAGCATCACTTGATGAGCATTGTATTCGAATTGAATTTTTTGGCGATGAAATCGATCGTATTCGCGAAGTAAATGCGTTAACAGGTGAAGTATTAGCAGAACGTGATCATGTAGCAATCTTCCCAGCATCTCACTTCGTTACACGTGAAGAAAAGATGAAGGTCGCTATTGAAAATATAGAAAAAGAATTAGAAGAACGTTTAAAGGAATTAAATGATAATGGCAAGTTGTTAGAAGCGCAGCGTATAGAACAGCGTACACGTTATGATTTAGAAATGATGCGCGAGATGGGCTTTTGTTCAGGGATTGAAAACTATTCCCGTCATTTAACACTTCGTCCAGCGGGTGCAACGCCGTATACGTTATTAGACTATTTCCCGAAAGACTTCTTAATCGTTATGGATGAGTCACACGTATCAGTACCGCAAGTAAGAGCGATGTATAACGGGGACCAAGCACGTAAACAAGTGCTTGTAGATCATGGATTCCGTCTGCCATCAGCTTTAGATAATAGACCGCTTACGTTTGATGAGTTTGAAGGGAAAACGAATCAAGTTATTTACGTTTCAGCAACGCCAGGACCGTACGAGTTAGAGCAGGCACCGGAAGTAATAGAACAAATTATTCGTCCAACAGGGCTTTTAGATCCACCAATTGATATACGACCAATTGAAGGGCAAATTGATGATTTATTAGGAGAAATTCAAGATCGCATTGCAAAAAATGAACGTGTATTAATTACGACTTTAACGAAGAAGATGTCAGAGGATTTAACAGACTACTTAAAAGATGTAGGAATTAAAGTGAACTATCTTCACTCTGAAATTAAAACGTTAGAACGTATTGAAATTATCCGTGATCTTCGCCTTGGTAAGTTTGACGTACTTGTCGGTATTAACTTATTACGAGAAGGATTAGATATTCCAGAAGTATCACTTGTAGCTATTTTAGATGCTGATAAGGAAGGATTCTTGCGTTCAGAGCGTTCATTAATTCAAACAATCGGTCGTGCAGCACGTAATGAAAACGGCCGCGTTATTATGTATGCAGATCGTATAACAAGATCAATGGGAATTGCAATTGAAGAAACGCAGCGTCGTCGTACTATACAAGAAGCTTACAATAAAGAGCATGGTATTACGCCGAAAACGATTCAAAAAGGCGTGCGTGATGTTATCCGTGCAACGACAGCTGCTGAAGAGCCGGAAATGTATGAAGCGGCACCAGCTAAGAAGATGACGAAAAAAGAGCGTGAAAAGACAATTGCGAAGATGGAAGCAGAGATGAAAGAAGCAGCAAAAGCGTTAGATTTCGAGCGTGCAGCTGAATTAAGAGATTTACTATTAGAATTAAAAGCGGAAGGGTGAACAGAGTGAGCATAAGCAAGGATTTTATTGTCGTAAAAGGTGCTAGAGCACATAACTTAAAAAATATTGATGTAACCATTCCGAGAAATCAGCTTGTTGTTGTGACGGGATTGTCTGGTTCAGGGAAATCATCATTAGCGTTTGATACGATTTATGCAGAAGGGCAGCGCAGATACGTAGAATCGTTATCTGCGTATGCGCGTCAGTTTTTAGGACAAATGGATAAGCCGGATGTAGATACGATTGAAGGATTGTCACCAGCGATTTCAATCGATCAAAAAACAACGAGTCGTAATCCACGTTCAACAGTCGGAACGGTCACGGAGATTTATGATTATTTACGTTTATTATTTGCGCGAATTGGTACGCCAATTTGTCCGAATCATGGTATTGAAATTACGTCACAAACAGTAGAGCAGATGGTAGACCGTGTACTTGAATATCCTGAACGTACGAAATTACAAGTGTTAGCTCCTATCGTTTCTGGGCGTAAAGGTGCACATGTGAAAGTGCTTGAAGATATTAAGAAGCAAGGGTATGTTCGTGTACGTGTTGATGGTGAAATGCTTGATGTATCTGAAGATATTGCGCTAGATAAAAATAAGAAGCATTCGATTGAAGTTGTAATTGACCGTATTGTTGTAAAAGAAGGGATTGCAAGCCGTCTTGCGGATTCTCTTGAAAGTGCATTAAAGCTTGGCGGGGGCCGAGTGTTAATTGATGTAATGGGAGAAGAGGAACTTCTATTTAGTGAACATCATGCTTGTCCGCATTGTGGTTTTTCAATCGGAGAATTAGAGCCGCGCATGTTCTCATTCAACAGTCCATTCGGGGCATGTCCTTCTTGTGATGGACTTGGTTCAAAGTTAGAGGTAGATTTAGAACTTGTCATTCCGAATTGGGATTTATCATTAAATGAACATGCGATTGCGCCTTGGGAACCGACAAGCTCACAATATTATCCGCAGCTTTTACAATCTGTATGTAATCATTACGGCGTTGATATGGATATGCCTGTGAAAGATATACCGAAAGATTTATTTGATAAAGTGTTGTACGGAAGCGGAGAAGAAAAAGTTTATTTCCGCTATGTAAATGAATTTGGTCAAGTAAAGGAAAATGAGATTTTATTTGAAGGTGTTATTCCAAATATCGAACGTCGTTATCGTGAAACGAGTTCTGATTATGTTCGTGAGCAAATGGAGAAATATATGGCAGAGCAAGCTTGTCCGAAGTGTAAAGGTGGACGCTTAAAGCCAGAGAGTTTAGCTGTTTTCGTTGGTGATAAAACGATTGCTGATGTAACGAAGTATTCTGTTCAAGAAGTACAGGAATTCTTCTCGAATGTGGAGCTAACGGAGAAACAACAAAAAATTGCTCATTTAATTTTAAGAGAAATCCAGGAGCGCGTTGGATTCTTAGTGAACGTCGGTTTAGATTATTTAACGTTAAGTCGTGCCGCAGGAACTTTATCAGGTGGTGAGGCGCAGCGTATTCGTTTAGCGACACAAATCGGTTCTCGTCTTACTGGCGTACTTTACATTCTTGATGAGCCTTCAATCGGCTTGCATCAGCGCGATAACGATCGTCTTATTCGTACGTTGCAAGAGATGCGTGATTTAGGGAATACGTTAATTGTCGTTGAACATGATGAAGATACGATGATGGCTGCTGATTATTTACTTGATATCGGACCTGGTGCAGGTATTCACGGTGGTCAAGTTGTATCAGCGGGGACGCCAGCTGAAGTGATGCAAGATGATAATTCGCTAACAGGGAAGTATTTAAGCGGTAAAGAGTTTATTCCGGTTCCACTTGAAAGACGTAAAGGTGACGGACGTAAAGTGGAAATTATCGGTGCAAAAGAGAATAACTTAAAGAATGCAAAGATGTCATTCCCGCTTGGTACGTTTGTAGCGATAACGGGTGTATCTGGTTCCGGTAAAAGTACGATGATTAATGAAGTACTATATAAATCATTAGCACAAAAGTTATATAAAGCGAAAGCGAAGTCAGGTACTCATAAAGAAATTAAAGGTCTTGAGCATTTAGATAAAGTAATCGATATCGATCAATCGCCAATCGGGCGTACACCACGTTCTAATCCAGCGACGTATACAGGTGTATTCGATGATATTCGTGATGTGTTTGCACAAACGAATGAAGCGAAAGTGCGTGGATATCAAAAAGGACGTTTCAGCTTTAATGTAAAAGGTGGACGTTGTGAAGCGTGCCGTGGTGATGGGATTATTAAAATCGAAATGCACTTCTTACCAGACGTATACGTTCCATGTGAAGTTTGTCATGGTAAACGTTATAACCGCGAAACGTTAGAAGTGAAGTATAAAGATAAGAACATTTCTGAAGTGTTAGGGATGACAATTGAAGATGGAGTAGAGTTCTTCGCTAATATCCCAAAAATTAAGCGTAAACTTCAAACGCTTGTAGATGTAGGTCTTGGTTATATGAAATTAGGACAGCCAGCTACGACGTTATCTGGTGGTGAAGCGCAGCGCGTGAAGCTAGCTTCTGAATTACACCGTCGTTCTACTGGGCGTACGTTATATATTTTAGATGAGCCAACGACTGGTTTGCATGCACATGATATCGCGCGTCTTCTAGAAGTGCTGCAACGCCTTGTTGAAAGTGGCGAGACAGTTCTTGTTATTGAACATAATTTAGATGTAATTAAAACAGCTGATTATATCGTTGACCTTGGACCAGAGGGCGGAGATAAAGGTGGGCAAATTGTTGCTTCCGGAACGCCAGAGCAAGTAGTAAAAGAAGAACGCTCGTATACAGGTAAGTATTTAAAAGAGATTTTAAATCGCGATAAAGCAAGAATGAAAGAGAAAATAAAAGAAGTAGAGTTATCTCAATAAGTGTATTACGAAAAACCGAGTGGAAATGACACTCGGTTTTTCGTTCATAGGGGGAAAAGATGGAGTTTACAGATGTTTTAAGAAAGAAAAACATGAAGGTAAGAGAGTTTCAAAGTTGGGGTGTTTATTTTCGGAAGCGCTGGGAGGATAACTTTGCAAATCATGTAAGTGATGAGGAAAAGGAAGACATCTTTCTGTATGGTGATAAGTATGCATGTGGGTTTCTTTGGCACATATTTAGTTATGAGAAAAAGAAGTGTTTAGAGGGTGAAGAAGCGGAGAATGCGTTTCATAATGAAGTGAAAAAGGATTGCTATATATTCTATCAACATTGTGATGATGTACTGCTAATAAAAGATACGAGTTTATTACATATGGAGGATATATTGTGTGAGAGGGACGATATGTATAAAGGCGATATCTATATTGTAGATAAAGAGTTCACTTGGACTTTTGTAAAAACTCATGAACATAGATGGTATGGCCCTTATTTTGCGAGGAAATGTTAGTAGGTATACAAGCAGGAAGAGTAGAATAAGTTGATATAAGTGTTTGTATGATACTTGCGTTTATAATCTATTAGCGTATGATGAAATATATATGTCAAAAGGATGTGTAAGAAAATGAGATGGATTGTATCACTTCTTGTAAATAGCGTTGTGTTAATCGCTGTATCGGGACTTTTAAAAGGGATTGCGCCAGACGCGTTTTACGTAGCAAATATACAGACTGCAATTATTGCGAGTATTATCTTAGCTGTTTTAAATGTGTTCGTAAAACCGTTTTTAATTTTAATTACGCTACCAATTACTCTTGTAACTTTCGGGTTCTTCTTAATTGTTATTAATGCGATTACGTTAAAAATAGCAGATTCATTATTAGGAGATGCGTTTAATATATCAGGGTTTGGTGTAGCAATCGTTGCGGCAATTTGTATTTCAATTTTTAATATGATTATTGAAAAGGCAATTGTGGAACCTTTATATGAAAAAAAGAGAAAATGACAAAAAGAAAAACATTTCATGATGTGTATGAAATGTTTTTTTCTATTTATTAGAAACCGTATTTCTTGTTTCCAGAAAAAAATGGTACAATATCCGGTAGAATGGAATTTTACATCAAATGAGACTGAACCCGCAGCGGAGTGGAGGTTTATACATATGCCGAAAGTAAGGACAAAAGATTTAATTGAACAATTTCAATTGGAGTTAATAAGTGGTGAAGAAGGAATTCATCGTCCGATTGATACAAGTGATTTATCACGACCTGGAATTGAAATGGCAGGATTTTTCACATATTATCCAGCTGATCGCGTGCAGCTTCTTGGAAAGACGGAGCTTACGTTCTTTGACACATTAACGTCAGAGCAAAAACAAGAGAGAATGAAAGCGCTTTGTACTGAGGAGACGCCATGTATTATTATAACTCGGAATCAAGATGTACCAGATGAGTTATTGCAAGCATCACGTGAATCAGGCATGCCTTTATTACGTTCTGCTCAAACGACAACAAGATTATCAAGTCGTTTAACAAATTATTTAGAAGGTAAGTTAGCACCAACAACAGCTGTACATGGTGTGTTAGTAGATATTTACGGTGTTGGTGTTTTAATTACAGGTCAAAGTGGTGTCGGTAAAAGTGAGACAGCTCTTGAGCTTGTAAAACGTGGTCACCGTCTTGTTGCGGATGATAGTGTAGAGATTCGCCAAGAAGATGAAGACACATTGGTAGGAAGCTCACCAGATTTAATTGAGCATTTATTAGAAATTCGTGGTCTAGGTATCATTAACGTTATGACGTTATTCGGTGCAGGGGCAGTGCGAAATTATAAGCGTATTACACTTGTTATTAATCTTGAAATTTGGGATCAAAAGAAAAATTACGATCGCTTAGGTCTTGATGAAGAGAAGATGAAGATTATTGATACAGAGCTTACGAAGATTACACTTCCAGTTCGTCCTGGTCGAAACTTGGCTGTTATTATTGAAGTAGCAGCGATGAATTTCCGTTTAAAACGTATGGGAGTCAATGCAGCACAACAGTTCTCTGAACGATTAATGAGTGCGATTGAGTTAGGAAATCAGGAGTAAACTTTGGAGAGGGAGGTCATACATATGCTGTTAGGTTCTGTACCACAGCTTGACCGTGTAGCGATCCAACTTGGGCCGTTTCCTGTATATTGGTATGGGATTATTATCGGTACAGGCGTGCTATTAGGTCTTTGGCTAGCAACTCGCGAGGGAGAAAGACTAGGTATTCCAAAAGATACATTTGTTGACCTTGTATTAATTGCAGTACCGATCGCTATTCTATTTGCGAGAATGTACTATGTTATTTTTGAATGGGAATATTACGCGCAAAACCCGAGTCAAATTATTAATATTCGTCAAGGTGGCTTGGCGATTCATGGTGGTTTAATCGGGGCTGTTATTACAGGGATTCTTTTTGCGAAACGACGCGGGGTTTCATTCTGGAAGTTGGCTGATATTGCTGCGCCAAGTATTTTACTAGGACAAGCAATTGGTCGATGGGGAAACTTTATGAACCAAGAGGCGCATGGTGATGAAGTAACGAGACAGTTTTTAGAAGGACTTCATTTACCGGATTTCATTATTAATCAAATGTATATTGAGGGTGTGTACTATCATCCAACGTTTTTATATGAATCATTATGGAATTTTGCAGGTGTCATTTTATTACTTGCATTACGAAAAGTGAATTTACGACGCGGGGAATTATTCTTCACATATTTAATTTGGTATTCAATAGGGCGCTTCTTCGTAGAAGGCTTACGTACAGATAGTTTAATGTTAGGACCACTTCGTATCGCACAAGTAATGTCAATTGGACTTGTTGTTATTTCTATTATTTTCATTATCGTGAGACGAAAAATGGGGCAAGCTGATAAAAGATATTCGGAAAATTAGAGAAAAGTAGCATCTTATTATAAGATGCTGCTTCTTTCATATTCAGGAAAGAGAAGGGACTAAGGCAATGAGAATAAATACAGTGTTATTTGATTTAGATGGAACTTTAATTAATACAAACGAACTTATTATTTCTTCTTTTTTACATACGTTACATACATATTATCCAAGTCAATATAAGCGTGAAGATGTATTGTCATTTATTGGCCCTTCTTTACATGATACTTTCAGCAAGATTGATGAAAACAAGGTTGAAGAGATGATTACATGTTATCGTCAATTTAACCATGATCATCACGATGAATTAGTGGAAGAATATGAAACTGTATATGAAACAGTTCAAGAGTTGAAGAAGCAAGGCTATAAAGTTGGTATTGTTACAACGAAAGCGAGACAAACAGTTGAGATGGGATTAAAGTTGTCAAAGCTTGATGAATTTTTTGATGTTGTCGTGACAATTGATGATGTGGAGCATGTGAAACCACATCCAGAACCACTTCAAAAAGCGCTTGAGTTATTAGATGCGAAACCGGAAGAAGCATTGATGGTTGGGGATAATCACCATGATGTTGTCGGCGGACAAAATGCGGGCACGAAAACAGCTGCTGTCTCATGGACGTTGAAAGGTAGAGCATATTTAGAGGCTTACAAGCCGGACTTTATGTTAGATAAAATGAGTGATTTGCTACCGATTTTGTCTGATATGAACCGTTCATAAAGGTCCAAGTAAGTTAGTAGGGGTCTGTTTCCCTACTAACTTACAGTTTCACTTTTTAGTAGAGGAGCGAGTTAAGTGCGACGGACAACGCGCTATCCTGTTTCAGGAGAAAATTCATTATGGAATGTGTATAAAACAGTTTCTTTTTGGAAGGTAATGAAAAACTTTATTATTATTCAAATTGCGCGTTATACACCATTTTTATCCGTCAAGAATTGGTTGTACCGTACATTTTTACGGATGAAAGTCGGAAAGAAAACATCAATTGCGCTTATGGTAGTGCCGGATATTATGTTCCCAGAAAAGATAACTGTGGGAGAGAATTCAATTATCGGCTATAATACAACGCTTTTAGCACATGAATATTTAATTCGTGAATATCGACTTGGAGAGATCGTCATAGGAAATGAAGTGATGATTGGAGCAAATACGACTATATTACCAGGTGTGAAAATTGGGGATGGCGCGATTGTTTCAGCTGGCACACTTGTTCATAGAGATGTCCCAAGTGGTGCTTTCGTGGGTGGAAATCCAATGCGTGTTATTTATACGAAAGAAGAAATGGATGCTAGAGAAGGTTGATGCTAAAAATGTAACATTTCTCTTCTTTTTTAATGAATAAAAAGGAAATAATTGAGTATAATATACTGTTTTGTTTTTTACGGAATCGTTTATACTTATAGATAGAAGAATGTGTGAACGAAGAAAACAAAAAACTGGAGGATATATGGGGAAAAATCAAGGAATATATAAGGAGAACGGACAAGTTATCTCTTTTAATCAATTATCGGACTTCTTTTATAAAAAAGGGATGAGGGCTTACAAAGGACAGAAATTGCAAGATGCAATTAAATATTTTCGAAGAGCGGCACAAAGTGAGAAGGAGCCGTTTATTTTATGCCAATTAGCAACAGTATTATCTGAGGCTGGTGAATATCAAGAGTCGAATCAAATCTTCTTTAAGCTTGTTAGATCTAATCCAGAACTTGAACAATGCTATTATTTTATTGCAAATAATTATGCATATATGGGGCTATTTCAGCAGGCGAAAAAGTATGCGGATCGCTATTTAGAAGTTGCAGAAGAGAAGGAATTTGTAGAAGATACATTAGAATTACTTGAAATTATGGAAGAAGAAGCGATGGGTGAGGAAGAGATTGAGGATGAAGACGATCTAATTGTTATGCAAGAAGAAGCGAATCGTTATATTCGTAACGGACAATTGGAAGAAGCAATTGCTACATTGGAAATTGTTACAAAAGATTATCCGGAATTTTGGTCGGGTCATAATAATTTAGCCATTGCACATTTTCAATCTGGTAATGTAGATAAAGCTCTGAAGTTAACGGAAATGATTTTAGAGAAAAATCCTGGTAATATACATGCGCTTTGTAATACGCTTATTTTCCTATATTCAATTGGAGAGCATAAACAAGTAGAAGCGTTAGCGGAGCAGTTAGTTTCAGTATATCCGATTTCGTTCGAGCATCGTTTGAAACTTGGAACGACACTTGCAACAATTGGTCATTTTGAGCCTGCATATAAATGGTTCAAAGTATTAAAGCGTCAAGGATATGAGGGAGACGTTAGTTTTTATTATTGGTTTGCATATTCTGCTTATATGGTGAAAGATCAGCAAGTAGCCGAAAAAATGTGGCAGCATGTTGTAGAATTGCACCCTGATAAAAAGGGAAAAGAACCGTGGAATGCGCTGAATTTAGCAGATGAAGGACAAAACGTATTATTTGAAGAATTACGAAAATCATTTCAACAAAGTACGACGCTAGAGGAACAAATGCTAGCTTTATATTTAATGAATGAATTGTCAACGCCAGAGAAGGTGGGATTCTTCTTTGATGTAACGCAGGCGAAGAACGGTGTTCCAATCGTATCGCAACTTGCAAAGTATTTCTTTTTACTTAATAGCCATAAGAGCATTCCAGCTGATTTACAGCAATTTGAACAGTGCGCACAAATTGCGGATGCTTTATATAATTATACGAAAAAAGATGATGAATTAATCGAAGAGTGTTTACAATTTTGGTTTTGTACGTTCATACGTTTATATACATCTGGGGCAGTTTTTACAAATGTATACGGCTGGTCAGCTGCTGTTGAATATATCGTACGCAGCGAACAAGGAAATAAGATGACACAGTCGGAGCTTGGGGATGTATATAATGTATCTGTAGCGACTGTTCGAAAGTATGTGCAGGCTGTTAAACGTACGCACACATAGGGTAAGCAAATCATTGGGAAAAAAATGATGCTAACAGTATAATGAGGGTAACTTAATTGTGTAGGAATGAATAGGAGTGAATAGTGTGTCAGAAGAAAAAATTTATGATGTCATTATTATTGGTGCAGGACCAGCTGGTATGACAGCTGCAGTATATACATCTCGTGCGAATTTAAGCACATTAATGCTTGAGCGTGGTATCCCAGGTGGCCAAATGGCAAACACAGAGGATGTAGAGAACTACCCAGGTTATGAGTCTATTTTAGGACCAGACTTATCAAATAAAATGTTCGAGCATGCGAAGAAATTTGGTGCTGAATATGCATACGGTGATGTGAAAGCAGTCATCGATGGTAAAGAATACAAAACAATTATTGCTGGTAAAAAAGAATATAAAGCACGTGCAATTATCGTTGCAAGCGGTGCAGAGTATAAAAAAATTGGTGTGCCAGGCGAGACAGAACTTGGCGGCCGTGGTGTATCATATTGTGCAGTATGTGATGGGGCTTTCTTTAAAGGAAAAGAACTTGTAGTTATTGGTGGTGGAGATTCTGCTGTTGAAGAGGGTGTATTCTTAACACGCTTCGCATCAAAGGTAACAATCGTTCACCGTCGTGACACTCTTCGTGCACAGAAAATTTTACAAGATCGTGCTTTCCAAAACGAGAAAGTTGATTTCATTTGGAATCACACTATAAAAGAAATTAACGATGCAAATGGTAAAGTGGGAAGCGTAACACTTGTAGACGTAAACAGTGGAGAAGAGAAAGAAGTCAAAACTGATGGCGTGTTCATATACATCGGTATGTTACCACTATCAAAACCATTTGTTGAACTAGGTATTACAAATGAAAATGGTTACCTTGAAACAAATGAGCGTATGGAAACGAAAGTTCCTGGTATTTTCGCAGCTGGAGATGTTCGCGAAAAAATGCTACGTCAAATTGTAACTGCAACAGGTGATGGTAGTATCGCAGCACAAAGTGCACAACATTACGTAGAAGAATTATTAGAAGAACTAAAAACAGTATCAGAAAAATAAGGGATAATATGCCTTTTGAGAAGAAAGCTACCGATAGGAGCTTTCTTTTTTTTATGAAAATGTCAAAGTTTTGTCAAAAAATATTGGGATTATAAGCTTTCTTATTGATATACTGGACTTTACGGAAAAATCACTATAAGAAATGAGGAATTTATTCAGTATGGAATGGCGTAATATATATCGTGGATTTTGTATGGGCGTTAGTGATTTAATTCCTGGTGTGAGCGGCGGTACAATCGCTGTTGTGTTAGGGATTTATGAACAATTGCTTGCGGCAATTAGTGGATTCTTTAGTCGCGAATGGAAAAAACATTTAGGGTTTTTAATTCCCCTTGCAGCTGGTGTGGCAGCAGCGTTTTTAACGTTAAGTCACGTTATTAAATATTTACTTGCAAATCATTATGAACCGACTCAATTTTTCTTCCTCGGTTTAATTATTAGTATATTACCGATGTTAATGAGAGAAGCTGATGCAAAGTCGTCGTTTAAAGGTAAGCACATTGTTTTATTAATAGTTGCAGCAATTCTTGTTGCGATCACAGCTTTCTTTAAACCAGATAAGGCAGCAGATCCAATTACGACGTTAACAATTTTAAATGCAATTGGTTTATTTTTCGCGGGCTGGATGGCTAGTATGGCTATGTTGCTTCCTGGAATTAGCGGATCATTTATTTTATTAATTATTGGTGTGTATCCGACAGCAATTAATGCTTTAACTACACTGAACTTACCTTTAATCGTAGTTATCGGTGCTGGTGTTATGGCGGGGTTTGTTGTAAGTAGTAAAGGAATTAGTTTCTTGTTAGATCGTTATAAAAGTATGACATTTGCGGCAATTATTGGACTTGTTATCGGCTCGATTGTAATTGTGTTCCCTGGTATTCCAACTGGAGGATTTTCAATTATAAGTTCAATTATTACCTTTATTTTAGGATTTGCGATTGTTACTTATTTCGGTAAGAAATAAGGACTTTAATCCCCTTGGCGATAAAAATCGTTAAGGGGATTTTTCATGCTATTCATTGAAAGTCTAGGCATTTACATTGCTTGTTCTAGAAAGCTTTTTTAAAATTGTTGAGTAGCATGTGCTTAGCGAAAGAGGACTGGCTCCTTCGTTGTAGCAAACTGTTTTTGATAGTATAATGAAATGAGTATGCAGTGAGAAATTTACTGCAAGTAGCTGAGGTGAAGAAACATGCAAAGAGTGACAAACTGTGTGTTAATTAGAGATAATGAAGTACTCTTACTCCAAAAACCTCGCCGAAATTGGTGGGTTGCACCAGGCGGGAAAATGGAGCGTGGTGAGACAGTAAGAGATTCCGTTGTTCGCGAGTATCGTGAAGAAACAGGTATTTATTTAAAGAACCCAGCGTTAAAAGGGGTCTTCACCTTTGTCATCCAAGAAGGTGATAAAGTTGTTTCTGAATGGATGATGTTCTCCTTTTTAGCGACAGATTTTGCAGGAGAAAACAAACTAGAGAGCGAAGAAGGCATCATTGGTTGGCATACATTTGACAAAATTGATGATTTAGCAATGGCACCAGGAGATTATCACATTATTGATTATTTAATTAAAGGAAATGGCATAATCTACGGTACATTTGTATATACCCCAGATTTTGAGTTGCTTTCATATCGATTAGATCCGAGTTAAACCGTCAAGGAGAGGATACGATGACAGAGAATAATGATATAAAAATGGTAATTATTACAGGAATGTCTGGAGCTGGAAAGACAGTAGCTTTACAAAGTTTTGAAGATTTAGGATATTTTTGTGTAGATAATTTACCACCGATGTTATTGCCGAAGTTTATTGAACTTATGGCGGATTCAAAAGGGAAAATGAATAAAGTGGCACTTGGCGTTGATTTACGTGGCCGAGAGTTTTTCGAACATTTATGGGGAGCACTTGATGATTTATCAGAACGTACATGGATTATTCCTCATATTTTATTCTTAGATGCGAAAGATGGCACGCTTGTAACTCGTTATAAAGAAACGAGACGTTCGCATCCACTTGCACCAACTGGTTTGCCTTTAAAGGGAATTGAGATGGAGCGTGGCTTATTAACTGATATGAAGGCACGAGCGAATATTGTGCTGGATACATCGGATTTAAAACCGAAAGAATTACGTGAAAAAATTGTTCATCTGTTTTCAACTGAAACTGAGCAAGCATTTCGTGTAAATGTTATGTCGTTTGGATTTAAGTACGGTATTCCAATTGATGCAGATTTAGTATTTGATGTTCGTTTTTTACCAAATCCATATTACATTCCACATATGAAGCCATTAACAGGACTAGATGAAGAAGTTTCATCGTATGTGCTGAAATTTAATGAGACACATAAGTTTTTAGAAAAATTGACGGATCTTATTACTTTCATGCTGCCTCATTATAAAAGAGAAGGCAAGAGTCAACTTGTAATTGCAATTGGATGTACAGGTGGACAGCATCGTTCTGTTACGCTTACAGAATACCTTGGGAAACATTTGAAACCAGAGTATAGCGTTCATGTATCTCATCGTGATGTGGAGAAGAGAAAGGGCCATTAAGGGATGAAAAAAGAGAGAAAACCTAAAATTGTTATCATGGGAGGCGGTACTGGACTCTCTGTTTTATTAAGAGGATTAAAACAATATCCGGTTGATATTACAGCAGTTGTTACAATCGCTGATGATGGTGGCAGTTCAGGTAGATTACGTGATGAGCTCGAAATTCCACCCCCAGGTGACATTCGTAACGTACTTGTTGCGTTATCAGATGTAGAGCCGCTGGTGGAAGCTTTATTTCAGCATCGTTTCACAACGGGAGACGGGCTGAAAGGTCATGCGTTAGGAAATTTATTATTAGCGGGTATGACCTCGATTACAGGAGACTTCTTCCATGCGATTACGGAAACGAGTAAAGTGTTAAATGTCAGAGGACGTGTGTTACCTGCAGCGAACCAAAGTGCGGTACTTCATGCGGAACTAGAAGATGGAGAAATTGTAACAGGTGAATCAAAGATTCCTTATTCTGGGAAGAAGATTAACCGCGTCTTTTTAACTCCAGAAGATGTAGAGCCGTTACATGAAACGTTGGCTGAGATTAAACGAGCTGATTTACTTGTTTTTGGTCCAGGAAGTTTGTATACGAGTATATTACCGAATTTAGTTGTTAACAAAATCGGGGATGCTGTTCTTGCTGCAAAAGCGAAGAAGGTATATGTGTGTAATGTTATGACGCAAGCTGGTGAAACGATGGGATATACTGCGTTTGACCATGTGCAGGCGTTACATGATCATTTAGGTAAACCATTTATCGATACTGCAATTGTAAATAACCGTGATATTCCTTGTGAATTACGTCAGTTGTATGAGGAAGAAATGTCGGCACCAGTTGTAGTAGATGAAGAGCGTTTTACAGAGAGCAATATTGATGTCATTCAAGATCAATTAGCGAAGTATGATGATCGTGTTGTAAGGCACGATACATTAAAACTAGCTTCTATTTTATATTCACTGTTGTAGATGTGCGTTGCCTCGTTTGAGGTAACGCTCATCATTTCATATAGGACAAGATTTTTGTTCCAAAGTAATCGTATAAGGAGGTGTTGACTGTGTCATTTGCATCAGAAACAAAGAAAGAGCTAACGAATCTTGAGGTGAAGGAATGCTGTGAGAAAGCAGAATTATCAGCGTTACTTCGAATGAACGGATCGCTTTCTTTTTCAAACCGTCGTCTATCTATCGATATTCAAACGGAGAATGCGGCAATCGCAAGAAGGATTTATACGCTTTTGAAAAAAGGATATGACGTGACGGTAGAATTACTTGTTCGTAAAAAAATGCGATTGAAGAAAAATAATGTATATATTGTGCGGCTTGTTGAGAAGTCTCGCGAAATATTAGCTGATCTTCATATTGTTCGAGATGACTTTTCGTTAATTCGAAATATATCCCAGGAATTAATCGAGAAGAAATGTTGTAAACGATCGTATTTACGAGGTGCATTTTTAGCAGGTGGTTCAGTAAATAACCCAGAAACATCATCTTATCATTTAGAGGTCTTTTCGTTATATAAGGAACATAATGATGCTATATGTGAATTGATGAACGGATTTGATTTAAATAGTAAGACGTTGGAAAGAAGAAAAGGGTACATTACGTATTTGAAAGAAGCAGAAAAGATTACGGAGTTTTTAAATATTATAGGCGCTCATAATGCACTTTTAAGATTTGAAGACATTCGAATCGTTCGCGATATGCGTAATTCAGTAAATCGTTTAGTGAACTGCGAAACAGCCAATTTAAATAAAACAATTGGTGCAGCGCTAAGGCAGATTGAAAATATCCGTTATATTGATGAGACAGTTGGTCTTGATATATTACCAGATAAACTGCGAGAAATTGCACAATTACGAAGAGATTATCAAGATGTAACATTGAAAGAGTTAGGCGAGATGGTATCCGGGGGGAAAATTAGTAAATCGGGTATTAATCATCGTTTGCGTAAAATCGATGAGATTGCAGAGAAATTACGCGCGGGGGAAGCGGTAGCAAAAAAATAAGAGGTTAAAGGGGAAATGGAGCTGTGGTTCAAAAACGAGTTAAGGTTTCATTAAAAAACGGTTTACAAGCACGTCCGGCTGCGTTGTTTGTACAAGAGGCCAATCGCTTTCATGCGGATATCTTCATCGAGAAAGATGGAAAGACAGTGAATGCAAAGAGCATAATGGGGATTATGAGCTTAGCAATTGGAACTGGTAGCATGATAACAATTACAACAGAAGGTTCAGATGCAGAAGAAGCTTTAGAAGCATTAGCTGCATATATACAATAAGAAGCTATCGCGCATGTGCGATAGCTTTTTTGTTTTGTTATTTGGTGTTGGGAGTCGGGTATGTAGGGGGTGCATGCTTGTCGAGGATTGTCGGTAAGTCGATAAGTTGTGTCGAATCGTCGATATATTAAAATAATCGCCGATATAATTGGAGTTACGGTCGATATATTTGAAAAATCGCCGATATATTTAGGGTTATACTAGGTGGGGTATGTGAGCGGGGAACAATATATAAAAGAAGCGCCCAATTATAGGGCGCTTCCGCTTTTAGTCTATCCAGCTCCAGCGGCTAGAATCTCCGGTCGTTTCGCCCCTTCATTCGAGGCAAAAAGCGCCTCGGAATCAGGGGCTCCATCGCCCTGCGATTCTGAACGAGCCGCTTCCGCTTTTAAGTATTAACGATTTGTAAAGATCTTATCGATTAAGCCGTATTCTAGAGCTCTTTCAGCTGTCATGAAGTTGTCGCGGTCTGTGTCGCGTTGTAGTACTTCAAGTGGTTGACCTGTGCGGTCAGCAAGAATTTGGTTTAGTTTTTCACGTAAGAATAGGATACGTTTTGCAGCGATTTCGATTTCAGTCGCTTGACCTTGTGCTCCGCCAAGTGGTTGGTGAATCATTACTTCACTGTTTGGAAGTGCATAACGTTTTCCTTTTTCACCTGCTGCAAGTAAGAATGCACCCATAGATGCAGCCATACCGATACAGATTGTTGATACTTGTGGTTTAATAAATTGCATTGTATCGTAAATTGCCATACCTGCTGTGATAGAACCACCAGGGCTATTGATGTAGATGTGAATATCTTTTTCTGGATCTTGAGATTCCAAGAATAAAAGCTGGGAAACGATTGAGTTAGCTACGTTGTCATCAATTGCACTACCAAGCATAATGATGCGGTCTTTTAATAGTCGAGAGTAAATATCGTAAGCGCGTTCTCCACGATTTGTTTGTTCAATTACTGTAGGAATTAAATTCATCTGTTATTTCCTCCTTCTAAAGCTTTCTTAGTCTTATAATACAATTATGGTCAATAAAGGTCAAACGAAACCACTTTAAATCAAAAAAATATGTAGTTGTACCATGAATTATTCGCTATGTTTTTGAAATTCCCTGCTTATGTATCTTCAACATCATAACCGAATTACATAAATTTAAACGTCATGAAATCTGTAGTAAAAAGAAAAGAACGCCTTTTTACTGAAGCGTTCTTGTGATATCTATTCTTTTAAAAGATAGGTTACTTTATTTAAAATCTTTTCGATGTGTTTCGCGTTTTTACTATACATTTCGCTTGCTGATTTCGACTTTGTTTCTAGGGAAAATAGTTCAAGATCAGCATGACATTTTTTTAAAGATGCTAATAATAAAGGCTTGTT
Organism: Bacillus pretiosus; assembly: GCF_052947655.1. Taxonomy (NCBI): domain Bacteria; kingdom Bacillati; phylum Bacillota; class Bacilli; order Caryophanales; family Bacillaceae; genus Bacillus; species Bacillus pretiosus. The sequence goes on along the minus strand of NZ_CM129593.1, from coordinate 4,900,721 downwards.
TTGAGGAGAAGGCATTTGTAGTTTGTCATTATAAATGTCGATAGTAAGTTGTCCGTATGAATCCACTTGACCGAGAAAGACATTTTCAATAACAACACCGAGCTTTTCTAGTTCAGAATGTAACCAAGCGCGGTTATGTCCACTAGAGGATAGAGGTTCATCTAAGACATTGCCATCCATAATAACAGTTTGTGGTTCTTTTTCATTCGGTACTTTTAAGCCAACGTCTTTTGCTGTAAGTGGTTGGCGATCTTTCTTTAATAATACATTTAATTCTCCGCTCGGTTCTAGTACGGCAAATTCAACATCAGCTACGCTGAAAGCATTTTTTCCACGGAGTAGTTCCAGTAATTCGTCACTTGTATATTTTTCTTTCTTTAAGTTATCTTCGAGTATTTTTCCATCTTTTATTAATACGGTAGATTTCCCTTCAAAGAAGTCGCGAGCTGTTTTGTTCTTTAAGGAGAGGATTCCTGTGAAAAAAGGTACCACAGCGAAAATGAGTATCGCAAAGACGCCGTGGAAAAATTTTGAATCGAGCCCTGTAGATACTTGGGCAGCGATGTCACCGATTGTCATTCCGGCTATGTATTCAAAAAAGGAGAGCTGAGAGATTTGTCTTTTCCCTAACCATTTCGTAATAGCGAATAAAATAATTAATATGAATACAGAGCGAAGAATGACAAGTGTCCATTCCGGCAGGTGAGACATAGTCATTTCCTCCAGTCTACTTAAAACCCTTTATATTGAGGTTCTTCACGTTCTAATAATGAAACTCTATTCTGTAAATCAGCGATGATGCTGTCCATTTCTAACATACATTCATGAAATACGCGTTTTGATTCCGCGTCCTGTGAATTTAGTGAAAGGGAGCTTAAACTTGCTTGAGCGCCCCTTACACTAGCAAGGCAGGTTTTAACGCTAGCGATAACTGTCATACAAACACCTCTTATCCTTTCGGTTTGAATAGTAATGCACCAATGAATCCGAATATGATAGCAGCAGAAATACCAGCGCTTGTTACTTTAAACATTCCGGTAATGACGCCAACGATGCCGTGTTTTGCAGCTTCTTCCATTGCGCCGTGAACGAGGGCATTACCGAAACTTGTAATAGGTACAGTTGCCCCGGCTCCAGCAAAGTCGATTAATGGTTCATACAGGTTGAATCCGTCCAGTATAGCACCGGCAACAACGAGTGTTGCCATTGTATGAGCGGGTGTTAGCTTGCCAACATCAAACATAAGTTGGCCAATTACACATATGAGTCCGCCGATGACGAAAGCCCAGAAAAAAATCATTGCGTTGCACCTCCAAATTCAATCGAAACGGCGTGAGCGATACACGGAATCGTTTCTTCTTGTTGGAATGTAAGTGGAGATAGTAAAGCGCCTGTCGCAACGACAAGTATTTTTTTGAACTCTCCTCTTTTCATTCGGTTTAATAAATGACCGTACACGACTGTTGCGGAACATCCCGGTCCGCTAGCACCAGCTATGACAGGTTGCCCTTCTCTATAAATGAGTATGCCGCAATCTTGAAACTGTTCGCTCGTTACTTTCGTTCCGTGTTTATGTAGTAAGTCATAAGCAATTTCGCGACCGACATGTCCAAGATCACCTGTTACAATTAAGTCGTAATAAGAGGCGTCAATTTGTCGTTCGCGTAAATGGGCCTCAATCGTATCGACAGCTGCTGGGGCCATCGCACCACCCATATTAAAAGGATCTGTTAATCCCATATCAATCACTCGTCCGATTGTTGCAGATGTTACTCTAGGACCATGTCCAGTGTCGCTTAAAATAGCTGCGCCAGCTCCAGTTACTGTCCATTGTGCGGTAGGAGGTTTTTGACCGCCGTATTCAGTTGGATATCGGAACTGCTTCTCTACAGCGGCGTTATGACTAGATGCCCCGGTTAATAAATATTTTGCGCCTTTTGCATTTACAATACTTGCCCCGAGCGCTAATCCTTCCATGGAAGTAGAACATGCTCCGAATAATCCGAGATATGGTGTTCCGAGTGTACGGCAGGCAAAGCTTGTTGGAGTGATTTGATTAATTAAATCTCCTGCAAGTACGAATTGAATATCGTCTTTACGAAGCTTGGCTTTTTCAGTAGCGCGGCTACAAGCTTCTTCGAATAAAATTTTATGGGCTTTTTCATAGGAATCCTGTCCGAGCCATAAATCTTCATGGAGGATATCGAAGTCTTCTGGAATGTTTCCTTTTGCTTCAAACGGTCCACCAACGACTCCTGTCGAAATAATAACGGGTTTATTTTCAAATACCCACGTTCGGTGTCCTTGTAACATTTATAGCCCTCCCCATTGAACGAGAATCGTTTTAATAAGTGCGATGACGAAAGCTGAAAATACACCAAACAAAATAACAGAGCCAGCTAATTTAAACATATTTCCTCCAACGCCGAGTACGAACCCTTCTGTTCGGTGTTCGATACATGCGGCAATAACAGAGTTACCAAATCCAGTAACGGGTACAGCTGTGCCTGCTCCAGCAAACTGCCCAAAGCGGTCATATATACCAAAACCAGTTAGTAACATGGAAATGAAAATGAGAGTTGCGACTGTTGGATTTCCTGCTGAACGCTCAGTGAAGTCAAAATATGTGATATAAAACGTAGAAATGAGTTGTCCGATGAAGCAAATAAAACCACCGACGAAAAAGGCTTTAATACAATTTTTCAAGACAGGACGCTTCGGTTCGCGTTCTTGCTCGAATTTTTTATACTCTTGTTGCACAGGGGTTAAGTTCTTATCTTTACTAGACATTGCGATCCTTCCTTTTCTATTAAAAAGCGTTAAGTGTTAGACTCCATTTTTTTCCCAATGAGTTTTAATTGCTTATTGATCTCGTCTTTAGATACTTCTTTTTTCTTAATTTTGCTCTCAAGCTTTTCGAGTAACATAAAGATTTTTTTATCAGTACTTACACGAACATCGAAAGTAGGATGCTCATCACTTAGCTGCTTTTGAAGCTTCTTACGCAGAGGCTTTAATCCAAACCTTTCGTGATGCTCAGGTAGAACTGCTATGTAGAGATCCAAATTTGAATTCACTGCTGTGCTTTTTGTAATTTCATCCATAGCGAGAGCCCTTTTCTTGGCTCCTTGTGATATAGATTGATTAAAGGATTCCGTACTCGTCTTTGTTAGTTTGGGACCTTTTTCTTTCTCCGTTCGTTTTGCTTCTTCTTTCACTTTTTTATCTAAGGGACTATTATCACATCCGGTAAAAGAGCTAAATAGAAGGGCAAATAATGCGGTTATGAGACCGAGTTTTCGCATGATTATCATTCCATTTCTATTGCAATATGTAATGTGATAGAAAAAGGATGACTGCATATCATCCTTTTTCTATTTCACAGCATGACTAATCTGTTATTGCTGTGAGTATTGTGGTTCTTCTTGTTGGACTTCTTCAACGCGTGGATTTAAAGAATCGATAATCGTTTGCGTTTGCTCTGCAGCTGTTTGGAAAAGTTGCTTTGCTTGTTGGTTATCCGTATCAAGAGCGAATCCCTCTAAGCTAGCTTGTGCACTTTTTAATCCAGAAACAGTTTGCTTTAGTTTTGTAATTACAGTCATTGAATGAAGCCCCCTTTGGAATATCAATTCAAAGATTATAATTTGTGAGTTGGGATGAATTTATGATTGGAAAATTTAGGGGATAGTACTTTGTTAATATATTCCTAACTAAGGTTCATAAAGGATTACAGGGATATTTTTATTGATTTAGATGGATTTTATTGCTATTATTATGAAAAGAAAATGAACTATTTTCTATAATCATGCGCCCATAGCTCAGTCGGATAGAGCGGTGGTTTCCGGTACCACGTCTGCCGGGGGTTCGAATCCCTCTGGGCGCGTTATGTATTGTTGGTGTTACGTGTTGAAAATAAATAGTAAATTTAAAACAACCTCTTGTATGTGATTAGAAATAATTGTGTATAGGGGGTTTTTGTTATGGCCCTACAAGGTACTTCTGTTAATTTTGTAATGAGTTTATACTAAAATTATCTAAAAATTATAGTATGAGGGGATTGCAGGTGCGTAAAATTAGTGGATATTTAAGTATTTTAGGGGATAACGAACGTAAAACCGTTGCTGTGTCTGATTCTGGTGAAATTACAGGCGATGAAATGTTGAAATTCATGTTAAATATGGAAGTGCACTATAAAGAAATTGATAGGGATTGTTTTGGACCTAATCACTATTTGCCTAGCGGAGACTACCATAAGGATTTAATAGCGATTGTCTTTACGGCTGAAATGATGTTAGACGACATGGAATTAGAAGGTGAATGGCCTGCTGAAGAAGGGGATGTTATATTTAACGAAGCATAATGAATCTATCTGCATAAAAAGGTCTGCACTTACAAATATAAGTGCAGACCTTTTTTATTAATACTTGTTATATCTGATAATAAGATTTACTATTAGTATGTGGTAATAATTTTTATCGCGCTATTATTTTCTTTCAATATTATTCAAATTTCGGTTGTAAGTTGTAAATCTCATTAATACATATAAATTAATAATATTTTGGAATGGGTGTCTGTGATAGCATTCTCCTTTTACCAAACTTATTGTACAATAGAAACAAGGGGGAGATTAGTTTGAAGGCAAGTCTTTTACAAGAACAAAGCTTACGTTTGGCAATGACACAAGAGTTAAGGCAAGCGATTACAATGCTCCAGTATAATGTACAAGAATTATCGGAGTTTTTGTATGAGCAATCGTTAGAGAATCCCCTTATTGAGTTAGGTGGTTTTGAGAGGGAGAAGAAAAAGAGCTCTAACAACAGTAAAAGTACCAGCAAACAAATCGAGAATCAGATGGAAATCTACAGTGTGGATTCAACAACGATTCAGCAACATTTATTAAATCAAATACAGTATTATAAAATAGATGAAGAAGAGCGAAAAATAGCTTCTTTCATTATTATGAACATGGATGGAAATGGGTATTTACAAGAAACGAACGAAGAGTTAGCGGATCTCCTTTCCGCACCGATTCATGAAGTCGCCCGCTTTGTAGAGCTTGTCCAATCACTCGAGCCAGCAGGGGTAGGAGCGCGTAATATTCAGGAATGTCTAACTTTACAATTGAAGCGCTTACAAAGACGGAATGGATTAGCGGAAGAGGTTATAGAGGATCACTTCGCTTATTTCGTGAAGAAAGATTGGCGAAAGCTCGTTCAAGTGTTGAAGTGTAGTAATGAAGAATTGCAATCGGCGGTGAACTGTATTACGTCATTACAGCCGAAACCAGGTCTTGCGTTTTCTTCTGATAAACCGCTTTATATTGTGCCTGATATGGCGGTGAAAAAAGATGGTGATCGTCTCGTTTTACAAATGAACGAGAGAAATATGCCGAGAATTGAAATTCATTCTGAGTATAGTGCGCTTCTGAATAATAGTGAAAGTGAAGTAGCATCTTATGTATCAGAAAAGTATCAGCATGTGCAGTGGATTATGCGCAGTTTAAAACAGAGAAAACAAACGCTTCTGCAAGTGATGACTATTATTATGGAAAAACAACGTGATTTCTTCTGGGAAGGTCCAGAATATTTAAAACCGCTTGCTTTAAAAGAGGTAGCGGAAGAGTTAAGTGTGCATGAATCTACAATTAGTCGTGCAACGCGAAATAAATATGTGCAAACACCACATGGTTTATTTGAGATGAAATCTTTCTTTAGTAATGCTATTTCGACTACTGAAGATGAAGCAGTTTCTACAAAGCGTGTGAAACGATTTATCCAAACGCTTGTTGAGGCGGAGAATAAGAAAAAGCCACTTTCAGATCAAAAGATTTCAAAATTATTAGAAGAAGAGCATGAAATCGTTATTTCTCGAAGAACAGTGGCGAAGTATAGAGAACAAATGCACATTCCAGCGTCATCATTACGAAAAACGATCGGATAGGTGAAGAATATGAAAGTTGTACTGTATACAAAAAAAGATTGTGGCCTTTGCGTGCAGGCGAAACAAGTTTTAGAGGAAGTACAATGTGAATATTCTTTTCAAATCGAGGAAATAAATATATATGAAGATAATGACCTTTTAGAAAAATATCACCTAATGATTCCGGTGGTAGAAATAGGCGGAAAACAAGTAGAATATGGTAACATTCACAAAGGTGTCATAATAAACTATATAAAGAATGCAGTTAAGAGTTGAATAAGTTTCTATCTCCTGTTACAATAATACACGTAGCAGGGATTATTTTTTTAACCTATGTGGGACACAAAATGTCACTACGGGACGTAAAGTGACCACGAGGAAAAATGAACCAATGTAGTGAGGAGAAAAGATATGCGCTCATGGATTCAGAACACAAAAAAATTATTACCTGATCTGCTACCTGTTATGCAAACGAGAATGCAAATTCTTCAATACATTAGGCTCATGCAGCCGATTGGAAGAAGAAACTTGTCAGCAAGTCTCGGTATGACAGAACGAGTATTGCGAAGTGAAGTTCAAGTTTTGAAAGAACAAAACTTAGTTCACGTCGCTTCTTCTGGAATGACTTTGACAGAAGAAGGAACAGCTTTAGTTCTTGCTTTGGAAGACTTTATGAAAGAAATTTCCGGGTTAAAGGTTTTAGAAAAGCAACTTAAGGAAACATTAGACTTGGATGAAGTTTTCGTTGTCCCTGGTGATAGTGATGAATCACCTTGGGTCAAACTGGAGATGGGCCGTGCTTGTGTGACTTGTATAAAAGACCGTCTGACAGCGAATAATATCGTTGCTGTGGCTGGAGGAACTACGCTAGCTGCTGCTGCGGACATGATGCAGCTTGATTGCAAAGATTTACATATGCTATTTGTCCCAGCGCGTGGTGGAATTGGAGAGGGTGTCGAATTAGAAGCCAATACCATTTGTGCCAAGATGGCACAAAATACGATGAGTAATTATCGCTTATTGTATGTTCCAGACCATGTTAGTAGCGAAGCATATGCGTCTATTGTGACAGAGCCTTCCGTGAAAGAAGTTCTTGAGTTGATTCGATCTTCCAATATCGTCATTCATGGAATAGGTGATGCGTTAACAATGGCACGTCGCAGAAATACTTCAGAAGCAGATTGGTTAAAGATTCAAGCAAGCGAAGCAGTAGGCGAAGCTTTCGGTTACTACTTTAATGAACAAGGAAATGTTGTTCATAAAGTAAGAACAGTTGGTATGCAACTTGAGGATTTACAACATGTATCTCACGTTGTTGCAGTCGCTGGAGGTTCTTCAAAGGCAAAGGCAATACAGGCTGTAATTAAACAAGGGCACACTTCAATTCTAATTACAGATGAAGGTGCAGCAAAACAGTTAACAAAGGGTATTACCCTTTAATATAATCCCCCAAGGAGGAAATTCAAATGACTAAAATTGGTATTAATGGATTTGGACGTATCGGACGTAACGTATTCCGCGCAGCTCTTAACAACTCTGAGGTAGAAGTAGTAGCAATCAACGACTTAACAGATGCTAAAACATTAGCTCACCTTTTAAAATATGACACAGTTCACGGAACTTTAAATGCAGAAGTATCTGCTAACGAAAACAGCATCGTTGTTAACGGTAAAGAAATTAAAGTTATCGCTGAGCGTGACCCAGCTCAATTACCATGGAGCGACTACGGAGTAGAAGTAGTAGTAGAATCTACTGGCCGTTTCACTAAAAAATCAGACGCTGAAAAACACTTAGGTGGATCAGTTAAGAAAGTTATCATCTCAGCTCCAGCTTCTGACGAAGATATCACTGTAGTTATGGGTGTTAACCACGAACAATATGATGCAGCTAACCACAACGTAGTATCTAACGCTTCTTGTACTACAAACTGTCTAGCTCCATTCGCTAAAGTATTAAACGAAAAATTCGGCGTAAAACGCGGAATGATGACAACAATTCACTCTTACACTAACGACCAACAAATCTTAGACTTACCACACAAAGATTTACGTCGTGCTCGTGCAGCAGCTGAAAACATGATCCCAACATCTACTGGTGCAGCTAAAGCTGTAGCATTAGTATTACCAGAACTTAAAGGTAAATTAAATGGTGGCGCTGTACGTGTTCCAACTGCTAACGTTTCTCTTGTTGACTTAGTTGTTGAACTTGACAAAGAAGTAACAGTTGAAGATGTAAACGCAGCATTCAAAGCAGCAGCTGAAGGCGAATTAAAAGGTATCCTTGGATACAGCGAAGAGCCATTAGTATCTATCGACTATAACGGATGTACAGCTTCTTCTACAATCGATGCATTATCTACAATGGTAATGGAAGGTAACATGGTTAAAGTACTTTCTTGGTACGATAACGAAACTGGTTACTCTAACCGCGTAGTAGACCTAGCAGCATACATGACTTCTAAAGGTCTTTAATTCTTAATTATATAAGTAATCAATGACAAAACGAGGGAGAGGGTTTGTTCCCTCTCTCTCTTCTTTCGTTTTAAAAGCAAATGTGTTAAGCTTTTGAGTGGGTTTTGTCAATCCTAACTAGTAGTCGGAGGGAAATCCAATGAACAAAAAATCAATTCGTGACGTAGATTTAAAAGGTAAGCGTGTATTTTGCCGCGTTGATTTCAACGTACCTATGAAAGAAGGCAAAATTACAGATGAAACTCGTATCCGTGCAGCTCTTCCTACAATTCAATATTTAGTAGAGCAAGGTGCGAAAGTTATTTTAGCAAGTCACTTAGGCCGTCCAAAAGGTCAAGCAGTAGAAGAATTACGTCTTACTCCAGTAGCAGCACGTTTAGGCGAGCTTCTTGGTAAAGATGTTAAAAAAGCAGACGAAGCATTCGGACCAGTTGCACAAGAAATGGTTGCAGCAATGAACGAAGGCGACGTATTAGTTCTTGAAAACGTACGTTTCTATGCGGGCGAAGAAAAGAACGATGCAGAACTTGCGAAAGAATTTGCAGCTCTTGCTGATATCTTCGTAAACGATGCATTCGGTGCAGCTCACCGTGCTCACGCTTCTACAGCAGGTATCGCAGACTACCTACCAGCAGTATCTGGATTATTAATGGAAAAAGAGTTAGATGTACTTGGAAAAGCACTTTCTAACCCAGAACGTCCATTCACAGCTATCATCGGTGGTGCGAAAGTAAAAGATAAAATCGGTGTAATTCGTCATCTATTAGACAAAGTAGATAACTTAATCATCGGTGGCGGACTTGCTTACACATTCGTTAAAGCTTTAGGTCATGAAATTGGTCTATCTCTATGTGAAGACGACAAGATCGAACTAGCTAAAGAATTTATGCAACTTGCAAAAGAAAAAGGCGTAAACTTCTACATGCCAGTTGATGTTGTAATCACTGAGGAATTCTCTGAAACTGCAACAACTCAAATCGTAGGTATCGACTCTATCCCTTCTACTTGGGAAGGCGTGGACATCGGTCCTAAAACACGTGAAATTTATGCAGATGTAATTAAAAATTCTAAGCTTGTTGTATGGAATGGACCAATGGGTGTATTCGAAATGACTCCATTCGCAGAAGGTACAAAAGCAGTAGGACAAGCATTAGCAGATGCAGAAGATACATACTCTGTTATCGGCGGTGGTGACTCTGCAGCAGCTGTTGAAAAATTCGGTATGGCTGATAAAATGAGCCACATTTCTACTGGCGGCGGTGCGTCATTAGAATTCATGGAAGGCAAAGAGCTTCCAGGTGTAGTTTGTCTTAACGACAAATAAGTAGCAGCCAAAGAAAAAGGACGGTGCAAAGCATGCGTAAACCAATTATCGCAGGTAACTGGAAAATGAATAAAACTCTATCTGAAGCAGTTAGCTTCGTAGAGGAAGTTAAAGGTCAAATCCCAGCAGCTTCAGCTGTTGATGCAGTAGTTTGCTCTCCAGCTCTATTTTTAGAGCGTTTAGTAGCAGCAACTGAAGGAACTGATTTACAAGTAGGTGCACAAAACATGCACTTCGAAAAAAATGGTGCATTCACTGGCGAAATTAGCCCAGTAGCACTTAGCGACTTAAAAGTAGGCTACGTAGTACTTGGCCACTCTGAGCGTCGTGAAATGTTTGCTGAAACAGATGAGTCAGTAAACAAAAAGACTCTTGCAGCATTTGAACATGGTTTAACACCAATCGTATGTTGTGGTGAGACTTTAGAAGAGCGCGAAAGCGGAAAAACATTTGATCTAGTAGCAGGTCAAGTGACAAAAGCACTTGCAGGTTTAACAGAAGAGCAAGTTAAAGCAACTGTTATCGCTTATGAGCCAATCTGGGCTATCGGTACAGGTAAATCTTCTTCTTCTGCAGATGCAAACGAAGTATGTGCGCACATCCGTAAAGTTGTTGCAGAAGCTGTTTCTACAGAAGCTGCAGAAGCTGTTCGTATTCAATACGGCGGTAGCGTAAAACCAGAAAACATTAAAGAGTATATGGCACAATCTGACATCGACGGCGCTTTAGTTGGCGGTGCTAGCTTAGAGCCTGCTTCGTTCTTAGGTCTTCTGGGGGCGGTAAAATGAGAAAGCCAACAGCTTTAATCATTCTTGATGGTTTCGGACTACGTGAAGAAACTCATGGGAATGCTGTAGCACAAGCTAAGAAACCTAATTTTGATGGTTACTGGAACAAATTCCCTCACACAACGCTTACAGCTTGTGGTGAGGAAGTAGGTCTTCCAGAAGGTCAAATGGGTAACTCTGAGGTTGGTCACTTAAATATCGGTGCTGGCCGTATTGTATATCAAAGCTTAACACGCGTAAACGTTGCAATTCGTGAAGGTGAGTTCGATCAGAACGAAACTTTCCAAAATGCAATTAAAAGCGTAAAAGAAAAAGGTACTGCTCTTCATTTATTCGGTTTACTTTCTGATGGTGGTGTGCACAGTCACATGAACCATATGTTTGCTCTTCTTCGCTTAGCAGCAAAAGAAGGCGTGGAGAAAGTTTATATCCATGCATTCTTAGATGGCCGCGATGTTGGACCACAAACAGCAAAAGGTTATATCGATGCAACAAATGAAGTAATTAAAGAAACAGGAGTAGGACAATTCGCGACTATCTCTGGTCGTTATTACTCTATGGACCGTGACAAGCGTTGGGATCGCGTAGAAAAATGTTACAGTGCTATGGTGAATGGTGAAGGCCCTACTTATAAATCAGCAGAAGAGTGTGTAGAAGACTCTTATGCGAACGGTATCTATGATGAATTCGTATTGCCGTCTGTAATTGTTAACGAAGATAACACGCCAGTTGCAACAATCAATGATGATGATGCAGTTATCTTCTATAACTTCCGTCCAGACCGTGCAATTCAAATTGCTCGTGTATTTACAAACGAAGACTTCCGTGAGTTCGATCGTGGTGAAAAAGTACCTCACATTCCTGAATTCGTTTGTATGACACATTTCAGTGAAACTGTAGATGGTTACGTGGCATTCAAGCCAATGAACCTTGATAACACATTAGGTGAAGTTGTTGCGCAAGCGGGATTAAAGCAACTTCGCATCGCGGAAACTGAAAAGTATCCGCACGTTACATTCTTCTTTAGCGGTGGTCGTGAGGCTGAATTCCCAGGAGAAGAGCGTATTTTAATTAACTCACCGAAGGTTGCAACGTATGACTTGAAACCTGAAATGAGCATTTACGAAGTAACGGACGCTTTAGTAAATGAAATCGAAAATGATAAACATGATGTTATCATTCTTAACTTTGCAAACTGTGATATGGTTGGCCATTCTGGGATGATGGAACCAACAATTAAAGCAGTAGAAGCAACTGACGAATGTTTAGGAAAAGTTGTAGAAGCGATTCTTGCAAAAGATGGTGTAGCACTTATTACTGCTGACCATGGTAATGCTGATCAGGAGTTAACTGCTGATGGTGGACCAATGACAGCTCATACAACTAACCCGGTTCCTTTCATCGTTACAAAAAATGATGTAGAGCTTCGTGAAGGTGGTATTTTAGGAGATATCGCTCCAACAATGCTTACGCTTTTAAATGTGGAACAACCGAAAGAAATGACAGGTAAAACAATTATTAAATAATTTGCTTATATAAAAAGGAGAGAATTTATTATGTCAACAATTATTGATGTTTATGCTCGCGAAGTCCTTGACTCTCGTGGTAACCCAACTGTAGAAGTAGAAGTTTACACAGAAAGCGGCGCTTTCGGACGCGCTATCGTACCAAGTGGTGCATCTACTGGTGAGCACGAAGCAGTAGAATTACGTGACGGTGACAAATCTCGTTACCTTGGTAAAGGTGTTCTAAATGCAGTAAACAACGTTAACGAAGCAATCGCTCCAGAAATCGTTGGTTTCGACGTAACTGACCAAGCTGGTATCGACCGTGCTATGATCGAATTAGATGGCACTCCAAACAAAGGTAAACTAGGCGCTAACGCTATCCTTGGTGTATCTATGGCAGTAGCTCACGCAGCAGCTGACTTCGTAGGTCTTCCATTATACCGTTACCTTGGTGGATTCAATGCAAAACAATTACCAACTCCAATGATGAACATCATCAACGGTGGTTCTCACGCTGATAACAACGTAGACTTCCAAGAGTTCATGATCTTACCAGTTGGTGCTCCAACATTCAAAGAATCAATCCGTATGGGTGCTGAAGTATTCCATGCACTTAAAGCTGTATTACATGACAAAGGTCTTAACACTGCAGTAGGTGACGAAGGTGGATTCGCTCCAAACCTTGGTTCTAACCGTGAAGCATTAGAAGTAATCATCGAAGCTATCGAAAAAGCTGGTTACAAAGCTGGCGAGAACGTATTCTTAGGAATGGACGTTGCTTCTTCTGAGTTCTACAACAAAGAAACTGGTAAATATGACCTTGCAGGCGAAGGCCGTACTGGCTTAACTTCTGCAGAAATGGTTGATTTCTACGAAGAGCTTTGCAAAGACTTCCCAATCATCTCTATCGAAGATGGTTTAGACGAAAACGACTGGGATGGTCACAAATTATTAACTGAGCGTATCGGTGATAAAGTACAATTAGTTGGTGACGACTTATTCGTAACTAACACTCAAAAACTTGCTGAAGGTATCGAAAAAGGTATCTCTAACTCAATCTTAATTAAAGTTAACCAAATCGGTACTTTAACTGAGACTTTCGAAGCTATCGAAATGGCTAAACGTGCTGGTTACACAGCAGTTGTATCTCACCGTTCTGGTGAAACTGAAGATGCTACAATCGCTGACATCGCAGTTGCAACTAACGCTGGCCAAATCAAAACTGGTTCTATGAGCCGTACTGACCGTATTGCTAAGTACAACCAATTATTACGCATCGAAGACGAACTAGGCGAAATCGCTGTTTACGATGGTATCAAATCTTTCTACAACATCAAACGATAATTGTAGAAAATAACGACAGACCGTGAGAAATCACGGTCTGTTTTTTTATGTTAAAATTGCTCACCCGTCATAAGTGACATGAAATGTTTAAAGAAGCGGTTATAATCAAAATCAATTGCGATTTGATGACTCGGCCAATCAATAAATGGCTTAGATTCTCCTAAAGAACGAAATTCCCCTATGCTTGTTCCTTGTGCATAAGATTCTGTCATGACAACGATAGGTGACTTGTGATATGTAAACATAGAGTTATCAAGTAAAGCGAGTATTGGCATTGTGTCATGGAAGGGGCTCCCCTTTAAATGCGGTAAGGCGTCTTTATAATATCCGTAGTAATAATGATTGAATAACGGTTTGACGAGTGGGGCTTTTCCTTTTGCTTCAATATATTCAGCCATTTCTGGTGTAATGATGGAATACTGAGTGACGTTTAATGGATAGATGTACATGTTAGGTGAGGATTGAAGGACTATATTAGCAGCAGTAGGATCGCCATAAAAGTTTGCTTCGGAAATAGGGGTAACATTACCAGGATGTAAAAAGGCACCGCCCATTACGTAGTAAGATTTAACTTGCTTCATGAGCTGTTTACATAAGATGAATAAAATTGCTAGGGAGGTAAGTCTGCCTAAACTAACAATGATTAATTCATCTTTATACTGTTCAATAAGAGGAATAACTTCGAAAAAATTCTCCATTTCTCCGTTAGTCACATGTCCCTTTGGAATAATTGGCCCGAGCCCTTGTTTCCCGTGTACTTCCGTAAAGAAAGCAGGAGGGGCGCCAGTAAGTGGGCGTTCTGATCCACCAAATATCTTGATATTTCTATCCTTTGCTTCGTTCTTAAGAAAATGAGCGTTTTGTACAGCCATTTCTTTTGGAACATTGCCGTAATCAGCAACAATGCCGACGATTTCTATTTCATCAATAAAGAATGCTAAGAGGAGAGCCATCGTATCATCAATCCCAGGATCACAAAAAATAAGAACTTTTTTTGGCATATGTTCACCACCTATCTTGTTTATCCCGTAAAAGCCTGATTGTAGGGATGAAGAAAACCACCACTAATGAAAGTTTCACTTTATATATATGTAAGCTTAAGGATAAAAAGATTATTTTATTGAAATAACAACGTTATAAATTCAGAAAATAAAAACTTTTTATATTAGGTCAAGGTTTTTGACTTAATTTCTATGCGGAAATCCAGTCATATCAAGGTTGTAAGCGTCTAACATAAGCTGTTTTTGCTGTCAAGTTGATAAATTGCAGCTTTTTACAATTTATACTATGATAAAGATATTAAGAGAAGATCGTATAAACATGAGGGATGATGAACATGAAATTTACAAAGATTCTTGTCCAAATTGCTGCTCTTTACGTCTTGTATATGGTTGGAACTTGGTTACAAGAAGTGTTAAATATTCCGATTCCAGGAAGTTTGATTGGAATGTTCCTCTTACTTGTTTTACTTAGCCTAAAAGTCCTTCCAGTGAAATGGTTCGATTTAGGAGCAGAAACACTCGTTGCTATTATGCCGTTTTTATTAATTCCGCCAACACTTGGCCTAATGAATTACGGTGCTTTTTTTATGAGTAAAGGAATTTCTCTTTTCATTACAATTGTAGCGAGTACATTTTTAATTATTATTGTCGCAGGGCATACAGGACAATATCTTGCGAATAGAAAGGAAAGAGAGTCGCGATGAGCCAAATATTAATCGGAATCGGTTGGGTTCTTTTTACGGTGCTATTATACCAATTATCTAAAAAAATCTATAAATTATTTCCAACACCATTCACCATTCCAATGCTTGTAGCAACAGGATTAATGGCTTTCTTATTTATCATGCTTGATATACCATATCAACATTATATGGAAAGCGGTGGTGGCTGGATTGCAAAACTGCTGGGACCTGGTGTTGTAGCATTTGCAATTCCTCTTTATAAGCAACGTCACGTTCTGCAAAAATATGTTGTACCGATTGCTGGTGGCGTATTAGTAGGGACAACAGTTGCAATCGCAAGTGATTTTGCCATTGCATCACTTATGGGAACAGATAAAAGCTTAATTTTATCTTCTTTACCAAAATCGGTGACAATGCCAGTTGCGATGAGTGTTTCAGAGCAAGTTGGTGGTGTACCGTCATTAACAGCAGCTTTCGTTGTTATCGCAGGTATTACTGGAACGATTACCGGCCCACTTTTATTAAAATGGAGCCGCGTTACAAACTCAGTTGGTAAAGGTATCGGATTTGGATGTGCTTCTCATATTATGGGTGTAATGAGAGCGATGAAAAATAATGAACATGAAGGTGTTATTGGATCGGTAACAATGACATTAACAGCAATTTTGACATGTTTGCTCGGGCCGTTATTTGCAATGATGTTTATGTAATAGAAGAAAAGCGAGAGCGACTCTATAGCTCTCGCTTTTCTATAGAATTTATGCTACAGTTAAAATAACTGAATCTTTGTAGGAGGTACGCCAAGTGCATACGTTATTATCCGTTTTACTTATTATTGTATCGATTTTAATGATTGTTATGGTACTTATGCAGTCTAGTAATAGCTCAGGCCTTTCAGGTGCAATTTCAGGCGGTGCAGAGCAATTATTTGGTAAGCAAAAAGCACGTGGAATTGAAGCGGTATTAAACCGTATTACAATTGTTTTAGCTGTTCTATTCTTCGTATTAACAATTGCTGTTACGTACTTAAATTTATAGAATTGAAAGAAGAAGCGTTAGTAAGATGTACTAATGGTTCTTCTTTTTTTATTTTGCCATTTGAAAGATGTTTCTAATTAGATTATAGAAATATAAATATGGTACACTAGATATAGAAAGAATACGACTAGATTACAGAAGAGAAAGAGGAGAAGTACATGATGAAATTAGCATCTCCGAAACCATTTACATTTGAGGGTGGAGACCGCGCTGTTTTATTACTACATGGTTTCACAGGAAACTCAGCTGATGTACGTATGTTAGGGCGTTTCTTAGAGAAGAAAGGCTACACTTGTCATGCGCCAATTTATAAAGGGCACGGTGTACCACCAGAAGAGCTTGTTCATACAGGTCCTGAAGATTGGTGGCAAGACGTAATGGAGGCATATCAGCTTTTAAAAGATAAAGGCTTTGAGAAAATTGCTGTTGTTGGATTATCACTTGGCGGCGTATTTTCTTTAAAATTAGGTTATACAGTACCTGTTTTAGGTGTAGTACCAATGTGTGCACCAATGTATATTAAGAGTGAAGAAACGATGTACCAAGGTATATTGGCATATGCCCGCGAATATAAAAACCGTGAGCAAAAATCACCAGAGCAAATCGAACAAGAAATGTTGGAATTCCAAAAGACACCGATGAATACATTAAAAGCATTACAACAATTAATTGCTGACGTACGTAACAATGTGGATATGATTTATGCACCTACATTTGTTGTACAAGCACGTCATGATGAAATGATTAATACAGATAGTGCTAACATTATTTATAACGGTGTAGAATCTACGTTAAAAGACATTAAATGGTATGAAGACTCTACGCATGTCATTACACTTGATAAGCAACGTGACGAGCTACATGAGGATGTATATAACTTCTTGGAGCAACTAGATTGGTAAGATCTAGTTGCCTCTTTTTTTCATAAGGAATTTTTTGTGAAAACTGTAAAAATCATTAGGGGAGTATTAAATTTTCGCTTTATACATCCCCAGTCTTTCGGATACACTAAATAATATAAGGGTTTAAAGGAGGTATTTCTGCTTGGAAGAAATCATACAAGAAAATATTGATAAGTTGTTGTTATTTATGAGAGAAGAAGCGTATAAACCGTTAACAATACAAGAGTTAGAAGAGGCATTTGGAATTGAAGGGTCTGAGGGCTTTAAAGATTTTGTAAAGGCACTTGTAATGATGGAAGAGAAGGGACTTGTTATTCGCACACGTAGTAACCGTTACGGTCTTCCTGAAAAGATGAATTTAGTACGCGGTAAATTAATTGGACATGCACGTGGCTTTGCATTCGTTGTACCAGAAGAGAAGAAAACGGGAGATGATGATCTTTTCATCCCACCTACAGAGTTAAACGGTGCACTTCATGGCGATACAGTATTAGCGCGTGTTAGCGCACAATCAAGTGGATCACGCCAAGAAGGTTCAATTGTACGTATTTTAGAGCGCGGCACGAAAGAACTAGTTGGTACATATACAGAATCGAAAAACTTTGGATTTGTTGTACCTGACAATAAGCGCTGGACGAGTGATATCTTTATCTTGAAAAGTGCATCAATGGGTGCTGTAGAAGGCCATAAAGTAGTTGTGAAAATTACGAGCTATCCAGAGAATCGTTTAAGTGCAGAAGGTGAAGTTATTCAAATTCTAGGTCATAAAAATGATCCAGGAGTAGATATTTTATCAGTTATTCATAAACATCATCTACCTTTAGCATTCCCTGAAGAAGTGATGGAGCATGCAAACAGTGTACCAGAAACGATTTCAGAAGAAGATTTAAAAGATCGCCGTGACCTGCGTGACCAAATGATTGTAACGATTGACGGTGCAGATGCGAAAGATTTAGATGACGCTGTTACAGTAACGAAGCTCGAGAACGGTAACTACAAGCTTGGCGTTCATATTGCGGATGTAAGTCATTACGTTCAAGAAGGTTCTCCAATTGATGTAGAAGCAGCGGAAAGAGCAACGAGTGTATATCTTGTTGACCGTGTAATTCCGATGATTCCGCATCGTCTATCTAACGGTATTTGTTCGTTAAACCCGAAAGTAGACCGTCTGACGTTATCTTGTGAAATGGAAATCAACAACTTAGGTGATGTTGTAAAGCATGAGATTTTCCAAAGTGTGATTAAAACGACAGAGCGTATGACGTATGCTGACGTAAGAAGCATTTTAGAAGATGAGGACGAAGAGTTAATCAAACGCTATGAGCCGCTCGTACCGATGTTTAAAGAGATGGGTCAATTGGCGCAGATTTTACGTGAAAAACGTATGCGCCGCGGTGCAATCGACTTTGACTTTAAAGAAGCGAAAGTATTAGTAGATGAAGAAGGTAAACCGACAGATGTTGTCATGCGTGATCGTTCTGTATCAGAGAAGTTAATTGAAGAATTTATGCTTGTTGCGAACGAAACAGTAGCAGAGCATTTCCACTGGATGAACGTACCATTCATGTACCGTGTCCATGAAGATCCGAAAGAAGATAAGCTGGAACGTTTCTTCGAGTTTGTAACAAACTTCGGATATGCAGTAAAAGGACGTGCGAATGAAATACATCCTCGTGCGCTGCAACAAATTCTTGAAATGGTTCAAGGACAGCCTGAAGAAGTAGTTATTTCAACAGTAATGCTTCGTTCAATGAAGCAAGCGCGTTACGATGCGGATAGCTTAGGACATTTCGGTTTATCAACTGAGTTCTACACACATTTCACATCACCAATTCGTCGTTACCCAGATACAATCGTTCATAGATTAATTCGTGAATACATCATTAACGGTAAAGTTGACAACGAAACACAAGCAAAATGGCGTGAAAACTTACCTGAAATTGCAGAGCATTCTTCTAATATGGAACGCCGTGCAGTTGAAGCAGAACGTGAAACAGACGAAATGAAAAAAGCAGAGTATATGGTTGATAAAATCGGCGAAGAGTATGATGGTATGATTAGCTCTGTAACAAACTTCGGTTTATTCGTAGAGCTTCCAAATACAATTGAAGGTCTTGTACATGTTAGCTACTTAACAGATGATTACTACCGTTATGACGAGAAACATTTTGCAATGATCGGAGAACGTACAGGTAACGTATTCCGCATCGGAGACGAAATTACAATTCGCGTTATTAACGTAAATAAAGACGAGCGTGCAATCGACTTTGAAATCGTTGGCATGAAAGGTACGCCTCGTCGTAAGTTCAAAGATCGTCCAGTCGTTATCGAACAGCCAAGAACAGGCAGAAAGAAACGCGGTGGACGTAGCGAGCGCAGTGATGAGCGCGGCGGAGAACGTGGTACAGGTAGAAAATTCGACCGTGGTGGCAAAGGAAAAGGAAGAGGATCAGCTTCTGCTTCCACTTCCACGTCCGCTAGTCAGCCAGGGAAAAAAGATGGTAACGGTAAGAAGAAAAAAGCATTCTTCGAAAATGTACCAGGATTCAAGAAGAAAAAGAAAAAGCGTAAGTAAGAAAAGGAGGGCTTCGCTTTGATGAAAAGCGGGGCTTTTTCTTTTTTATTGGTGGCTTGAGAGCGGGCCACTTTTGCTTTTTGTTGGAATCCAGCTACAGTGGCTAGAATGTTCGGCGGCTTCGCTTCTTCCCGAGAGGCAAAGAGCGCCTCAAGGTCAGAAGCTCCATCCACCTCACATTCTGAGCGAGCCACTTTCGCTTTTTATTAACATTTGTTACAATAGTAAAAATAGAGGAGGGACGTTATATGCCAAAGGGTACAGGTAAGGTTATTGCACAAAATAAAAAAGCATTTCATGATTATTTCATCGAAGAAACATACGAGGCAGGGCTTGTCCTTCAAGGAACGGAAATTAAGTCGATTCGCGCTGGACACGTGAACTTGAAAGATGCGTTTGCACGTGTGCATAATGGTGAAGTATGGGTACATAATATGCATATTAGTACATATGAGCAAGGGAATCGTTTCAACCATGATCCGCTTCGCACGAGAAAGTTACTTCTTCATAAAAAAGAAATTGAGAAGTTAACGGGTGCTTCAAAAGAAACAGGCTATGCATTAGTTCCAGTTAGAATTTATTTAAAAAATGGATTCGCGAAAATGGCACTTGGTTTAGCAAAAGGTAAAAAGCAATATGATAAGCGTAACGATTTAAAAGAAAAAGAAGCAAAACGTGAAATTGCACGCGCGTTCCGTGATCGTCAAAAGATGTAATACAGATATTTACATTTGTAAAACGACGCGCGTATGTTATAATAACTTATGTAAGATTGTTGCACATTGAAAAACAGCTCTTAGTAGCTATCACGATATTTCTTCGTATGCTCCATTTTTATCATGGGGACGTTACGGATTCGACAGGGATAGTTCGAGCTTAGGTTGCGAGTCGAGGGGATCGGCCTCGTTAAAACGTCAAAGCCTATAATTGGCAAACAAAACAATCTTTCTTTAGCTGCTTAATTGCACTAAAGGTTCCTCCCTCCATCGTCCATGTGGTAGGGTAAGGGACTCAAACTAAGTGGACTACGCCGGAGTTCGCCGTCTGAGGGCGAAGGAAGAGAACAATCAGACTAGCAACTTGGAAGCCTGTCGATAGGCCGAAGAGTTCGCGAAATGCTAATATATCGACTACACTCGTAGAAGCTTAAGTGCCGATATTTTTGGACGTGGGTTCGACTCCCACCGTCTCCACCAATACATATTTGGTGGTTTTTTTATTTTGTATGATATGAACCATAACTTTTCCAAATTGGCGAGGTTATGGTTCTTTTTGTTTTGTGGTTTTATAAAATGCTTAAGTTGATGAGGGGGAGGGCGGTACCCCTGAAACAGAAAATGAAGAAATAGTTATTGCTGATAAACAGGTATATACTATAGCTACCTTTAATGATTACATAATATGTATTTAAATCTTCATATCCTTTGTGTTTCTATTCATATCTATTGTAAGATTATATAGAGTTCTCCTAATAAGCTGTTACAATGGCCTTTTTTAGGGGTTTCATATTTATAAATTTAAAAATGTTTTTTTGAGATAAATTGAAGTAGAGGTGAACCATCGGTGAGGCAGGTGTTAGTAATTAAGAATGAACGGTCTTTAGCAAAAAAAATCGTAAGCGGTTTAACGCAAGAGGGCCATTTCATTTTAAAACTTCACAATGAAAACCAAGGTTTAAATATAGCATATGAACAAGATTGGGATATTATCATATTGGATTGGGATTCATTAAGTATATCGGGACCAGAAATTTGTAGACAAATACGACTTGTTAAAACGACACCGATCATTATTGTGACTGACAATATTTCTAGTAAGGATTGCATAGCAGGGCTACAAGCAGGAGCAGATGATTATATTAGAAAACCATTTGTGAAAGAAGAATTAGTAGCAAGGGTTCAAGCTATTTTAAGGAGAACTGACTATATCCAGCAAAATGAGACAAACTTTTTTCAATTTAAAGATCTCTTTGTTGATACATCTAGCAATATTGTGAAAAAAGGTAGCGAAAATCTCTCGCTTACGAAGCGCGAGTACGATTTACTTGTATTTTTAATTAAGAATAAAAATACAATATTGAGCCGTGAAATGCTTTTAAATCAAGTTTGGGGATATAACGTAGTAGTGAATCCAAATGTAGTAGACTTATATATTGGGTATGTAAGAAAAAAGTTAAAGTGTGAGAAGAGAGACAGGTATATTCAAACGATACATGGCAGAGGCTATTCAATGGTTGAATGATAAAAATAAGATAATAAAATAGTTTCTGTGAAATATGAAAAGAAGGAAACTATAAAAAGAAGATTGCTATTAGGAAATGGTCATTGTTTTGCAGTAGAAATCATGGTTCATAAGGTGCTCAATCTATTGATTAGCACGTGTGTGGACTGACTCTGGTGCGCATTAGATGAGGTTGTATCTAATTTATGTTTAATTTGATTAACTCACACCATTCACAAGATTTTCACAGAATTAATGACTATACTTATTTACAGGATGTTCAAATGAAAATGATTATCAATAGCAATTTAGATACATGAAAGTTACTATCTAATTCAATCTATGGACGTCATCATTTTCGAACTAAATTACATAATAAGGAGTATACGTATGAAAAAAACTATGCTTTTAAAATTAGTAAGTATTCTAGCAATTTTCACTTTAATGTTAGTAGCTTGCTCAGATTCAAGTAAGGAAACTTCGAAAGCTAATAAAGGTGATAGTAGTGATAAACCAAAAACGGTTGAAATCACTGATGCTCATGGAACTGTTAAAGTCCCTGTAAATCCAAAGAATGTAGTTGCTTTAGATAATAGAACGTTTGAAACTTTAGCTGATTGGGGAATTAAATTAGCGGCTGCTCCAAAGGATATCATGCCTGCGGATTCAGCATATAAAAAGGATGATTCAGTTAAAAATATCGGGAATCACCGCGAACCAAATCTTGAAATCATTGCAGCGGCAAACCCTGACCTTGTAATCGTTGGTCAAAGATTTGCTGATCATTACGAAGAAATCAAAAAATTAGTGCCAAATGCAGCTGTTATTGATCTTAATTTTGATGTTTCTGAGAAGGCTACTAAGCCTGGAGAAAACTTAGTAAAAGGACTTAAAGATTCTACAACTACTTTAGGAAAAATCTTTGCTAAAGATAAAGAAGCTAAACAATTAGTAGCTGATTTCGATAAATCTATTGAAAAAGCAAAATCTGCTTATAACGGAAAAGATAAAGTTATGAGTGTTATCGTTACTGGTGGAAATATTGGCTTTGCTGCGCCGCACTCTGGTCGCGTTTGGGGACCTATGTATGAAATTTTCGGTTGGACTCCAGCATTAGAAGTTTCGAATTCTACTGCAGGTCATAAAGGTGATGACGTTTCTGTTGAAGCTATCGCACAAACGAATCCTGATTGGCTTTTCGTATTAGATCGTGATGCTGCAACATCTGATGCAGCTAAGTCAACACCTGCTAAGGATGTTATTTCTAAATCACCAGCTCTTCAAAACACAACTGCTGTTTCTAAAAAACAAGTTGTTTATGCACCAGAAGATACTTACACAAATGAATCAATTCAGACTTATGTAGAGTTATTTGGAAATCTTGCAAAAACTTTAGCTAAGTAGTGTAAAGGGGTACGAAACAGTGTCAAAAAATATGATTTCTAGGGTTGAGAATATTTCTCAACCCCAGTTTTATAATCACAATAAAATATGGACAAAACCTTTTATAATAACGGTTATAGTTGTTATAATTTTAGGGATTATATCACTGTTTACTGGAGTTTATGATATACGTGGACAAGAGGACGGAATGGAGATGTTTTTCATCACTCGTGTTCCAAGAACAGTTGCATTAATGCTTACTGGAGCTGCAATGGCGATGGCAGGACTCGTAATGCAACTCATTACACAGAATCGCTTTGTTGAACCTACTACAACGGGGACGATTGAATGGTCAGGCTTAGGCCTGCTTTTTGTGTATTTATTATTTCCTGCCCCGACTTTAGTTCAAAGAATGACTGGTGCAATCATTTTTTCTTTTATAGGAACTATGATTTTCTTTCTATTTTTAAGAAGAGTTAAGCTTCGTTCGTCTTTAATTGTCCCGATTATTGGATTGATGCTTGGAGCAGTTATTTCTGCAGTGTCTACTTTTTTGGGACTTCTTTTTCAAATGACGCAAAGTATTGAAACTTGGTTCGTAGGTTCATTTGCTAACATTCAGGTGGGAAGGTATGAATATTTATGGCTGATTGTTATCGTTACTTTGCTTATTTTTATGTATGCTAATAGATTGACTTTAGCTGGACTAGGAGAAGATGTCGCAACAAGCCTTGGCGTTAATTACAATAGAATTGTTCTTTTTGGGACTGGTCTTATCTCTGTTGCTGTTGGAATTGTTGCAGCTGTTATTGGACACTTACCTTTCTTGGGATTAATTGTGCCAAATATTGTTTCCATGTTTAGAGGAGATGATCTTAGAAGTAATTTACCTTGGGTTTGTGTGATTGGAATGGGGACAATCACTGCCTGTGACATCATTTCTCGGACAATTATAAAGCCTTTTGAAGTCCCTGTTTCTTTAATACTTGCAACAGTGGGAGCGGTCGTGTTTATTACTATTCTATTGAGACAAAGAAAACCAAGGAGGCTGCGATGATCACATTAGATTATAGAAATAAAGAAAATGTCGAAGTCGATTCTAGCCTTCATAATGAAAGTAGATCAGCTAGTGCTTTTCGTTCTAAGAAGGAGGCAAGACGTTATTGGATTGTACTGACAACATTGATTGCTTTAGGTCTCCTTTCTTCATATGGACTTTTAGTTTATAACAATCCAGTTCCGATAGATTCACCTTCTTTTATCCCGGTTGTTAAGAGAAGGATAGTAGCTATTGTTGCAATGATTATTGCTGCAGTTTGCCATAGCTTATCGACAGTTGCTTTCCAATCTATTACGAGCAATAAGATTATTACTCCTTCACTTTTAGGTTTCGAATCACTTTATTCAGCAATTCAAACGAGTACAATATTCTTTTTTGGTGCTAGTGCATTAATAAACTTTAATGGAATTGGGTCATTTTTATTTCAAGTTGTTGTGATGGTCTTCATGAGTTTGATACTTTATGGATGGTTACTTTCCGGTAAATACGGGAATTTACAACTTATGCTTTTAGTTGGAATTATTATTGGCACCGGGCTAAATTCTGTGTCAACTTTCATGAGAAAACTACTTGCGCCTTCAGAATTTGATATTTTACAAGCGAGATTATTTGGTTCTGTTAATCATGCAGACCCTGCATATTTTCCTGTTGTAATTCCTATGATCATAATTGTAGCGTTATTAATTTTTGCTCATTCTAAGAAGTTGAATGTTTTGTCACTAGGAAAGGATGTTGCTACTTCTTTTGGGGTTAAATATCAACCTAGTGTAATTTATACGCTTGTGTTAGTAGCTATTTTAATGTCTATCTCAACAGCTCTAATTGGGCCACTTACGTTCTACGGCTTTTTAGTAGCAACTTTGAGTTATCAGGCGGCGTCAACTTATGATCATAGATATATTTTCCCAATGGCTTTTGCTATAGGATTTTTAATAATGACGAGTGCATACTTTTTAATGTATCATGTATTCCATGCTCAAGGTGTAGTTTCAGTTATTATTGAATTATTTGGTGGAATCATATTCTTAACTATAGTTTTAAGGAAGAGGGCTTTATGATAAAAATCGATAATGTTAAAAAGTTCTATACTGATAAGGTGAAAATAGGACCTTTGGATATTGAAATACCAAAAGCGGGCTTTACTTCTTTAATTGGACCAAATGGCGCTGGAAAGTCTACGACACTATTGATGATTGGAAGACTTTTAGATATGGATGAAGGCCAAATTCAAGTAGCGAATATGGATGTTTCTGAATCCAAATCAAAAGACTTAGCAAAAATTTTGACTATATTGCGACAAGAAAATCATTTTGTAACGAGGCTTACCGTTAGACAACTAGTTGGATTTGGGCGCTTTCCTTATTCAAAAGGAAGATTAACTAAAGAAGATGAGGTTATCATTTCTAAATATATCGATTTCTTAGATTTAACTAGTTTAGAGAATAGATATTTAGATGAGCTTTCTGGTGGTCAAAGACAAAGGGCATATGTAGCGATGGTATTGTGCCAAGAGACTGAATATGTGCTATTGGACGAGCCTCTGAACAACCTTGATGTTGCGCGCTCTGTTCAAATGATGGAGCATTTGAGGCGTGCAGCTAATGAATTCGGAAGAACAATTTTGACTGTTATGCATGACATAAATTTTGCAGCTAAATACTCTGATAAAATTTGTGCTATGAAAGATGGGCAAATTGCTGCTTTTGGAACAGTAGAAGAGGTTATGGACCCAACACTTTTGACAGATATTTTTGAAACAAAAATAGAGATTATTAATGGTCCTTATGGGCCGATCGCTGTTTATTAGTTACAAAATGAGTATGCAAAAAAAAGCTGCTGTCTATATTTTATAGGCAGCAGCTTTTTTTTGCGATTGCCCATTCCGCGGATATTTCATTTGCGACGCTTTGAGCGCTCAGAATATGAGGTTGTATTTATAAAAAAGTTCTTTTACATACGGTGAATGTTATTCTCTCATTTCGAAAATGTCGTAATCAAAAGAGGTGATTAACATTATGATTTAACTCACCTTCAATCATAATTTTGCTATAATAAATAAGTATTTACGTGAAGGAGAGTGTGAAATGAAGTTTAATATCGATCATTACATAGCTAGCGTTTTGCAGTGGATATTGAATATAGCGTTAATTATATTGTCCATTGTTTTATCGATCTTTTTAATTAACGAGACGATTACATTTATTCAATACATATTTTCAACAAAGGAATATACATCGTATAAATTGGTTGAGAGCATCATCGTTTATTTCTTATATTTCGAGTTCATCGCATTGATTATTAAGTATTTTAAGTCGAATTATCATTTCCCGTTACGTTATTTTATTTATATCGGAATTACGGCGTTAATTCGTTTAATTATCGTATCTCATGAGGAACCGATGGAGACGTTGTTATATGCGGGATCCATTCTTGTTTTAGTCATTGCTTTATACATATCAAATATGAGAGATTTGAGAAAAGAGTAGTAGTGCAGACGTAAGTTTGCACTACTTTTTTACGTCTTGACATTCAAGTTGCTTGAAAGTTTACAATGTAAATAGGGCGTTTGAAATTGAAAAAAATTGAGAAATTAAGTGAAGAAGTTTCTTTTACTTGGAGGTTATAGCAATGAGTCAGGATTTGAAGTTACGTCCTTTAGAACGAGAAGATTTAAAGTTTGTACACGAACTGAATAATAATGCACATATTATGTCGTATTGGTTTGAAGAGCCATATGAGGCATTTGTGGAGCTGCAGGATTTATACGATAAACATATACATGATCAAAGTGAACGGCGTTTTATCCTAGAGAAAGATAATGAGATGGTTGGATTAGTTGAGTTAGTGGAAATTGATTATATTCATCGAAGAACAGAATTCCAGATTATTATTGATCCGAATTATCAAGGACATGGTTATGCAGCGGAAGCGACGCGTTTAGCGATGGATTACGCTTTTTCTGTATTAAATATGCATAAACTCTATTTAGTTGTTGATAAAGAGAATGAAAAAGCAGTACATGTTTATAAAAAAGTTGGATTTATGGTAGAAGGAGAACTTCTCGACGAATTTTTCGTTGATGGTAACTACCATAATGCGATAAGAATGTGTATGTTTCAGAAGCAATATTTTAGAACGAAATAATGGAGTGAAAAGGCTATAGATAATGATTGTCTATAGCCTTTTTTGTTGTGTTTAACAATAACTATTTATCGTAAAACAATAAATAGTTATTGACTGAGAATGTTAGTGGGCTTATTATGATGGTAGTGATAATAGTAAAAAGGAATGCAGATAAATTAATTGTGAAATCAAAGGAGAATATATGATGAAAAAATATTTATTAGCTTCTAGTCCAATATTTTTAGGAGTGTTATGTATCATTATGTTTAATGTAATTGGTTCGGAAGTAAAACGAGATGGAACTTTAGTGGAGCCATTTTACTTAATTCCGTTAGCATATTTATTTACTTTCACTGGAATTGTTGCAATTTTGTGTGTGGCTCTTTTCTCGGTGCTTCGAAAAAAGACAGCGTAATAAAACACTTGTCATGAAATAGAAACATACGATAGGGAAGAAAAATAAAAAGTGAGCTGAATCATGGTGAATCATTATTGTTATCCTGAAAGGCAAGTTGGATCGGCTATTACTTTGGCAGGAGCACAGGGGACAATTCATGCTGTGAATCAAGCGATTCAAATGCAGCAGCAAGCATATTTTGCACAAATGATGCAAGGGCAGTATATGTCGTACTCACAGCCTCCGATGCAAATTGTACATTACGATGTGCATCCAGCGGGTTTATTCTCCATTCCATATGGCGGGACATACTTCTTATGAAAGAAAGCGACTGATAAGAGTCGCTTTCTTTTTTTATATTCCGCCTAGTTTCATTCCAAGGAATGCAAAAAGGATACCAATAATATAAGTAGCACTTAAATATAGAAATAGTATGCCAAAGTTTTTACGATTGAAGAGCTGAATGGACTCTAGTTTAAATGTTGAAAACGTCGTAAAGGCACCCATAAATCCAGTACCTAATAATAATTGCCAACCTGTAGTGACTCCGTTGCCAATTATATATCCGAGTAAAAACGCGCCTGTTATATTAATGAGAAATGTAGCAATTGGAAAGGAAGTTTTATTTCTTTTTTTAAACCAATTACTAATTGCAAATCGTGTAATAGCACCGAAAAATCCACCTGTTGCTACTAATAAAGCTTCCATCATAAGTGATCACCTTCCGTAAGATGTTTCTTAATTAAGAAATCACCTAGTGTATAGCCAAGAGCAGACATAATGAGGCCACCGAGTATGCTGCATGATACATATAAGAAAGCCGTACCCCATTCAGAAAGATGGATTAGTTGCACAGTTTCTACACTAAATGTTGAAAACGTCGTAAAGGAACCGATGAATCCAGTCCCAATGCCTGTGATAATTTCTGCAGGCAAGATGTTTCTCCGAGCGATATACGTAGTCAGCCACGCTAATAAGAAGCAGCCGATTAAGTTGATGAGCAATGTAGCTAGCGGAAATGAATGATTCCATGAAGTATGAATAGTAAGACCTAAATAATAGCGAGAAAGGGCTCCTAATATACCGGCTATGCCAACGATAATATAAATCAATTTCTTCACCTCTTTAAATAGCTTGCTCAAAAAAATAGACTCCTACCAGTAGTTATACTGGTAGGAGTCGTTAGCTAAGCAGCAGTTATGGCGAACTCCATCGCCTATGATTATTACATATAGTGTACTAAAAATTGCGTAGAATTTCCAGTGAAGAAGTGGAGCTGTTTTGTATGTATGTGATGGTTTAGGATAGAGAATTTATACTTATAAACTAAATATAGTGATATAAGGTTTTTGATATGATAAAATGTTTCGTATGTCTGTCATTCGCTTCAGTTAACTGAAAATAAAGAAAAGTAAAATTGGTAGTTTTAGAAAAGGAGTCGTTCGTTTGAAAAAATTATTAAAAATAGTACTTATATGTATTTTAGTAGGGGTGGGAGTTGTAGGTGGTTTTTTAGCGTATATGACACTTACAAAAGAACAGCCAGCTAATGTTATAAGTTTGAAGGTGGAAAATAATAAGGAACGCGTGTTAGCGCTTGGAAATGAATTTAAAGTTACAACATTTAATATTGGATATGCTGGATTAGATAAGGATCAAGACTTCTTTATGGATGGTGGAAAAGGTTCTGGTTCAAGTAGTAAAGAGCAAACGGAAACGAATTTAAAGAAAATGCTTTCGTTTTTACAAAATGAGAATAGTGATTTTACGTTATTACAAGAAGTTGATATAAAATCAATGCGATCTTTTGATGTAAATGGGCATGAATTTTTGAAAAAAGGATTACCTGATTATGCTTCGTCGTTCGGAAAGAACTATGACACAAAATGGGTCCCTGTACCAATTACAAGTCCAATGGGATATGCGGAGGCTGGATTAAGTACGTTTTCTAAATATACAGTTCAAACAGCGCAGAGGTTCCAGCTTCCTGGAATGGAGCCTTGGCCAAAGCGTTTGTTTGATTTAGATCGAGCGATTGTTGAGCATAAAATACCTGTTAATAATGGGAAGTTTGTGAGACTCGTAAATTTACATTTGTCTGCGTATGATGAAGGCGGGAAAATTAGAAAACAGCAAGTAGAGTTTTTAAAAGAATATATGAACAAGCATTATGAAAATGGTGATTACGTAATAATGGGCGGAGATTGGAATCAATTACTTTCGAACGCTCAGTTAAGTGATCCGAAGTTTGTGAAAGAGCGTCCTGAGTGGTTAGTGGAGTTACCAAAGGACTTTACTGATGGTGGCTTTAAGTGGGCTGTAGATCCGTCTGTTATGACTGTGAGAGATGATGTGAAGAAGTATGTGGAAGGTGAAAACTTTGTCACGATTATTGATGGTTTTATCGTTTCACCGAATGTGGAAATTGTAAATGTACAAGGGAAAGATTTAAAGTTTGAAAATAGCGATCATAACCCAGTAAGTGCGGTATTTAAGCTGAAGTAATCGATATGTATAAGTAGAAGGTGGGGCTTCATATATGGAGTGGTTAAAGAGAACTTGTTTTTCTAACCTGGAGAAAGAATCACAGAAAAATCATTTATTGCTGTTCATTACGATTTGTAGTTTCTTTCTTGGAATAATCGCGATTGGGTATTACGGATATATTTTTACAGAGAGAGCAATAGCGTTTTGGGTTTGTGGTATTTCAGTTGTTGTATTTGGAACGCTGTTTACTTTTATAGAAAGCATGGAAGCGATGTATAAATATATCATGACATTTATGTTGCTTATTATGTCTTTCATTATGGTACAAGCTTTTAATGAAAGTCCGGCTGTATTTCAAATGGTCTACTTTACATTAGCAGTTTCACTTATTTATTTAAGTGAACGTCTCGTTATCATTCTCGGCGGAGTGGCGGTTATTATCACATTTATTCTTTGTAGTTATTGGCCGGAGCAATTTTTTGCTTATACAGCGGCATCTGAAGCTGCAAACTTCGCAAGCTTGTTAGCGATCGTAACGATTGCAATGTGGGGCGTAACGAAGATTGGCTCTAATTTGTTAGCTCGTTTAAGTGATGAGAAGCAAGAAGTAATGAGGAAAGCTCAGGAGCTAGAAGAAACGCAAAGACTGATTGAGGAAACGGTTGGGAAACTAGATAATAATTTCAATCACTTAAGAGAAAATATGAATACATCGATGGAGTCGATGAGTGAAATTAATTTTGCTTTTGAAGAGGTGGCAGTTGGCACTCAATCACAATCAGAGATGATGGCACGTTCAGTAGAAGTATTGAACGATATGGAAGGGAATATTGAACAAATCATTTCGCAAGTAAGAAATGCATCGACTCGTGTTGATGAAAGTTTAGAGATTTCAAAGGGTAGTGTACATACTTTACGAAATTTTGAAGCGAATATGAGAAGTTTAAATGATGTTGTTTCACAATCAGGAATTATATTTAGAGATTTAATGATGCAGTCGAAGCAAATCAACGAAATTGTAGATGTAATAACGAATATCTCAAGTCAGACGAGTTTGCTAGCTTTAAATGCAAATATTGAAGCGGCAAGAGCAGGCGAGCATGGAAAAGGATTTGCTATTGTAGCGAATGAAGTATTAAAGCTTGCCGAAGAATCAAATCGCTCTGCGGGGAGAATTCAAGGTATTTTGAAGGAGTTTAGTAATCAGGCAAGTAAAGTGGAAGTACAGGTAGAAAAATCAGAAAAAGTACAAGAAGAATGTAATGAAATGCTAGCAAGTGTTTTAACAAATGTAACGGATTTAGGAAAGTTTATTGATGCAATTAATGATGTAATGAGAGAGATTGTTGGTCATCAAGAAAACTTGCAGGTTAAAACGACAAATATCGTAAAGGATGTTACACATGCTTCTAATGTAATTCAGCAAACTTCTGCGGCTACGGAAGAAGTGTTGGCAAGTGTGGAAGAAGAAAAACATCGAAATGATATATCGGTGAAGACGTTGCATACTGTTAGCGAGCAAGTGAAGTTGCTAGAAAATATTTTAGAAAAGTAATATCTCTTAAAAAGGGCACACTATGTGTGCTCTTTTTTCATTTAAATGAATACTTGATAGTAATTTAATTGCTTTTCTGCGCGTTTTCTGCCAAGCTTAAGGAGATAAACTGAGACTTTAATTAGTGGGGCAATACGCTACTGATTATTAGTTGAACCCCGCAAATAGCGGAATAAAATACTTCAAAGAAAGAATTATATAGGTGACGCATATGATCGAAGTTAAGACTTCTGAACTTAGTGATGGAGAATTTAATAGAGGGGTATTTGCAACTCGTGATATTAAAAAGGGTGAGTTGATTCACTCAGCACCAGTTATCTCTTATCCGAATGAACAGCATGAACACATTGAGAAAACGTTACTTGCTGACTACGCATTTGAGTATGGGGTAAATCATACAGCATTCCTTTTAGGATACGGCATGTTATTTAATCATGCATATAATCCGAATGCAACGTATGATATTGTCTTTGAGAATCACACGTTTAACTTCTTTGCTTACAAAGATATAAAAGCGGGAGAAGAGATTCTAATCAATTATAATGGTGAAGTTGATGACGATGAGCTATTATGGTTTGATAAGGAAAAAGAAGAGAACGAAAAGTAAATTATAATAAGTAATAAAAAAGATGCTTTTACATAGGTAAAAGCATCTTTTTTTATTGATGAAAATAAAAAAAGATTACAAAAAAATACCACTTTATTTTCGTATGGTATAGTAAGATACTGAAGGATAGTGTTTTGAAAAAGTAATATATTTTACAAATTGTTGTCTTTCTGATGACATGTCAAGTTTAGTAGCCCATTTGGGTTGCTTTATTATGCAATATATATTTTAATATGAGTGGCACCTCTTATAAATTAAGAGGTTTATAGGTGTCTCGAATTGATTTTGGGTACACTGTATCCACCACTTTAGGTTCGTTCATGTATGTGGGGATATTATGGGCCCGTATAACGGGATAAAAAGAATATAGAAATAGAGGAATCGTAAAATGAATATGCAAGAGGTTTATAAATATTTAAGTACGGTATTGCCTGAAGGTCATGTGAAACAAGATGAAATGTTAAAGAATCATACGCATATTAAAGTTGGTGGAAAAGCAGATGTGTTCGTTGCGCCGACAAATTATGATGAAATTCAAGAAGTTATCAAATATGCTAACGAATATAATATTCCAGTTACGTTTTTAGGAAATGGATCGAATGTCATTATTAAAGATGGTGGAATTCGTGGGATTACCGTAAGTTTAATTCACATTACAGATGTGACTGTAACAGGAACGACGATTGTAGCACAGTGTGGTGCAGCAATTATTGATGTATCACGTATTGCATTAGATCATAATTTAACGGGTCTTGAGTTTGCTTGTGGTATTCCAGGTTCAGTTGGCGGAGCTTTATATATGAATGCTGGCGCATACGGCGGTGAAGTATCGTTTGTATTAACAGAAGCTGTCGTAATGACAGGTGATGGAGAGTTACGTACTTTAACGAAAGAAGCATTTGAATTTGGATATCGTAAGAGTGTATTTGCAAACAACCATTACATTATTCTTGAAGCGAGATTTGAGCTTCAAGAAGGTGTGCGTGAAGAAATTAAAGAAAAAATGGATGATTTAACGTTTAAACGTGAGTCAAAACAACCTCTAGAATATCCTTCATGTGGTAGTGTATTTAAGCGTCCACCAAATAACTTTGCTGGTAAATTGATTCAAGAATCAGGACTACAAGGTAAGCGAATTGGCGGAGTGGAAGTTTCTTTAAAACACGCTGGATTTATGGTGAATGTTGATAACGGAACAGCACAAGATTACATCGATTTAATTCACTTTGTACAAAAGACTGTTGAAGAGAAATTTGGCGTGAAGTTAGAGCGAGAAGTAAGGATTATTGGAGAAGATCTATAATAATCTTTGAATTAAAAGCGTATAAAAGTATGAATTATTTTAAAATAATATTTGGGTATTGTTGACAAGTTGTTTTCAATTCAATATAATGGCTAATAATTTAACAAATAACATACGTTGAAAGAGCCCAGTAGCAGTTTGTCACTGTTAACGAGAGAGCTAGGGGTTGCTGGAACCTAGCACAAACAAACTTGCGAATTACACTCTGGAGTATCTTAGGTAATGCTAAGCGGATTGGCAATCGATATTATTGCTAAGAGTGGTATGAGTAGCTATGCTATTTATACAAACTGGGTGGTAACACGGTGAATAATCGTCCCTATGTCATAGACATAGGGACTTTTTGTTTTAAAAAATAAAGGGGATGACAAAAGATGAATATTATTGATGAATTAGAATGGCGCGGCGCCATTAATCAACAGACGGACGAAGAAGGGTTACGTAAGCTAGTAGAAGAGAAAAAGATTTCACTATACTGCGGAGTTGATCCGACAGGTGATAGTATGCATATTGGACATTTAATTCCGTTTATGATGATGAAGAGATTTCAGTTAGCTGGCCATCATCCAGTTATTTTAATTGGTGGGGCAACAGGAACGATTGGTGATCCGAGCGGACGTCAATCAGAACGTCAACTTCAAACGTTAGAAGTAGTTCAGCATAATGTGGATGCGTTAACAGCGCAAATGAAAAAGCTATTTGATTTTGGCGGAAATAGCGAAGTGAAGATGGTAAATAACTACGACTGGACACATGAAATAAACATTATTGAGTTTTTACGTGATTACGGGAAGAACTTTAGCATTAATAGCATGTTAGCGAAGGATATTGTAGCAAGTCGTTTAGATACAGGAATTTCTTTTACAGAATTTACGTACCAAATTTTGCAAGCGATGGACTTCCATCATTTATACACGAAAGAAGATGTTCAACTGCAAATTGGTGGTAGTGACCAATGGGGAAATATTACGAGTGGTTTAGATTTAATTCGTAAGTTAGAAGGGCACGAAGCGAAAGTATTCGGATTAACGATTCCGTTATTACTGAAATCAGATGGTACGAAGTTCGGTAAATCAGCAGGTGGTGCAGTTTGGCTTGATCCTGAAAAAACAACACCATTTGAATTTTACCAGTTTTGGGTGAATACAGATGACCGTGATGTAGTGAAATACTTGAAATACTTTACGTTCTTAACGAAAGAGCGCATTGATGAATTGGCAACGAAGGTAGAAACAGAGCCTCATAGACGTGAAGCGCAAAAAGTATTAGCGGAAGAAATGACGAAATTCGTTCATGGAGAAGAGGCCTTCCTGCAAGCTGTGAAAATTACAGCAGCGTTATTTAGCGGAGATATTAAATCATTAACAGCTGATGAAATTGAGCAGGGCTTTAAAGAGATGCCAACATTCCAGTCTTCAAAGGAGACGAAAAATATCGTAGAATGGCTAGTCGATTTAGGAATTGAGCCATCTAGACGACAAGCACGTGAAGATATTAATAATGGAGCTATTTCGATGAATGGCGAAAAAGTAACGGATGTGGGTACAGATGTTACTGTAGAAAATTCATTTGATGGACGATTTATTATTATTCGTAAAGGGAAGAAGAACTACAGCTTAGTGAAGTTAGGAGAATAATTTGTGTGAAAGGATGGGAGTAGGAAGAATACTTCCATCTTTTCATATACACAATTTAGACATAAAATAATCAGTAAATTTAGATAATTAAAAGGGTTATAATATTCTTCTGCCGAATAAATAAGTTAGAGAAAATTACGGACAAAAATAGCCCGAACCATGCAGGGCATGATTCGGGCTTATATTCAGATTAGTAAGCTAAGCTGAATAGACCTTTAATGTGTGATAAGTAACGAACGTTACTTGCTTCTTTCATTAATGATGCTGGTAAGCCTTTAAGTGGAGTATTGCTTGCTCCAATTGTAGCAACAGCATCTTTACGTCCTAGACTAGCAAGTGTTCCAGAGTTTACAGGTGCGAACTCTTCGAATGCTTTGCCTTCTAGTGCTGCGTATAAGTTGTATCCAATTAACTCACCCATTTGCCAAGCGATTTGTGCAGTTGGTGGGTATGGACGTCCGTCTGGAGCGAAGACAACAGCGCTGTCTCCAGCAACGAATACGTCTTTGTGAGAAGTAGATTGTAGGTATGCATCAACTGTTGCACGGCCACGGTTTACTTCAAGACCTGATTCACCGATTAATGGGTTACCTTGTACGCCGCCTGTCCAAACGAATGTGTTAGCAACAAGTTTTTGACCGTCTTTTAAGTCGATTTCATTGCCAGCAACGTTTGTTACAGGAAGACCTGTTAAGAATGTAACACCGCGTGCTTCTAGGCTAGTAGTTGCACGTTCGATTAAGTGGTCTGGTAATACTGGAAGGATTTTTGGACCTGCTTCAACAAGAAGAAGTTTAACTTCTTTTGGATTTACGCCGTGGCTTTTTGCAAGTTTAGGCATAATGTCAGCAAGCTCACCAACTAGCTCAACGCCAGTTAATCCGCCACCACCGATTACGATTGTAGCATCAGCTTCGTTTTTCGTTTTCGCGTATTCACGAATACGGTCTTCAACGTGTTTGTAGATTTTGTTTGCATCAGCAGCAGATTTTAATACCATGCTGTTTTCTTCTAGTCCTGGAATACCGAAGTAAGCAGTTTTACTTCCTAAAGCAACTACAAGTGCGTCGTAAGATAAAGTAGTGCCACCAGCTAGTTTAATTTCTTTGCTATCAACTGAGAATGACTCAACTGTTGCGATTTTAAGATCGATGTCTTTACCTTTGAAAAGCTTTGTAAGTGGCATTGCAATTGCTTGCTCAGCAACGTTACCAGCTGCAAGGCGGTGTAGTTCAGTGATGATTTGGTGTGTTGGGTATTGGTTAATCACTGTAACTTGTGCTTCTGATTTGCTGTAATATTTACGTACGTTTAAAGCGGCAAGAAGACCGCCATAACCAGCGCCTAAGATGACAATTTGTTTTGACATAGTATGATATCCCCCGTCTTTACTAATTGTTGTTATAAGTTAACTTATTTATTGTTACGTTCTGCACTAATTTGAAGATATGCGTTCACAAAGCGGAACATTTTTTGTGCTTGTGGGTCTTTTAGTAATTTTAATAGACCGAACAGGCCGATAACTTCGTTGCTTTCGTCAGCACGATCTTTCGCTTCGATAGCAGTCGCAGCCATGCCTTTCACTGTATCTTTTACAGGTTCTACAAGCTCTGTGATTGCACTAACAGTGTCGCTTTTTAATACTTCATCAGTAGCAACAGTTTGAGCGAAGTCATAAGACTTAGTTAAAATATTAACAAGCTCAGTTAATTTTGGAAGCTGTTCTACTAGTGTAGTTAATGATTCTTGTACCTCAGGTTTTAACAACTGATCAAGTACATCAAGTTGTCCTTGGCTAGCAGAAATTTGTACAGTTTCTTGTTCTGGCTTTGTTTGAGTCATAGTTTCTGGCATCTCCAATTCTCCTTTACGATAGCAATACTCTTATTTTTGATAGGTAAGATAGTAAACGTTTGCGAAACTTTATACAAAGTTTCACAAAGCACAATAAAATGCCTTTAAATTTATGCCAGCAAGTAAGCTGAAATCATAAATCCAAAACCATAATGTCCTACCTATTATTTATGAACTGTCCGATACATGGCTTGTCCGCATAATGGAAAGTTCCTTTATCGGAAAGTGTATATAATATATATCCTATATTATATACTATATACACCTATGTTAACATAAAAATGATTCCTAATTATTTGATATTAAGCGTATAATGTAGTACTGACAAGGCGTGAAAGCGCATAAATTATTTTGTTAAGGTTAGAAAGGTACGTATATATAAATAAAAAAAGGAAAAAATGGACAAATTTATGTTCATTTTTTCCTTTTTTTATTGTTCACCTTCTGTAATTAGCATCGATGTGTTACCGCTTTTTTCAAGGTGGCATTCGCCCCAAGTACAAAGGGAATCAAGAATGGATTCTAAAGACCAACCGTAGTCTGTAAGAGAATATTCTACTTTCGGTGGTACTTGATTGTATACCTTTCTTTGAATAACTCCGTCTTCTTCTAATTCGCGTAATTGCTGTGTTAACATCTTTTGTGTAATACCAGGCATGAGACGTTTTAATTCACTCGTTCTCTTTGTACCTTTCGTTAAGTGGCAAAGAATAACGACTTTCCATTTTCCGCCGATAACCTCTAAAGTCGCTTCAACGGGAATATTATATTTCTTCATATAAAAAAATCTCCTTTGATGAATATAGATTTCAATTCTCCAACAAAAGAAGCCAAATAATTTAAATGTTACTAAAAAGTACCTATAGCACTTTAAAGTACGTACTTTTTATCATGTTGAATATGTTCCATAATAGCATACGTAAGAGGGAAATGAGTAGTACGGTACTAAAAAGTGCCTATGTTACTTTTTGGTACCTATCGTACTTTAAAGTGCGTTCTTCAAAAAAAGAGTGAAGCCATTCATAATAGCATATATCAGCAGTAACATTATTTTTGTAGAAGAAAAAAGGCCTTTTTTCATACTATTATGATTGGATTTCTCGTATTAAGGAGGAGTTCAATTGAATTCATATACAGTATCTTCTTCGGTAGTACAGACGAATCGGAGAAGCATGTTTGCTTTATTAGCACTAGCAATTAGTGCGTTTGGAATTGGTACAACCGAATTTATTAGTGTCGGTTTATTACCATCTATTTCAGAGGATTTACATGTTTCTGTTACAACAGCGGGTTTAACCGTTTCTTTATATGCATTAGGAGTAGCGTTTGGTGCCCCAGTATTAACGTCATTAACAGCTAGTATGTCGCGAAAGGCGTTATTAATGTGGATTATGATTATTTTCATTATTGGTAATGGAATTGCGGCAGTGGCAACAAGTTTTACTGTGTTGCTTATCGCAAGGGTTGTATCTGCGTTTGCACACGGCGTTTTTATGTCGATAGGATCCACAATTGCGGCTGCGCTTGTACCAGAGAATAAACGTGCGAGTGCAATTGCATTTATGTTTACTGGTTTAACTGTTGCGACCATTACAGGCGTACCGATTGGAACATTTATCGGTCAACAATTTGGCTGGAGAACATCGTTTATGGTAATTGTGGCAATTGGAATCGTTGCCTTAATCGCCAATAGTATGCTAATTCCTTCTAACTTAAAAAAAGGTACGTCTGTATCATTTCGCGATCAATTCAAACTGATTACGAATGGAAGGCTATTACTTGTATTTATTATTACTGCATTAGGATACGGGGGAACATTCGTAACGTTTACGTATTTATCTCCGCTATTACAAGAAGTAACAGGATTTAAATCAAGTACCGTTACAATTATTTTGTTAGTGTACGGAATTGCAATTGCGATTGGGAATATGGTTGGCGGGAAATTATCAAATCATAATCCGATTCGAGCATTATTTTACATGTTCTTTATTCAAGCAATTGTATTATTTGTTTTAACATTTACAGCGCCATTTAAAGTCGCTGGACTCATCACAATTATTTTTATGGGACTATTTGCGTTTATGAATGTTCCAGGGCTACAAGTGTATGTCGTTATCTTGGCTGAGAGATTTGTTCCAAGTGCTGTTGATGTGGCATCAGCGATTAACATTGCAGCATTTAACGCAGGAATTGCTCTTGGTGCTTACTTGGGCGGTATTGTAACGAACTCGTTAGGGTTAATTCATACGGCCTGGGTAGGCGGCATCATGGTAGCAGGGGCTGTAATTTTAACAGCGTGGAGTATGACATTAGAAAAAAGGGATTAAGTGAAATAAGGGAGAGAAAACATAATGAAAAATTTACAAAGTACAACAACATTGCATAACGGTGTAGAAATGCCTTGGTTCGGTTTAGGTGTATTTAAAGTAGAAGATGGACCAGAACTTGTAGAAGCAGTAAAATCGGCGATTAAAGCAGGATACCGCAGTATTGATACAGCTGCGATTTATGGAAATGAAAAAGCAGTTGGAGAAGGAATTCGCGCTGGTATAAAAGAAGCCGGGATTACTCGAGAAGATTTATTTATTACTTCAAAAGTGTGGAATTCGGATCAAGGATATGAAACGACACTTGCTGCATATGAAGAGAGCTTAAAAAAATTAGAGCTAGATTATTTAGACTTATATCTTGTCCATTGGCCTGTAGAAGGGAAATACAAAGATACGTGGAGAGCGTTAGAAACACTGTATAAAGAAGAACGTGTGCGTGCAATTGGCGTAAGTAACTTCCAAATTCATCATCTGAAAGACGTATTAGCAGGTGCAGAAATGAAACCAATGATTAACCAAGTGGAATATCACCCTCGTTTAACACAAAAAGAATTACAAGCGTTCTGTAAAGAGCAAGGTATTCAAATGGAAGCATGGTCACCACTTATGCAAGGTCAATTATTAGATAACGAAACATTAAAAGAAATTGCTGATAAGTATGATAAAACGACAGCTCAAATCATTTTACGTTGGGATCTTCAAAATGAAGTTGTAACAATTCCGAAATCAACGAAAGAACACCGCATTATTGCAAATGCTCATATATTTAATTTTGAATTAACGAAAGAAGATATGGAGAAAATTGATGCGTTAAATGAAAATCATCGCGTTGGTCCAGATCCTGATAACTTTGATTTCTAAACTTATAGTGGAGAGAAGGGGTGCAAACAGTTTGCACTCTTTTTTGTTTTGCTTATGCATAAAAAAAGTTTCTAACTAAATAATAAGCAGAAGAAAATTTGTTATTTCATAAGGGGTTGTAAACATGAATATAAAAAGATCGTTCAAGCTAATGGCCGCTTTTTTGAGTGTTTTATTTGTATTTGCGAACTTATTATTTCCACTTCAAAAAGCATTCGCGGAAGTTATGGATCATACAAAGTATGAAATGGATTGGAGTTATAGTAGGTCAAAGAAGAAACCAATTCGAACAGAGCTTATTAAAACAGCAGATGGAAAAATTGCCTTTTGCTTAAATGTAGATTTGAAATCTCCAAGCGGTCAAGATTTACCGGAAATGGGCAAAGTGGATATTAATGTATACCGTGTACTGTTAAATGGGTATCCGCAAAAGAGTCCACAAGAATTAGGTGTTTCTGATTGGAGAGAGGCACATTATGCAACGCAGCTTGCAGTATGGAATGCGTTAAAACAAATTGATATTAATGATTTAGATTTCCGTAATAAAAATGTAGAAAAGGTAACGAAAGATATCGTTGCAAAAGCAAGTGCTAGTGAAGAATTACAAGAAATTACGATGAGCGTAATACCGTCAGAAGAACAACAAGCAGTGTTGAAAAATGATTTCTTTGAAACAGGTTTATATACAGTAGAAACAAATGCGAAAAGCGGAACATATAAAGTGCAAGCAACAGGTGCACCAGAAGGCGCGAAATTTGTAAATGAAAAGGGCGAAGCAAAAACGGAATTTAATGTAGGAGAAAAGTTCCGCATCTTAATTCCGAAACAAACACCAGCTGGTGGGTTTAGCTTTAAAGTATTAGGAAATTTAACAAAGTTACAAGGGATTGCACATAAAGGGACACCGACTATTCAAAATGCAGTTGTATTACTTGAGCGTAGTGAAGAAAAAACAAGTCCGGAGTTATCGGTAAGTTGGAAAACAACAAATGG
The DNA here is from genome assembly GCF_052947655.1 of Bacillus pretiosus. Classification (NCBI taxonomy): domain Bacteria; kingdom Bacillati; phylum Bacillota; class Bacilli; order Caryophanales; family Bacillaceae; genus Bacillus; species Bacillus pretiosus. Next base: position 4,859,355 of record NZ_CM129593.1, on the reverse strand, counting down.
TCATGAGAATAATAAACCACATACTCCAAATGAACCACATAAACCGAATCAAAAGAGATAATGAAAAAGCATTGGCACACAGCCAATGCTTTTTTGCAGTTCATTTATTTACAGAGCCATTATCTTTAGTAAAGCAGTTTGCATATGCACTGAATGGATCTTCGATACTTTTCATTATATGGTTGACGCTTTTACAATGTATCGTTTGGTGGTTATTCGTAGATAGAAAAAGGAGTGGATTATAATCGATAAAGATATTTTAATGTTACCGCTAGTACTTATAGCGATTGCTCTATTTCTTTTCACTTCACAAATCTACATAGCGACCCTTTTGTATAAGTATGAAAAGTCTTGGTGGTGGGGAGGACTTAGTTTTCTTTTACCGTTCGGACTCAATGTGTATATATATCAAATTATTATATTAGAAAATCGAGTGGGGATATTGTTTGAAGGACTAAATTTAAGTGAAAGAAAATTATGGAGAAAAATATATGTTCTTGTTTGCATGCTTCGGATTTCTTGCATCACCAACATGAATATTTTGATCAGTACGGTATAATGAAAACAAGAAATTAGAGAGAGAGATAAAAAATGAAACTTCGTATTTGTGAAATAACGACAGAAAATCGGCATGAAATTGCTAAGTTAAAAGTAACAGAGGAACAGCATAAATTTATTGAAAGTACAGTTGAAAATTGTTTAGTTGATACTGAAACAAAATATAAAGAAGATGCAATTTCAGTAGGGCTATATGATGGTGATACACCTATTGGATATGCAATGTATGGCTGGTTTGAGGAAGAAGAAAAGGCTGTATATTTAAATCAATTTGTCATCGACAGTGCATGCCAAGGAAAAGGGTATGCAAAACCATTATTACGTTTGTTGATGGACCATTTTAACACAGAATATAATTGCAAAGTTATGTATTTAAGCATACATCCAGAAAATAAACTTGCACAAAAGTTATATGAATCAATAGGCTTCCATTTAACTGGTGAAATTGAAGATGAATGGTTACATGGAAAAGGATTTATAATGAAACGTATGCTGGATTAATAAAAACCTGTCCGGAAGATTAGTATCTTTCAGGCGGTTTTTTATTTTAAAATAGCATTGGAATTTAAAATTTGAACATTACGATTTTTGGATTAATTCATAAAATTTTAATATTAATCTAATTGAAATGTCTATCTAAGGAGAAAAATATCGTGTACAATTCACTTTGGAAAAACTGTCCATAGATGGATGCCTATGAATTAATTGTAAAAAACAATATTTTTATACACATTTTTCATGTATAGACAACAATACATATTAAATGTATTTCTTATCATTATCCCGTGATGTAAAAAAAGGAGAACTCATCATAAAACATAGAGAAAGATGAGGAGGAATTTTAGACTTAAAATTTTTTTCTATATAAGAAAGCGAATACATATAGGGAATAAAGGTAAGCGATATTGGGGCGCGAAGTTTTGTTGTGTATTTAAAATGGTTGTATAAAGATAAATTGATTTTGCAGTAAATGAATATATCTATGATGGTTTGCATTACAAAAAGAACAGGGGACACAGATTATGTCGAAGAAAAAGAGTAGTAGGGTATTAGTGGCTGGGATATGTATATCTACATTATTATCGCCAGTAGCTTTCGAAGCATCGAAAGGATATGCAGCACCTTTGGAAGAAAATAAAGGTGGAAAATTAGAAGAGGTTAAAGAGAATAAGTTTGAGCAAAGGACGTTTCATGTACCTGGAAAAGGTGATATAGAAAAGGAAACGAAACGCTTAAAAGTAAGTGTTCACCTTTCGGTTAACGAACCGACTGGAATTTATGCAGCGCCAAACGAAAAGATTACAATTGAAATAAAAGGAACGCAGTCTATTCAAGCTTTTATGGGAACGAGATCATATGATGAAAAGGACCCTGAAAAGTTTGATTTAAAACCTGGTAAAAATGTTATTTCATCACCAAATGGTGGTATTTTATATTTTTACAATATGAACGACGAAGGTGAGGTAACGGCTTCTGTTACGAATGGTGGTAGCCATTTTCCTTTGTTTATTTTAGGTAAGCATACGAAAAAAGATTTTGATGAAATGTTGAAGAAATATAAGGATCCTTATGCAGTTGAATTAAAAGGTGAGAGAAGTTTAATTACTGCGAGTTATAATGCTGTTCAAGATCATATGAACGATACAGATCCAATAAAGTTAATGAAATTACATGATAAGATTATTCGTTTGGAAAATGCAGTAGCAGGATTATCTGAGGACGGTATTGGAGTCGCAAAATCTCCAAATCATTACGTTCAGTTTGTTGAAAAACGGAATCCGGATGAAGATGATTATATGTTTGCAACAGATTATCGTACAGCATATATCCCAAAAGTAATGAATAGAGTATTGGATTTAGAAGTACTTGAAAAGGATGGTTGGGGACCATGGCATGAAGTTGGACATTTACATCAACAAAGGCCGTGGGACTGGGATGCTGTTGGGGAAGTAACAGTCAACATTTATTCTTTAGCAGTACAAAAAGCATTAGGGAATAAACTAGACATGGAAGAACATTATGAAAAATCATTTGAGTATTTAGAAAGACCTATTGCCGAAAGAGTAATTGATGAAATTGATCCGCTTACGATGTTTTGGCAATTAAATATCGTTTATGGGGAAGATTTTTATCCTACATTGCATCAAGCGTATCGCTTGTTATCTGAAGAGGAAATGCCTACTTCTGATGAAGAGAAAAAGCAAATGTTTGTTTATATGACATCAAAAGTGGCAGGACAAAATTTAGTTCCATTCTTTAAAGAATGGGGATTAACTCCAAGTGATGAGACTAGAGAAAAAATAGAAAAATTAAATTTACCTAAATTAGAAAAAGAAATATGAAAAGCTACAGATAGTAATGATATTCGCGAGAAGCAAGTTGAACCGTATAAAGTTCCGTATGGTGAACCTGCTAATGAGGTACAAAACCTTGTAGTTGGTACGAATTTTGATGAAGAAAAAGCGGGTAAACTTGTTCAAAATTTAGGTGAGAATGTAAAAGTAACAGGTAAGATTATATGGTCTAAATTAGACGCTGGAAAACAGGAAGTGTTAGTAGAAATTGAGGATGAGAAGGGAAATAAAAATTAAATTCCTGTTCAAGTTAATGGTATTTATGGTGACAGTATCATTTTTCAAGGAATTTCAAATGATGTAATGTCAACAGTGACGCTTCGTCACAATGAAAAAGAATTAAATGTAAACTTTACTAGTAATAAAATACATTACCGTTTTGAAAAAGAAGCATATATGGGTTTGACAGTATATGATCGAAATGGAATTGAAAAGAAACGTGTATCAGCAGAAGGGCAAGAAACTGGAAAAAGATTTGCTGAACTAAATGGAGTGGATTTTGAATATGGAGATGTAGTGAAAGTGTATCATGCCGAGTCAGGTCGTTTAATTTGGTACAAAAATAGTGAGTTAGTTGGAAAAGGAGATAAGAAAAAGTTTAAAGAAATTTCCTTCAAGATTACTCCAAATGGCTTAGAACAAGTGCAATAATAAAAAAAGCTCGTAAAACATTATGTTTTACGAGCTTTTTTTATTACTCAGCTTCAGAAACTACTGTGAAGCGTTCGTTTACGTGTTTTGGATTTTCGATTTCATCAAGTGCTGCAACTGCGAAGTCTTCGTAACTTACGTAGCTATCACCTTTTGCGTTAACAAGAAGGTTGTCTTTGCCAGCTGTATAAGAGCCTGTGCGTTTTCCTAATGCAAATAGTGCAGAAGGGCTGATGAATGTCCAAGTTATATCGTTTGTTTGTTGCAAGATTTCTAAGTTTTTACCTTGGTTTTGAGCTGTTGCAAGGTATTCATTTGGGAAACCTGGCGTATCAAATACACGCGTTGTTTTCTCTTCGTCTACAAACAAGCTTCCAGCGCCGCCAACTACAAGTAATTTTGTGTTAGGTGCACCTTTCATAGCTTCAATTAGTACGTTTCCTGCATCTACGTGAAGATGTTCTTCTCCTGCTGGAGCGCCGAATGCATTTACAACTATATCAAATGCTTGTAGGTCATTAGATGTAAGAGCGAATACATCTTTCTCTAAAACTTTTATATTTTCTTCTGTAATTTTTGCAGCGTTTCTTACGATTGCAGTTACTTCATGTCCGCGATCTAATGCTTCTTTTAAAATACGACTTCCTGCTTTACCAGTTGCTCCGATGATTCCGATCTTCATAATAAATCCCTCCAAATTGTTTTGTTAAAGTGTATATCTGAAAGTAAATGAATTTGTTGTAATAAGGTTTGTTACAACCTGATGTAATCATTATAGTTACAGGTTGGTGTTTTTGTCAATGGGGTAGTTTGTATATTTACTTTTTGTTTTAGTATGTACAGTTAAAGGGAGGAGAGTCATAAAGATATTGTTACTTCGTGTCTGGCTAATATTTGGAAATTGCAAATTGTCGAAAAATGTTGATTTTTAAATGTTTTTTAAATATAATTCGTTTTATGGAGAAAAGGAGGGGTTAATTGTATGAATATTTTAGAGCAATTTGTTTCATCAACGAATACAATTCTTTGGTCATATATTCTTATTGCAATGTTAATTGGTTTAGGTCTTTATTTTTCTATTAAATTGAAATTCGTACAAATTACTCATTTAGGGGAAATGGTTCGATTAATGAGTGATGGATTAACTGGAAAGACGCGTAAAAAAGGTAGTGTATCTTCTTTCCAAGCGTTCTGTATGAGTTCAGCAGCTCGTATTGGAATCGGGAACTTAGCCGGTGTAGCGTTAGCTATTTCTATGGGAGGACCTGGAGCGGTATTTTGGATGTGGGTTATTGCGATTGTCGGAGCGTCTTCAAGTTTCGTGGAAAGTACGCTTGCACAAATTTATAAAATAAAAGATGGCAGTGGCTTCCGTGGTGGTCCTGCTTATTATATGGAAAAAGGTTTAAATAAACGTTGGATGGGAATTTGGTTCTCTATCCTTATTACAATTAGTTATGGTTTAATTTTTAACTCAGTACAAGCAAATACAGTTACATTAGCATTTAAAAACGCTTTTGGTATTGAGCGTTACGTTGTTGGGATTGTATTAGCAGTATTAGTTGCGGTTATTATTTTTGGTGGCGTGAAAAGTATCGCGCGTATGTCTGAAATGATCGTTCCGCCAATGGCACTTATTTATATTGCAGTAGCAATTTTCGTTGTTATTAAAAATTATTATTTAATACCGGATATGTTTACAGAAATTTTTAAAGGAGCATTTGGTTTAGATTCAGCTGTAGGTGGCGGTATCGGTGCTGCAATGAAGTATGGTATTCAGCGCGGATTATTTGCGAACGAGGCAGGTATGGGTAGTGCGCCGAACGCGGCAGCAACAGCTGATGTAACGCATCCGGCGAAACAAGGTTTTATTCAAACAATTGGAGTGTTAGTGGATACATTCTTAGTATGTACATCAACAGCATTTATCGTACTATGTTCTGGTGCATATAAGGCAACAAATTTAGAAGGTATTGAATTAACGCAAAATGCATTAAGTTCACAAATTGGCCCATGGGCAAGTAGCTTCTTAGCGATTATTATTTTCCTATTCGCTTTCAGTTCACTTCTAGGAAACTACTATTATGGTGAAACGAACATTGAATTCATTAAACAAAGTAAAACTTGGTTAACGATTTACCGTATTGCGGTAGTGGGAATGGTATTATTCGGTTCTGTTGCCACACTTCAAGTTGTATGGAATATGGCGGATTTATTTATGGGACTAATGGTAATCACAAACTTAATCGCGATTACACTTCTTGGCCGATTTGCATATGCTGCTTTGGCAGACTATGTAAGGCAAAAGAAACAAGGAAAAGATCCAGTCTTCAGTGCAGATTCTATTCCTGGTTTAACGAATACGGAGTGTTGGGATAAGCCAGTGGTAACAGATAAAGAAAAAGCAGTGTAATGAAAAGGTGAGCATCGAGATAAATTCGATGCTCACCTTTTTTGTTGTAGTAAATGATGAAAAGGGTGAGAGGGAATTATTAATATAATTTTGTTTGTTCATTATTCCCGTTATTTGTAGAGAACGCACTGTCTTAAAAGTATGACCGGTCGAATGGGATGAGTGATTGAGTATTGGATAAATGCACATACTGGTTATATTTTTACGTAAAAAAACATATATGTTAAGAAATTTAACGTGTACATGTTATAAAACCTAACATAAAGTTCTTGATTACTAAAAGTTTTTAGAATATAATTTTCTTATTGTTAGGAAGAGGGGGCAATGCAATTATGGATTTTTTAGCTAAGGTAATTGGGGATGTAAATAATGTCCTTTGGTCATATGTCATTATTGCGATGTTAATTGGGTTAGGGCTTTACTTTTCATTTCGTGTGAAATTTGTCCAAGTTCGTTACTTCGGTGAAATGATTCGATTGCTTGGGGATGGGGCAAGTTCGAAAACGAGGAAAGCTCAAAAAGAGAAGAGCGGTGTATCATCGTTCCAAGCTTTTTGTATGAGTACAGCCTCTCGTGTAGGTACTGGTAACTTAGCTGGTGTAGCTATCGCAATCTCAGCAGGTGGACCAGGAGCGGTATTTTGGATGTGGTTAATTGCGGTAATTGGGGGTGCTTCTGCATTTGTAGAGAGCACATTAGCGCAAATTTATAAAGTAAAAGATGGGAATGCATTCCGTGGTGGTCCAGCGTATTATATGGAAAAGGGTTTAAAGAAACGCTGGCTAGGAGTTGTCTTCTCTGTTCTAATAACAGTTAGTTTCGGATTAATTTTCAACGCCGTGCAGTCAAACACAGTAGCGGCGGCTTTTGATGGAGCATTTAACACAGATGGTAAGTTTGTAGGTCTGTTTATGGCTGGTTTACTTGCAATCATTATCTTCGGCGGAGTAAAACGTATTGCACGTGCGGTTGAAATGATTGTTCCAGTAATGGCAATTATATATGTAGCAGTAGCATTATTCGTTGTTGTAACAAACATTACGGCAATTCCGTATGTATTTAAAGAAATTTTCTTACATGCTTTCGGAATTAAAGAAGTAGTAGGTGGGGGATTAGGAGCTGCGATTTTACTAGGGGTAAAACGTGGATTATTCTCAAATGAAGCAGGTATGGGTAGTGCGCCGAACGCAGCTGCGACTGCAAACGTAACGCACCCAGTTAAACAAGGTTTCATTCAAACTTTAGGGGTATTTACAGATACATTATTAATTTGTAGTTGTACAGCATTTATCATTTTATTATCAGATGTGCCTGGAGCGGCTGATTTAAACGGAATTCAATTAACGCAACAAGCATTAAGTCAACATATCGGACCGTGGGCTTCTATATTTGTAGCAGTTGCAATCTTCTTGTTTGCATTTAGTTCATTAGTGGGTAACTACTACTATGGTGAAACGAATATTGAATTCTTAAATGGAAGTAAAGTGTTATTAAATGTATACCGCATTGCTGTGCTTGGTATGGTTGTTTTAGGATCTGTAGCAACAATTCAAATCGTTTGGGATTTAGCAGATTTATTTATGGGGATTATGGCTGTTATTAACTTAGTTGCGATCGTATTCCTTTCTAAGTACGCTTTCGCGGCATTATCAGATTACGTTAAGCAAAAGAAACAAGGAAAAGATCCAGTATTCTATGCGGAGTCTATTCCAGGTTTGAACAATACAGAGTGCTGGGATAAGCCAGCAGTAGCTGATAAAGAAAAAGCAGTATAATGAGGTGAGCATCAAGTGAAACTTGATGCTCATTTTTTTGTTTTATCCTGCTATTTGTGAACAGTAAAACTCTCGATTGATACGGGCTAATAATCAGTGGGGATGATACTGATTAAAGTTTCGCTATATAATGTAAAAGACGAACATTCATGAACGTTTTATAATAAAATGTAATTTTTTTAAGAAAAGTGCGGATATGAGTTGTGATTTATGTTAGAATGGAAAATGCCTTTGAAACAAGAGGTTTTATGATCTTTCCTATTCGATTGAAGGTTTTAGAGGAGAAATGGAAAGTTCGGATTATTTCTTATTTCAAGTGGTCAGACGTTCAACGTTAATGAAGAGTTAAATGGAGGATTTTATTAATGAAGTTTGTTATGTTTCTTGTAGGATTGCTCGTTGTATTTGTACTCGGTTTTCTTATAAGTGCCGATCGAAAGAAGATTAAGTATAAACCAATCGCAATTATGCTTGTTATTCAGCTAGCGTTAAGTTATTTCTTATTAAACACGCAAGTTGGTTATATTTTAGTAAAAGGAATTTCAGATGGATTTGGCGCGCTTCTTGGATATGCGGAAGCTGGAATCGTTTTCGTATTTGGCGGTCTTGTTAATAAAGGAGAGGTTTCATTCTTCTTAACAGCGTTATTACCAATCGTATTCTTTGCCGTTTTAATCGGAATTCTGCAACACTTTAAAATTTTACCGATATTTATTCGTGCTATTGGTACTGCGCTAAGTAAAGTAAATGGTCTAGGAAAACTAGAATCATATAACGCAGTAGCAGCTGCCATTGTTGGGCAAGCGGAAGTATTTATTACAGTAAAAGATCAATTAAGTAAAATCCCAAAACATCGTTTATATACATTATGTGCATCTTCCATGTCGACAGTATCAATGTCAATCGTAGGTTCTTATATGAAAATGATCGAACCGAAATATGTAGTAACAGCACTTGTATTAAATTTATTTAGTGGTTTCATTATTATTCATATTATTAACCCGTACGATATTACAGAAGAAGAAGATACACTGAAATTAGAAAATAAGAAAAAACAGTCATTCTTTGAAATGCTAAGTGAATATATTATGCTTGGTTTCACGATTGCAATCACAGTAGCGGCAATGTTACTTGGTTTCGTAGCATTAATTACAGCAATTAATAGCTTGTTTGATTCAATGTTCGGTATTACATTCCAAGCTATTTTAGGATACATTTTCTCACCATTAGCATTTGTAATGGGTATCCCGCAAGCAGAGATGGTAACAGCGGGACAAATTATGGCAACAAAATTAGTATCAAACGAATTTGTTGCGATGCTGGATCTTGGAAAAGTAGCTGGTGATTTATCAGCTCGTACAGTTGGTATTCTTTCTGTATTCCTTGTATCATTTGCGAACTTCTCATCAATCGGAATTATCGCAGGTGCAACGAAAGGTATCGATGAAAACCAATCAAATGTTGTATCATCATTCGGTCTACGCCTTGTGTACGGTGCGACATTAGTAAGTATTCTATCAGCGATTATCGTTGGTGTTATGTTATAAACAAAGATGGCCCTAGCTTATAGCTAGGGCTATTTTTTATGGTAAATTTGCATGAAAAAACCAATTAGTTAGGAATATATTAACATATAAAAATCTTTTAAAATTTATATTGCATTTCGATTAGATAACGCTTACAATTTGATTTGTAGGTGGTATCAATTTCAGACTTTCAAGTATGGTAGGAGAGAAGAAGCTACCTTTTATAAATTGCAATTTATGTAAACGCTTACTGATTTTAGAAAACAGTTGAATAATATTTAGGGGTTTTAAATTTTTTAACATCAATGGTCAGACGTCATTCGTTATACGTTATACGACCAATAACTCGTGGGAGAAGTGGAGGATTCACATATGAAGATCGTAATGTTTCTAGTCGGTTTACTTGTAGTATTTGTACTAGGGTTCCTTATCAGTTCAGATCGTAAGAAAATTAAATATAAACCAATTGCACTTATGCTTGTCATTCAATTGGTACTTGCGTATTTCTTACTAAATACAAAGGTCGGATTTGTATTAGTAAAAGGGATTGCAGATGGATTTGGCGCTATTTTAAAATTTGCGGAAGCAGGGGTTAATTTCGTATTTGGTGGTTTAGCAAATGATGGACAAGCACCATTTTTCTTAACAGTATTATTACCAATTATTTTCTTAGCAGTATTAATCGGGATCTTACAACATATTAAAGTTTTACCGATTATCATCCGTGCAGTCGGTTTCCTATTAAGTAAAATTAACGGCTTAGGAAAACTAGAATCATATAATGCAGTAGCAGCTGCAATTGTTGGTCAAGGTGAAGTATTCATTACAGTAAAAGATCAACTAAGCAAATTACCGAAAAATCGTTTATACACACTTTGTGCATCTTCCATGTCAACAGTATCGATGTCAATCGTCGGTTCTTACATGAAAATGATTGATCCAAAATATGTAGTAACAGCACTTGTATTAAACTTATTTAGTGGATTCATTATCGTTCATATTATTAATCCATATGACGTAAAAGAAGAAGACGACATTTTAGAATTACAAGAAGATAAAAAACAAACATTCTTTGAAATGTTAGGCGAATATATTATGCTTGGTTTCTCTATCGCTGTAACAGTAGCGGCGATGTTAATCGGTTTCGTAGCATTAATTACAGCAATTAACGGTGTGTTCGATTCAATTTTCGGAATCACATTCCAAAGCATTTTAGGATACGTTTTCTCACCATTAGCATTCGTAATGGGTATTCCAACATCAGAGATGCTAACGGCAGGACAAATTATGGCAACGAAATTAGTAACGAACGAATTCGTTGCAATGCTTGACCTTGGAAAAGTAGCTGGTGATTTATCAGCTCGTACAGTAGGTATTTTATCTATCTTCCTTGTATCATTTGCGAATTTCTCATCAATCGGAATTATCGCAGGTGCAACGAAGAGTATCGATGGCAAACAAGCAAACGTTGTATCTTCATTCGGATTAAAACTTGTATACGGTGCAACGTTAGTAAGTATATTATCAGCGATTATCGTTGGGGTTATGCTTTAATAAAAACAAACGAAGTCGTTTATCTCTCGCCTAGAGGGATGAACGACTTTTTTATTTTGGTATGATAAATAATATAGAGAGGGGGAATTAGGGTGAAAGAATCGGATAGTTTAAGGGAGTTTGATGAGATTATAGAGAACATTAATCATTTAACTGGAGAAGATGCTAGAGCGTTTTTGAAGTTTATACATGGATATTTAAGCATAGTAGAAGAAGGAGATGGGACTTTTACTAATAGTAACTTTGTTGAAAAGGTTTCAGGGCTTTATAAGAAGGATTTGGCGAGGGTTATTCAGCTTAGAGAAGAAATAAAAAAATCACCTTAATACATTCATTAAGGTGATTGAAATACTATTCAGCTGGAGGCGTAAATGTACGTTTCTCTAATTCAGCGTCTAGCATAAATAATGCGTTTGAATCGCTTGTAATACGTTTTAATTTTTGGATGATGCTATCGAATGAAGATTCTTCTTCTACTTGCTCATCGACGAACCATTTTAAGAATGTAATTGTTGCATGCTCACGCTCATCCCAAGCGATATCAGATAAGTTGTAAATACGCTTCGTTACTTCACGCTCGTGCTCAAGTGCCACTTCAAAAGCGTTCAGTACAGATTCGTATTTGTTATTTGGATTATCAAATCCAGTAATAATAGCGCGCTCACCGCGGTCATTAATGTAGTTGTAAAGCTTCATTGCGTGGAAACGTTCTTCTTCAGCTTGTACAAGGAAAAAATTAGCGAATCCATCATAGCTCTCCGCCGTACAGTAAGCAGCCATCGCCATATAAGCATGGGCAGAGTAAAATTCAAAGTTCATTTGATCGTTTAATGCGTCGTGCAATTTTTTAGATAACATAAAATCCCCCTTAGTATTGTGACAAGAACATTATACCATAATTGATAATATTCTCATTTGGATACTTCGAACCTTTTCGAAAGCTTTGTGACGTGTGCCTCCATAATGTCTTGTAAATCTAAATCATATTTTTGTGAAAGAATAATAAGATTAGATAGTACATCACCAAGTTCTTCTTTTAACTCTTGTTTTAGTTCTTCTTCTGTTTTCACTTTTTCGTCAGGACGATCACGGCCAATTTCGATTGCGCGAACAACGCGTGAAACTTCTCCGACTTCCTCTGTTAAGAAATTTAAGCGAATAAAGGAATTATACTGTGACCAGCTTCGTTTTTCGTAAAATTCCTCCACCCATCTTTGAAATGCGACGATATCCATTTCTTCCTCATCCCTTCAATATGTTGTACAATATTCATTGTATCATAACAATATATAGTTTCGGGGTGTAGGAATGAGAAAGATTTGTGTGTTTGCAGGTTCCAACTTAGGGGAGAGGCCTGAATTTAAAGAGCAGGCAATAGCGTTAGGAAAAATGTTTGTTGAGAACGATTATGAGCTTGTATACGGTGGTTCTTGCGTTGGATTAATGGGAGAAGTGGCAAACGAAGTTCTTCGCTTAGGCGGACGTGTAACAGGTGTTATGCCGCGCGGTCTATTCCGAGGAGAAATTGTTCATACAGGGCTAACAGAATTAATTGAAGTAGAAACGATGCACGAGCGCAAAGCGAAAATGGCAGAGCTTGCGGATGCTTTTATTGCATTACCGGGCGGATACGGAACGTTTGAAGAGCTATTTGAAGTAGTATGTTGGTCACAAATTGGTATACATAATAAGCCGGTTGGTTTATTGAACATAAAAGGCTTTTATGGACCAATTTTGCAAATGGTTGAACGTGCAGCAGAAGAAGGATTTATGAATCCATCAAATAAAGAGTTGATCGTTTCAGCTGAGACGGCAGATAAACTAATTCATGCAATCCAAAATTATGTGCGTCCTGTTTTAGGAACGAAGTGGAAGCAGCTATCATAATACAATTTTATAGATGTTTTTGGAAACACATGTCATTTTATCTTGAAAAGGCATGTGTTTTTAATTTAGTTAAATATATTAATGTTAAGATGTAATATTTTAGGAAAAGGAGAAATAGATGGAGGAGTTTGTGTATTTACGTCCTGTTTTTAAAAGTATTTTAGCAGCGTCTATTCTTGCTATGCTAATTGTTTCAACACAGAAGAAAGAGCTAATTAATGAGTTTTCGCTTTGGTTTATTTCGATATTGTGTATCGGTGTTTCCGCGATAACATTGTTTATGTCTGGGTTTATCGTTGATGAGTATGATTTAGCTGGGGATGCACAGAGTTTTAGCATGTTTATTGCAATTGGCTGTATTAGCGGTTTGAATTTTATTATTTATTATAGACGGCAATAAAAGAAGGCATTCCGTATTACTTTGGAATGCCTTTATCACTTTGATTACTTTGTTTTTTATACAGGTACCAGCCACCCCAGCCGCCACCAATTGCTACAACAACGAGGAAAGCATAGTCTTTAACCTCGACACGTATATTGAAAATATTAGCTATAAGTAAGAGAATCCCAACTGTTATTAACGCAAAAAATGCTCTAATTAAGTAGTCTTTCAACTGAACCACTCCCGCCATTTAAGTAGTAAATGATGAATATGGAAAAGCTTTTTTGGATCTATTTTACTAAAGGATGTTACCTATATTTTAACATAAAAGGGATTGTAATATATTGATAAAAGTAGAGGAGAGGGGTGCTAATATTGTCGTGTTTTGTCGGTAAGTCGATATATTGGAAAAATCGCTGATATATTTGATGGAATCGCCGATATAATGCAAAAATCGCTGATATAAATTTCATGTACTGATATGCGCGATTAACCCCATAGAAAAAAGCGACTCTGAACGAGCCGCTTCCGCTTTAAATGATATCCAGCTCCGGTGACTAGAACAGTCGGTCATTTCGCGCCTTCCTGTGAGGCAAAAAGCGCCTCTTCGTCAGGAGCTCCAATGCCCTCTTGTTCTGAGCAAGTCACCTCCGCTTTTAATATTATCCAGCTCCAGCGGCTAGAACAGTCGGTTGTTTCACTCCTTCATTCGAGGCAAAAAGCGCCTCTTCGTCAGGAGCTCCAATGCCCTCTTGTTCTGAGCAAGTCACCTCCGCTTTTAATATTATCCAGCTCCAGCGGCTAGAACAGTCGGTTGTTTCACTCCTTCATTCGAGGCAAAAAGCGCCTCGTAATCAGGAGTTCCAACACCCTCCTGTTCTGAACGAGCCGCTTCCACTTTTACATAATATCCAGCTCCAGCGGCTAGAACAGTCGGTTGTTTCACTCCTTCATTCGAGGCAAAAAGCGCCTCGTAATCAGGAGTTCCAACACCCTCCTGTTCTGAACGAGCCGCTTCCACTTTTACATAATATCCAGCTCCAGCGGCTAGAATCTCCGGTCATTTCGCTCTCTCGCTCGAAGTAAAAAGCGCTTCAAGGTCGAGAGCTCCAATGCCCTGCGATTCTGAGCAAGCCGCTTCCGCTTTTAAATATATTATTGATTCAAGAACGCGCGTAGCATCCAAGCGTGTTTTTCTAGTTCTGTGTAGATGCCTAATAGTAGGTCAGATGTCATTTCGTCATCAGAGTTTTGAGCGATTTCCATGCCTTTTTTCAGTTCGACTAGCATCATTTCGTAGTCTTTCATAATTGATTCAACCATTCCTTCTGCAGTTTCGCCGTATGCTGCTTCTTGAATAGAAGATAGTTCTAAGTATTCTTTCATTGTTGCTACTGGTTTGCCGCCAATTGCTAAAATGCGTTCTGCAATTTCGTCGATGTGAGTAGCTGATTCTGTGTAAAGTTCTTCGAATTTCTCGTGTAATGTGAAGAATTGAGGTCCTTTTACGTACCAATGGAAGTTGTGTAATTTTGTGAATAAAACGCTCCAGTCTGCTACTTGTTTGTTTAATACTTCGATTACTTGTTTGTTCATTATGATCAATCTCCTTTTGAGTTGTTATGTTATATCAATTACTAATTTATAATAATTATAATCTAGTAATTTGTATAAATCAACCCTTTTGCTGGAATTAATTTGAACAAATTATGAACTGTTATAAATAAAAATCCCTATTACTGTGGAGTAATAGGGATTTTTATTTTGATATATAGCTCTTGTTCTAAACGAGCCACTTTCGCTTTTAATGATGTCCAGCTCCAGCGGCTAGAATCTCCGGTCATTTCGCTCTCTCGCTCGAAGCAAAAAGCGCTTCAAGGTCGAGAGCTCCAATGTCCTGCGATTCTGGACGAGCCGCTTCCGCTTTTAATTATTACACAGCCTTCTGTTTCTCTTCTACATCCTGTCCATCCCAACACTCTGTATTCTGTAAGCCAGGGATAGAACTTGCAACGAAGACAGGATCTTTTCCTTGTTTCTTTTGCTTTATATAGTCTACTAAAGCTGCGTATGCAAACTTGCTAAGGAATGAGATGGCAATTAAGTTTGTGAATACCATTAGTCCCATAAAGAAATCAGCTAAACTCCAAACTGTTTGAAGGGCAGCGATAGATCCGAAGAACACCATTCCGACAACTGCAACACGATAAATCAGTAACCATGTTTTGCTTTCTTTAATGAATGCGATGTTTGTTTCACCATAATAGTAGTTTCCTAGTAAAGAACTGAAAGCGAATAGGAAAATAATGATCGCTAAGAAAGTACTTGCCCACGGTCCGATTTGTGAACTTAATGCACTTTGTGTTAATTCAATACCTTGTAAATTTGTTCCTTTGTACAGTCCGGAACATAATACGATAAATGCTGTTGATGTACATACTAAGAATGTGTCCACGAAAACACCTAATGCTTGAACAAGTCCTTGTTTTACAGGATGAGATACATCTGATGTTGCTGCTGCGTTAGGAGAACTACCCATACCTGCTTCTGTCGCGAATAGACCACGCTGAATTCCGAACTTGATTGCTGCTCCAATACCACCAGCGATAGCTTGGTCTAAACCGAATGCACCATTAAATATTTCCATAAAAATGCTTGGTAACATAGTGAAGTTGTTAATAACGACAAAAATTGCCACACCAATATAAATAATTGCCATTGGAGGAACAATCATTTCTGTAATACGTGAAATGCTCTTGATACCACCGAAAATAATAACTGCAACTAATAAAGCTAATAGAGCTCCTACGATCGTTCGCTCTAATCCAAAAGCATTTTCAAACGCTATTGTTACCGTATTTGCTTGTACTGAATTGAAGATTAATCCGTACGCAACTGTAATAAGAAGTGAGAACCAAACACCCATCCAGCGTTTGTTTAATCCTTTTTCCATGTAATATGCTGGTCCACCACGGAACCTGCTGCCATCTTTTACTTTATAAATTTGCGCGAGCGTACATTCTACGAAACTAGTAGCTGCTCCGATAATTGCGATAAACCACATCCAAAATATTGCACCAGGTCCACCCATTGAAATGGCTAATGCTACACCAGCTAAGTTTCCGATACCAATGCGCGCTGCTGCACTTAAGCAAAATGCTTGGAATGGAGAGATGCTATCTTTCTTTTTTTCTTTTCGATTAAACCCTTTACTAATTAAACTGACCATCTCACGGAAATGAGTAATTTGGACGAATTTTAATTTGAAAGAGAAATAAAGACCGAAGCCGATTAGCATTGCAATAAGAATATATGACCATAAAATATTATTCGTTACCTCAAGGAATCTGCTAAAGATATCAACCATATAATACACTTCCTTTTTTCCGTAATAAGAAAATTATATGCAAAAAATATACGAGAATCAATTTTTCTAAAAAATTATGTTACATAAACATATTTTGTGTTATGATTATGTTACATCGTAATATTTTTAGAATTATTTACATTTTAAAAAACTAAATGTAAAGCGAGAAAGAGGGGATAATTTGAAAGAAGAAACTTTATTGAAAGTAAGCCTTAAAAGTTTGAAAATGAGAAGTAATATATTTTTTATCATTACATCTTTAAGTATCTTTTTAGGAGCCACTTATTATTACAATAAAAGATTTCCAAGTCACAGGTATCCTGAATGGTTAGAATTTCTAAAATTGATTTAATGAACAAAAGACAGAAAATTCAAATAAAGAAGTTATGGAGGAGCTAAATATGAATATTAGAGAAAGTGAACTTCCGGGTATTGGTTATAAGTTTCAAATCGTTACGAAAGGTAACGAAAAGATGGTGATTGTTATTCATGATGATGGACGTAGAGAAATGTATCATTTTGATTCAGATCATGAAGAAAGCATCTCAAGTATTTCATTACGTGACTCAGAGGCAAGACAAATTGCAGCAATATTAGGTGGAATGGTATACAAGCCTAGAGCATTAGAAAATGTTGAAATGGTCTTTGAAGGTTTAGCGATTGAGTGGTTTAAAGTAGAGAATGCTGCTCCAGCGCTTGGAAAAACAATCGGTGATCTTGAAATAAGAAAAACATATAGCGTAACGATCATTGCAGTTATGAAAAAGAATATGAAAAAATTATTTAATCCAGGGCCAGAAACGGTAATTGAAGAAGGCGATATGCTTGTAGTTTCAGGCGAGAGAGAAGAAATTAAAAAGATTATTAATGAGTTACTTTCGAATAGGGGGACTGACTAGATGGATACGTTAATTTTTGAAGTTGGTACAGCGTTAGTATTAGTTGCAATTGCGGCAGTAATTGCTGGAAAGTTTAAATTCTCAGTAATTCCGTTTCTAATTGTTCTTGGAATGTTAGTAGGGCCACACGCGCCGACAATAGGTGTTATCGATTTCAAGTTTATTGAAAGTGCAAGTGTCATTTCCTTCCTTGGACGGATTGGGGTTCTGTTCCTTCTGTTTTATCTAGGACTTGAGTTTTCGATGAAAAAACTAATAAAATCTGGACGTTCTATTGCGATTGGCGGAACGATCTATATTTTAATTAACTTTTCACTTGGGTTATTATACGGATTTATAATGGGATTCCCTTTACTAGAAATCTTAATTATTGCGGGTATTATTACGATTTCTTCTAGCGCTATCGTTGCAAAGGTGTTAGTGGACTTAAGAAGAACTGGTAATAATGAGACCGAATTAATTTTAGGAATTATTATGTTTGAAGATATATTCCTTGCTGTATATTTATCAGTTGTCTCTGGTTTAGTTCTAGGGGATCATGCTTCCTTCCTAGGTGCTCTTACTTCAATTGGAATTGCTCTAGGATACATGCTTCTATTCTTTATTGTAGCTAGAAAGGCGACGCCGTTATTAAATAAATTGCTCAATATTAGTTCAGATGAAATTTTCATTATTGTAGTATTTGCTTCGTTATTCTTTATTGCAGGTTTCTCGGAAACAATTCACGTTGCCGAAGCAATTGGAGCACTTCTTTTAGGGTTAGTTTTCTCTGAGACAGAGCATAGTGACAGAATTGAGCATCTCGTTGTTCCATTTAGAGACTTTTTCGGAGCTATTTTCTTCTTTAGTTTCGGATTAAGCATTGATCCGTTTTCATTAGGCGGAGCGATATGGTTAACGTTAGGTGCTGTCCTTCTTACAATCATCGGTAACTTTGTTGCAGGAATGATTGCAGGGCGACAAGCTGGATTATCTCATAAAGCGTCAACAAATATTGGATTAACAATCGTTTCAAGAGGAGAATTCTCCATCATTATGGCCAATATCGGAATCGCCGGTGGTTTAATGTCAGTCTTGAAACCATTCTCGGCACTATACGTGCTTATACTATCCATCTTAGGTCCACTTCTGACGAAAGAGTCAAAGAATGTATATAAATTTTTAAATAAAATCTTTAAGTGGGATACGAAGACTAACTAATTTTAAAAAAATAAAAGTACAAGATATTTACTGCTTGTACTTTTATTTTTTGCAATGAAAAAAGTAAAGAGAGGTACATAATGTTAGGAGAGTTGATTCATTCCGTTTTAGTTTTTCTAGAAGGACTTGGTTATTGGGGAATTATCTTGGATTGATGTTAGAGGTTATTCCGAGTGAAATCGTATTGTCTTATGCAGGTTATTTAGTATCAACAGGAAGCATTACGTTTTGGGGCGCTGTCGCGTTCGGTACAATTGGTGGTGTAATCGCACAATTATTCATTTATTGGATCGGTCGATACGGAGGAAGACCCGTCCTTGAGCGATATGGAAAATATATTTTAATTCAAAAGAAACATATTGATTATGCTGAAGATTGGTTTAATCGTTACGGAACTGGCGTTATTTTTACAGCGCGTTTTATTCCTGTTGTGCGTCATGCTATTTCGATACCAGCAGGGATTGCAAAAATGTCACATGCTAAGTTTATTACGCTAACTACATTAGCTGTTATTCCGTGGTCAATTGTATTTGTATATTTAGGTTTTAAATTAGGAACAGAGTGGGAAAGTATTAATAAAGTAGCTGGGCCATATGTGAAATACTTTGCACTTGCTGCTATTGTTTGTGCAATTGGTTACTTTGTATTAAAAAAAATGATGAAAAAAAAAGTGATTACGTAAAAAGAATCTATGCTGACATAGATTCTTTTTTTATTGTCATTTTTCGAAAGGGGAAAGAGTAGGTTTAATATTTTACATATTGTGGCATACATATAGGAAAAGGGAGTTTGGAAAGGGGATTATAGAAAAATGGAACTCCAGTTTCAAAATGTATATCAACAGGTGGAGAATTGGTATGTGTTGGATTCGGAGCTTCCTTGGGATGTCAAAAGGCTTAGAGATGATTTGTTTTCACTGATTGAAGTATGTAAAACACCAGTTATTTTTTGTGATACGTGTGATGCGAATCATGTGCTTCTATCATTAGGAGAAGAAGAAGAGGAATTCTTATTCCCAGTAGGTGGTTTTTATCATAAAGAAAAACAATTAATTTTTGTTTGCATATGGGAAGAGTATGAGCAGGTGCTCAAAACACTACTGCATGAATTTCGCCATGCGATGCAGCATAAGAGGGAAGTATTGTATGTTGGAAGTGAATTGTACGAAGATAGATGGATTGAGAAAGATGCGAGAAAGTTCGCGGAGAGGAAGTTAGATGAATATAAAAATAGAAAGTTAATGTAAAGCATAGTGGAGAAATGGCACTGTGCTTTCTTTATTAATTACTAAAAGTAAGTGATTGACTTTTATAAAGTTTAGTTCTAAACTAATGGTATGAAATGAGCGAGGTGATAGAATGAAGACAGAAGATAGACTCGGATTACTATTATGGTTTCGTTTATCACGTTTTTATAACAAAAGTATTCGTGAGACGAATCAGCATTTGAAAGAATGGAATGTATCTGCCGCTCAGTTTGATGTGCTAGCTCAAGTTGGAGGACATAATCGTCTAACGCAGCAAGAGCTCGGAAATAAACTATTTGTTACGAAGGGAAATATCACGCAGCTATTAAATAAAATGGAGCAGCTGGAGTGGATTCATCGTGAACAAGAAGGTACTACAAAATATATTTCGTTAACAGAAAAGGGAAAAGCTTTATATGAAGAAATCGTCCCGCCTCAAGAAACGTTCCAAGCGGAGCAGTTTCAAAATTTAAATGTAGAAGAACAACATCAATTATTACAATTACTAAAAAAATTACAGTGAGAAAAATTTTAAAAATAAATCTTGAATTCGAGATAATATGAGGTGAAGGATATGTTTAGAAAAGTTGATCATAAAAATATGGGAAGAGCAAATCACGGTTGGTTAAATACACATTTTCATTTTTCCTTTGCGAATTACTATAACCCGAATAATATGAACTTTGGAGCATTGCGTGTAATTAATGATGACCTAGTAGCGGCACAAACTGGTTTTGATATGCATCCGCACCGTGATATGGAAATCATTTCGTACGTTGTAGATGGTGCTTTAACACATGAGGATAGCATGGGGAACCGCGGAACAATTGAGCGAGGACATGTTCAATATATGAGTGCTGGCACAGGTGTATTTCATAGCGAGCATAATTTAGGAAATGAAACACTACGTTTATTACAAATTTGGATTTTACCAGATCGTGCGGATCATAAACCAAACTATGGTGAGTTTACATTTGATTGGAGTAAGCGTGAAAATGAATGGTTCCATATGGTATCTCCAGTAGAAGGAGAGGCACCAATTCGTATTCACCAAGATGCAAATTTATATTCTTTATCGTTAGATGCTGGAAAAGAAATTCATTTTCCGGTGCAAGAAGGCCGTCAATTGTACCTTGTACAAATTGAAGGGAGTAGTGTAATAAATGGTGAAAATCTTGTTATGCGTGATGCAGCAGAAGCGATAGAAGAGGATATTCATATTGAAGCGAAAGAACGATCACACTATTTAGCAATCGAATTGAAAAAATAATAGAACGTTTATGGAAAAGAGGACATCGAATGGATGTCCTCTTTTTTTGAGTGGAATTGTCAGAAAAAACTTTCTCAATATTTAGAAAAAGGTATTGGCCCGGAAAATAAGAATTGTATAAAAGTGTCAAAAATCTTTATGGGAATGGGGAATGTTATAGTGAAAAAGCAAGTCATTTCATCAGCATTAGCGTTAACTGTTATAGCCGGAGGATTTGGAACATTTGGAGCAACGACAACGAAAGCGGAAGAACAAAAAATTCAATATCATCAAGAATTTAAAACACCTGCATACATAGGTGAAGAATGGAAAGCACCGGAAGGACTAGATAAAAAAGAGACGGTCTTTCAATATTTAGAGAGTAAGAAAGATATGTTTAAATTAGCAGGAAATATTGATAAACACTTCAATGTCGTTGGAGAGGAAAAAGATGCTGAATCTGGTACGACACATGTGAAGTTAGTTGAGAAGCATAATAACATTCCTGTGTATGGTTCAGATCAAACTGTTACACTTGATAAAGAAAATAATGTAAAAGCATTCTTCGGACAAGTTATTCCGAATTTAGAGGATAAAAATATTCCTGCGTTTGCAAATATTAGTGCAGAGCAAGCTGAAACGATTGCAAAGGCAGATATTGAAAAAGAAGTTGGTAAAGTAAAGAATTATGACGGTGTGAAAAAAGATTTATTTGTGTATGAAAAAGATGGGAAGTACTATCTTGCATACTTAGTTAAAGCATCGATTTCAAAACCAGCTCCAGGATATTGGCATTATTTTGTTGATGCAACGAATGGAAATGTGATTGAGAAATATAACGCTGTAGATCACATTACAGGATTTGGTTACGGAGTATTGGGCGATAGACAATCATTTGAAATTGCTCAAGATGAGAAAACAGGAGCGTTCAACTTATTTGATGGTAAACGAGGACAAGGTGTTCACACATTTGATGCAGAAAATATGGATGAAAACTTGTTTAATTTATTCTCACAATGGCTTGGATATACAGGAGAAGAGGTTGAGAGTAAATCTAAGTTCTTCGAAGATAAAGCAGCGGTTGATGCGCATGTAAATGCAGGAAAAGTATACGATTACTACAAAAAGACATTTAATCGTAACTCTTTCGATGATAAAGGTGCGAAGCTTATTTCTACTGTTCACGTCGGAGAAAGCTGGAATAACGCAGCTTGGAACGGTGTACAAATGATGTATGGTGATGGCGATGGAAAAACATTCATTCCATTATCTGCTGGACTAGATGTTATCGGTCATGAATTAACGCATGCTGTAACTGAACATACAGCAAACCTTGTTTATAAAAATGAGTCAGGTGCGTTAAATGAATCGTTATCTGATATTATGGGTGTCATGGTTGAGAAGAAGAGCTGGGATTTAGGTGCTGACATTTATACACCTGGAAAACCTGGCGATGCACTTCGTTCTCTGAAAGATCCAGCATCTATTCCAAATCCATTAAAACCAAGTGAAGGTTACCCAGATCATTACAATAAACGCTACATTGGAACAGCTGATAATGGCGGCGTTCATATTAACAGTAGTATTAACAATAAAGCTGCATATTTAGTATCTGATGGCGGAGAGCATTACGGTGTGAAAGTAACTGGAGTAGGCCGTGAAGCGACAGAAAAAATTTATTACCGTGCTCTTACGAAATATTTAACTGCGAACTCTGACTTTAAGATGATGCGTCAAGCTGCTCTGCAGTCAGCTGAAGATTTATATGGTAAAAACTCTAAAGCTGTACAAGCTGTAACGAAAGCTTATGATGCAGTAGGCGTAAAATAATAAGAGAAAAAGACCTGACTAGGATGTCAGGTCTTTCTTTATTTAGTCACGAATACCTAATGCGATTTTCGCCATACGTGACATGCGTTCTTTAGACCAGGGTGGATTCCAAACGACATTTACTTCTATTTCATTGACTTCAGGTACGTTCGTTGATAATACTTTTTTAACGTCTGATACAATTTGCCCAGCCATTGGACAACCGATAGAAGTCATCGTCATCGTAATGACAGCATTATTATTTTCATCTGCTGTAACGTCATAAACTAATCCAAGATTAACAATATCAACACCTAGTTCAGGATCAATAACAGCTTCTAAGTTTGCATATAACTTTTCTTCAAATGCTTGTTGTGACATGTATAGCACCCCCTACATATTAATGATATCGGTTCTCATTATAACGGATATATATATAATATGCAGGGAATGAGCTCAAAAAAATATTCCTCTTGAAAGAGGAATATTTTTTGAAAGCTATTCAGTCTTGAAATGAGATACGAGTTGATCTAATTCTTCAACTGTTTGTTTCATTTGTTTAGCAGTTTGTGTCATTTCATTCATCGTAATGACTTTTTTCTCAGCAGATTGTGCTGTTGTCGCTGTTTCACTAGATACTTCAGTCGAAATAGAAGCGATGTTATTCAGTGAAGCGTTCATTTCTTCAGCGCTTGCAGCCATTTCCTCAGCGGTTGCTGAGATGTCTTGCATTTGAGTAGATACTTTATTTACTTGTTCCACAATCGTTGTGAAAGAGTTGCCGGCTTCACGAATGACATGAATGCCTTCAAATGCTTCCGAACGGCCTTGGGACATCATAGAGCTCGCAGTTTCAGTGTCTTGTTGAATTTGATGTAGTAGTTGGTTAATATCTGTTGCCGCTGTTTTAGATTGTTCAGCAAGTTTTCGAACTTCGTCAGCTACGACAGCAAAACCTTTTCCTTGTTCGCCAGCACGAGCTGCTTCGATAGATGCATTTAAAGCAAGTAAGTTTGTTTGTTCTGCGATATTAGAAATAGATTGAACAGCTGTATCAATATATTTCGTGTGGGTGATTAGACGTTCGACCACTTCTGACGTAGCATTTACCGCGTCGTGTATCGTTGTCATTTGTGAAACGGATTTTTGAATAACTGAACTTCCATCGTTAGCCTGTTCAGATGTAGTTACAGCAAGTTCAGTTACAGATGAAGCAGATTCAGCAATACGCTGAACGCTTACTGTCATATCGTCCATTGCAGTTGAGCTTTCTTCCATACTAGAGGCTTGCGATTGAATATTTGCATTTAAGCTAGACATCGAGCTTTGAACTCTTATTGTTGCCTCGCGTGATATATTCGTCTTTTCTAGCATATTTTCAGAAGCGTTTTGTACTTCTACGGATGTTTTTTGAACACGATTGATAATATGTTGTAGGTTTTCTAACATTTTATTAAATGATGTTGCAATCGTACCAATTTCATCATTACTATTTACTTGTAGGCGGGCTGTTAAGTCACCTTCTTGAGATGATAATTCTTTTAGCTTACTATCAATTTGTTGAATTGGTTTTACAAGTTTACCAGAGAACCACCATGCAAGAATGATAGCTACGATAATACAAATAACAAGTGATAAGAAGATAACATATTTAATTTGTAGTGAAGATTGATCAATTTTTTTGATAGATTGATCACGTAACTTAGCTTGTTCATTACTGTAATTTGTGAAATCACCAATTACTTTATAAACAGAGCCATTCTCTGTAGAAGCTACTTGTAAAGCTTCTTCCCACTTTTGTTCTTTTGCAAGGATGAAGACTTTTTCTTCAATAAATTTTCTCCAAGTGGACCCTAAATTCATTGTATCTTTCACGGATTGAGAAATATTTGGATTAGAAAGAAGTTTATCTTTTGAATCCTCCAGACGTTTACTCATCTCGTTAAACTTGTCTAATTCTACTTGATCGTGTTGTAGTAAATAACCTCTTAAAGCAGAAAGTTGTACTTGATAAGCGTCTCCACGCTCTTTCAATTCTGTTGCTAGAGGAGAAATTTCTTTTTGTAATGTTTCAGCTTTACGAGATTGGTCAATAGCAAAAAATAAAATAAAAGCTAAGGCGATGCCAAATAAAGCGCAAATCGTTCCCATCATGAACATTAGTTTTTTTCGAATGCTAATAAAATTCATATGATAAAAAGCCCCCTTTGTGAAATCTTAGTATTAGAATTAATTAATGTAAAAAATCGAAAGAAAGCTTTACTCCATCTGGAATAAAGCTTTCCTCTTTCCTCTAGGAATTATAGCAGACGTAATGAGAGATAGAAAGAGATATTTTAAGGTTAAAAAAAGAGAGACTGTAAATCTCTCTTTTTAACAACTTGGAGCTCATAGAAGTATAAAGGAAAGTTTCGCTTTAAACGTTTGTTTTGAAATGAGAAACGAGAACTTCAAGTTCTTGTACGGTCGTTTTCATTTCAGAAGCTTTTTTAGCAACGACACTCATTTTATTTACTTGGTCACCAGCCGAAGTTGCTGTTTGTGATGTTTCGGCGGCAACTTCATTTGAAATAGAGGCGATGTTATTTAAAGCTGCATTCATTTCTTCTGAACTTGCGGCCATTTCTTCAGCAGTTGCAGACATTTCTTGCATTTGTGTAGAGACTTTGTTAATGTGGTTAACAATTTCCGAGAATGAAGATCCAGCGGTACGAATGACTGTAATTCCTTCCGAAGCCTCTGACTGACCTTGTGTCATCATTTCATTTGCTATTTTTGTGTCAGCTTGAATTTGATGAAGTAAATGGTTAATGTCAGTTGCTGCTAGCTGAGATTGTTCAGCAAGTTTTCGTACTTCATCGGCAACAACGGCGAATCCTTTTCCGTGTTCGCCAGCACGTGCTGCTTCAATTGAAGCATTTAAAGCGAGTAAATTCGTTTGTTCCGCGATATTAGAAATGGATTGAAGTGCAGTATCAATATGATTTGTATGTGTAATGAGTCGCTCTACTACTTGTGATGTAGCGTTAACAGCTTCGTTAATTGTATGCATTTGTGTAATAGATTTCTCAATGACTTTATGCCCACTATCTGCTTTTTCTGAAGTTGTAACAGCTAGGCTAGCAACAGTAGAGGCAGATTCTGCAATACGCTGAACACTCGTTGTCATATCGTCCATTGCAGTTGAACTTTCTTCGATGCTTGAAACTTGTGAACGAATATTATACTCAAGAGCATTCATAGTTTCTTCGGTTTTTGCTGTATTTTCCATAGAAGCAGTGGTTTCGATAAACACATTTTCAGACGCTTCTTTTACACTTGTGGATGTTTGTTGCACTTGTTTTATGATACGTTGTAAGTTAGCGAGCATTTGATTAAAGGAATTGGCGATATCACCAATTTCATCTTTACTCGTTACGTGTAATCTAGCAGTTAAATCGCCGTCTTGAGAAGCTAATTCTTTTAATTTCTCATCAATTTGTCGTATCGGTTTAACGAGTTTACCAGAGAACCACCATGCTAATAAAATAGATGTTAACGTACATGTAATGAGTGAGAAGAAAATAATATATTGAATAAGAGATGAAGAAGACTCTACGTCAGCAATTAATGCGTCACGTTTATCATTTTCTTCATTTGCATATTTAGTAAAACGACTTAAAAGATCGTTTACATAATCGGTTTGAGCTAAAGCGATTTTGGACGCTTCGTCCCATTTTCCTTCGCGAGCGAGAGGGAGGACTTCATCATCTATGACGCTTCGCCATTTTGCTCCCATTAAAATCGCCTCTTTCATTCCTTCTGGGAGTTTTTTATCACTTGTTACTTTCTCTCTAGTATCAGCAAGTTTCTTTCCTTCTCGGTTGAATTTATCCAATCCTTTTTGATCATGTGACAGTAAATATTCTTGTAAACCGGCAACTTGTGCTTGGAACCAATCACCACGTTCTTTTAAAATTGTTGCTCGTTTTGATACATCATTTTTTAACGTTTCAATTTCGCTTGCTTGGTTCATAGCGAATGAAAGAATAACAATAAGAGCAATACTAAATAAAGAAGAAATGCTTAAGAGTGTGAACAGTAGTTTTTTGCGAATACTAACATATTTCATCGTTACCCCTGCCTTTAAAAACTATTTATTATGATTTATAAATATTAAGAACGCCATTAATAAAAACATCATTATGAAGTTATTAATCTGTTCAATGAAAATTATAGCAGATAATGGAAGATGGCAGATTGATATGAGTAAATGTTCTTAAAATGTATACATTTGTATATCAAAAAGTTCATAAATAAAAATGAGAAATGCTATTGTAATTTGAAATAACATCATGTATACTTCTAATTAGTTGATAACGATTATCAGTATCAACTGTAACATTACTCTTCGTTATGTTGGTCATACCCCTTTTTGACGACGTAAGTCAGAGACGAAATGTTGAAATATCTTGTGTCCTATTCTACAGAATTATGGTAATCTCCAACCTCAACTTATATGCGTGAGCATGCAAAAAGGATCCTATCCGTGAAGGGATCCTTTTTTGCATGCTGTCGCAATTAATGTATATAAACCAGGCACACGATCTTCAATTTCTTCCGGTGCAGTAGGAGGGAAGACCCACCTTTGATGAGACCCGTGTTCTTCAACTAGTTTTTCAATTTTAAAATGTTCTTCCGCAAGTGTTGTAATAATTTCTCCTAGCGTCCAGCGACGGATGGTTGTTTTAGGTAATGATTCTTTCTGCGCTTCTGTCAGAAGGATGCTATAAGCAACATCATCTTCAATTAATTCTTCATCGAAATAATTTCCGTTAGCCCGAAATGATGGGTGGTCTACGCCTAATAATTTCGTGTAAACAGGATGATAGTCACGAAGGATAAGCGTTCCATCTCCTTTAAGCAAGGTAGCAATTTTTTTAAAGAGCGGTTTTAAATCTAGAAAGTAATGGAGTACACCAAGTTCCAGTAATACGATATCAAATGATTCGGAGAGCTGCACATTTAGTACATCAGAAACGACATACTGGATAGAGACACCTGCTGCTTCCGCAAGTTCATTTGCATATTTTGCATTACTTGCCGAAATATCAACAACTGTTACGTCAGCTCCTAAAAGAGCGAGAGCAACGGCTTTATTGCCTTTTGAACCGAGTAAATTAATAATATGTTTTCCTTTTGGAGATTGTATGTAGGGTAAATAGTAATCTACCTCGCGCACGGGATCTTTCATAAGCTTTTTCGCATAATCGGCCGGTGCCCCGTGGCGATTCGTCCAAGCTTCATAAGCAGCTGCATTCCAGCTTTTTTCATTACGTGCGCTTAGTTGTTTTTGATTCAATCGTATCACTCCTTTTGTGAACGTATAGTTATTCTATGAGAGGATAGGATTTCCTTTTCTTTCTGAATAAAAGTTTGATTTTTCTGCAATTAAGTCGTAAAATACGTGTTATATATATAAGCGTTGAAAAGGAAAAGTAGGATGAAGCCATTCTTTCCAGAGAGCTTCGATAGCTGAGAAGAAGCAAGAATATTCATTTGAACAATGGCCTTTGAGCTTCGTCCTGAACTTATCAAATGATAATAGTAGGCGGCGACGAGAGTTGGTACTCGTTATCAAAACCACAGTATAAGAGCATATAGCTCCGTACTTGTTAAGGCTAATTATGTGAGTAATTGGCGAAATAAGGTGGTACCGCGACTGTTTATACAGCCCCGCCCTTATCTTTTTTAAGATAAGGGCGGGGCTTTTTTATATTTAAAAGGAGGAATGTAAGATGAGTATTTTTATTGGAGGCGCTTGGCCATATGCAAATGGTTCGTTGCATCTTGGACATATTGCGAGTTTGTTACCTGGAGATATTTTAGCACGTTATTACCGGGCAAAAGGTGAGAATGTGTTGTATGTTTCGGGAAGTGATTGTAATGGAACACCGATTGCAATTAGGGCAAAACAAGAAGGTGTGACGGCGAAGGAAATTGCTGATAAGTATCATGAAGAATTCCAGCGATGTTTTCATAAACTTGGTTTTACGTATGATTGCTATACACGTACAGATAGTGAGCACCATCATGAAACTGTTCAAAAAGTGTTTTTACGTTTATTAGAAGAAGATTATATTTATAAAAGGACAGTGGAACAAGCGTATTGCGAAGCGTGTACGCAGTTTTTACCTGATCGTTATGTAGAAGGCATTTGTCCACATTGCCATGAAGCAGCAAGAGGAGATCAATGCGATGCGTGTTCAGCTATTTTAGATCCACTCGATTTGTTAGAAAAGAAATGTAAGTTATGTGGTAGTACGCCATCCGTGCAGGAAACAGAGCATTTCTATTTTGCATTGCATACATTTCAGGAACAAATTAAAAGGGCTGTAGAAACTGCAAAACAAGAAGGAACATGGCGTGACAATGCGATTCAACTAACAGAGAGATATGTAAAGGAAGGATTACTAGATAGGGCTGTGTCACGTGATTTACCAATTGGGGTACCAATTCCAGTAGAAGGGTATGAAGATAAAAAAATTTACGTATGGATTGAAGCAGTGACAGGCTATTATTCAGCGAGTAAACATTGGGCTGAAGAAACAGGGAAAGATGATCAAGAGTTTTGGGGTAGAGAAGCGAAAACATATTATGTGCACGGAAAGGATAATATTCCGTTTCATTCCATCATTTGGCCAGCGGTATTACTTGGAATAGGAGAAGGAGCAATTCCTCGTCATATCGTTTCAAATGAATATTTAACAGTTGAAAAAAGAAAGTTATCTACAAGTAAAAACTGGGCAGTATGGGTGCCGGACATATTAGAACGCTACAATCCAGATTCTATTCGTTACTTTTTAACAGTCAATGCACCAGAAAATCGTGATACTGATTTTTCATGGCGTGAATTCATTTACAGTCATAATAGTGAATTGTTAGGTGCATACGGAAACTTTGTGAACCGGACATTAAAGTTTATTGAAAAGTATTATGATGGCATTGTACCGAATGGAATGATTAATGAAGAACTGAAAGAGAAGGTAGAAGGATTATATATAAATGTAGGAGAATCAATTGAGCAAACTAAATTTAAAGTGGCGTTAGAAACAATATTTGATGCAGTACGTTTTGCAAATAAATACTTTGATGAGAGGCAGCCTTGGAAACAAAGGGAAGATAATCCAGTTTCATGCGAAAAAACGATTTATAACTGTGTGTATCTTATCGCTAATTTTGCAAATCTCCTTGAACCGTTTTTACCATTCTCAAGTGAAAGAGTTAGAAATACATTATCGATTGTGAACCGAAATTGGGAGCTTCAAAATACGTTGCCGAATAGAATTGATAGTGTGCAGCCACTATTTGAACGAATTGATGTAAAACAAATTGAGCATGAGATAGAAAAGCTATATGGAGCGGTAAAGTGAGATAGAGAAAAAGAAAAAGACCTTTCAAATCAATGAAAGGTCTTTTGTTACGCAGTAGGATTCTCTTTCTTATCCTTTAAGAAGAAAAGCACAGCAAGGATCACGAGAATAATAGCTGCAATATCATATGTTATTTTGAAAGTAGTATTAAAGTTTAAGTACTCTACTAAAGGGGTTTTGACTGCTCCAGCATATATGCAAATGGGAATGATGAGCACATCGTAAAATTTCTTTTCTTTCATATATCTTATTAGGAAGAAGATACACATAATGGCAAAAAAAGCTACGCTTAAAATAGTCATTTATACCTCCAAATAGATTTCAAATTATACCATATTGTAACTGTATTTACATTTATATGCAAGTTTCTATTTTCATGCACTATGCACTATGCACGCTTCTATGCTTCTTTGCTTTCCTAGAGGTAAGCAGCTGAGGAGTAAAAATTCCAAGTAGTATAAAGAGTATCCCAATCCACTGCATGAAGGTTACGACTTCATGTACAAGTGTAATAGAAGCGATAATGGCCGTTGGTAATTCAGCTGCTCCTAGTATTGTACTAAGTCCTGTTCCTACTTTCGGTACACCAATTGAAAAACAAATGACAGGTACGACAACGCCGAACAATCCGAGGAAGAAAGCGTATTTCCAAAGACCGGCTTGCAGGGTACCATCCGTTAAAAAGGTTGGCGGGAAGAATAGGCATACGATTAGAGTAGCACTTGTTGTCATAAGAAAGCTTTTCGTATAAGGTGGAACTTCTGTAGCAACACGCCCACTTGCAAAAACATAGAATGAAAAAGAGACAGCGGCTAATAGACCAAAGATAATACCTTTCGTGGAAAAGTTTTGTCCGAGACCTTCAAAGACACCGCCTGCAAACAATGTTCCAGTAAATAAAATAATAATAGATATAACTTTCTCACGGTTTGGTAATGTTCGATTAGCGATTGCTTCTATAACGACACCAATCCATGTGAACTGGAAGAGTAGGACAACAGCGATAGATGCTGGTAGTTCTTCTACAGAAATAGCGTAGAAGATACCAGTCATACTCATTGTTGTGCCAACTGTTAGTAAGGAAAAGAATTGCTTTTTTGTTACTTTATGACGTGAAACGAAAAGAACGAGCAGAAGAAGCCCGATCCATCCGAAGACATATTGTCCCCCTAATAGTTGATGTGCTGAAAATCCATCAATGAATCCGAGTTTGAAAATAGTTGAAAGTACGCCGTAGCTACAAGCTCCGAATAAAACAAGTAATGAATACTTAAATTTCTCCATGAAGATCCTCCTTTTAAATAATAAAAAACGCCCGCTATCCAAATAAGGATAACGGGCGAACGAAACAGAGTAAGATACTCTACAAAATTCCGCCATTCATACGAAGTATGAATTTGGGGTATGAAATTGTAGTAGGTTTTTTACATTGCTTTTGGGAATACAATAGAACATTTTACACCTTGAGGTGTGTTTTGTATCCCATAAGGAAACTGATGTTTATCTAATATTTGTTTTACAATATATAGTCCAAGGCCACTACCTTGTACTAATCCGTGTTTGCCAGGGTTTGCGCGATAGAATGGCTCAAATAAATGGGCGAGTTTATCCTCATCAATTTGTGAACCTGTATTTAATACTTCTAATGCATAACCGTTTGGCTTTTCATAAAGCTTTATATATACATGCTGATGGTCAATTGTGTAATGAATTGCATTTGAAATAATGTTAAAAATAGCAGTTTGAATAAATTTAGGGTCAGCTAAAATTTGTACATCTTGCTTAATGTTAGATTGAACATTTAATTGCTTTACAGATACAAAGTAATCTACTTTCTTCATAACATCCTCAATAATATTAGTTAATGAGATAACTTTTAAATCAGGTTTAAATTGAGGATTTTGTATTTTGGATAATTCCGACATTTTTTCCGTTAATATGTTAATGTCTTGCATCATTTCATAGGAACGTTTTAAATATTTATCTCTATCTTTATAAGCTCCAATTCCGTGAATCATGCCATCTAGTTGTCCCATAACGGCTGCGATTGGTGTTTTTAATTCATGGGAAACCATAGACATAAATTCTTTACGAGATTGTTCTAATTGTTGTTCCTTTTTGAGTTCATTTCTTAAATCTTGATTGCTTGCATGTAAATTCTTCACTATATTTGGGACCTGTGAAGCAGCTACTTGCAAATTAAAATCTGTTTGATCTGTATTTTTGTTAAGTAGCTTTTTATCTGAGAAATCAAGATTCATAATATCTTTTAAAGCATCACTCATAAATTGAAAAGGTTTGGCAATTAGTTTCGTATAAATTAAAGATCCGAGTAAAGATAATGCAAGCATTGTCGCACCAATATGTGGAGCTAATTGCTGCAGTGCATCTGCTAATTTTGGATAATCTTGTGTATCATTTGTGTTATTTGCTGCATTTTGTTTATGTAAGGCATCATTAGTAGCGACTTGCTTTTCCATTTCTGTAAGTGGAGTAGAAGTGCTGTTTTTCCCCGCAATATTTTGGGTATGTTCTTTTGCTTTTACAGTTTGGCTAGGCTGCAAAAGGTGATTTATGGCTGTAGAGAGTGCTTTATAATCTATAATAGAAGATTGGAAATTGGAAATCATACTCTCTGAAACAGCCTTACTTTGATTCGTTTTACTTTGGTCGTTTTGTTTGTCTGAATCCGCTTGTTCTGTAGACAGCGCTCCATTTTCTTTTGCAAAACGTTCTTTATCGTAGTTTGAAGCTAGAAAATAAATAATTTGATAAAGACAAAGTGATAAAAGAATACAAAATAATAAGGTTTTGATGAAAATATTTTTGGTGATGTTGTCTGTACTACGATTCGATTTTGTAGCCAATGCCTTTCACCGTTTTAATATAAGGAATCCCTAATTTTTTTCTTAAGTTTTTAATGTGTGTATCTATAACTCTTACATCACCATAATGTTCATAGCCCCATACCTTATTCAGCAAATCACTTCTTGATAATACTTTTCCCCGATTTTGCAGTAAAGTATATAAAATTTCAAATTCTTTTGTTGTTAATTCAATTTGATTACCATGAACATAAGCGGCATAGGCTGTAGAATTTAACATCAATTCATGGAATTGTAGTATAGTTGCAGCTTCTGCTTCCTTCGTTGCTGCCCTTCTTAATACAGCCTCTACACGTTTAATAAATACGGTGTAATGGAACGGTTTCGTAATATAGTCATCAATACCTAACTCAAATCCTTTAATTTCACTTTCTTCATTATGTAAGCCTGTTAACATAATGATCGGTACATCAGATTGTCCTCGCATAATTTTACAAATACTATAGCCATCTATATCTGGTAACATCACATCAAGGAGGACAAGATCGTATGAATTTTTTTGGAAAAGAAGAATACCTTCTGTTCCAGCGCCAACGACATCAACAGTAAAGTTTTGTGCCATTAGAAATTCACGAATCAGTTCTTGTATATCTGGGTTGTCTTCAATCACCAGTATATGCGTCATAGTAACACCTCCTAAATAACGCTTTTTACTGCAATATTCGAATTCATCATTTTTTGGATAACTCAAATTGTTTATACATATAATAAGCCCCCGCTATAAAGTCATCATGAAAGTAGCAAGGGGAATGGTTTAGAGAAACTGAATATTTCAGAATTACATTAGTTCTATTATAGTATGTATTGTAAAATTTATAAAATATTATAACTGTATAATTTTAATATCCATGTTTATCAATGTTTTGATATTGCTTAACGAAACCTATTCTTATTATATATGTAAATACAGTTGTTTTGCTACTGTAAATGAATAAATAAAATAAGCCAAGATATAAAATTCTTGGCTACACATAAATCTTGTTTTTAGGTTATTTTACAGTGACGGTAGCTTGCTGCTGAATACGCTCAAATAACCAGTGTATATCATTGTTATACATACGAATACAACCTAGTGTTGTCCATTTGCCGATTGCTTGATTATTGTTAGTACCATGAATCGCATAAGTTGTTCCGTAAGTTCCTGCCATGTTTAGTCCGAGCCAACGGTCACCAAGTGGATTACGTGGATCGCCGCCTTTAATTTTTCCTGTATAGTAAGGACGGTTTTTAATTTTATTAACGATTTGAAAAGTACCTTTAGGCGTAGGTGTGGATGCTTTTCCAGTAGCGACAGTAAAACTCTTTATAAATTGTCCGTTTTGATAATAATCCATTTTATTTAACTGCGTATTCACGATAAGCTGATCGTTTGTTGTAGCTGCCTCAGCATTTGTGAATGGAATAGTTAAAAATCCTAATGATAATAGTGCGCTTAATAATAGTTTTTTCATTATATTCTCCTTTTTACTATTGTAATAGTCTTACATACAATGAATTTGCAATCCTCGTAATACTTTATTTACATTTTCATCTAATGTTTCAAAGAAGGTAGTAATCTTTGGATTTTGTTTGTTGTTTTTATCAATAAGTAATCTTTCATTTAGTAAAAGTTCACCATGTAGTCCAAAACTTTGAACTTGAATATTTAGCTCATCTTCAGTTTCAGAAATAATTGGTAAGAAGTAGTGGAAAGCTTTCGTTGGAATGATGTAACTTTTACCAATCATGCTTTCTTGATTTGAATTAATCCATTTTTTCGTAACAATCTTAATGTTCTTTTTTGAAACGATAAAAGACAGTGTTGTAGATTTTGTTAAACTTACGTCAAATTCACTTGTTTCACATATGTGTAAATTAAAAACGGTTTCATTTTGATGAGATTCAACATTTGTATTAATAAAATCATGCATTTTATAAGCTTCCATTTCTTATTCACCCTTTTTTCAATTTCGAAAAACTACTTATATTTATTCAATTTAATGCTTAGTCATATATTGGTTAAATTTTTCAACAAATTCCGATATAATCTTACAATACGTATATGAAGCTAATATGAAGTTAGTATGAGTTTGTGGTGGTTTTTTATTGAGAACAAAATAAGGTGACTTTAATTGTTAAAAACTGGATAAAAAATGCATATTAATGCCCTTGTTTCGTCTGATATATAGTTGTTAGCTTATTTTAAAACGATAATGGATAGTAGCAAATAATGAACAGAAAACTTTAGTGTGAGCCTTACAAAAATGTAATAAAAATGTAAGCTATTGTGATAGTTATTTCGACAATTTTTTTATACAATAATAGTAAGAAGTTGTACGTGATTGAAAGGAGAGATGACATGGAATGGGTTCATGAATTATTTCAGCAGTACGGGTACTATGTTGTACTTGTTGGTTTGCTGTTAGAATATATTGCACTTCCGTTTCCGGGAGAGCCAACGTTAGCATATGCGGGGTTTTTAGCACAGAAGGGCGATTTAAGTTTACCGATTTTAATTATCCTATCCTTTATTGGGACAAGTGTAGGAATGACAATTCAATACTTTTTAGGAAATAAATTAGGTATGCCCTTTATTCAAAAGTATGGGAAATACGTATTTTTAACACAAAGAAAAATCGACTTAACAAGAATGTGGTTTGATAAGTATGGATACTTCCTTATTTTTATCGGTTTCTTTATTCCTGGTGTACGTCATTTTACAGGATATTTTGCAGGAATTATTAACTTACCATTCCGTCGTTTTGCGATTACAATTTACTCAGGTGCTCTATTTTGGGTATCATTCTTCTTAATCGGTGGTTACTGGTTAGGTGGCAACTTACATGATATTTTTGGAGTGCTAGAAGATCATATCGGTAAAATCATTGTTGGAGTTATCGTTATCGTAGCAACTACGTTAGGAGTACGTTTCCGCAAACAACTAAAACGAGTATTGTTACAAAACGCAAGTTAATATGGAATCCATTCTATGTCAGAATTTAGGAAGGCAGTGCAGACGCACTGCCTTTTTATTTTATATTCCAATCTATTCTCAACTTTCCTTTTAACTTATTGCCATTAACTATAATGTAATACGTTCCCGTCTTAATTGCTGCAAATTGGTATGTATTAGGACCGTTTGAAGCTAAATAATTTTCTTCCTCTTGAAACTCACTAGCCATTTTTACGGCTCCCATGTAGCCATCCGGATTTTCAGCTCGTGATTCAATGGTAAATTCTAATATGTCACCTCGTTTTAGTTCAATGGGGACTTTATGTTCACCACTAAAATGTTGAAAAGATGCTTCGAAAGAGTTTTCTGTTTTTGTTTCGACCCATTGTTCTTTTGATGTTCCAACCTTTTCTAGATCGATAAAGTTGATTGTGATAAATATAATAAGCATAATGCCTGGCACGACATATTGTATCCACTTAAGTTTTGTTGCTATAACTGCACATAAGTAGAAAAAAAGAGAACACACTGCTCCAATTGATCCGAGAAACAAGAACTGTATTAGACTAGCTTCTTTAAATATTAGGAATGGAAGAGAAAATAAATAGCCGCAAAAAATATAAAGGCATAATGTCTTCAGTCTTGTATATGTTTTTAATTTCAATTTATCGATGCAAATAGAACAAAAAATTGCATACGCCGCAAGAATAGGAGCGAAGGGAACATAAAGTAGTTCTCGTAATCCAGCTAAGAAACTATATAATGTTTGTTGACTAGTTGTTAAGAGAAGCGTGCTAATAAGTAATAATAATAATAATAAAGCTGCTGTAAGCTTAGTAAGAACGTAAGAAAAGGTAGATGTTTTCTTCATATGGAACCTCCTTTGTTTAATATTTCACATTCATTATATAAGTTATTTTCATCATAATACATCTTTATTTTTGTCAATTATTATAGTCGTAATGACAATTATAATTGACAAAAATAAGGATATTATTTACAATTTTAATTAAATAAATGAAAAAGAGGGAAGACATGAAGCTTCAAAATCGAGTGAGGGAATTGCGAGCAAAGCATCGTTTATCACAAGGGGATTTAGGGAAAGCGATTGGATCATCACGGCAAACGATTAGTTTAATTGAGCGCGGGGATTATGCACCATCTATTGTATTGTCGCTAAAAATCGCACAAATTTTCAACGTACCGGTGGAGGAAATATTTGCGTTAGTGGAGGGGGAAGATGGAGATGAAGAGTAAAGTAAAGGGGAAAATTTTGGCTATACTGAAGTTGTTAGTAGGAGCGGTATGCGGTGGATTTATAGGGTATGTAGTAGGAGATATTGCAACAGAGGGAACTAGTAAAATATCTCCTGTTATTAGCATTGGCATGATGAGTTTATTTGGCGTAATAGCTATATATTATATTTGGAAGCGTACAAGAGCGCTCGCACAAACGAAAGATGAAGAAGAAAATGTTAAGGGACGAAGATTAGGAATAGCACTTATTTATTTTCGAGTAATGGAAATTGTTATTCCATCATGGTTTGTTTGCTCAGTTATCGCTTTTTATAGAACGTATACAAGTGAGGGAAACTTGCTCTTTGTTAGTGTAAGTATTGTGGTATCTACAGTGTGCTTTATTGCTATAACTTGGTTAGGATCTGTAATGAGGAAAAGGTATAACGCTCTATATCCAGAACAGAGTGTTACGTATTCTCAGTCAATGGAAATGTGGGCAAAGAATGCAGATGAGGGGCAAAAACAAATTGTTCATGAAGCGGGATATAAGGCATACCAATATACAAATATGACACTTGCCTGTGCGTGGTTAGCGGCGATTGTGTATGCACTTTTAGATGGGAAAGATTATTTTATGGTCATTATGATTTCGTTCGTTTGGGTATTACATGTTGGAACATATATGTACGAAATGCATAGAAAAATGATTTATTAAGGGGAGAAAAAGGTGGATATTTTAAGAAGGCCAGCTGGTTCACTGACAGTGGCGCTCATTCTGTCCATTTTATACGGAGTGATCCGAACTGGGAAATTAGAAACAATGTTGAATATATGGGCATTATTGGGGATTTTTCTGGCAGTGGTAATCATTCATGAGTTAGGACATGTCGTATTCGGCGTAATAGGTGGTTTGACATTTAAATTTATGACAGTAGGGCCTATTACTGTTCAAAAAGAGAGGGGAAAAGTACGCATTCGAGAAAATAAATTATGGGCGTACTTCGGAGGCGTGGCAATGTTAATACCGCCTTCTATAGTAACACCTAACCTTTCAAAAAAATGGGCATGGATGACTTTAGGTGGACCAATTACAAGTTTACTATTTGGTATTACTTTTGGTTACATATACATGGTGAGTTATTATCAATATCTTTTATATTTTTCTGTTTTCCATTTTATAATTTTTGCGGTTACAATCGCGCCGATAAAAGGAACGCTTATGAGCGATGGTATGCAATTTCTTATTCTAATTAAAGATGATGAAAAGGCGAAGCAGCATGTATATAACATTCAAGTATCGAGTGAGTTATTTAGTTATAAGAGGCCGAAAGATTGGGATAAGAGATTAGTAGAACTTAGCGAAGATAAAATAAAAGAAAATAAAAATATAAGAGAGATCATGAGCGGACTTATGCTCGTCTTCCTTGCCCGATCGGATCAAAAGGGAATGGAAAGAGCAATACTATATGTAGAACAAGTCGCCCAACTTTCTGTCACGAAAGAAAATAAATATTTTGTTAGTAGTTTTCATAGTTGGTATCTTTTATATAAAGCTCTTTATCAGATGGATAGTCTTTCTCTGCAAGAAGCGAAGGAACATGGGAAGGCCATTACAAAAGTGGACTTACATGGGTATTATCGCACACAAGGAATTGTTAAATATTTAGAGGGCGATATGGAAGCGTCCCACACTTATATGAGGAAAGCAGACAAAGAATTAAAGAGTGCCGAGAAGAGTGAAATAGGATATTTACAATTAGAGAGAGAATGGTTTGAGCAGCTGAAAGAGAGGGTATCTTACGATGGGTGAGGTATCCTCTTTTTTCTATGTCGTCTTATGCCGTTCCATAAAAAGTCTGGGGCGAGTAAAATAAGATAAGCAGAGCAAAGCTTGGAGGAATTCTAGATGGGAATTTTAACGATTATTTTAATAGTCTTGCTCATTTATGCTGTTTTTAAAGTAGCATATGTAGCATTAAAGATACTCGCAATCCTATTAGTTATCTTTTTAATCGTAGAGTTCGGCAGTAAGTTGCTTGGGGGATAGGGTATGTTGTGCGTTTTGAGTGTCGAAGGGTGTCGGTAAGTCGATAACCTGTGTCGAAACGTCGATATAATGAAAAAATCGTTGATATAAGTGGAGAAATCGATATATTTGAAAAATCGTTGATATATTCCGGTAAGTACCGGATGGGGTATGTAGAAAAGAAGTTGCCGTGAGGGTAGCTTCTTTTTATTATAGTGACAGGGCATAGAGCCTACATAGGTTGCTGAAAATTGTCGGTAAGTCGATATCCCGTGTCGAATCGTCGATATAATAAAAAAATCGCTGATATATTTCAGTAAATACCAATAGGGGTATGAAAACCGATCTAAAAAAGCTGGAAGAGTATCTTCCAGCTTACGAGTTACTTTCAATTTGGCGACCGTTCTCTTCTTCATTGTCTTGTAAAAGGTTGAATACGTCTGCTAGGCAGAATGCAATGAACCAAGTCCATAGACCGTGGAAGAAAGCTGAGCTTAATTGAAGTGGTAATGTATAGTTAGTCATTGAGTAGGAAATACATCCGCCAACGATTCCGATCATTGTTAATAACATTGTTTTTTGTGCATTTTCTTCTGGATTGAAGAGGAAGTAAATGTATCCACCTAAAATTGAAGCGCTTACAAGCGTTTCGATTCCATTAAAAATGATATTCTCTCCAAGCTGAGTGTTTGTCCAGAAGCAGATTGTTCCGCCGATAATAGCAAACAGGACAGCTATTGTATATCTTATATATTGATTCATATGTTCATCTCCTTATGTAATAAGATGATTTGGAAGTCAAAAAGGTAGGTATAGTATATTGAAGTGAATTTTAGTTGTACGTATCTTTTTATAAAAAGATCATGGAAGAATAACTAAGATGATCGGTTTTTTAAACCGTTACGTGTATGGTGTTTGAAATATACCTGACTGCTCGTTTCTTTTTGCTTGTAAAAATAAGAGAAACTTCCAAGTCTATATACTCTTTTTTTGTGAGTCTGCTTTCATTATAACACATTTAGGGCCACAATAATAGAATTATCTGATTTTGTAATAAGTGTAAAAAATAAAAATCGCAAGGAAATACCACTAACAATGCGGTTTAGTGGAAGAAGGATTTTAATTTATTATGATGAAATATGTAATCAAGGTGAGATCTAAGAAGGAGGCTTACATACTATAAAAAATGTTTTGTAGCATGAATGTAAGGGAGGAGAGCTAACTTGGAGATCACAACAGAAAGATTAATAATTAGACCTTTTAAGAGTACTGATTTACAGGATGTATTTGCTATTTATAATAATGATGATACATGTAAGTTCCTATTACATAATAAGTGGACTCATGAAGACATGCAGAAAAGATTTAATAAGAAGCTAGCAAACAATGTACTTACTGAAGAATCAATATTAAGTTTGGCAGTTATATACAAGACTAAAGTAGTTGGTGATTTATCCGTATGGTACACAAATATGAAAGACACTGTTGAGATTGGTTATAGTTTTTCAAATGAAGTAGCTGGGAGAGGTTTGGCAACAGAAGCAGTAAGTAGTTTGGTATTTAAATTATTTAATGAATTTTATGTACATCGTATACAAGCTAATCTTGATGCACGTAATACAGCTTCACAAAAATTGTGTGAACGAATAGGCATGAGAAAGGAAGCCCATTTCATACAAGATTTTTGGAGTAAAAATGAATGGACAGATAGTATTGTATACGGAATGCTATCCTCCGATTTGTAGTAATAAACTTCGTGATTTTATTATGCTAAAGGGTGCGTTAGTTGAATAACAAAGGGCATAACATATTATATATGACTAATATGTTATGCCCTTTCATGTATTAACCTTTTTTATATGCGTTTGAAACGGCCGACAATTTCAACTGTTTCAGTAATGTTCATGAATGCTTTGTTATCCACTTGACGGATAATACGTTTCATTTCGCCTAACTCATAGCGAGTCACGACAGTGTAAATCATTTTTTTCTTATGGTTTGTATAGCCGCCGACAGCATCTACCATTGTCACCCCGCGTATGCCGTGATGCAATAGTGCGCTTTTTATTTCCTCGCCTTTTTCTGTAACTGTCATTATCGTTAATTTAATATGTTTCGTATGCACAGCATCGATAACTTTGCTGACTACAAACCGGCTAATTAACGTATAAAGCGTAATATCCCATCCGAAAATAAATCCTGCTGCAACAAGTAAGATTAAGTTGAATCCAAAGATGATTGCTCCAATTGAAATATCTCGATGTTTCGCTACAATCAATCCAACAACATCAAAGCCACCTGTTGAAGAAGCAAATCGGAATATGATTCCGGAAGCTGCTCCGCAGATTACACCACCAAATACAGAAGACAGTAAAATATCGTCTGAAACTTGGTGTACAGGGATAATGTTCATCGCTAACGATGATATAGCTACAAAGTACGCTGTTAAAAAGGTTGTCTTCTTGCCTAAGTAAAAGTGACTTAAAATAAGAAGAGGAATGTTTAGTAAAAAGATAAGTGCACCGATATTGTAGTGCATTAAATAACCGATAATCATCCCTACACCAGCGAAGCCACCGCTAATCATGTTATGCGGGATAAAGAACATATTCATAGAAATTGCATACAAAATAGAGGCTACGAAAATAACAACCAACTGTATGATAAATTCTAAGTGAAATGTTTTAGCTGCTGGGAAGGATAAAAAGGCGGTGTCGGGAACGTAATCGGCGTCTCCTAGTTGACCCATAGTATGTTTCATCTCCATATTCATTTTTGATTACAAGAAGAGAATAAAGGTTTTTTCAAAAACTGGCAATAGTTTTATTATAATGCGAAAATTTTATAAATTTCTAACAAATTAAACCTATACAAGGATACGTGTGAATATACTAAAGAAAGCGAATACATTAGTTTTTTAGCATAGTTTTCTTGAGAAAATATGCAAAATACTTTTTTGACGATAAAAGGAAATAGAGAATGTTTGTTGAATGTGCTAAAATGACCTTATTAAGGATGTGAAGCGATGGAATTTTTATTGCAGGATGCAATTCTATATATATCGTTTGTAACGACAGCACTTTGTTTATTAGAAGTTTTCTTCCTTGCTAATGTTTCTCGCTTTGTGCGTCAGCAAGCATCAAGCGGTAGACAAAGAGCTTTTAAACTAGTTAATACGTGTGAAGAGGGTACTGGTAATGTAACGCTTTTCTCTATTTTTTATAAATATGGAATGATTCGTTCTGTGCGCAGACAAGAATCCAGTGAAGAGAATGACGAGGTCGGTCCGTATACACCAATGTTTCGCTAAATAATTACGAAACATTGGAGGAATGAACATGTTAAAATCATACCGAGCTGTGCTCGTTAGTTTATCATTATTACTTGTTTTTGTTTTATCTGGTTGCAGTAATGCAGCCCCAATTGATGCACATAGTACGGGAATTTGGGATCATTATTTCGT
The DNA here is from genome assembly GCF_052947655.1 of Bacillus pretiosus. Taxonomy (NCBI): domain Bacteria; kingdom Bacillati; phylum Bacillota; class Bacilli; order Caryophanales; family Bacillaceae; genus Bacillus; species Bacillus pretiosus. The sequence goes on along the minus strand of NZ_CM129593.1, from coordinate 4,816,528 downwards.
ATATCCAATCTCGTTTATGATTCAATTTGTTGCTCATCACATACCAGGAGCTAGCTTCGGGATTGCTATCATTATTATGACGCTCGTTATTCGTTCAGCCATGATTCCATTAGCTGTTTCACAATATCGTAGTCAAGCGAAAATGAAGAAAATGCAACCTGAACTGCAGAAGCTGAAACAAAAATACGGTGATGTGGGTAAAGATCTTGAAAAACAAAAGCAGTATCAAAAGGAAATGTCGGAACTAATGAAATCAGGCGGTTGGAATCCACTAGCTGGTTGCTGGCCACTATTAATACAAATGCCGATTTTCTCTGCTTTGTATTATGCGATTAGCCGAACAGAAGAGATCCGTACATCTTCATTTTTATGGGTAAACTTAGGACATGCAGATCCTTATCATATATTACCGATTATCGCAGCGTTAACGACATTTATTCAGATGAAAGTTTTCCAATCTAATATTACAGCTGGAGAACAAGTACAGATGCTGAAAGTGCAGCAAATTATGATGCCAGCAATGATTTTATTTATGGGATTTGCGGCGCCATCAGGACTTGTGTTGTACTGGATAACGGGTAATTTATTTACAATGACACAAACAATTGTATTAAGAAGAATAATGGAACGTGAAGAATTACAATTACAAAAAGCTTAGAACAACGCCGCTCGGGATGAGCGGCGTTTTTTTGTTAAGTCGTTAAGGAAATGTTAAGAAACCGACATTACTATAGGAATTGTATACGAAAGTGTACATGCTTTAGAAATATGAAGGAGGAAATTTCCTATGAAGAAGAAAACAGTTGGGTATTTAGCGATTGCAGGTGCTTTATCATTCGGAATCATTGGAGGAGTCGGTATTCCGGCATTCGCGGCAACGGATACTCAAGCAGCTGAGCAGTCTACAAAAACGGCGAAAAAAGATTTAGATGACGCTACAAAACAAAAAGTAAAAACGATTATGGACGATACAAAGAAACAGTTGAAGGAGTTAGGTGTAAAGCTTCCAGAGAAAGAAAAACGTAAAGATATGTTTGCGGGATTAGATGATCAAACAAAAGAAAAAGCGAAATCAATTTTAGAGCAAGAGAAATCCGGTAAATTAACACGTGAACAAGCAAAAGAAGAATTAACAAAGCTAGGCGTGAAGTTCCCAGAGAAGGGTAAGCATGGAGACATGTTTGCTAACTTAGACGAAGCAACAAAAGAAAAAGCAAAATCAATTTTAGAGCAAGAGAAATCCGGCAAATTAACACGTGAACAAGCAAAAGAGGAATTAACAAAACTAGGCGTGAAGTTCCCAGAGAAGGGTAAGCATGGAGACATGTTTGCTAACTTAGACGAAGCAACAAAAGAAAAAGCAAAATCAATTTTAGAGCAAGAGAAATCCGGCAAATTAACACGTAAACAAGCAAAAGAAGAATTAACAAAGCTAGGTGTGAAACTTCCAGAGAAAGGTAAGCGTAAAGACATGCTTGCTGACTTAGATGAAGCAACAAAAGCAAAAGCAAAGTCTATTTTTGAACAAGAAAAATCCGGGAAATTAACACATAAGCAAGCAAAAGAAGAATTAACAAAACTAGGTGTGGAACTTCCAGAGAAAGAGAAGCATGAAGACATCTTTGCGGGATTAGATGAGACAACGAAAGAAAAAGCAAAAGCGATTTTAGAGAATGAAAAGAAACAATTAGAGGAATTGAACGTTGATTTACCGCACCATAAAGTGAAACTTTAATCAGTGGTGCATTTCCACTGATTATTAGTTGAACCAATCGGGCTTTTACGGGCAGTTAATATTCCAACTTCATCCTTGTATTCGCTGGATTTTAAGGTGGAAGTTTTACTGCCCGTTAATGCGGGGTAAATTTTTTATGAAAAAAGATGAGAAATAATTGAGTAAAGTCGTATCTTCCGTGTGGGCAACCGGAAGGTATGTATGTGAGGAGACTTTCTTTTAGAAAGTCTCCTCTTACTTATTGTCGTTTTTTGTTGGTAAATCGATATATTTTGAAAATCGCTGAGATAATTTTTACCGCTACGCTGTTCCAAAGATACTGGGGAATTAGAGAAATATTATAGCTTCTGTTATAATATAAGAAGAGAAACATTTCTTATGTTATATAAAAAAATATATTGATTTTTTCTAACAATTCAATATAATGAACAATAACTACAAAATTCGACATCAAGAAGTGATGATGAGGACATGATCAATTTTTTACGATTCTCAGAGAGGGAAGCCTTTGGCTGTGAGCTTCCTAATACGGAAAAATGGATTACCACCTCTGAACTGCAGCAGTGAACGGATACCTAGTAATTGCTTGCCGGCAAAAACCGTTATTTAGACTTGAGAAATTGGTGAAGTATGTTACTTTACGAATTGAAACAAGGGTGGAACCACGAATATAACACTCGTCCCTTTTTTAGGGAGGAGTGTTTTTTTATTTCATTTTTGCATCACACTAGAATTGGAAGGAGGATACGCAGCATGCATCATGATGAGAAGAACAAAATTGGTTTAACAGTAGCACTTTCTATCGTAGTAGGAACGATTATTGGATCTGGTGTGTTTATGAAGCCAGGGAGCGTATTAGATTACTCGGGGAGTTCTAATATGGCTATTCTTGCTTGGGTAATTGGTGGTCTGTTGACGTTAGCAAGTGGTTTAACAGTAGCCGAAATTGGAGCGCAAATCCCGAAAAATGGTGGGTTGTATACGTATTTAGAGGAGATTTACGGAAGTTTTTGGGGATATTTATCAGGCTGGATGCAAACAATTGTTTATGGACCAGCTATTATTGGAACATTAGGATTGTACTTTAGTTCTTTAATGATTAATTTTTTCTATTTAGATAAAGTATGGAATTTACCAATTGCTATTGGAACAGTTGTGTTCCTTGGCGTTGTAAATAGTATGGGAACAAAATATGGAGGTATCGTCCAAACGGTTACGACAATTGGAAAGATGATTCCAATCGTATTAATTGTTGTGTTAGGTTTTTGGAAAGGAAATAGCGATATCTTTAATGTAGTAGTGCCGATATCAGAAAATCAAAGTATCGGTATGGCAATTTTAGCAACATTATTTGCTTATGACGGCTGGATTCTACTTGCTTCGATTGGCGGAGAAATGAAGAATCCAACAAAGCTATTACCGAAAGCGATGACAGTTGGGATTTTAATTGTAACGGCTTCTTACGTACTAATTAACTTGGCATTATTAAATGTGTTACCAGCAGCGAAAATTGTAGACCTTGGAGAGAATGCAACAGCGACAGCTGCGGGCATGCTACTTGGAGAATATGGCGGGAAAATCATTAGTATCGGTATTATCGTTTCTATTTTCGGTTGTTTAAATGGAAAGATTTTAACGTTCCCACGTATTCCGATGTCTATGGCAGAGCGTGGACACCTTCCGTTTTCTAAGTTTATCGCAAAGGAAAGTCCAAGATTTAAAACACCAGCAAATGCGATTACTGTTGAAATCATTTTAGGAATTATTTTAATGGTTATTAGTGATCCGAATAAGCTATCTGAGATTTCCGTATTCATTATTTATATTTTCTATGTAATGACGTTTATTGGTGTCTTCATTTTAAGAAAACGTAACAAGAATAAAGAGCGTGCATACAGTGTACCGTTATTCCCGATTGTACCAATCGTTGCGATTTTAGGATCATTGTTTGTACTTGGAAGTGCGATTATTAATGATCCGGTAAGTTGTTTCTTATCAATTGGAATTGTCTTTACTGGACTCCCGGTATATTGGTATTTAAATAAGAAGAACAAAACTAGTGTTTAATAATTAGAAGGCAGGCGTATGATACGCCTGTTTTTTTATTGTAAAAAAATTGTACTTGTGTTCAATTTCTTTTTTGGTTACTATAGTCGTAGTAACCAAAAAAAGAAAGCGTGGGGAAAGACTTGAATTTTCGTGTGTATATTTTAGCTATCGCGGCTTTCGTAGTCGGAACGGTTGAGCTAATTATAGGAGGAACGCTCGATCTAGTTGCCAATGATTTAGGAGTATCTATTAGTGCAGCTGGTCAGCTTATAACAATATTTTCAGTAGTATTTGCTTTATCAGGTCCGGTTTTATTGGCGATAACTGGAAAATTCGAAAGAAAAAGATTATACATTGGGGCATTATCAATTTTCTTAATCGGAAATATTATTTCAGCATTTAGTGTGAATTATGGGATGTTAATGTTCTCAAGGGTTATTTGTGCGGCGAGTGGTTCGCTTATTATTGCACTGTCAGTAACACTTGCTTCTAGCGTTGTAGAACCACATTTTCGTGCGCGTGCAATTGGAATCATCTTCATGGGGATTAGTGGTTCACTTGTACTTGGAGTACCGCTTGGCCTTGTACTCGGAAATGCATATGGATGGCGTGCACCATTTGTACTCATTTCGATCTTAACAGTAATGGCACTCGCATGTATTTCATTATTCTTAACGAAAGTACCACCAACATCAGTGCTATCGATAAGAGAGCAAATCGCTACGTTAAAAGATAAAAAAATTGTCAGTGCACAGTTAACGTCATTCTTATTTTTAACGGGTCATTTAACACTATATGCATATTTAACACCATTTTTAAAAGATGTGATGCATGTTGAGGCAAATTGGATTAGTGTATTTTACTTCATTTTCGGAATTGCAGCGGTACTTGGAGGCGGCCTTGGGGGCTTGCTTGCTGATAAATGGGGATCGAAGAAAAGTATTATTTCAATTATTATCGTATTTGCGTGTGCGATCTTCATATTGCCAATGATGACATTTTCATTCCCGCTGTTCATTATTATGATGGGAATTTGGAGTATGCTTAGCTGGGCTATTTCACCAGCACAACAAAATTATTTAATTGAAATTGCACCAGAATCAGCTGGTATTCAGCAAAGTTTAAATAACTCTGCGCTTCACTTAGGGATTGCTCTCGGTTCAACAGTAGGCGGAGTTGTTATTGAGAAATCATCTGTTATATATAATGCTTGGGTAGGTGGCGGCTTTATTATATTAGCACTACTTTGTGCAATTTTCTCGATTACGAGAGGACGTTCTGCTCAGTTTGCAAAAGAAGAATCTATCGTTTGATAGGTTCTTTTTTATTTGTAAAAAATTGCAGGTTTTAGTAGGTGGATGGAGAAAGTTGTATGTAGCGAGGTGATGGAGAATGATGTCTAATTTCTCGGTATTTGGCATGATAATTGCTCTACTACCGATATTGATAGTTGTTGTTGTATTAAGGTGGGTCCGTTTCATCTATCAAAATTCAGAGAAACAAGTGGAGCAAAATGAGAAAATTATTGAGCTGTTGACGGAGATAAAGGAAAAAGATAAGTAATATGTATTCGTTTAAAATTTGTTTCTCGTAAGTTATGAAGGCACTTATAAAGTGCTTTTTTATTTTTTGGAAATTTAAAATATGTAATATTCATTTGTCAATAGCAGCATGAGAGCAAATAATTTAAAGGTTGCTTATTACTTTGGAACTTTCTCAATAATTCGACAAGATACTACAAAAAAACCACCTATTCTCTTTTTTTCACTATAAGTACAATGAAACAGTAAGATTGCTTCATGCAGAAATTTATATATGGTGGTGGAGAGAATGAAACGAAAGATGGTAGGTAAATGGTTTAGTTTTTTAAGCGCTCTTATTATTTTATTAGGAATTGCAATGCCACAAGTAAAGGCAGAGGTAATGAACAGAGAAACATATAAAATGGATTGGAGTTATAGTAATTCGAAACAGCGTGAAATAAAAACAGAAATAATTAAAACGGCTTCGGGTAGTATTGCGTATTGTTTAACGCCTGATTTGCGTTCTCCAAATGGAGATGATTTGCCTGAAATGGGGAAGACATCTGATGCCGTATATCGTGTTTTATTAAATGGATATCCTCAAAAAAGCCCATCTGAATTAGAGGTAGCGACGACGGAAGAAGCACATTATGCTACACAATTAGCGGTATGGATTGCAGCAAATGAATTAACGGTAGAAGATTTAGTTGCAAAAAATGAACGAGTACATAATCTTATGAAGCGTTTAGTAGAGGCTTCAAAAAAAGAAACTGGATCACAAGATGTATTCTTTAAAGTTAACCCTGTAGATCCACAAACTGCTACACAAAAAGATGATTATTTAGAAACAGGGTTTTATGCAGTGCAAACAAATGCGGTTTCTGGCTCTTATACAATTCTTCCTGAAAATGCTCCTAAAGGGCTTCGAATTGTAAATGAAAATGGAGAAGAAAAAAGTACATTATCAATTAACGAAAAATTTAAAATATTAATCCCGAAAGATACGAGTAGTGGTAATTTTAAAATGAAAGTGAAGTCTACTTTAACAAATTTACAAGCAATAGCTTTTAAAGGATCAGAAAAAGTTCAAAATACAACGGTATTGTTACAAAGAAATAGTGAGAAAATCAGTACAGATTTAGTTGTAAATTGGGAATCAGTAGGCTCTTTAAAGATTATGAAATTAGGAGAAAAAAAGGAATTATTAAAAGGAGCGGTGTTTGAAGTTTCTAATGAAAACTTTAAACAAAATGTCATGACTAATGATAAGGGGATTGCGGAGCTAGGGAATCTTCCAATCGGTATATATAGCGTCAAAGAAATTCAAGCGCCAGCTGGATATGTGTTAGACGGAAGTATTAAAAAAATTGAAGTGAAAACTGGTGAAACTGCTGTATTAGAGTTGAAAAATGAAAATATAAAAGGTGAACTAGAAATAACGAAAGTAAATATAGCGGATGGGAATACAAAATTACCAAATGCAGAGTTTACAATCTACAACGAACAAGGGAAAGAAGTAGTAAAAGGGAAAACGGATGAAAAAGGTGTAGCGAAATTTAAACTACCATACGGAAAGTACACGTATAAAGAAACAATAGCACCGAATGGATATGTAATAAGTGAAGAGACGTTTGCATTTGAAATAAAAGAGAATGGAGAAATTATTAAACATATCGTTCAAGATAAAAAAGTAGAAGGTGAACTAGAAATAACAAAAGTAGATGTAGCGGATGGGAATACGAAACTGCCAAATGCAGAGTTTACAATTTATAATGAACAGGGAAAAGAAGTAGTAAAAGGAAAAACAAATGAGCAAGGTATAGCGAAATTTAAACTACCATACGGAAAGTACACGTATAAAGAAACGATAGCACCGAATGGATATGTAATAAATGAAGAGACATTTGCATTTGAAATAAAAGAGAATGGAGAAATTATTAAACATATCGTTCAAGATAAGAAAGTAGAAGGTGATTTAGAAATAACGAAAGTAGATGTAGCGGATGGGAATACGAAACTGCCAAATGCAGAGTTTACAATCTACAACGAACAAGGGAAAGAAGTAGTAAAAGGGAAAACGGATGAGCAAGGTATAGCAAAATTCAAACTACCATATGGAAAGTACACGTATAAAGAAACAATAGCGCCGAATGGATATGTAATAAATGAAGAGACATTCTCATTTGAAATAAAAGAGGATGGAGAAATTATTAAACATATTGTGAAAAATAAGAAAGAAGAAAAGGCATCACTTCCTTCTAAGCCAAATAAGCCAACACCGAGTGGAGAAGTGAAACCTTCCGCTGATGTGAAGCCGATGCAACAACATAATACTCATAATGAAGTGCGTTTACCAGCTACTGGCGGCGTCGGCAATGAATTTACGGCTTTATTCGTTTTAGGAATTGGTTTTATTATTGCTGGTGCTTATATATTAAGGATGAAAAATAGAAAAGAAATGTAGAAAAAAACGCCTTGTAATAGAGGCGTTTTTTTAGTATCTTAACTTCCTCAACAAACTCTTAATTTCCTCATCTTGCATGAAGAGATCCAGATGCTTTTCTGTAATTTTTGCAAGTGCAACGTCGTGATAGAAAAATTCTGTAAAGAACTTTACGAAAGGTTGCGACATTGTTTTCATCGCTTGCCATGACTCTTGCTCTACACCAGCAAATAAAATTTCGCGGTCGTCAACGATGAGTAGCAAGTAGCGTTCTAATGCGTTAGGTTCTTCAGTTGGGATTAGAAAATGCATGTTTTCTAAGTCTGTTTCTACTTTTCCAACTATAAGGGACTCGAGTTTGACGCCTTGTTTTGCTTTTTCTTCTAGTGAAGGAAGGTATTCTGAAAGAGTGTCATTCCAAGCTGAAATGCGAATTGATTCTTTTGCACTTTCGATGAGTTCTTTACTTTGAACTCGAATAGAAGATTGCATTTTTAAGCTCCACACACGGTCATCTGTAAATGATTTTTTTGATATATTCGTTTCTAATTCTTTAATGTTTGATTGAAATTCTGTCGTTAATTTTTCAATTGCGAGCTTTAGTGGTAATGCTGTATACAATTTTTTCTTTTCTGAAACAGAATCCATTACCATTCCTTTATCAATCAGGCGTGCTAGCACTTCATATATTTTTGCTTTTGGAACACCAGAATGCTTCACAATTGTTGTAGCATCTAATGGTTCATTGCTTGATACGACAACTTCATAAGCTTGGCTTTCATATTGTGAGAAACCGAATTTTTGTAACATAGTTCCCTCCGAACGAATGAGATGATATAGCTTAAGGATAATGAACTATTTGTTTTTGCACAAGTGGTAGTAGGTTTTCTACTCAGATTGAGATGAGAATTAATTTCAATTTTTTAATTTTATCCATTATACTTAATATATTGATTAATATGATTACAATACAACGAGAAGGGGATGCTTGGGGGAAGATGTTGAGAAGTTTACGTTTAAAAATTGCGGTAGTATTTTCGGTGCTTATTTCTATGATGTTTGTAATATTAGGTACAGCTATGTATCAATTACAGAAAGAGAAGGAAGTGCGCTCCTTAGACCAATATTCTCAAAATACGATGGATCTTGTGACAGAGCAACTTACGACATTTGTTCAAAGAACGGATGAAGATATGGGATATTATGCGAACAGTGAGATGGTTCGTAATATACTTCAAGACGGAGTTACTCCAGAAGAAGAAGCATTTTTGACGAAAGAGTTTTCAGAGTACAAAAAGAATCATCCTGGTATTTTAGACTTATATATTGGTACGAAAGATAAAAAAACATTAAGTGCCAATCTTGCTGAAGGTGGACAAGTGCCAGAAGGATATGATCCAACGACAAGACAATGGTATAAAGAATCAGAAGCTGATGTGAAAAAGGTTCACTGGGGACAACCTATGTATGAAATTGCAACAGGTAAGTTAAGTGTGGGAGTTTCTAAAGCAATTACAGCTCAAGATGGATCTGTGTTAGGTGTTGTTGCGATGGATGTATCGCTCGGAACAATTCAGAAGTTACTTCATAATATTCAATACAATAATGGCGGAGAAATGTTTATTATAAATGATAAAAGTATGGCTCTTGTTTACCCAGAGAAAATAGGGAAAGATGTTTCGAAAGAGCCACTTGTGAAGAGTTTAAATAAAGAGGTAACAAAATATGCTGTCACTACATTAAAAGGTGAAGATGTAGTTGTTTATAGCCAGTCATTTGATTTGATGAAATGGAAAATAGGAATTTTTTATCCGAAAGAAACGATTGATGGGCTATTAAATAGTATGAGAAATACAGTCCTTATAATGGCATGTATTAGTTTATTAGTTGGAATCGCAGCTTCATACTTGTTCTCAAGAAGATTAGCAAGACCATTGCAACTATTAACAAATCACGTTCAAAAAGTAGCAGAAGGTGACTTAACGTTGCAAATGAAAGTGACAAGTAAGGATGAAGTTGGAGAGCTGACGAATCATTTTAATCATATGGTTGAGCAAATGAATGAAATGGTAAGTAAAATTAAAAATAGTGTATCAACAGTGCAACAATCAACGAATAATCTACATTATTTAACGAATGAAACTGTAGCAGCTAGTAGAGAAGTATCAGGTGCAATGGATGATGTGAGCGGAGGAGCTTCTACTCTTGCTAATAGTGTAGATGAAGTTTCAGAGCAACTCGAGAATATGGCGCAGTCAGTGGAACAAATGAATAATTCGGTTGGTGAAATAAAAGGTGTGGCTGGCAAAGCTGAAGAGGCATCTAAGCAAGGATTAAATACGATGCGTAATTTAGTTCGTACAAGGGGCCAATCATCTTCGATTGTTGTTCATACAGAGGAAGCATCCGGAAAGTTAGAGCAAAGAGTTGGATCGATTCAAAATGTTGTAGAGCTTATAAAAGGTATTTCGGATCAAACGAATTTACTTGCTTTAAATGCTTCGATTGAGGCGGCGCGTGCAGGGGAACAAGGTAAAGGCTTTGCTGTTGTTGCCGAAGAAGTTCGAAAGTTAGCGGAACAATCGAAAGAGGCGACAGGAGAAATCGCAACGATGATTGGCGATGTACAAGTAGAGGTAAAACGAGTTGTAGAGGTTATAAGTAAATTAAAAGATATTGCAGATATACAAAATAAAGTTACGACAGAGGCAGAAACGGAATTCCGCACAATTATGTCAGTTGTAAATACAATTAGTACTTCAGTCGAACAAATTGTAGAAGAGGTACATAACATCGGTTACGAGCAAGGAGAAATTACAACGGTAATGCATACAATTGCTAGTACAAGTCAAGAAAGCGCAGCTGTTTCGGAAGAAGTAAATGCTGCAACTGAATCTCAAGTGAGTCATCTAGAAAAGGTAGCTCATACGATGGAAAGTTTGACGGAGCATATGAGAGACTTAGAAAGATTGGTTGAACAGTTTAAAATAGAGGAATAACAAATTAGTAAAATGATGAGTATTTCGGTAAAATAGACAATGGATATATAAGAAGCAATTATAGGAGGAAGACTACTATGGCAATTGTTGACGTATCGATTATTCCAGTAGGAACTGGTAATCCAAGTGTTAGTGAATATGTAGCAGAAGTACAAAAGGTGCTAGAGAAAAATGCAGATCGCGTGAAGTATCAATTAACACCAATGAATACAGTAATTGAAGGAGATCTTCCTGTCATTCTAGAAGTAATTCAACAAATGCATGAAGTTCCATATACGAAAGGTGCACAGCGCGTTGCAACAACAATTCGTATCGATGATCGTCGTGATAAAGTAAGCACGATGGAAAAGAAATTAAACTCTGTTCGATCAAAATTATAAGAAAAAGCAGCGATCTTCGCTGCTTTTTTCATATAGGAGGTAGATAAGATGAGTGAAAAGTTTAACGAACAATTTGACGGGTTACTAGAAAAATACACGGAACTATTACTTGGAGAGAGCAATGCAGAGAGAAAAGAACAGGTGCAGAAGTGGGCACTGTATTCTTACATAGCGAAGACGATGCCGGCTTTAGTGAAGCATTGGAATGAGACATATCCTGATGCGAAAGAAGAGATGGTACAGTTAATTACAGATATTAAAAAGTTGAATGAAGAGAAGAGAAATGAGCAATAAAAAACTTGAGGTAAATATAATCTCAAGTTTTCTGTATTAATATCCTTATATAATTTACATGGAATATAAAGGGTTTTATAAGCATGTCGAATATTTTCGACATGCTTATTTTGTGCCTAGTAAAGTCGTTTTTTCTAAATGTCGAAAAATATTCCCTGCATATTTATAAGCGAGAATATAGGTTTTTAAATGTTTTTATAGTATTTTATAAATTATCTAAATAATTATTTGTATCCAATAATTTTAAACAATGATATAATTTTGAAGAGGGGTAAAAAACAGATAAATTACAGTCATAGGGGTGAATTACATGGAACAATTAATGCGAAATTCGTTTCTTTTCTTGTCAAAAAATAAAGCGCTAACAAAACTGGCTAAAAAGTACGGTTTACGCTTTGGTGCAGGTCGCTTTGTCGCAGGGGAGACAATTGAATTAGCGACAGCAGCTATTAAACAATTGAACAAGCAAGGACTTTGTGTAACAATCGATTATTTAGGGGAATTCGTTGATAATGAAGCGGAAGCAAATGAAATGGCTAACCAATCGATTGAAGCAATCCGTGCAATTGGAAGAGAAGGTCTTGATTCGCAGCTTTCTTTAAAAATGACTTCTATGGGATTAGATATCTCTGATGAAATCGTAATGAACAACATGCGCCGTATTTTAGAAGCTGCAAAAGAAAATGGTGTGTTTGTTACCATTGATATGGAAGACTATACACGCTGCGGAAAGACAATTGATATCTTTAAACAGTTAAAATCTGAGTACGATAATATTGGTACAGTTATTCAAGCTTACTTATATCGTACAGAAAAAGATATGGAAGAATTAAATGCTTATAGTCCTAATTTACGTCTTGTAAAAGGAGCTTATAAAGAACCTGAAGAGGTAGCGTTCCCGGAGAAGAAAGATGTAGATGATAACTATAAAAAAATTATTAAAATGCACTTATTAAATGGAAATTATACTGCGATTGCTTCACATGACGAAGCGATTATTGAATATACAAAAAAACTTGCCGAAGAACACAACATTCCAAGAGACCAATTTGAATTCCAGATGTTATATGGTATTCGTAATGAGCGTCAACTTGAGCTAGTAAAAGAAGGTTACAAAATGCGTGTTTATGTGCCTTATGGAAACGACTGGTATGGCTACTTCATGCGTCGTCTAGCAGAGCGTCCAGCAAACGTTGCGTTCGTGTTAAAAGGTATGGTTAAAAAATAACCAAGGAGAAAATACTCCTTGGTTATTTTAATTGCTGAAATGCGTAATGTGCCATTTTCTTCGTATCAGGATATAGCTGCGTGCGAGTAGAAGATAAAACAACATTAATGACGCGTTTACCGTCTTTTTCATCCACTGTTACGACCGTATATTTTCCGAGAGCTGATAGACCGCTTTTACTTCCAATTGCATATGGATCGTCATATAGTTCTTCTCGTCCATAGTTTGCGATGTTTGGAGAGCGTTCTGAAGTATGTAGAGTTGTACGTGTTGAATTCATATATTCTAAAACAACTGGGTACTTTAATGCTTCTTTCGTAATCATAGCAATGTCATATGGCGATACTTTATTTCCAAGTGCATCAGCACCACTTGCGTTTTTGAAAGTCGCATGCTTTGTACCAAGTTCCTTCGCTCTTGCATTCATCATTTTTACAAATTCATTTTTTGATCCTGCGATATGTTCTGCGATGGATTCAGCTATCGGGTCTGCACTAATGATAAGCATAAGCTTTAATGCCTCATCCCGCTTTAACTTTTCCCCGGCACGAAGTTTAATTTTCTTACTTTGACTTTCTGTTTTAATTGCGTTCTCTGTAACTGTAATTTCTTCATTTTCTTTTACATTCTCTAGTAAGAGTAAGGTAGTCATCATTTTCCCTATACTAGCCGGATAAGAGCGTTCATCTTCCCGTTTCCCATACAAAATTTCACCTGTGTCTGCATCGATTGTAATGCCATATTGCCCAGTAATGTTAGGTTGATCCGCTCTTACAGCTTGTTGCCTTTGTGCATAAGAGAAGAAAATCATCCCTGTAAATAGTGTAGCAATCATTACAATCATAACTATTGTTCGTTTCATCATCGTTCCCTCTTTTGTTTTCCATATGTACAAATAAATTGGGCAGAAAAAGCAGCCATTACCCATTATGCCACGTTTTCTGCCCAAAAATATACCGTTATTTTTCGCCCATATTATGCTTCTTATATTGTTGGTTATTACCTTGACGGCCCTTTTCCACACCGTGATTATGAGGACCTGCATTTCCAGTTACGCTTGCTGCGCTAATTCCAGCCTTTGAAGGGTTCTTCTTAAGTTTTGCCATATATATTCCTCCAGTTTCGTCAGATTATAAAAAGGAAAAGTGCATTTTAATGAAGAAAATACACATGTATAGCATAGCCAAATGAAAGAAATATATTTATTTCAGAAAATTTTATCAATAAATATATTGCGAAAATTCAAACTGTATCATATATTTATTAGTAGAGGCTCACTCATTGATTGCGACTTATGTCGAAAAATTGAATGAGCATTCATTCAAGAATAGGGGGAGAAATGGATGTTCCAAATTAAAAAGGCTGCTGTTCTAGGTTCAGGCGTAATGGGTTCAGGGATTGCGGCACACTTAGCTAATATTGGTATTCCGACATTATTGCTTGATATTGTACCACCTGCGCTAACAAAAGAAGAGGAAGCGAAGGGACTTACATTAGAACATAAAAGTGTGAGAAATCGTTTTAGTAATACGGCTGTGCAAAAACTATTAAAGCAAAAACCAGCTCCTCTGACAGTGAAAGGAAATCTAGCACTGATTGAAGCAGGTAACTTAGAAGATGATCTTGAGCGTCTAGCTGATGTAGATTGGATTATTGAAGTAGTAGTTGAAAACTTAGATATTAAAAAGAAACTATTTGAAAAAGTAGATGCTGTTCGTAAACCGGGTTCTATTGTAAGCTCGAATACGTCAGGCATTTCAGTAGAAAAAATGGCAGAAGGTCGTTCAGACGACTTCCAGAAGCACTTCTTAGGCACACACTTTTTTAACCCACCACGATATTTAAAACTTCTAGAGGTAATACCGACGAAAGAAACAGATCCACAAGTATTAAGCTTCATGAAACTATTTGGCGAAGATGTTCTTGGAAAAGGCGTTGTTATCGCAAAAGACACACCAAACTTTATTGGAAACCGCATCGGTACGTATGGTTTATTAGTAACTCTTCAAGAGATGATAAAACGCGGCTATAGCATTGGGGAAGTTGATTCTGTAACAGGCCCACTTATTGGTCGTCCGAAGAGTGCAACGTTCCGTACATTAGATGTTGTCGGTTTAGATACATTCGTACACGTTGCAAATAACGTATATGAAAACGTACAAGAAGAAGAGCGTGATGTATTTAAAGTACCAGCTTTCATGCATGACATGCTTGATAAAAAATGGCTTGGAAGCAAAACAGGTCAAGGCTTCTTCTTAAAACAAGGAAAAGAAATTTTAGAACTAAATCCTGAAACGATGGAATACGAAGCCCGCAAAAAATTAAAAGCGGCATCTATCGAGTTAAGTAAACAAGAAAAAGGTTTATCGAATAAATTGAAAGCGCTTGTATACGCGAAAGACCGCGCAGGAGAGTTGTTATGGAACATCATCACACCAACTCTTTTATACTCTGCAAAACTTCATAAAGAAATTGCTGACGATATCGTTGCAATTGACCAAGCGATGAAGTGGGGCTTCGGCTGGGAGCAAGGACCGTTTGAAGTTTGGGATGCAATCGGCGTTGAAAAGTCCGTTCAAAAGATGGAAGAAAACGGCGTAGTTGTTCCGACTTGGGTGAAAGAAATGTTAGAGAAAGGTTTCACTACTTTCTACAAACATGATAACGGAGATAGCTACTATTACGATAATGGCGAATATAAGCTAATCGAACGTAATAAAAAGGCAATTTCTCTTAAGCAATTAAAAGCGAAAAATGGCGTATTAAAGAAAAATAGCGGAGCAAGCTTAATTGATTTAGGTGACGGCATCCTTTGCTTAGAATTCCATTCGAAGAGCAATGCAATCGGTATGGATATTACGCAAATGATTAACTACGCTGTTGATGAAGTAGAAAAGAATTATAAAGGTCTTGTTATCGGTAACCAATCGAAGAACTTCTGCGTTGGTGCGAACTTAGCAATGATCTTAATGGAAGCGCAAGATGACAACTACTTTGAAATTGAGTTGGTTGTGAAGAACTTCCAAGATGCAATGACGAAAATTAAATACTCTTCTAAGCCAGTTGTAGCAGCACCATACGGTATGACGCTTGGTGGAGGTACAGAAGTTTGTTTACCAGCAGCGAGCATTCAAGCTTCTAGTGAAACGTATATGGGCTTAGTAGAAGTTGGTGTTGGCTTAATCCCTGGCGGAGGCGGTAATAAAGAGCTATACATTAAACACTTAAATAAAATGCCAAACGGTGTAGAGTTTGATCTGCAAAAAGTTGCGAATAAAGTATTCGAATCTGTAGCGATGGCGAAAGTTTCTACATCAGCACAAGAAGCTGTATCGAACAACTTCTTAGGCGATAAAGACGGTATTAGTGTGAATGGTGATCACTTACTATATGATGCGAAACAAAAAGCACTTTCTTTATATGAAGCTGGCTATAAAGCGCCGATTCGTAAAAAGATACCAGTTGTTGGTGAAACAGGATATGCAACTCTTGTACTTGGTGCAGAAGCAATGCACTTATCAGGTTACATTTCTGAACATGATCTTCACATTGCGAAGAAACTTGCATATGTCATCGCGGGCGGAAAAGTGCCGTACGGAACAGAAGTTGATGAGCAGTATTTATTAGATGTAGAACGTGAAGCATTTATTAGCTTAGTAAGTGAGATGAAATCACAAGCAAGAATGCAGCACATGCTTGTAAAAGGAAAGCCATTACGTAACTAATAACGAGGGGAGATATCGTTCATGAGAGAAGCTGTCATTGTTGCGGGAGCAAGAACACCAATTGGAAAAGCAAAGAGGGGTTCATTAAAAACAGTTCGTCCTGACGATCTAGGGGCGTTAGTAGTAAAGGAAACATTAAAGCGTGCGAATTATGAAGGACCAATCGATGATTTAATTTTCGGTTGTGCGATGCCAGAAGCAGAGCAAGGGTTAAATATGGCTCGTAATATCGGCGGACTAGCAGGACTTTCTTACGATGTTCCAGCTATTACAATTAACCGTTACTGTTCTTCAGGGTTACAAAGTATTGCTTACGGAGCGGAGCGTATTATGCTTGGTCACTCGGAAGCTGTATTATCAGGCGGAGCGGAATCAATGAGTTTAGTTCCGATGATGGGACACGTTGTTCGTCCAAATAGTCGCCTTGTTGAAGCAGCTCCAGAATATTATATGGGTATGGGACATACAGCAGAGCAAGTTGCTGTGAAATATGGAATTTCTCGTGAAGAACAAGATGCATTTGCAGTAAGAAGTCATCAACGTGCTGCGAAAGCATTAGCTGCAGGGAACTTTGCTGATGAAACAGTATCTGTAGATGTAACGTTACGTACGGTTGGATCAAACAATAAACTGCAAGAAGAAACAATCATTTTCGCACAAGACGAAGGTGTAAGAGCAGAAACGTCGCTAGACATTTTAGGTAAATTACGTCCAGCATTTAACGTTCGCGGTTCTGTAACAGCTGGTAACTCTTCACAAATGAGTGACGGTGCAGCATCTGTACTATTAATGGATCGTGAAAAAGCAGTGAGTGATGGCATGAAACCACTTGCGAAATTCCGTTCATTTGCAGTAGCTGGCGTACCACCAGAAGTAATGGGAATTGGCCCAATCGCTGCAATTCCAAAGGCATTAAAATTAGCTGGTTTAGAGCTATCTGATATTGGCCTATTCGAACTAAATGAAGCATTCGCTTCTCAATCGATCCAAGTTATTCGTGAGCTTGGTTTAGATGAAGAAAAAGTAAACGTAAATGGCGGTGCAATAGCACTTGGACATCCACTTGGCTGTACAGGAGCAAAACTAACACTATCTCTTATTCACGAAATGAAACGCCGCAACCAACAATTCGGTATCGTAACAATGTGTATCGGCGGCGGAATGGGAGCAGCAGGAGTGTTTGAATTACTATAAAAAAAGTGGAAGCGGCTCGCTCAAAATGAGACGCCGCCAATACAAAGAATGGAAGCAACAAAGGTTTATAAAAAATAAAATTGAGAGCCAGCTTCTTTCAAAAAGAAAGAAGCTGCTTATGAAAATATGAAGGAGGAAATTTTCATGGAAAAAACAGTAGGAAATGCGGTTAAAGGCGGTAGCTTTTTAGTTGATGAGATTACGATTGATCAAGTGTTTACGCCAGAGGATTTTTCATCTGAGCATAAAATGATTGCAAAAACGACAGAGGACTTTATCGTAAATGAAGTTCTTCCAGAGCTTGAATATTTAGAGCAACACGAGTTTGATCGTTCTGTTCGTCTTTTAAAAGAAGCTGGGGAACTTGGTTTATTAGGCGCTGACGTACCAGAAGAGTACGGCGGAATTGGCCTTGATAAAGTAAGCTCAGCGTTAATCGCAGAGAAATTCTCGCGCGCTGGTGGTTTTGCAATTACTCACGGTGCTCACGTAGGTATCGGATCATTACCAATCGTGTTATTCGGTAATGAAGAGCAAAAGAAAAAGTATTTACCATTACTTGCAACTGGTGAAAAATTAGCGGCATACGCATTAACAGAGCCAGGTTCAGGGTCTGATGCATTAGGTGCGAAAACAACTGCACGTTTAAATGCAGAAGGTACACATTACGTATTAAATGGTGAAAAACAATGGATTACAAACTCTGCATTCGCTGACGTATTTATCGTATATGCAAAAATTGATGGAGAGCACTTCTCAGCATTTATCGTAGAGAAAGAATATGCTGGCGTATCTACAAGCCCAGAAGAAAAGAAAATGGGTATTAAATGTTCTTCAACTCGTACGTTAATTTTAGAAGATGCATTAGTACCGAAAGAAAACTTACTTGGTGAAATCGGTAAAGGTCATATTATCGCGTTCAACATTTTAAATATCGGCCGTTATAAATTAGGTGTTGGTACAGTTGGATCTGCGAAACGTGCAGTAGAAATTTCAGCACAATATGCAAACCAACGTCAACAGTTCAAACAACCAATCGCTCGCTTCCCATTAATTCAAGAGAAACTTGCGAATATGGCAGCGAAAACATATGCAGCTGAAAGCTCTGTATACCGTACAGTAGGTTTATTCGAAAGCCGCATGAGCACATTATCTGAAGAGGAAGTAAAGGACGGTAAAGCAGTAGCAGCTTCTATCGCTGAATATGCAATCGAGTGTTCTTTAAATAAAGTATTCGGTTCTGAAGTACTAGATTATACAGTTGATGAAGGTGTTCAAATTCACGGTGGTTACGGATTTATGGCAGAGTATGAGATTGAAAGAATGTACCGCGATTCTCGTATTAACCGTATTTTCGAAGGAACGAACGAAATTAACCGCCTAATCGTACCAGGTACGTTCTTACGTAAAGCGATGAAAGGTGAATTACCACTTCTTCAAAAAGCACAAAAATTACAAGAAGAGTTAATGATGATGATGCCAGAAGAAGTAGGCGATGAGCCATTAGCACTTCAAAAATATTTAGTAACTAACGCGAAGAAAATCGGCTTAATGGTAGCTGGATTAGCTGCTCAAAAATACGGTAAAGCATTAGATAAAGAGCAAGAAATTCTTGTGAATATCGCTGACATCGTAAGCAACCTATACGCAATGGAGTCAGCTGTTCTTCGTACAGAAAAGGCAATTAAAACAACTGGTCTTGAAAAGAATAAACAAAAAGTGTTATACACTGAAGTATTCTGCCAAGAAGCGTTCAACGAAATCGAAGCAGATGCGAAAGAAACACTTATCGCAGTTGAAAACGGCGACATGCTGCGCATGATGTTATCATCATTACGTAAATTAACTCGCCACACACCACTTAACGTAATTCCGAAGAAACGTGAAATCGCTGCGAAAATTTTAGAAGATGAGCGTTACACAGTTTAATAGCTGTAAAGAAAAGTAGTCGTATAAACGGCTACTTTTCTTTTTTTTTTGCAAAAATGAAAATTTTAGTGACAAAAAACTAATACCATTAGTATAATGAAACTAATGGTATTAGTTTTCGTGAAAAGGGAGCTGGAAATATGAGAGTGATACATGAAAAAACGGTATATCAATTGTCATTTTTGCCAAGAGTGTTTCCTGTGAATTGTTACTTTGTCGAGGAAGAAGATGGTTTAACTTTAATTGATGCGGCTTTGCCATATAGCGCAAAAGGTATTTTACAGGCGGCTGAAAAAATAGGGAAACCAATTACGAATATTGTATTAACACATGCGCATGATGATCACATCGGTGCATTAGACGCATTAAAGGAAGTGCTTTCTAATGTTCCAGTCTATATTTCTAAGCGGGACGCAAAGCTTTTAGAAGGAGATACGACGTTACAAAAGGATGAACCGAATATACCGATAAAAGGCGGTGTACCTAAAAAGGTAAAAACGGTACCTGATGTTTTATTGGAAGATGGCGACCGAGTTGGATCGCTTCTTGCGATTATGACGCCGGGACATACGCCAGGCTCCATGTCGCTTCTTGATGTACGAAATAAAGCTCTTATTGTCGGGGATGCCTTCCAAACAAGAGGAGGTATGGCTGTTTCGGGACAAATGAAATTTTGGTTTCCGTTTCCTGCAATGGCAACGTGGAGCAAAGAAATATCATTACAAAGTGCAGAGAAGCTAAGCGAATATGAGCCTTCCTTACTTGCGGCAGGACATGGGAAAATGATAAAGAATCCAGGTACTGTCATAAAACATGCTATTAAGGAAGCTAAGCGGAATATAGAAAGTAGAAAAGAGGGTTAATTTATGTCACCAAGAATCGGACTTACATTACAGAAAATTGTAGAAACAGCAGCAGAAATTGCAGATACAAATGGAATACAAGAAGTAACGTTAGCTTCATTAGCGCAAACATTAGGGGTACGTTCCCCCTCGCTATACAATCATGTGAAAGGTTTACAAGATGTACGGAAAAATCTTGGCATTTACGGAATCAAACAGCTGTATAACAGACTGGAAGAAGCGGCCGAGGGTAAACGGATGGATGAAGCAATTCATGCTTTGGGAGAAGCGTATGTAGCATTCGTACGCAAACATCCTGGACTGTATGAAGCAACTTTTTTACGAGATGAAGAAGTAAGAAAAGCAGGTGACGGAATTGTAAAGCTTTGTCTTCATGTTTTACAACAATACGGCTTAGAAGGAGAGAATGCACTTCATGCGACGCGTGGATTCAGAAGTATTTGTCACGGGTTTGCGTCGATTGAACAGCAAGGGGGATTTGGTCTACCGTTAGATTTGGATATAAGTTTACATGTATTATTGGAAACGTTTATTAAAGGATTACATGTAATAAAAGATTGAATAAGAAGAGAGACAGTCAGCAACCTTAGGAGAAATTCTAAGGTTTTTTAGTGTATATGATTTCAAAAGAACAGAATACTAAAGGAGAATGTATGAAGAAAGGTAGGAGTATTCTATGCAAAATTTAACAGAGCTTGAAGTAGAAAACTTACGCCATTTAATTGGTGGACATGCAACAATTATTAATAAGTTAGACCAGTACGCACAGGCTTGTACAGATCCACAACTGAAACAAATGCTACAAAAGGATGCACAAGATGCACGAAATACGAAACAGCAATTGATGACTTTTCTAGGATAGGAGGAAGCGACAGATGAATGAAAAAGATATGGTAAATGATTATTTAGCAGGATTGAATGCAAGTTTAACAAGTTATGCAAATTATATTTCTCAGTCTGATAATGAACAGTTACATCAAACGTTAATCCAAATTCGTAATCAGGATGAGATGCGTCAACGTAATATGTATGAGTACGCAAAGCAAAAGAGTTATTATAAGCCAGCTGCACCTGCTAACCCAATGGTTGTACAGCAATTAAAAGGTCAATTAAGTGCGGAATAATGGGATGAAGAAACGAGCGAATGAAGTCGCTCGTTTTTTTGTTTTGGGCATGTCAATAAATATATAATAAATATTTTTTAAGTTGTAACAAATATGACGAAAATGGAATATAACAATTCACAAAAAGGACAAAAGTTTGCTCAATATTTCACAAAGTATCCATGGTTTATATCGTGGGAATCTATATAATGAGGAGTGTAAAGAACAAAAGAAATAGATTATATGATCAATTAGGAGAGATTGCTATGAAAAGAAATACAAGAAAAATTGCAATTATCGGTACTGGATTAGTTGGATCAAGTTGTGCATATTCCATTGTAAATCAAGGCATTTGCGAAGAACTATTATTAATTGATATAAATCATGAACGTGCAGTTGGGGAAGCAATGGATTTATCACACTGCATTAACTTTACAAATACAAGAACAAAAGTATATGCAGGAAGCTATGAAGACTGCAAAGATATGGACATCGTTATTATTACAGCAGGACCAGCACCAAAACCTGGACAAAGTCGCTTAGATACTTTAGGAGCGAGTGCGAAGATTATGGAAAGTATTGTTGGCGGCGTAATGGAAAGTGGATTTGATGGTATTTTCTTACTTGCATCGAACCCAGTTGATATTATTACATATCAAGTGTGGAAATTATCTGGATTACCTAGAAATCGTGTGATCGGTACTGGTACATCACTAGATTCTTCTCGCTTAAGAACAATTTTATCTGAAATGTTACATGTAGATCCTCGTAGTATTCATGGGTATTCTCTAGGAGAACATGGTGATTCTCAAATGGTTGCTTGGTCTCACGTAACTGTTGGCGGAAAGCCGATTCTACAAATTTTAGAAGAGAAAAAAGACCGATTTGGTGAAATAGATTTAGATGAAATTGTTGAGAAGACTGCAAAAGCTGGATGGGAAATTTATAAACGAAAAGGTACTACTTATTACGGAATCGGAAATTCTCTAGCATATATTGCGAGCTCAATCTTTAACGATGATTACCGTGTCATTGCTGTATCAGCTATTTTAGATGGGGAGTACGGTGAGTATGATATTTGTACAGGAGTGCCAGCTATTATTACTAGAGATGGTATAAAAGAAATTGTAGAACTAAACTTAACAGAGGATGAAGAATCTCGATTCGCAAAATCAAACGATATTTTACGTGATTATATGAAAACAATTGGTTACTAACTTATAGGAGAAGGTGAAACAAATGAAGGAATATATAATGTCTCGTGTATTTAAAGCATCTGCTGGAATCGCACAAGGTATTTTCGTATCCCTTGGAATTGGTTTACTAATCGAAAATATAGGAAGAATTGTTGATATTCCATTGCTTATTACAATCGGAGTTGTTGCAAAATCGCTTATGGCACCAGCCATTGGTGCCGGAATTGCCTTTATGCTCGGTGCAAATGGTCTTGTAATCTTCTCGGCTATGGTAGCTGGAGCGATTGGTGCTGGATCCATTTCAATTACTGAAGCAGGTCTAATTATTAAAACAGGTGAGCCAATCGGTGCATTATTAACAGCAACTTTAGCTGTATATATTGGTAAACGTTTAAGTGGAAAAACTGCGTTAGATATGATGCTCGTTCCATTTGCGGCAATATTAGGTTCTGGTTTAGTTGGTATTTGGTTGTCTCATAATATTACTCCTGTGTTAAATACAATTGGAGCATTCATTAAAGATAGCTCAGCTGGTAGCCCGTTCATCGCTTCTATTGTTATTGCAGTCGTTTGGGGACTATTACTTATCTCTCCAGCTTCATCAGCTGCGTTAGCGATCGCACTTAGCTTAGACGGTGTTGCAGGTGGTGCTGCTCTTGCAGGCTGCGTTGCTCAGTTTATCGGATTCTCTGTAATCTCAGCGAAAGAAAATAATTTAGGCGGCATATTAGCTCAAGCGCTTTGTACTCCGAAAGTACAGTTGCCAAATATCACTAAAAATCCAATGATTCTCGTCCCAACTGTCGTCGCCAGTGCTATAGTTGGTCCAGTATCCGCATTAATTTTCCAACTAGAAGCAGGAAAAGAAATTGCAGGTCTTGGATTAAGTTCTCTTATCGCACCAATTAATTTAATTTCTAGCGAAGGATGGGAAGTTGTCCCAGCGATGGTAATCACTTATATCATCATTCCGGTAGCTGTTTCTTATATACTTTACATTGCTCTTAAAAAAGCAGGTCGTATTCACTCTGGTGATATGACTGTACCGCAATCTTAAATTGAAAATCTCCTTTTATATAGAGAAAAGCAGACTGGAAGCCACAGTCTGCTTTTTACATTTTGTGATTTTGTTTTACTGGAACACGTACAGTTTCTTTTGCTAATAAAAGCTGAACGCCGAAGTAAAGTATGCTTGCAAGCGTCATTCCAGAAATGGCGTCTACAAATGCGTGTTGCTTCGTAAATAGCGTTGATAAAATAATAAGCGTACCGAAGAAGGTAAGAATATAATATTCAAAAGCATGTTGTTCTCTACGTTTAAAGGCAGCTAGCATAATCACAAAGGTAGTAAGAACGTGAATGCTAGGGAAACAGTTTACCGGTTGGTCGATACTATAAATATAGCGGACTAGTTCGGAAAATACGTCGGATCCAACGACTGTTGGACGTGGTACAGTTGTCTGCCAAAAATAATAAATAGAAAAACAAGCAAGTTTTCCAAGAATTATACTACTTAAAGTGACATAATATTGTTTTCGATTCGCAAAGCAATAATAAATAAGTGCGCCGTATAAGTAAGGAAACCAAAGTAAATAAGGAATAATAAATGCTTTCACAAATGGAATCCAATCATCTACTACAGTTGTGACATCTACTGCGTGTACAGTAGATTTATTTAATACATCGTAAAGGGGACTTACGAGTACGAGTAGAAGTATATAACTTAACGGAAGAAAAGATGAAAGTTTAAATTTCTTCATGATAATCTCCTATGTTTAGTAATGTAAATAAATTCAATTGATTATAATATAGAAACGTCATTTGAGCTATCGATTTTACTTACATTTTCTTGAATTCACCTTACGTTTTTGTCACTTGACTTAAAAGAAGGGGAGGGTGCTAAATGAAGCGTTTATCGTATTTCTTATTTTTTATATTGATATGCCTAGTCAGTGCGGGGTGTGCAAAGGATAAAGAAGGAGAGAAATTAGAATATAACGGAAGAGCCCTCGTAATTGGAGTTATTGGAGAAAAGCCGAAAGATACGTTTAGGAATATAAAGTTTGAGGAAACAAAGTTAGAGGAACTGGAAAAGAAATCTAAGGAAGTGGATGGTTTTTTAATAATGAAAGATCACTTTCAAGAAGCCTCAACAGAGCAGTATAAAAATGTATTTTCATCGCTAAAGAAACCAGTATTTTTTATCGGTTTGCAAGATAAATCATATTCAACGTTTATTACAAAGGGGATAGAGTATAACAGTGCACGAAAAGATGTAAATGCTATGTATACGCAAGGCTTTGCAAATATCGGAAGTGGTGAAGGACAACAATGGGCAGTCGGTTTGTCCAATGGTGGCAATACTGAAGAAAGTATTCATAATATGTATATCGTCGTATTTCAAACAATTGCCGATTATTTGAATAGATGATGAAGAAGCCTGTATAAGAGGCTTCTTATTTTTTATGCAGAAGCACAGATAAAAATATTATTGAGAAGTTCACGCAAGCTTTACAACGTATGCGAGATGTAATGATACCGATTTATAATTTTATATCAGCTATTGCGCATTTAATTATAAAGTTTTAATGAAGCGCATCCAGGAATCGGTTATATAGTGGTTCAAATGATTTCGTTATTTATGCGATTACTTGTTGGGATTGCTAAAGCTATTTTGTCCTACACTAGTAGGGTTTTTTTATTAACAGTAATTCCTCAGTATTTATGAAATATACAAATATGCATATTGTATTTATTTGGATATTTTAGTATGTTAAAATTAAATATAAGGATTTTTTTATGTAACGAACTAAAATCAGAAATATCCAATGAATTTTGAGAGGTGTTACATGTTTAAAAACAAGAAATTAATTCGATTTGGTCTAACATTACTAGTATGTTTATATGTAATTGATTTTACAATCAGTTATTTTCAAACATATCTTGAATCAGCGGCAGGGATTAGATGGGTAGTATCAGAAACTTGGAGAACTATTTTATTAGATGCCCCTGAAAGTATATTGGTTATTTTAGGCGCAATTGCTTTATATGATTTCACAAAAGAAACATCACCAAAAGATGCATCCATTTAAATGCGTCTTTTTTATTTGCAGTAATTTCTTCAACATCATGGCATACTCTCACTATTACGGTCAAAATCGTTAGTTCCTTTTATCTGTATATCTTTGTCATGTAAAGTGTCTCCAGGTTTTGTGACTATAGGATGAAATGGTTAAATAAATGTTTGTTTGAGATGTATGTTCGGTAGGAAGAAACCGATGCAGCCCAAGGGTTAGAAAAGAAAAATAGGGAGCTAATCAAACGTTTGTTTAAGATGTATGTTCGGTAGGAAGAAACCGATGCAATTCAAGGGTTAACAAAGAAAAATGTGGAATTAATCAAACGTTTGTTTAAGATGTATGTTCGGTAGGAAGAAACCGATGTAGCCCAAGAGTTAGCAAAGAAAAATAGGGAGTTAATCAAACGTTTGTTTAAGATATATGTTCGGCGAGTGATGAGAGAAGAATCTAAAAAAATATATATTTATTTTTTCTTAACAAATGGCGGGAAAATAAGGAAAATTCGCAGGATTATTAAAATTTATCACGAAATAAGTAAAAGTTTAGCGAATAATCGTTTGAAATAATAAAACGTTTTCTATATGATAAAGGTAAAGGTTAGTAAAAAAGTAGGTGAATTTATGACAGTAACATTTTATTCATATCCAAAGTGTGGCACATGTCAAAAAGCAAAGAAATGGTTTGAGGCAAACGATGTAGCATATGAGATGATTCATATTGTTGAAAATCCACCATCAAAAGAAGATTTACGTAATTTACATGAAAAAAGTGAATTACCATTAAAAAAATTCTTTAATACAAGTGGAATGCGTTACCGCGAACTTGGTCTGAAAGATAAGTTAAAGGATGCAAGTGAAGACGAAATGTACGAACTTTTAGCATCTGATGGCATGTTGATTAAACGTCCAATCGTAACAAATGGAACGAATGTAACACTTGGTTTTAACGAAGAGCAGTTTGAAAGTGTGTGGAAAAAGTACCAATAAGGTATTTTTACATAATTAATACATTCACTGGAGGTACAGTCATGAGCATTCCAAATAATTTACGTTACTCTGAAGAACACGAATGGGTAAAAACTGAAGGTAATGAAGTTGTTATCGGTATTACTCACTTTGCACAAGGTGAGCTAGGCGATATCGTATTCGTTGAACTTCCTGAAGTAGGTGCAACAATCGAAGCTGACGAGCCATTCGGAAGCGTAGAATCTGTTAAAACAGTTTCTGAGTTATACGCACCTGTAAGTGGTAAAGTTGTAGCAGTAAACGAAGAATTAAGTGACCAACCAGAACTTGTTAACGAATCTCCATACGAGGGTGCATGGATGGTTAAAGTTGAACTTTCTGATGCAAGCCAAGTTGAGAAGTTATTAACTGCAGAAAAATATGCAGAAATGACAAACCAAGACTAATTATAGTCGACTAAAGGACAGCCTTTGTGCTGTCCTTTTTTATTTTGTGTAAAATAATGAACGTAGAATCATATACTAATTATCGTGTAGGAGAATGTTTTTTGAAAAAACTATTTCGTTTAATTTTTTATTGTCCAGCTCCAGCGGCTAGATTGTTCGGTGGCTTCGCTTCTTCCTACAAGGCAAAAAGCGCCTTTACGTCAGAAGCTCCATCCCCCTCACAATCTGAACGAGCCGCTTCCGCTTTTCTTTATGATCCAGCTCCAGCGGCTAGAACAGTCGGTCATTTCACTCCTTCACTTGAGGCAAAAAGCGCCTCTAGTTCAGGAGTTCCAATGTCCTCTTGTTCTGAGCAAGCCGCTTCCGCTTTTCTTTTGCAAAAATAAACAGGAAACAACATGAAAATAACGAATATACTATATACTAAGTTAAAGGTTGTATAGTATATGGTGATCGGGTGATGACATATGATTTATGTAGAAAAAGTCATTATTGTAGAAGGTAAATCAGATAGAAGAAAGATTGAATCTATTATTCGTGAACCGGTGGAAATTGTTTGTACAAATGGTACAATTGGTTTATCGAAAATGGATGAGCTCATTGATCAGTTTTTTGATAAGGAAGTGTATGTACTAGTGGATGCTGATGATGCTGGAGAAAAGTTAAGGAAGCAATTTCGAAAAGAATTTCCGCAAGCAGAGCATATTTACATTGATCGCTCGTACCGAGAAGTGGCAACTGCGCCATCTTCACACTTAGCAAATGTATTATGGGGAGCTGACATTGACGTTTATACAGAATATTTACGGTAAGGAATGATAGAAGTGATTGATTGGACAGGAGCCGAAGCTACAGCCCTAATAGAGAACGAAGAAAAAACAGTGTTATATGTATATACTCCAATGTGTGGAACATGCCAATTAGCAAAAAAGATGTTAACAGTTGTTGAGATGACAATTGAAGACCTCCAAATTGGAATGTTAGATTTAAATTATGCTCCGCATTTAGCGAAAGAGTATGGAATCGAAAGTGTACCGTGTTTACTTGTTTTTGAAAATGGGACACTCATGAAGAAGATATATGCATTTCATTCGGTTGAATATTTATATACGGAATTAAAGTAGGCGGCAAAGTTTTTGCCGCCTCGACATATTTCTCGGGAAATATGTCGAGATGCAGGGTGGTTACAGTATTTGTCGAGCGAAAGTAACAGGATTGCTCTTTAGTGAGAGGGAATGGTATGTGTAATAGAAAGTGATATGAAGGATGTGATTTAGGGTGAAATTATATTCTTTGCTGCAATCATTTGTAAATTACGCTAATGGTCAATATCATTTAGAGCCGCTTTTAAGACAAGGAGAAAAAACTGTTAATTTCCGCTTTGGAGATGAAAGTTGTTCGTTACAAATTTCAAGAGATTATATAGAGCTGCTACATGAGGAAAGAGGAACGGAGCAAATCGTTTGTGTAGATGAGGAAGATGTAAAACAATTGGTGAACGGAAATGTACGATTGCAAATGCTAATGAACGATGGACGTGTACAATATTCGGGAACGTATCGAACGATGCTATTAGTTGAATCGATGTTCCATATATGTAAACCGATGTCAGTAGGTGCTTAAAATTCTGAAGTTTCATTTTTTACGAAAATTTCTGTTGACATGGTGTGTGGATATTGATACAATTCAATTCATAAAATATAGATAATTTCATAAATTACAAATCAGACGAAAATGTAATCTGATTTCTCTTATCAAGAGAGGTGGAGGGACTGTGCCCTGTGAAGCCCGGCAACCGTCAACTTATGTTGAAATGGTGCCAATTCCTGCAAAGCAAATGCTTTGAGAGATGAGAGAGAGGGATAATGTTGTTATATACGCATATAAACCTTTCTGCTTCTCTAAAGCGGAAAGGTTTTTTTATTGTTTGAATGTGGAGGACATTCAAACAATAAAAGTAGTGATAACGGTGGACTACACGCATTAAAAATAAAAAATTGCGGAGTCGACCAAAAATCTAGCTTCAGCGGCTAGAACAGTCGGTCGTTTCATCCCTTCCTATGAGGCAAAAAGCGCCTCTACGTCAGGGATTCGGGCGTCCTCTTGTTCTAAACGAGCCGCTTACGCTTTTTAAACAAAAAAAGGGGTGAACATCATGATCTTGTTAGAAAATGTAAAGAAAATATATAAAGCAAAAAGCGGTGATGTCACTGCTGTAGATAATGCCAATTTAAAAATAGACAAAGGTGAAATATTTGGTGTAATCGGATATAGTGGCGCTGGGAAAAGTTCTTTAATCAGATTATTCAATCAGTTAGAGAAACCAACTTCTGGCCAAATTACAATTGCAAATCGTGTGATTTCAGCAATTACAGGGAGTGAACTTCGTAAGGCAAGGCAAGAAATCGGAATGATTTTTCAGCACTTCAACTTACTTTGGTCACGAACTGTACGCGAAAATATCGAGTTCCCACTTGAAATTGCAGGTGTTGATAAGGCGAAGAGAAGAAAACGAGTGGATGAGTTAATTCATCTTGTTGGATTAGAAGGAAGAGGGGACGCGTATCCATCTCAGCTGAGCGGAGGACAAAAGCAACGCGTTGGTATTGCAAGAGCATTAGCTAACAATCCACAAGTGCTTTTATGTGATGAAGCGACATCAGCTCTTGATCCAGAAACGACAGATCAAATTTTAGATTTATTATTAGATATTAATAAGCGTCTCGGTTTAACAATTGTACTCATTACACACGAGATGCACGTGATTCGAAAGATTTGTAATCGAGTGGCGGTAATGGAGAAAGGGAAGATTGTAGAAACGGGTCCAGTACTTGATGTATTCCGCAATCCGCAGAAAGACATTACAAAGCGATTTGTACAGCAGTTAACGGATTCTGAAGATACAAATGAAACGATTGAAAGTTTAATTGAAAAGTATCCAGATGGTAAAGTAGTTCGTTTGCAGTTTATCGGTGAAGCTGTAGAAAGACCAGTACTTCAAAGATTAATGCAACGCAGTGATATAGAAGTTAGCATTTTGCAAGGAAACATCGCCCAAACAAATAACGGCTCTTACGGTAGTTTAGTTATTCATTTAAATGGTGAGGAAACAGCGATTCAGCAAGCAATAGAGGGAATACATCAAGATCAAGTAGAGCTGGAGGTGATTGCACATGGATAAGTTACTCACAAATATTGATTGGAATCAAATGTTAGAAGCAACTGGTGAAACGTTATATATGACGGCAATCGCAGCTCTTGCCACATTTGTTTTAGGACTAATTTTAGGATTGTTACTCTTTATGACAGCGAAAGATAATTTATGGGAAAACAAATCGGTTAACACGGCGATTGGAGCGTTCGTAAACATTTTCCGCTCGATACCATTCATCATTTTAATCATTTTATTAATCCCATTCACAAAGATTCTGCTTGGAACAATTCTTGGAGCGAGTGCAGCACTGCCAGCTTTAATTATTGGAGCGGCACCGTTTTACGCGAGAATGGTTGAAATTGCACTTCGCGAAATTGATAAAGGTGTAATTGAAGCTTCAAAAGCAATGGGAGCAAAAACAAGCACTATTATTTTGAAAGTATTAATTCCAGAATCGTTACCAGCATTAGTATCTGGTATTACGGTTACAACAATCGCTTTAGTAGGCTATACAGCAATGGCGGGGGTTGTTGGTGCTGGTGGCCTTGGAACACTTGCTTATTTAGAAGGATTCCAGCGAGGAAATAACGATGTAACAATCGTTGCGACAATTTGTGTATTACTAGTGGTATTTTTCATTCAGTGGATTGGTGATAGTGTAACGACTCGAATAGATAAACGATAATAAAAAAACAGGAGGATGTTTCAAATGAAAAAATTATTACTTACAGCACTTATTTCAACTTCTATTTTTGGGTTAGCTGCTTGTGGCGGGAAAGATAAAGATGAAAAGAAACTAGTTGTGGGGGCTTCTAACGTGCCGCACGCTGAAATTTTAGAAAAGGCAAAACCGTTACTTGAGAAAAAAGGAATTGAATTAGAAGTGAAAAAGTTCCAAGATTACGTGTTACCAAATAAATCGTTAGCGGATAAGGATTTAGATGCAAACTACTTCCAGCATATTCCGTATTTAGAAAAAGAAATGAAAGATAAAAAATATGATTTTGAAATAGCAGGGAAAATTCACTTGGAACCAATTGGTGTATATTCTCAAAAATATAAGAGTTTAAAAGAACTTCCAGACGGGGCGACAATTATTATGAGTAATTCCGTTACTGACCATGGACGTGGTTTAGCAATTTTACAAAAAGAAGGCATTTTAAAAATTAAAGACGGAGTAGATCCAGTTAGTGCAACTCCAAAAGATATTGCAGATAATCCGAAAAACTTAAAGTTCAAAACGGATATCGAGCCTGGTTTGTTACCACAAGTGTATAACAATAAAGAAGGCGACGCTGTTTTAATTAACTCGAACTATGCAATTGATGCGAAATTAAATCCAGAAAAAGATGCAATTGCAATTGAAGGTGATGATTCTCCATACACAAACGTATTAGTGGTTCGTAAAGGTGATAAAGATAAAAAAGGGATTAAAGAGCTTGTAGAAGTATTGCATTCTAAAGAAATCGAAGACTTTATTAATAAAGAATATAAAGGAGCGGTTGTTCCTGTAAAAGAATAATTGCTGAAAAGAGCTGGTGTATGCCAGCCTTTTTTATAACTACATAACTATAGGGGAGAAGGGGACATCATATGAAAAAGATTCTATTGTCAGTTGTTACAGCACTGTCTGTATTTACATTAGCTGCTTGCGGAGGGGAAGAAGAGAATAAGCTTGTTGTGGGAGCTTCTAACGTGCCACATGCTGTTATTTTAGAAAAGGCACAGCCGATACTAGAGAAAAAGGGCATTAAATTAGAGATTAAAAAGTTCCAGGATTATGTTTTGCCGAATAAAGCGTTAGCGGATAAGGAAATTGATGCGAACTACTTCCAACACATTCCTTACTTAGATAAAGAAATTCAAGAAAAGGGATATAAAATT
The DNA here is from genome assembly GCF_052947655.1 of Bacillus pretiosus. Taxonomy (NCBI): domain Bacteria; kingdom Bacillati; phylum Bacillota; class Bacilli; order Caryophanales; family Bacillaceae; genus Bacillus; species Bacillus pretiosus. Next base: position 4,784,338 of record NZ_CM129593.1, on the reverse strand, counting down.
GTAAACGCAGGAAAAATCCATTTAGAGCCAATGGGCATTTATTCTAAGAAGTATAAAAGTTTAAAAGAATTGCCAGATGGCGGAACAGTTATTATGAGTAATAACGTAGCGGAGCGTGGCCGTATGCTCGCATTGTTACAAAAAGGTGGCGTTATTAAATTAAAAGACGGTGTAGATGTTGTTAAAGCAACAGTAAAAGATGTTGTAGAAAATCCGAAAAACTTAAAGTTTAAAACAGATGTAGAACCGGGACTTTCACCGAAGCTATATGAAAATAATGAAGGTGATGCTTTATTCATTAATTCAAACTACGCAATTGATGCGAAATTAAATCCAACAAAGGATGCAATTGCGATTGAAGGATCAGACTCTCCGTATGCAAATATTATTGCAGTTCGTAAAGGTGACGAGAAGAAAAAAGAAATTAAAGAACTAGTAGAAGTACTGCATTCAAAAGAAATTCAAGATTTTATTAATAAAGAATATAAAGGTGCTGTACTTCCGGTAAGTGAATAAATATAAGGGAAGGACTGGAAAATTACCAGTCCTTTTTTCTTTATATAAATAAGAAGAAAGATGTATCATATAAAGATGCAAGGGAAATACTTATATACATTTGTGAAAAAATTGTTACTTTTTTTCGTCGTTTGCGATATCATTTTATTTGATATAAAATTAGAATGAGAATAAAATGAGAATATGAACGTTTTAGGAATTTTTAAAATGTATATAGAGGATTAATGGAGGTATTGAGATGGCTGGTTCTACATTAACGGTTAAAGACTTACACGTATCAATCGACGGTAAAGAAATTTTAAAAGGTGTAAACCTTGAAGTAAAAGGTGGAGAAATCCACGCAATTATGGGACCTAACGGAACAGGTAAATCAACTTTATCTTCTGCAATTATGGGTCACCCAAAATATGAAGTAACAGAAGGTAGCATCATCATCGACGGTGAAGATGTATTAGAAATGGAAGTAGATGAGCGAGCACAAGCAGGTCTATTTCTAGCAATGCAATATCCAAGTGAAATTAGCGGAGTAACAAACGCTGACTTCTTACGTTCTGCAATTAACGCACGTCGTGAAGAAGGCGATGAAATTTCTCTTATGAAATTTATCCGTACTTTAGATAAAAACATGGAATTCCTAGAAATGGATCCAGAAATGGCACAACGTTACTTAAACGAAGGTTTCTCTGGTGGAGAGAAAAAACGTAACGAAATTCTTCAATTAATGATGATTGAGCCAAAAATTGCAATCTTAGATGAAATCGACTCAGGTCTTGATATCGATGCATTAAAAGTTGTATCTAAAGGTATTAACCAAATGCGCGGCGAAGATTTCGGTTGCCTAATGATTACGCATTACCAACGTTTATTAAACTACATCACTCCAGACTTCGTTCACGTTATGATGAACGGTCGTATCGTTAAATCTGGTGGCCCTGAGCTTGCACAACGTCTAGAAGCTGAAGGTTACGACTGGATTAAAAAAGAATTAGGTATTGAAGACGAAACAGCAGAGCAAGAAGCGTAAGAGAGGAGCATAAACATGACAATCGGTACATTACCTTTCGATCAAGAAACAATCCGTCAGCGCGCAAGCGAAGTAAACGAAGCTGCTTGGTTGACTGAGTTCCGCTTACAAGCTCTTGCACAAGCAACTGAACTTCCAATGCCAACGCCTGATAAAACGAAAATTGAAAAATGGGACTTTATCGGAAAAGGCGACGCTGCTAAGCAAGAGCCTGTAAGTTCTTTAACAGAGCTTCCAGAAGCAGTGAAAAACTTAATCGATGAAAATAACAGCGTATTAGTACAACGTACTGGTACAACTGCATTCGTTTCTTTAGCAGACGAAGCAAAAGAAAAAGGTGTTATTTTTACAGACATCGTAACAGCTGCAACAGAGCATGCTGAACTATTACAAAAGTATTTAATGAAAGACGGCGTGAAGGTAGACGAGCATCGTTTAACTGCACTTCATGCTGCATTAATCAACGGCGGTGCATTTGTATATGTTCCGAAAAACGTTGTTCTTGAAACTCCACTTCAAGCTGTATTCTTAGTAGACGGCGAAGAAGCTAACGTATATAACCACGTATTATTCGTAGCTGATGCGAACAGTACTGCAACTTATGTAGAAAACTACGTTGCAAATGAAAATGCTAAAGGTATTGCAAATATCGTAGCAGAAGTAATCGTGGAACAAGGCGCACAAGTGAAATTTGGTGCGGTTGATCTATTAGCAAAAGACGTAACAACTTACGTTAACCGCCGCGGTGTTGTTGGACGCGACGGCCGCATTGATTGGGCTCTAGGCCTTATGAATGACGGAAACACAATTTCAGAGAACGTTACGAATTTAATGGGCGACGGATCATATGCTGATACGAAAACAGTAACAATTGGTCGTGGTAACCAAACACAAAACTTTACAACTAAAGTTGTTCACTTCGGTAAACACTCTGAAGGTTGGATTTTAAAACACGGTGTACAAAAAGATAGTGCAACATCTATCTTTAACGGAATTGGTAAGATTGAACACGGTGCATCTAAATCAAATGCACAACAATCTTCTCGCGTTCTTATGTTAGATGAAAAAGCTCGCGGTGATGCAAACCCAATTCTTTTAATCGACGAAGATGATGTAATGGCAGGTCACGCAGCTTCAGTAGGCCGCGTAGATCCGTACCAATTATACTACTTGATGAGCCGTGGTATTCCAAAACGCGAAGCAGAACGTTTAGTCATCCATGGATTCTTAGCACCTGTAGTAAATGAGCTTCCAATTGAAGGAGTAAAGGCACAGCTTGTTGAGGTAATTGAAAGGAAAGTTCGCTAATGAATATTCATGAAATACGCAAACAGTTTCCAATTCTTGATCAAAAAGTGAACGGCAAACAACTTGTATATTTCGATAGTGCAGCAACTTCTCAAAAACCAATTCAAGTCATTGAAACGTTAGAACGTTACTATAAAGAATATAATTCTAACGTGCATCGCGGTGTTCATACGCTCGGTACGAAAGCTACCGACGCGTATGAAGGTGCACGCGAGAAAGTTCGCAAGTTTATTAACGCGAAATCAATGGAAGAGATTATTTTCACGCGCGGAACGACAACTGCATTAAATACAGTAGCGGCTAGCTATGGTCTTGAAAATGTAAAAGAAGGCGATGAAATCGTTATTTCTTACATGGAGCACCATAGTAACATCATTCCGTGGCAACAAGTTGCGAAGAAAACTGGTGCAACTTTAAAATACCTTCCGCTTCAACCAGACGGTACAATTTCTTTAGAAGATGTTCGTCAAACAGTTACACCGAATACAAAAATCGTTTCTATTATGCAAGTATCAAACGTACTTGGAACGATTAACCCTGTAAAAGAAATCGGAGCAATCGCACATGAAAACGGTGCAATCATGATCGTTGATGGAGCACAAAGTGCACCTCATATGAAAGTGGATGTACAAGATTTAAACTGTGATTTCTACGCATTATCTGCTCATAAGATGTGCGGACCTACAGGTATCGGCGTATTATATGGTAAAAAAGAATTGCTGAACAATATGGAGCCAATTGAATTTGGCGGCGAAATGATTGATTTCGTAGATTTACAAGAATCTACTTGGAAAGAGCTTCCGTGGAAGTTTGAAGCAGGTACACCGATTATCGGTAATGCAATCGGACTTGGTGCGGCAATTGATTTCCTAGAAGAAATCGGTCTTCATAATATTGAAAAGCATGAACATGAATTAGCGCAATATGCTTTAGAAAGACTATCAGAAGTAGATGGCGTTACAATTTATGGTCCAAAGCATCGCGCTGGTCTTGTTACATTTAATATTGAAGACGTACATCCTCATGATGTAGCAACTGTATTAGATGTAGAAGGCATTGCGGTTCGCGCAGGACACCACTGTGCACAACCGCTTATGAAGTGGCTGAAAGCTTCTTCTACAGCACGTGCGAGCTTCTATTTATATAATACAAAAGAAGAAATTGATACATTTGTTGAATCACTAATCAAGACAAAGGAGTATTTCACAAATGTCATTTAATAATTTAGATACGTTATACCGTCAAGTTATTATGGATCATTATAAGAATCCTCGTAACAATGGCGTGTTAGAAGATAGTGTTACTGTTAACTTGAACAATCCAACTTGCGGCGATCGTATTCAACTTACGATGAAAGTAGAAGAAGGTATTGTACAAGAGGCGAAGTTTGAAGGAGAAGGGTGTTCTATCTCAATGTCTTCAGCTTCGATGATGACACAAGCAGTAAAAGGTAAGAAAATTGAAGAGGCACTTCAGCTTTCTAAAATTTTCTCTGACATGATGCTAGGAAAAGAGTACGATGACAGCATTGATTTAGGAGATATTGAAGCATTACAAGGCGTATGCAAGTTCCCTGCACGTATTAAATGTGCAACATTAGCGTGGAAAGCGTTAGAAAAGGGCTTAAACGAAGATAAGTAATGTTAAAGGTTCCTAAAAACGAGGTTATCTAAGGAGGGACACACCAACATGGCGAAGCAACTGCCAGATATCGGCGATTATAAATATGGTTTCAAAGACAAAGACGTTTCGATTTTCCGTGCTGGACGCGGTTTAACAAAAGAAATCGTTGAAGAGATTTCACGTATGAAAGAAGAACCACAGTGGATGTTAGACTTCCGTTTAAAATCACTGGATAAGTTCTATGAAATGCCAATGCCACAATGGGGCGGCGACTTAAACGACTTAGATTTCGATGAAATTACGTACTACGTAAAACCATCTGAGAAATCTGAGAAGTCTTGGGATGAAGTACCTGAGGAAATTAAAGCGACATTTGATAAATTAGGTATTCCTGAAGCTGAGCAAAAATATCTAGCTGGTGTATCTGCACAGTACGAATCTGAAGTTGTATACCACAACATGAAAGAAGACCTAGAAGCTCTAGGAATCGTCTTCAAAGATACAGATAGCGCATTAAAAGAGAACGAAGATATTTTCCGTGAGCATTTCGGAAAAGTAATCCCACCAACAGACAACAAATTCTCTGCATTAAACTCTGCAGTTTGGTCTGGTGGATCATTCATCTACGTTCCAAAAGGTATTAAAGTGGATACACCACTTCAAGCGTACTTCCGTATTAACTCTGAAAATATGGGACAATTCGAGCGTACGCTTATCATCGTAGACGAAGGCGCACACGTACACTACGTAGAAGGTTGTACAGCACCTGTTTACACGACTAACTCACTTCACAGTGCGGTAGTAGAGATCATCATTAAGAAAGATGCATATTGCCGTTATACAACAATCCAAAACTGGGCGAACAACGTATACAACCTAGTTACAAAACGTGCGGTTTGTGAAGAAAACGCAACGATGGAATGGATTGACGGTAACATCGGATCTAAATTAACGATGAAATACCCAGCAGTTATCTTAAAAGGCGAAGGCGCTCGTGGTTTAACATTATCTATCGCGATTGCTGGTAAAGGCCAACATCAAGATGCTGGTGCGAAAATGATTCACTTAGCACCAAACACGTCTTCAACAATCGTTTCTAAATCGATTGCGAAGCATGGTGGTAAAGTAACTTACCGTGGTATCGTACAATTCGGACCAAAAGCGAAAAACTCTCGCTCTAACATCGAGTGTGACACGTTAATCATGGATAACCAATCTACATCTGATACAATTCCTTACAACGAAATCAAAAACGATTACGTTTCACTTGAACACGAAGCGAAAGTATCGAAAGTATCAGAAGAACAATTATTCTACCTAATGAGCCGCGGTATTTCTGAGCAAGAAGCTACAGAAATGATCGTAATGGGCTTCATCGAGCCATTCACTCGCGAACTTCCAATGGAATACGCAGTTGAAATGAACCGCCTAATCAAGTTTGAGATGGAAGGTTCTATTGGTTAATATATGTATGAAGAAAGCGCCCTGCACAGCAGGGCGCTTTCTTATGTTGTGCTGGGGTCGATTCAGTTTAGGTCAGTCTGGTATACCCAGGTTGGTATTCAGCTGAATATATTAGCGATTATTCAAATATATCGACCACAACTCGTAATATATCAGCGATTATTGCAATATATCGACGATTCGACAAGGGATATCGACTTATCGACAAAGTAAGACAAAAGAAATTCCGTATATACCCCACAACATGTTGTAGGAAAAGAGACCGACTGGAAGTAAAGCAAAGATACTGACAAATCCACTGACAATCTATTGGAAAATGCAATTGAAGCCCACCTACCGAACTCTCTGTTAAACTTTTTGACAAATCCCCGGAACCCCAACAAATCCCCCGTTCAATCATCTAAAACCCTTCCACACACTAGAAAAAGTTTTCTTATCAAAAAGGACAATCTTTTGCTTTTTCTTATAATGCGAGTACAATGTAAAATAGCAAGAAAAGACGAAAAGTATTTACAGGATTATTGCGTACGTGTAGCGTAAATGGCAGTAAGGAACTGAGAGGAGGTTTTTTCTCTGAATATAAATAAAGAAACAATCATCCACCTTTATCATACAAACGATATACATAGTCATTTTGAAAATTGGCCGCAAATTTCTCGGTTTGTACAAGGGGAGAAAAAGCGAAGACAGGAAGCGGGAGAGACCGTTTTGACGGTTGATATCGGCGATCATGTGGATCGTTTTCATAGTATTTCGGAAGCGACGAATGGACTTGGCAATACGAAGCTTTTGAATGAGGCGTTATATGATTATGTAACGATCGGAAATAATGAAGGAATTACGTTAGCGAAGGAGCATTTGAATCGTCTATATGATGCTGCTGGATTTGAGGTGCTCGTCGCGAATTTATTTGAAAAAGAAGGGGTACGTCCAGCGTGGGCAAAGCCTTATAAATTACATACAACGACAGAAGGAATTACGATTGCTTTTATCGGATTAACAGTAGCGTATCCAGAGTTTTATCATATGCTCGATTGGCATATTGAAGATCCGCTTATCCATTTAGAGTCTATTTTAGAAGAAGTGCGAGATGAGGCTCATATTACGGTTGTCCTTTCTCATCTTGGAAAAAGCATGGATGAGTATATGGCAGAGCATTATGATATAGATGTTATTTTAGGTGCACATACGCACCATTTATTTGAGCGTGGCATTCTTATGAATAATACTTTACTTTGTTGTTGTGAAAAGTGGGGACGTTACGTTGGGCACGTTCAGCTTACTGTGGATAAAGAGACGAAGAAGCTGTTGAAAAAGGACGGTAGAGCGATTAAGACAGAACGGTTAGGTGCTTATAGCAAAACGTTATCCACAATTGAATTGCTGCAGGAAGAAAGTAAACAGATTATGGCAGAGCCTGTCGTTCATTTAAAGGAATCTTTACCAGTCGATTGGTTTCATGAGACGGCATTTTCGCACATGTTAGCAAATGCGCTGAAAACGTGGTGCGGTGCAGAAATTGGAATGGTGAACGCTGGTGTGCTATTAGAGGGATTAAATGAAGGTGTTGTGACGCGCGGAGATATTCACAGAATTTGTCCACATCCAATTAATCCATGTTTATTAAAAGTGCCGGGGAAAACGTTAAGAGAAGTTATTTTGAAAGCATGTCGCCCGAATATGGAGAACCTTGAGGTAAAAGGATTCGGATTTCGTGGAAAAGTGATGGGGAAAATGATTTACGCTGGTGTCGAAGTCATTCCAGATATGATTCCTGGGAATAAAATTTTACTGGAAGATGTATTGATTAACGGGGAATCGCTGGAATTAGATCGTATATATACGGTAGGAACGATTGATATGTTTACATTCGGATACTTATACCCAGAGCTATCCACACTTTCTGACAAACAATATTATATGCCAGAGTTACTCAGAGATGTGTTAACAGACGTGTTGATAACTCATACATCTTCCGTCAAACTATAGGCTAGTTAACTTGTAACACTCATTTTTCTCTTGTCATACAGATAAGAAAGAGAGGAGTGTGAACTATGGTTAATGTGGAGCCAATTATAATCGATAATTATACGTTTATTGCGGTTAGCGTCAAACTTCCAAAGACAAATTTGCTAGCTGTAATGAGCGATAAAGGATATATTATGTGCGGTGCATTAGATGTAGGTCTTTTAAATGAGAAGTTAGGTGATCGAGGAATTATTGCTGGCCGTGCGGTTGGTGTAAGAACGATTGAACAACTTCTTGAAGCGCCGCTAGAATCAGTAACGATTGAGGCCGAAGCATTAGGTATTACGGCAGGCACAATCGGAAAAGAAGCATTATTAAAAATGAGATAAGCATATATCGTCCCTCCTTCTTGCATAGAAATGATATAAGAAGGAGGTTTTTTTATGAGTATATTTCGTTCGAAAAATTCGCGGTTTCGAAGGGGACCAATTTCCTTTCGGCACATACTGCTTATGTCGTTTATTCTTTTTGTCATATTACTCGTGCAAGGATTATGGATTGTGAATAAAAGCATTCAGCCGACATTACTTAAATATGGGGAAGTAGAGACGCATAAAATGGCGACAGCGGTTATGACGAAGGCGGTAAAAGATAGAATTAATGAAGGGTTTGATGTCGATTCATTAATGAAAGTACAAAATGATAAAAACGGAAAAGTATCCACAATTAATTTAAATACAAAGCAAGTAAATGAAATCGTAACGTCAACGACCACATACATAGAAAAATATTTACAGCAAGTAGAACAAGGTGATTTGAAGGGGCTAGGTATTTCTGAAAAAAATGGAGCAACGATGGCAGTTCCTTTTGTTCGTGTAACGGATAATGCGCTTCTTGGAAATATAGGTCCCGATATTCCAATTGATTTCACGACGATTGGTCATGTGAATACGGATATTAAACAAAAAATTGAACCGCACGGGATCAATACGACAGCGATTCAAATTATTATGGAGATGGAAGTCACGTTGCAAGTGATTATTCCATTTCATACGAAAGAAATAAAGGTAAAACAAGATGTTCCGATTGCAACGCGTATTGTTCAAGGGGAAGTGCCTACTTATTATGGAAGTGGGAGTGTTGTTGTACCTGATAAAAAGAAAACGGATAGTTAGCCGAATTAAAAAAAATAACCGTAGCAATATGCTACGGTTATCGTTTTGTATTCGTGCGTTCTTTTCGCTCCCAAAGACTTAAATGCATGTATGGATCGAAAGCCCATTCTGTATAACCATTGTCTTTATACATACCGAAATGTAGGTGGGGCGGGAATTTTCCAGCTGTGCCGGGAGGGCCGTAACCGGTGCTACCGACAAATCCGATTACTTTTCCTGGTTCGACAATTTGTCCAAGCTGTATTTCTTTTGAGAATCCGCCTAAATGAGCGTAATAATGGTAATTATTATGAAGGTCGCGAATACCGATGCGCCATCCGCCAAGACGGTTCCAGCCTTTTGTTTCAATAATGCCATAGCAAGTAGATCTTACTGGTACACCATAGCCTGCAAAAATATCAGTTCCTTCATGAACTCTCCTTCCCCCAAAACTTCTTCCAGCACCGAAAGTACTACGGTAGCTATGGTCACTACGAATCGGAAGAGGGAAAGCATTTCCTTCTAAATTAATACGTCCGTAATGTTTATAAATTTGGGCGTATTCGGTAATTAATTCAACTGTTTTCGCACGTCTATAATATTCCCAAAGCATAATGTGAACACGGTCTTCGGACGTTCCTTGTTTCTTTAAAATTGTCGCTGCTGTATGCAGAAGATCACGGTCGTTATTTGCGTTTGCAAATCCATCTTTGTCACCATCTAAACCCAATCCGCCAAATAGAGAAATTGTATGGGGGAGAGTGTCGTTACCATTAACGGGACCAGCCCATATTTCTGGTTTGAAATAAAGGGAGATAATGGCATCTGGTTTTTTCGGAATATCTTTTCTTACGCTCCGTATATTTCTTTCGTATTGATCCATTGCAGCTAAGTAATACCACGGAATGCCTGAAGATTGCTCGGTTTCTTTATATAGTGCCATGCGCTTTTCGTATATGCTTTGCTGATTATCTTCACCGTAAGCGATATTTTGGTGGAGAAGAAAGCAAATCGAAAGCAAAAGAGAAATTTTTCGAAGCATGAAATAGACTCCTTTCACAACATCACTCTTTTTAGTGTGGGATATACGGAGTATTTCATTATAGGGAACGATTGGAAAAAATCTTAGAATCTTCATTTGAGCAAATCGCTTTCATACGTTAGAATAGATATGTTACATTGAAAGAAGCGAACACGGTAAATTATTTCATATTGTGCGGAGTTGATAACCATGACAAAACAAACAGAATATAAGCGCAAGCCCGAATGGTTGAAAATTAAGTTAAACACGAATGAAAACTATACAGGCTTAAAGAAAATGATGCGTTCTAAGAATCTTCATACAGTTTGTGAGGAAGCAAAATGTCCGAATATTCATGAATGCTGGGCTGTAAGAAAAACAGCAACATTTATGATTTTAGGTGCGGTTTGTACACGTGCTTGTCGTTTTTGTGCGGTTAAAACAGGCTTACCAACTGAGCTTGATTTACAAGAGCCAGAACGCGTAGCAGATTCTGTAGTACAAATGGGCTTAAAGCACGTTGTTATAACAGCGGTTGCACGTGATGATTTAAAGGACGGGGGAGCAGCTGTTTTTGCTGAAACAGTACGCGCTGTACGTCGTAAAAATCCATTTACGTCAATCGAAGTATTACCATCTGATATGGGTGGAGTAGAAGAAAACTTAAAAATGTTAATGGATGCAAAACCAGATATTTTAAACCATAACATTGAAACAGTACGTCGATTATCTGACCGAGTTCGCGCTAGAGCAAAATATGATCGTTCATTAGAGTTTTTACGTCGAGCAAAAGAAATGCAGCCTGATATTCCAACTAAATCGAGCATTATGGTGGGCTTAGGTGAAACGAGAGAAGATTTAATTGAAGCGATGGATGACTTACGTGCAAACAATGTGGATATTTTAACTCTTGGACAATACCTACAGCCATCTAAGAAGCATTTACCAGTTCTTAAATATTACCCACCAGCAGAATTTGCAGAGCTTAAAGAAATTGCACTTAGCAAAGGCTTTAGCCACTGTGAAGCTGGCCCACTTGTGCGTTCTTCTTACCATGCGGACGAGCAGGTTCGTTCTGCAAAAGAAAAAACAGCAGAAGCAAAATAATGAAAAAAGAGAGCTAATCATTAGCTCTCTTTTTGTTTATATTCTAAAACAGTATTTGGGCATGTTAATAAGATTTTCTTTAATTCCTCTGTGGATAATTCAATTGTAAATTCAGGTACACCAGGTGTAATTAAAATTTTATCGTAAGCATAAATAGCACTATCCACAATAATCGTTACATTTTGTGAATAACCGAAAGGAGCTACACATCCTGGAGTACAGCCTGTTTCTTCTCTTAGCTCATCAGGAGAACAGAGAGATAAGCTTTCTCCTGTTATTTCTTTCATCTCTCCTCGGTTGAGCCTTGTACCCTCTAACGTAAAAAATACGTAATAATCTCCAGACTTTGATTTTAAAAATAAGCTTTTACTTGGAGTGCCGTGTAAGCCAAGCCTTTCACGTACGATACGATCTGTTTCATAATCGAGTACTGGTTCGTGTTCAAACTTTTCGTAAGAAGCATTTGTTTTATGTAGTAAAGCAAGTACATCTTCGTACATATGGAGTGATACCCCTTTCTATTGTTAGTACAGTTTCTTCTCGTGGCGTCAACTGAATGTGTTGGAAAGAGATATTACTTGGACGGTGCTTCCCATAATCGTTTTAGGATACATTGTTTATCGAGTGTAATTTCGTAAATATCAGGATTCGTTAAAGCTCTCCATTCAATAAAGCCGATCGTATGATCAAAGTGCTTTAAAATGAGCGTCAGTAAGTTGCCGTGTGTAACAAGTAGTGTTGTAGTATGGTTTAACTTTAAAACGTCTTGGATAAGTGATATAGCACGATCCGTCGCTTGTTTTGTTGACTCTCCGCCTGAAAAGGCGATATCTATATTTGTAAAAGTAGATTCTAGTTTTTGCAACCAATCATCCATTGGAACGTCGCTTAATATGCGTTCAGCTAATCGTTCATCTTCTTGGATAGACAAGTTAGCTTGAAGCGCATAGGGCCGAATAGAATCGATAGCTCGCACAAATGGGCTTGAAATAATATGATCTATTTGTGATTGGTTTTCTAAGAGGAATGTAGCAAGAGTGTTTGCTTGATTTTTTCCTGCAATCGTTAATTCGGCATCACGTTCTTGTCCAGTTGCTGAACAATGTCGTATTACAATCAATTTCTTCACAATTCATCCCCATCTTTCAAGTTGACGCTATATACTTCGACAAATGTGGGAAAAATTCCTTTTTATTGGAAACGGCATATTGATTTAAATATGTGGAAAAGTAATGTGGATAAATGAACATTTGAGGTGTAATGATGAAAAAAATGATATGTATTATATTCGGTCTTTGTTTTTTTATACACTTGTCCACAACATATGCAGAATCCAATCAAAAATTAAATTATCCAAGCAATCGAAATAAATCATTTGTGAGTGAAGATGTGTTTTACGAACAGTTAGATAAGAAAATCTATAAAGAATACAACAATGCAGCATATAGCGTTCGAAAAAAGATTTTATTTAAAGAAGTGCCGGATAAAGAATTTTCTTTCAGAAAAAAAGCAGCCGTGGGTTGTCGTAGTAGCGTGGTACTTCAAGATTTTTTTGTTCACCCTGATCGCCAAGTTTATTTTTTTGCTTCCTTTTCTCAAAATGAAGCAGAAGAGTTTCATAAGTACATTGTTATAGATGCAGAAACAAAGAGGGAGCTGCAAGAGGGCAAGAGTTATCATCATTGCAAAAATCGTGGTAAAAAATAACCCACCAGCTGGTGGGTTATTTTTTATTCCGGTACACTCATTAATTTCTCTTTCATTTTACGAATAAGAATGACAGCACCAATTGTGAAGAGAAGGGTAATTCCTTCTGCAACAAAGATGTTAATTGTTTTTGTTTGATAAAGTGCCGCGAAAAAGTCTACAAATGCGTGGAATAATATAGCGTAAACAAGGAAGATATATTTCTTCTGTTTTACTGCGTATAAGACAAGCATTGTAAAGGCAATTTGCAATACAAGAGCCATAATTCTTTCCAAGCTGCCAAGGAAGTATAAATAAGCAGGTTGTTCTATTAACATATCCTTTACAAGATTTAATTGTGGTAGTTTTTCTGCCATTTGAGCGAAGCTACCATTGTTAATAGCATTAGCGAATATAAGTGTCTGCAATGCAGAGAATCCGCCAACTAAAATGGATTCAATCCCGCCGTGACCAATTCCATAAGCGAAGCCATCTTTATATTCTAGATATTTTTTTAGTAGGAAGAAGAAGGCAACGAAGCGTCCTAATTCTTCAAAAATACCAGCAGTTAGTCCGCCATAAATTGCAAAGACAAACGGATTTTCTAAAAATGGAGCGATTGCTGGATTACCACGCATAAATAGGTGGAACGGTGTTTCGAGAATTTGGGTAAATCCAATAAAGATAAGAACACCAACGCCGACCACTTTCCAATTAATATTATATTTTTTACGGAAATAAACAAACGCAATAATAGGTACCAGAATCGAAATCACAAGTTGAATTGTGATACTGGCAATTACCGTACTTGAAACCATACTTTCACCGCTTTCTAATATATGTACATATCTATTATGCATGAAATATAGTGGAGATGAAACTTTTAACAAAAAATGAATTTACTTATTGACTCTAACGTTGCGTCATACTTTATCGTATGTATTAAGGGGAGATACACATGACAATGAAGGTAAAAGAAGTAGCTAATTTAGTTGGAATTAGTGTGCGCACACTGCATCATTACGATGAAATTGGGTTGTTAACCCCAGACGAGACGACAGAGTCTGGATATCGTCTGTATTCCAATAAAAATTTAGAGACATTGCAGCAAATTTTATTTTTTAAAGAGCTAGGCTTCCCTTTGAAGAAAATTAAAGAAATTATCATGAGTCCATCATTTGACCACGAAGAAGCACTACAGCTTCATAAGAAAATGCTTCTTGAAAAACGTGCCAGATTAGATAAGGTGATTGCGACAATTGATAAAACAATTCAGCATACAAAAGGAGAGATTGAAATGACGAATAAAGAGAAATTTGAAGGGTTCGATTTCAGCCATAATCCGTACGAAGAAGAAGCGCGTGAACGATGGGGAGACGCAGCTGTAGATAAGGCTAATGAATACGCGAAAGGTATGTCAAAAGATAATCAAGAAGAGTTTAATACTATTTACAGAAATTTAGCGGCGCTTAGACACGGCGCACCAGATTCTAAAGAGGCACAAGAAGCAATTGGAGTATGGTACGATTACTTGCAAAACTTTGGAGAATATTCACTAGATGCTTTTAAAGGACTCGGTCAAATGTACGTCGCTGATGAGCGCTTCATGAAAAATATCGATAAGTTTGGTGAAGGTTTAGCACAGTTTATGTGTGATGCGATGGAGGTTTATGCGGATCGTAAGAAATAGTAAAAAAGGTGGAGGTTTTCTCCACCTTCTTTATTTTTTAATCATATCATTCAAAGTCTGATCCCCCGTATTGTTTAAATGAGGATTTTTGCTCATTTCTCGCTTTAGCATGTCGAGGCTCTGTGTATATTCTGTATCATTTAAGCTACCTGATTGAAGGCCTTGAATTTGAGAAATCAACTTTTGGTCTGTTGATACATATGCTTTATAATAGCGAGGGACGATGGACAAAGCAGCTTTATATACTTGATCCGCTACGAGTTTTGGATCCGTTGTGTTTGCACGGTATACAACAAATACTTCATCATCGGTAACGAGCGTAGCAGCGTTTGTAACGTCAGGAAGTTTGACTGTCATGCTTGTAATCATTTCAGCGACTTTCTCACGGTTAATGGCTCCTACTTGTTTGTTAGATACTTCATGTTTTTGTTTAGATGAATAACCGACTCTCGTTAATCTTGTATTTGTATTTTCCGTATGATACATGTCGTTTTTATTGGAAACAAGAACACGACTTCCTTCTTCACGTTCCATTTCGGCTTTATTAGATGATTGACAGCCTGCAAATAAGGAAAGAGTGAGGAGAGAGAGTATAATTTGTTTTTTCACGATGTATCACCTCCTTCTCCATAGCATGCACTAATTTTCAATTTTTTGTATTTGAAATTGTTGGTTGGTATGCTTTGTGATACGATAAAAAGAAGAATGCTTAGAGAGGAAGTTAATGATGGAGCAAAAGCAAGAGCAAGAGATGCATGCTACGGTGAGCATTAATAATGTTCAGTACGAAGTAATTAAAAACTTTCGTGACGGTTTTAATGAAGAAGCATTTAAAGAGCGTTATGCAGAAATCTTAAATAAATATGATTACATCGTAGGGGATTGGGGTTATGAGCAACTTAGATTGCGCGGTTTCTTTGATGATAGTAATCAACGTTCGACATATGATACGAAAATTAGTACGTTAACGGAGTATTTATACGAGTACTGTAATTTCGGTTGTGCACACTTCGTATTACGAAAAGTGAAGAAATAAAAAAATCCTCTTACGATTGTAAGAGGATTTTTTGCATATTTTCGCTTATAAACAAATCGAGATATGATCGCCTTCAGAAAGTATTGTATTTGGTTTCATTTGTTGTCCGTTCAATTGAATATCCCCATTTTTAATTTTATCCACAATGCGTGTACGGCTCCAGTCGGAAATATATGTGGATAAGGCTTTATCCATTCGGTGGGAACCGAAAACGATATCTAATACGATCGTGATTTCGGCTATGCCGTTTTCTTTATGTTGCGTAATGGAAATGGTAGTAGTTGTTTCTATTTGATCTTGCTGCGTCATGTCGAATGTTTCAACGTGATCAGTGAATGCTTTATAAATACGAAGCTTTTGATTCCACGTATGATCTTTCGGACATTTATAAATGGCAAAGCGGTATATATTTTTTCCGTTGGCGTTATGCCTACGAATATTCGTGTCAGTAAATAAGGTAGTGCGTCTGCAATTTTTACAATACTTTTCGATTGTGTTTTGCTCATTTTCATATAAACTCCAAGAAAGTTGTACTTTCTGCATTTTCCTTCACCTCTTATAGTAGTGGTAAAGGAACGTAATACAGCTATTTGGATGTCTTGTAGTATGAAGACATGATAAAAAGACAAAAATAAAAGGAGATTCCCTTAGGAACCTCCGTAAACATCATACTACAGATGCGTTACGTTCCTTTGTAATGGGAATGGGCAGACTACTCCCTTGAAAAAGCACGGTGCTTTTTTGAGAGTAATGCTATCCAATTGCTGGTCCATTACAAAGTAAATGTTGGCATACGTAGATAACGTCCTTTCTATCCAAATAGATTTATTCTTAATTATAACATATAAGATTGAAAATTCAAAATACTTAAAGCGAAAAAACACCAGCTAAAATAGCTGGTGCCTAAGATAAATTATATAAGTTCAAATAAAAATGAGCGTAATTCTTCTGCAATTTCTTCAGTCATAGAAAATGCATGCTCTAAGTAGCCTGGTTCGTTTAAATCGTCAGGACCGATGATTGCAAATCTATTGCGCTGTATATCAAGGACAATTGTTTTACCGTAATGACGATCGGAGTATAAAAGCGCTAAATCATGACGCTCATTTTCTCCCATAAAGCTAACGAAACGAGTTCTTGTAGCGACTGTATCGTCGTACAGAAAGAAACGTTCTTCCATACACATGGCTCCTTTATTAAATATCTAAGTTTAAGTGTGGTTTATGATCTAAATGGTGATGCGTTTTAATGAATCGTACCGTTCTTGTTTTGTAACGCATAACGATAGAATATGTTTCAGCTAGATCTCCGCCAAGGAATTTAACACCGTCTAATAACTCACCAGCAGATACACCAGTTGCTGAGAAGATTGCATCATCCCCAGATACTAAGTCATCTAACATAAGAAGTTGACGAGGATCTTCTAATCCCATTTCACGACAACGAGCTTCTTCTTCTTCGTTCATTGGAACTAAGCGAGCTTGCATTTCACCTTCAAGGCATTTTAATGCTGCTGCAGAAATAACACCTTCTGGAGCTCCGCCAATACCTACGAATAAATCAATACCCGTTCCAGGTAGTGCTGTTGCGATTGACGCACCAACATCACCATCACCAAATAATTTTACGCGTGCACCTTTTGCACGAACACGGTCAATAATATCTTGATGACGTTCACGTTCTTGCACGATAACTGTTAGATCGCGAATCTTTTTATTGTTAGCTTCTGCTACAATTTCAATTGTTTTTTCAATTGGATCATCTAAGCTAATTTTACCAGCTGCTTTTGGACCAACCGCGATTTTTTCCATGTACATATCAGGAGCATGAAGAAGGTTTCCTTTATCTGCGATTGCGATAACTGCCATTGCATTTGCAAGACCTTTTGCAACGATGTTTGTACCTTCTAATGGATCAACGGCAATGTCTACTTCTGGACCGTTACCTGTTCCTAGTTCTTCACCAATATACAACATCGGTGCTTCATCAAGTTCTCCTTCACCAATTACAACTGTACCTGCCATGTTTACTGAATCAAACATATCACGCATTGCTGTAGTTGCTGCATCATCTGCTTCGTTTTTCTTTCCGCGGCCCATCCACTGTGCGGATGCTAATGCTGCTGCTTCTGTTACACGGACAATTTCTAGTGCGAGTTCACGTTCCAAGATTCCATTCCTCCAATTTCAAAAATCATACAAATATAACTATAACAAATAACGGAGAAAAGGTGAATTCGAAAAATTGTCGATTTTTTCAGAAGAAAGCGTTACAATTAAAATGTAAATGCTTTAATTTCCAGGTAGGTGACATTCATGTATTTTGTAGACAGAAAGAAAATAGAACAAATGTTAGTATGTTTAGAACAAGCAACAAGTACATTTCAAGAGAAAAAGATATATGAAACCGAGTTTGAATTTTACGCATTAGAACGTATAGCTCATCTAATTATTGATTGTGTATTAGATGTAGGGAATGCGATGATTGATGGATTTATTATGCGCGATCCAGGAAGTTATGAAGATATTATCGATATTTTGATGGACGAGCGAGTGATAAGTGCAGAAGAAGGACGAGGAATGAAAGAAATTATCCTTCTTCGAAAAATGCTTACGCAAGATTATATTCAAATGAATCATGATGAATTATATAAGACGATTCAAAAACATATTGCAGTGGTAGAGAAATACCCAGCAAATATTCGCAGTTATTTAGAGAAGGAATTAGGACCTGTATCTGCATTTGTACCAGAATAATTATGCTTATAAGATCCCCGGGACTGCCTTTTGGGGATCTTATATTGTATGTGAGAAAGTAAAGGGAAAAGGGAGAAGGGAGAAGGGTTAAGCATGGGGGAAGCACGTACGACGAAAGATGAAATTGTACAATTGTTGAAAGTTAAGGGAGAGCACACAGTAGCGGAACTAGCTGACGTTTTAGAGATTACAGAAATGGCGATCCGAAGACATTTAAGTAATCTTGAGAAAGATGGTTTCATTTATTCTAAGATGGTAAGACAACATGTCGGAAGACCAACTTATTTATATGGATTAAGTGAAAAGGGAGAAGATACATTCCCGAAGGAGTATAAGCAATTTGCGATTGATATGCTAGAAGATTTAGCTCGAATGGGTGATGAAAAAATACTTCGTTACGTTTTAACAGAGAGAACGAAGCGAATGGAAGAACAGTTGCAAAAACGAGTGAGTAATCAAAAGAATTTAGCATTTAAAGTGCAAGAGATAGCGGCTATGCAAGAGAAAAATGGTTATATGGTTCAAATAAAGAGAGATGGGGAGAACTCTTTCGTAATTGAAAAACAAAACTGTCCGTTAAAAGAAATTGCAGAGAGATTCCCGCAAGTATGCGAAGATGAAAAAGAGATGTATAATCGTTTATTTGCAGGAGCAGATGTAAAGACGTTAGCAAACATGTGTGAGGGCGATTGTAGTTGTTCTTACCAAGTAAAAGAGAAAAAATGAACGTTATGGGGCGCTTTTAGGTAAAGCGTTTTTTTCTTTGGAAAAAGCGGGTAATATAAGAGTGGTATGATAAGGTGAGAACGTTAGCATAGAAGGAGAGACATAATGATGTATAAAGGTTACTTAATTGACTTAGACGGTACGATGTATCGCGGAGAAGAACAAATTGAAGAAGCGAGCGACTTCGTAAAAGCATTAGGAGAGCGCGGCATTCCTTATTTATTCGTTACGAATAATTCAACGCGTAAACCAGAACAAGTGGCAGAAAAACTTGTTCGTTTCGATATTCCAGCGGAAGCAGAGCAAGTATTCACAACGAGTATGGCGACAGCGAACTTCATTTATGAACGTAAACAAGACGCAACTGTATATATGATTGGTGAAGAAGGCTTACATGATGCACTTGTGGAAAAAGGATTTGAACTTGTGGATGAAAATCCTGATTTCGTTGTTGTTGGTTTAGACCGTGACATCACATATGAAAAATTAGCAAAAGCTTGTCTTGCTGTGCGTAACGGCGCAACGTTTATTTCTACAAATGGAGATATCGCCATTCCGACTGAGCGCGGATTATTACCAGGTAACGGTTCATTAACATCAGTTGTAACAGTATCAACAGGCGTGGATCCAATCTTTATTGGAAAACCAGAATCAATCATTATGGAACAAGCGTTAAAAGTGCTTGGTATAGGAAAAGATGAAGCATTAATGGTTGGGGATAACTACGATACAGACATTTTAGCGGGAGTAAATGCTGGCATGCATACCCTTCTTGTCCACACTGGAGTCACAACTGTGGAGAAGTTAACAGAATATGAAGTACAACCAACGCAAGTTGTGCATAACTTGACGGAGTGGATTGAGAAGATGTAATGAAATGCAGGTAACCGGAATAGGTTACCTGTTTTTTTATGCATAATTGCATATTCGCCGTTGTTATATAAAATGTAAAATTTATATGTAATGATACAAGGGGGGATCAGAGTGTACTGGATGTCATGTATTATGTTTGTTTTTACATTATGTGTTTTGTTTTTTGTTCTATGGAAGATATATAAAATAAATGAAATGAAAAAAAGCTCAGGAAAACTCATTGCAATGTATCCTCGGGTGAAAAGATGTTGGATTGCATTACTTGGACCAGCATATTTCATTGGGCAATGTATGTATATATATGCTCAGTACGTAAGTGGCGATATTGATACAGTTGAACAGTTTCTCATTCAGCTAGGTATTCATGCTGTAGCAAGTTGTTTTATGACTTTAATAGCTATCCATCTTATTAAAAGTGTACAAATATATGAAAAAGGTGTAGTAGACGGATTAAACTTTTATTCATACGAAGAATTAAAAGGCTATAAAACATCAACATGGGAAAATCCAAAAGAAAATATATTTTTATATCGCGGGCGAGAAAAAATGAATGACAATGTAAATTTACTTATTAGACAGGAAGATATGAATGAATTAGAAAGCATTCTTCAAAGATATATTCCGAAATTAATGATGAAATAAAAAAACTCCGGTTTTAACAACCGGAGTTTTTTATTAGAATGCACGATTCACAACATCTTTAACTTCTTCAAGATATTGCTTACGCACACTGTTATCCACAGAAGGAACACTCGTATAGAATGTATGCTCAATTGTTTCAATACCTGTAAATTCAAAAATACCAACATCTGCTGTTTTCTTCATTGCTTCAAACATACCGCCTGCTGTGTATGCTTCTTTCGTATTTCCCATTGTAGATAATAGTAAGCCTTTTTTACCGCTTAATAACTTTTCAATACCATTTTCACCGTAAGCATAAGCGAAGCCGTGGCTAAATACACGGTCAACGTATCCTTTTAAAATAGCAGGAAGTCCCGCCCACCAAACTGGATAAATGAATGTAATGCTATCCGCCCAAGAGATATGCTCTTGCTCTTCTTTAATATCTTCTGGTGTGTTTCCTTGAGAAAATGAGATGAAATCGGAAGCGTCTAATACTGGATTGAAGTTTAACTCGTATAGATCGCGAACGCGTACTTCATGACCTTTTTCTTCTAATTCACTTTTTACCGTTTCTAAAATCGCATGGTTAAAGCTTTCTGTATTTGGGTGTGCATAAACGATTACATGTTTCATTGCTCTTCCTCCTATTTGTGGATAGTTTTTTATTTATGTAACTATTATGGTTACTTCTGTTGTGAGAGTCAACTTTTTTGACGTGAGAAATAAAGCGAAAATGTAATTAGCTAATATGGGATACATGTTAGTATGTGACAAAAAAATACAAAAAAGTAGGGATTTTGCATTCTGAATAGAATATATAGATTGGTAAATAGAGAGAGAAGGGGATATGGGGATGCATATTATTGAAATTGAAAGGTTAGAAAAATCGTTTGATATTGGGGATAGTAAAGTAAAAATATTAAAAGGCATTAATCTTCAAATTCAAAAAGGAGATTTCGTCTGTATTATGGGGGCTAGTGGATCGGGTAAAACGACCTTACTTCAGTTGTTAGGTGGATTAGATATTCCGTCAGTAGGTAGTATTCGAGTTGACGGTACAGAGATATCAACATTAAAAGAAAAAGAGCTAGCTTTATTTAGAAGGCATAAAATCGGTTTTATTTTTCAGCAGTTTAATTTGATTCCAGTGTTTAGTGCAGAAGAGAATGTAGGGTTACCGTTACTGTTAGATAATGTCTCGCAAAAGAAGGCAACGGTGACAGCAACTCATTTATTAGAACTTGTTGGATTGAAGGGAAAAGAAAAACATTTACCAGCACAGTTATCAGGCGGGCAACAGCAAAGGGTTGCGATCGCAAGAGCTTTTGCAAATGAGCCGGCTATTATATTAGCTGATGAACCAACAGGGGCATTAGATTCGGAAAATAGTAAAAACATAATTGCGGCACTTCGCAATGCGTGTGATGAGTTAGGGCAAACAGCTGTCATTGTAACGCACGACCCGTTCGTAGCCGCTCATGCGGATAAAGTTGTTTTCTTATTAGATGGTGAAGTGATTCATGAACATGCTGAAAGTAAAGGGTGGAAGTTTCGAAATATCCCGCAACAAGTTATCCACATTCAAGAGATTATGAATCGTCACTTTAAAGTAGGAGGTAAAGGTGATGCGATGGGTAATTAAATATGCGGTAAAATCGATGAAACAAAATTGGCTGCGAAATATGTTGATTGCCCTCGGTGCAGCTTTAGGTGTTATGTTAGCGACGATGTTATTGCTAGGCAATCAATCAGTAGAGAAAAGTGTGAAGGAACAAGTAGTAAGCCGGTATGGAGATTATAATTTACAATTTGGTTATATAAAAAATGATATGTATTTAAATAATGAAAGTTTAAAAGGAATAGATGGCTTAGAAAATGCTGAAAAAATATCAAAAGTACTTATACCATATCCTTTTCCAAATTATAAAGAGTTATCGGGAAAACCGTCCTATTGGGGTGTTGAGCAAGATTCTCCAGAAATGCATTCTTATAAAATAGTAGAAGGGCGATATCCGAAAGAAGGTGCTGAAGTAGCACTGACAAAAGGGTATACAGATCGTGAAAATATAAGAGTAGGAGATACGATTAAGTTGCCATTCCCGCAGCATGGAGAAAAGAATGTGAAAGTCGTCGGGATTTTAAATCCACCGCTAATGGCAGCAATGGGGCATAGTGCTTATTTTCCAATCCATTGGCTTCAAAAAGAATTAAATCTATCAAATCAATTCAACCTCGTTCAAGTGAAAACCGCCGATGTAAATGTGAAAAGAGCAATTGCTCTTGATGTAAATAAGAAGATAGAAAATATAAAGGTGGATCAACGTACTTATGTTGATAAGGCGTTTGAACGACTAAATGTAATGAAGCCGTTAATTTTTAGTTTAGGTGGTATTGCTTTATTTGTTGTAGCTCTTTTAATAATGGGAAGTTTCTTCTTATCTGTTAGAAGTCGATTTAAGCAGTGGGCATTATTACGTGCACTCGGTAGTAATCCAAATCAAATTATATTAGTCGTTTTATTAGAGGCTTTATGCATCGGAGCAATCGGATCGCTAGCAGGGGTTATTCTTGGGGCAGGTACGCAAACAATTGCAGCATCATTCATTAACAAATGGGTGAATATTGAGGGGGCGGGGAAAGCATCATTCTCAATCTCAGGTGAGGTTCTACTCATTACGTTTTTACTAGGGATTGTTATGTCTGTCATAGGAGCTATTATACCGGCTTTCATGGTTAGAAAGATTCCACCTGTTCAAGCACTTCGGCCAGGTCTTCCTAGTAATGAGAAAAAAGAAAAAAGATGGAGTGCTTTTAGCCTTAGCATTTTAATCATTGGTACCGTTATTGGACTCACGGGTAGCATATTAGAGCAGTATATCGGTTTCAATCTAAGTGCGATAGGAGCGCTGTTATTTGCAGTTGGTTTGTTATTGGCGATTCCGTTATTTATTCGCGTAATAGCACCAGTGATTGCAAAACCGTTCCAAATGATATTACGAATTGAAACGACGATTAGTAGCCGGAATGTAATTCGTTATCGGAATAAGGCAGCTGTGTCGGTTGCTATACTAGCATTTGGTTTTATGTTAGCACTTGTTGGAACGATGTATGTAAATTCTATGTATGAAGGTATGAAAAAAGGGTTACAAAAACATTTACCAGCGGACTTAGTAGTAAGAATTCCAGTAGAGTCGCAAGGAATAGAAACATTACCGTTTAGTTGGATGGAGAAGGTTAGAAAAATTGATGGTGTGGAATCGAGTGTTGGGAATGCTACTGACTTTACAGCAAAGCTTGTGAATTATGACTTTAAAAAAGCGAATCAAGAGTGGTATGAATTTATGAAAAAAAACAATTTGAACTATGATTCAATGGAAGTTGTAGGTAACGATATTGTAGCGTACCAGAAAGTAACAAAGGCGAAAGTGATTGCAGGACAACCTTTAAATAAGCCATTACAAGATGGTGAGGGAGTCATTACGAAAGAAGTGGCTAAAAACTTAGGGCTTCAGTTGCATGATACGGTTGACGTACAAGGAAAAGGGAAAGAAAAACAAAGAATTAAAGTCGTTTCGATTATTGAGCAAGGATTAAGGTTAAGGAGTTTGGATATTTTTGTGAATGAACAATGGGCTCGCGATAAGTTTCACGTACAAGGATATGAAGCAATTCAAATTATGATTAATTCTAATCAATCATTTGAAGGGATTAAGAAGCAAGTAAAAGAAATTACAAAGAATAAAGAGAATGTAGAAGTTATAAACAGTTATGATTTATTGAAAGAACAAGAGCAGTTATTATCGCAAATGATGATGTTAATTCGCTTGTTAGTTGTAATTGTTTTCATTATTTCTGGCATAGGATTAATGAATGCAATTGTCGTAAGTTTGCATGAAAGACGTGCTGAAATTAGTATGATTCGTGCGGTAGGAGCTATTCCGAAGCAAATGAGAAGGATCGTTTTATTAGAGGGAACTTTACTTGGAGCGATAGCTGGTTGTATCGGAATTTTTGGTGGGATTATGTTTAGCTATATCGTGTTATCAAGCTTAGAGTTAACGGTTATTATTATTCCGTATAATCAAGTTGTCATACTGGCTCTAGCTAGCGTGATGCTTGGAGCGGGGGCAGCATTGATTGCGTCATTACAATTAAGAAAGTTTAAATTAAGTGATACTTTAAAGGAGTTATCAGCATAAAAGATTGCTATACCCCACTCATACAAAGAACAAAGAAAACAAATAAAATAATAACAATACCAATGCCGAAGTTAAATACGAGAGTACTATCCATATTATGTAACCTCCTTGTTTGAAAGTAAAAAGCACTCTAGCCAAGAGTGCTTTTTTTATTTTGAGTCTACTTCACAACTTTTAGAAAAAGATTCATGTGTGTAAAGAGTTACATTATTTTATGTATTTATACTTTTAAATGAGTAAGTCCTTGTAAGATATAAAAAAAAGACACTCTTTTGAGTGTCTTTCATGATGACAAAATGTGCCAATTGCTTGAGTTTGATAAGGCGCTAATATCCGTGTTAACGCCTTTTCTTTGATCAAGAAGTGTAGCAACAGCGATTCAAATAAATTGTACCATTTGATTTATAGGTGTGCGTATGCAATTGTGCATATTCCTATTAGAGGGAAATGAGGCACGAAAAATGAATGAGTATATATAGAATATTCGATTAGGGGAGAGAAGGATGAATATACATAAGTTAACGGTAGAAGAAGCAAATGAGATAAATACGTGGGCGTATGAAGAACCTTATGATTTGTATAGTTTTTCAGGAGAGGAAGAAGCGATAGAAGAATTATTAGATGGGACGTATTACGGTTGTTGTGACGATAAGGGGGAGTTTATCGGCTATTTTTGTTTTGGGGAAAATGCACAAGTGCCAGGGGGAAGAGATGCTCATTTATATGATGGAGAAGATGTAATTGATATCGGACTTGGCATGAAGCCAGCGTTAACAGGGAAAGGGCTGGGAAAAATGTTTTTTCAAGCGGGGATAGCATTTGCTGCGAAAGAATATAAGCCAAAAACGTTCCGACTTAGTGTAGCGACATTTAATACAAGAGCGATTACGCTATATAAAAACATAGGTTTTCAGCAAGGTCCTATTTTTTTGAGTCGCGGAAGAGAATTTATGCTCATGAAATATGAAAGACCGTCAGTATGAAACTGACGGTCTTTCATGTTTTATTATTCCGAATGCTCAGCTCTGTGTGCTAAACGGCTTGAAGCAGCGGCAGCGATCCCGCCAACGATATCATCAAGGAATGTATGCACCTTTCCAGATGATTTATCATTTAAGAATTCTAAAATACCAGGTTTTAATTTATCGATATATCCAAAGTTCGTGAAACCGATAGAGCCGTACACATTAACGATAGAAAGTGCGATCACTTCATCAATTCCGTATAAGCCTTCATCACGTTTTACGATATCTTGTAACGGCTCACTTAACATTCCTTTTTCAGCAAGGACATCGAGTTCGATACCAGTAATCAGTGCGTTTTGTACTTCACGTTTTGATAATACACGCTCAACGTTATAACGGCATTCTGACATCTCTAAATTTGGATGATATTTTTTTTGAAGAAAATGAACAAGCTCAGCAATATCGTCAATTGTTACACCACGTTCTTGTAATAGTTGTAATGCTCTTTCTTGTAGTTGATTTGATTCTTTCATGTTTATCACCTTTTTTTCTTTTTAGTATTTGTATACGTTTCGTTGCTTTATCATGTGCATAGGAATGAAAGGCGAGCACAAGCTCATATATATAAAGAAAAACCATAGGTGGCGACTGCGATGATTCATCATATTTATGAGCATTATCATATGCATGTTAAAGAATTAATCCCCCTTGGCCCCTATAAAAGCTTTTGGATTCGCAACAAAATTTATGTACTTGTTCCAATTGGAGAAATGGAGGAAGAAGTACTTGTAGAGATGAAAAAGCTCAGTGATTATATGAACCAGCAAGGGGATATAACTGTAGCGACTTTCGTTCCGACTATACACGGCTACTATGTAAGTGAGATAGAAGAACAAAATTACTGCTTATTAAAAGGTATGCGTGCGTTAGAACGACATGCTACATCATTAGGAAGTGAGCTTTCTATATTCCATAAACGAGGTGCATTCTTTCCAGAAGAAATCGAGCAATTAAGCCGCATAGGCGAATGGAAAGCGTTATGGGAAAAAAGGCTCGATCAATTAGAAAAGTTTTGGCAATCACAAGTGATGAACCACCCTACAGACGTATTCGATCAATTGTTTATTGAATCCTTCCCGTATTACTTAGGAGTTGCAGAAAATGCAATTCAGTATGTTGTCGATACAGAGATGGATGATACGCCGCAAATGACTGATGCAGCAACAATTTGCCAAGAACGATTCACACCCTTATTATGGCATCAAACGAAGCGCCTCAAACTTCCTTTCGATTGGGTGTATGATCACCCAACTCGAGATATGGCAGAATTAATCCGCTATATGATGATAGAAAAAAAGAAAGACTGGGAGCAAACAATCGTTCAATTTGTTACAGATTATGAACGGAATTATTCGCTATCCTCATTTGGTTGGCGCCTATTATTTGCAAGGCTCCTGTTCCCACTTCACTACTTTGAAACAGTCGAACGATATTACCAAACGGGAAATGAAGAACAAAAAAGCATATATAGAGATCGCTTAGAAGCCATTTTACACGATGTGAACCGCTCTGAGCAATTTATGAAGCACTTTTATGGCTCACTTCGTTTACCAGTCGATAAGTTAGGGATTAGGAAATTAGATTGGCTATCTTAAAATATAAAAAAGAGACCGATTGAGGTCTCTTTTTTATATATCACAATTGTATGTAATACATTATGCCCCTACCTGTTGATCTGCACATATATTTAAAATGAATTGATGTCTTTCAATTTTTTCATTTACTTTACTCAATAATTCTTGCTGAATTTCTTTAAATAAAAATTGATAGCTCGCATTCCATGTTGGTATAACGGATGAAAGATCTAATAAATACTCTTTTTTCTTTTCTAGTTCTTGAATTGTTAAGAAAGTGTTCCCCATTTTTGGCATGTGTCGTCCCCCTATGTTTTTTACTTTTATATGTGTGAACGATTCTATAGTATTAATTATCTCACTTTTTGAGAAGGATTTCCAATTTTGTTTTATGATGTTAAAGGAGAAGTGTTTTTTGAATAAAAAAAGAGACCCAAATGGGTCTCTTTCTAGGAAGCGATTCTGAACGAGCCGCTTCTGCTTTTAGATTAATATCTAGCTCCAGCGGCTAAAATGTTCGGTGGCTTCGCTTCTTCCGCCGAGGCAAAAAGCGCCTCTATGTCAGAAGCTCCATCCTCCTCGCATTTTGAACGAGCCGCTTCCGCTTTTAGATTAATATCCAGCTCCAGCGGCTAGAACAGTCGGCCATTTCGCGTCTTCCTGTGAGGCAAAAAGCGCCTCTTCGTCAGGAGCTCCAATGACCTCCTGTTCTGAACGAGCCGCTTCCGCTTTTAGATTAAAATACTTGTTCTACTTCAATAACGCCTGGTACTTCTTCTAGTAATGCGCGTTCGATACCAGCTTTTAGTGTGATTGTAGAACTTGGGCAGCTTCCGCAAGCACCCATAAGGCGTAATTTTACGATACCTTCTTCAATGTCTACTAATTCAACGTCTCCGCCATCGCGAAGTAAGAATGGACGTAATTTATCTAATACTTCTAGTACTTGTTCTTCCATATGTGGGTTTTCCATTTTTATCGACTCCTTTCATCAGTTTTATTATAATCAAGATAGAGGGGAAAATCTATTTTTTCTGTTCTTGTTTTAATGTCGAAATTTTTTATCATGTTTACAACGTGTTTTTTCAGTATAGGGGTATGGAATAAGTTTGTAAAATGATGTGCTTATGTACTAAGACATCTGAATATACTGTTGAAACAAGAAGTGGGGGAAAAGAAATGGTTAATGTGCAAGTGTATGGGACGAAAGTAATTTGTGCGAGCTGCGTTGGAATGCCATCTTCAACAGAAACATTTGAGTGGCTACAAGCGGCGATTGGTCGTAAATATGAAGGACAAAAAAATAAATTTAATTTCGAGTATATTGATTTTCAAGAAGAACAAGAAGATGAAGATAAAAAAGCATTCGCAGAGCGCGTAGTGGAAGAAGATCTATTTTATCCGGTCGTTCTTGTAAATGGAGAAATTGTTGGAGAAGGAAATCCTCGTTTGAAGGATGTTTACGAAGAAATCGAGAAATATTTATAAAACAGGAAGCCTTTGCGAATTTGCGAAGGCTTTTTTTAATGGAGGGATAGATGTGAAAAATGGAGTGAAGCATGCGTTACCAACAGAAGTACGACAGTTAATGGAGCGGTACACAGTAGAATTAAAAGAAATTTTTTTAGATGAAAAAATAGTCGGGGTATATATTTACGGCTCCATCGCACTCGGTGCATTTCATGCAGAAACGAGCGATGTTGATTTTATTACAGTAATAAGTGATTCCATGAATGAAGCTGAAAAACAGCAACTTGTCGAACTTCATAAGAAAATTAGTGGTAGTACGTTAGGTAAGAGAATGGATGGTATGTATATTCCGCTTGCTGATTTAGGGAAATACAATGATGAAATGAATGAGTACGTGTATTGTGCAGATGGTAAAGCGAATGTAGGTCATTGGGATATTAATGCGGTCACATGGTGGACATTGAAAAATCAAGGTATTACAGTTACCGGGAAAGAAGCGGAAGATCTTCCGTTTCAAATAAGGTGGGACGATGTAGTCAATACGATGAAATACAACGTAGAACAGTACTGGAGTGAAAAAGCGAAGCAGCCGTATTTATTTTTCATAGAAGAGTGGGTAGAATCAGCTGTCGTTACGATGGGCCGTATTTTATATACACTAAATCATAAAACAATCGTTTCAAAAGATAGTGGATTGCAATACTTGTTAGAACGTTCAGGGGAAGAATGGGAGCTTTTATTAAAAGAAGTAGCGAGAATACGGCAGAATCCAAAAGAAAAGCGAATGCTCTCAAGGTGGAGAAGGGCAGATATGACGAGGAAGTACTTACTACATTTAATTGAAATATGTAGAGAGAAATGGTAGGGAAAAACCGACGATACAGTAAATTGTATCGTCGGTTTTTGTGTTGATAATGGTATATAATGGATTAAAAGGTTTAATTATACTGGAGGGGGTAGGATGAATACAGAATTAACTACTTATGAAGAAAAGAATGTAGCAATAAGTATGCGCGAAGTAATTAGCATGATAATAATTATTTTTGGGGTAATGTATTGAATTGGTTTTTTGAACATTATATATGACTCTTCCTTATATCCATGGTATGTAGATCATCTTATTCCACCTTTAACATTTCTTACTATTATTTTAATATATGCACCAGCAAGAAATTGCTGTGTGCAGTTAGTAAAATCAATGCAGTTTAATAATTTAAAACATTATGTAACGATAGTAATGACGATGATTGTACTACTTATATATCTTGCAGTATTAAATTTAGTTTTACCACATGGGCTTCGTGTGAATGAATCTAATATAGTAATAAAGCCTACTAAAAGTGAAATCATTTTATACGTAGTTGTACTCACCACTTTTGCACCGATTTGGGAAGAACTTTTATTTCGGGGGATGTTTTTCACGAAATTATCTCAGCGCTTTTCTACACTTAGTAGTGCCGTTATAAGTGCTGTTATCTTTACTTTAGGTCATCCCCTTACAGTAGGGAGTGTTTTATATATTTTTGGTGGTGGTATATGTTTAGCTTATACGTATAAGAAAACAAATAACTTACTCGTCCCATGGGGGATTCATTTATTAAATAATGCATTTTTTATATTAGTAAATTTTCAACTGTAAAAAGACGCCTTTTGAAAAGGGCGTCTTTCGTATTTTGTAGAAATGGATTTACATGTACTGTGTAGAGGAAAGGTAATACGAAATATAGATAGTTTCATGTGAAACATTTTTATTATCAAATATACAAAATGATTAACTTAGTGTATTAAACGTATCATTCATAAGTATTCTAATATATTTAAAAGTAAAATAAAATAAAATAATAAACGGATAATTGTCGGAATATATTCGATTTCCGTTCATTTTTATGAAATATATGTACTTTTTGTTAGATTCCTTCTTTTTATTTCTATAAAATACACGTATGTAGAAATGAGAAAAGGATGATGTACGTGAGGGACACTGTTTTACAAGAAACAATTTCTTCGCAACAGTTACATACAGTCGTTCAAAAGAATACGGCGTATTATGACTTTAAGTGGGGAAAAGTAGAAAATCCAGCGCAAGGAAATACGTGGAATTGGGTAGCCTTTTTCTTCCCAGTTTTTTGGTTAGCTTATCGTAAAATGTATAAGTTGTTTATTATACTTACGTTACTGGCGGTACCTAGTATATTTGTAACTCCTTTTATAGATATTCCAGATGGGATTTTTTTATCAATTGGTCTAGTTTTTCAATTAGGAATGATGATATTTACTGGATGGCAAGGAAACCGTTTATATTATAAGCATGCTGTCCGTATTTTACATAAGGAAGAAAATATGCCAGATCATGAGAAGGCGTATTATTTACAATCAAAGGGTGGCGCTAGTTTTGCTAGTATGGTTGGTTTACACATCATAGTAGGGTTAGTATTTGGCGGAGCCACGTTCGGACTCTCCTTTTTACCAACTGAACCAAATATAAAAAACGTTGTTCGTGCAAGTGATGAAGGATTTACTTTAGAGATTATGACGGATAATCCAACGTGGAAGCTTGTGAAGAAAGAAAAAGATTATGACGTAGTAGAATTTACTGGGTATGATTACGAAGAGAAGAAAAATATAAAAATTAAATTTGCTGTTTATTTCAGTGAAGACTATTTTGAATGGCAAGAAGTATATGAGAATAATAAGAAATTAAGTGAAGAAGAGTTAGAAGAGTATCAATTTTACATTGAAGAAAATAGTTGGAGTTTCTAGTGAGAGCTCGTTCATTTTGAGAAGAAGAATCTTGTGAAGGTTCTTCTTTTTTATTGGAAACACCATACGAATTGAAAATTTGTAAAATACAATAAAAAATGAGAATTTGAGGT
Organism: Bacillus pretiosus; assembly: GCF_052947655.1. Classification (NCBI taxonomy): domain Bacteria; kingdom Bacillati; phylum Bacillota; class Bacilli; order Caryophanales; family Bacillaceae; genus Bacillus; species Bacillus pretiosus. The sequence continues at coordinate 4,752,621 of NZ_CM129593.1, read as the reverse complement.
AGGCTTGTCAATAACGTAAGACTATGGCACTATAAAGAAATGCTATACAAATTTTATTTATCGAGATGTAAACATCAATTTTGATTTTTACGTATAAATAATGAACGGAGGAAATGAATTTATGGCTACTTTACCTAATTGTCCAAAATGTAATTCAGAATATACGTATGAGGATGGCGTTCTTTTCGTATGTCCAGAATGTGCTCATGAGTGGGGCCAAGAAGCAGAAACTGAAAATAATGATGGTGCAAAAGTTGTAAAAGATGCGAACGGAAACGTTCTTCAAGACGGCGATGCTGTTACTGTTATTAAAGATTTAAAAGTAAAAGGAACTTCTTCAGTTGTGAAGATCGGTACGAAAGTAAAGAGTATTCGTCTAGTTGATGGCGATCACGATATTGATTGCAAAATCGACGGTTTCGGAGCTATGAAATTAAAATCACAGTTCGTTAAGAAGGCGTAAATAAAAAAGAGGAGGCGATTAGCCTCCTCTTTTTTATTGTCATTTTTTATCGGTAAGTCGATATAATTTTATTTACCATGAACAGTGCACATTTACCGTGCACCATAGTCAATCTCTTTCAACTGACACCGCTTATTAAAGAATGTTTTATATCCAAGCTGTAAGAAGATAATAACAGCAAAGGCAGTACTTCCTGAAATACCAAGTATAATGGCGATTTGATATTGAATGGCTGTAAATGGTGATACACCAGATAAGATTTGACCAGTCATCATGCCTGGTAAGCTTATAATCCCCATTCCGACCATAGAATTGATCGTTGGTAAAATAGCAGAGTCAAAAGCGTCTCGTATGAGCGGCGCAGCGGCTTCTTTCGGTGTTGCGCCGAGCATAAGTGCGCCTTCAATTTGACCTCTTTGCGATTTCATATTATTTAAGAACGTATTTGCACCAAGGGAAACACCTGTCATCGCATTCCCAACTAACATTCCCGTAATCGGAACGATATATTGCGGTGCATACCAAGGGTCGTGCCCGATAATAACAAAGATAAATAGTAGAAGTGGGCCAATTGATCCGGCAACCATGGAAAGCGCGGCTACTCGTTTTAATTCTTTAGACATCGGGATATTGACTCGTTTATAAATATTAAAAATTGCAAAGGTAGTAATAGAAGTAATAAGAGCAATTGTATAAAATGGATTACTATTTTCAAATACGTATGTAAGGACATATGCAACAAGTACGAGCTGAATCGTCATACGGAATGTTGCGAGCGCAATTTGTTTTTCACGAGGAATCCCTTTTAATTTTACAAGTCCAATTAAAATAAGAATAAAAATATATGCAGCGGCAAGTTGCCAAATTTGGAGTTCAATAACGCCCTTCAACTGAGAGCACTTCCTTTCTAGTTGCACCGTTTGTTTTACTAATTTCAATAATATCGTCTGCAATTTCTTTTGGAAGTTGTTGTGAGTGTGTAATGAAGATAACTGTTTTTTTCTTTTCTCTTGCTAGCATAGTAAATTGTTTCATAACGCGGCGTTCTGTATCGCTATCTAGTGCCGAGGTTGGTTCATCTAATAAATAAACAGGTGGATCCATAAGTACGATACGTGCAAAAGCAAGTCGTTGTTTTTCTCCGCCTGATAATGAATCAGCGTTGTCTTCTAAATTTTTTTCTAAGCTAACAGTCGTTAATGCGCTTCGCAAGGCATCATCATTTGGAAATGGTTTTTCAGAAAAACGAAGTCCCATTAATAGATTGTCTTTAATCGTTCCATCAAAAATAGGTGGCGTTTGCCCAAGCATGACTACGTCACGTCGTAATTGAATTGGAGGATAATCGGAAATTTGTTTTCCGTTATATTCAATTGTACCGGATGTTGGAGATTGCAAATCATTTAGCATGCGGAGCAATGTACTTTTTCCGCTCCCACTCTCACCGATAATACATGTGATTTTTTCTTTTTGAATCTGTAAATAAGGAATTTGTAGTATATCTTTATATGTAACGTCTTTTAATATAAACATAGATGGCTCCTTTCTGATTCTAGTTCTATCGTATCAAAAAAGAGAGGATAACGGTTATAAAGAACAACGTTTTTTCTTCGTCTTGAGTTCTATTAATAAGTTAAGTAAACGATCTAATTCTTGGCTGAAAGAAATCACTTTATCATGAGTGAATCCGTACTTTTCAACGAGATAGATCAATTCTATCTTCTTCGCTTCTATTCGATCGTTTAGTTTCGTTAAGTTCATAAGTGAAATGGAATACCTCCTGTAAAAGTATTTACAACATAAAAAATAAGACCGAATGACTTCGGTCTTAAAGGAAATAATAAAACAACTTATAAATAGCATACACTGTTTATCAATAGTTTTTAATATAAAAATGAAAAATAAATCATCATCCATATTGAGAAAGATGTGTCTGATAATTATATTTTAACTCATAAAAGAGACTGCCTATTTAGTAGACAGTCTGTAAAGTATTAACCTTTATGATATTTGTACATCCAAAGAAGACCGGATTTTAATAATCTCGGTACACGTCCCATTAATGGTTGGTTTGCTAGTAAACCGAAGCCGTGCTTCTTACCAAGAGAGCCGAGAACACCTTTTAATTTAATTACAGGTAGTTCGTCAGGAAGTGGTTCATTATTCCAACGTTTTAATAATATTTGGACAATTTGTTCTCCTTGACCTTCAGCAAGTTGTGCAGATGGAGCGTGTGGAAGTGCTGCGCAATCTCCTACAACATACACGTGCTCGTTATTTGGAATATTGTGATATTTTGTTAAAACAACCCGTCCGCTACCATCTTGTTCAACTGGAAGGTTTCGAACAACTTCATTTGCTTGAATACCAGCTGTCCAGACGATTGCATCACATTCAAGTGGTTCATCGTGGTTGTACACAATATTTGGTTCTACTTTTGTAATGTTAGAGTTTCGTATAATAGTAACCTTATGTTTTACGAACCATTCTTCTACGTATCTACTTAATTTCTCTGGATATGGGAATAGAATTCTATCTTTTCGATCAAATAAGTGAATTTTTAAATCAGAACGGCTTTCGCGAAGTTCACTTGCAACTTCAACGCCACTTAATCCAGCACCAACGACAGCTACTGTTGCGTTTGGTTCTAGACTATTTAATTGTTCATATGTCTTACGTGTTTGTTCAATCGATTGTAGGCTATGTGTATATTCCTTCGCCCCAGGAACGTTATGATATTTATCCTCACAGCCAAGACCGATAATTAAATCATCATATGGGATTGCTTCGCCGCCATCGAGATGAACAGCTTTTTCTTCGAGATCAATATTTGTTATTGTGCCGTATTGAATATTGAGGCGTGGGTGCTCGGGAAACGGTATACGAATATGTGTTTCTGAAATAGTACCCGCAACTAATGCATAATATTCAGTTTTGAAGCAATGGTATGGTACTTTGTCGATTAATGTCACTTGTACATCATCTGGAAGTTGGTTGCTTGGAAGTAGCCGCTGCAGAATTCTCATTCCACCGTAGCCGCCACCTAGTATTACGAGGTGTTTCATGATGGATTACCCCTTTTCTGTTGAAATATCCCCTAATCATACAATTTTATATTAATAAAATATTTTGACTTTACTCAATCAAATTATATCGAATTTGTGAACAAATAACAATGCATGAATGAATACTCTGTTGTACAATAAGAAGAAAAGTAAAGTAAACTGTTTTTCCTTTTTAATTACTATTTCATTGCGAGTAGCATGTTATATAAAATAAGTCCATCTACTTTGAAGTGAAATAGTGAAGTAACTAAATAGTTTAGAATGTATAACGAAAACAACAAGAGACAGCTTAGTTTTCTTCTTATAGATAGTCAGAAGGTAATTTGTTTTGTAGTACAGGGGGGAGAATTTTGATTAAACCATTAATTGAATTTTGTGTAGGTAACCTTGCGAGTGGTTCACAAGCAGCTTTAGAGAAATTAGAAAAAGATCCGAATTTAGATGTAATGGAATATGGTTGTTTAGGATATTGTGGTATTTGTTTTGAAGGGCCGTTTGCACTTGTAAATGGTGAAGTCGTACAAGGTGCTACAGTAGAAGAACTTGTCCATAATGTATATGAGTATTTGGATGAAAATCCAATGTTTTAAGGTGTTGCAATCAGCAGCACCTTTTTCTATTAGATAAAATCTTCTTTCGCGGGGGAGGATAATATTGTATATAAAGAAAAAAAGGCCCTTGTAGAAGGGCTTTTTTTCTTACACAATTTGTGCAAGAATGGCTCATCGCCAAATGTTGTCAAATATGAGAAACGGGGGACATTCATATTGTGTTCTAAAAGCGTGCATTTTATACTTAAAATAACAAACTATTTTTGGAGTGAATACAAATGAGCCAATTTTCTTTTACAAAAATGCATGGTCTTGGCAATAGTTATATATATGTAAATATGTTTGAAGAACAAATTCCTGAAGAAGATTTAGTTCTTGTGGCGGAAAAGGTTTCAAATATTAATACTGGTATTGGAGCAGATGGAATGATTTTAATTTGTCCATCTGACGTAGCTCCGGTGAAAATGCGCATGTTTAATAATGATGGTTCAGAAGGAAAGAGCTGTGGTAACGGTTTACGCTGCGTAGCGAAATATGCGTATGAGCATAAACTAGTAGAAGAAACAGTTTTCAAAATTGAAACGTTAGCTGGTATTGTAACAGCGGAAGTAACGGTAGAAGAAGGGAAAGTTACATTAGCGAAAATCGATATGGGAGCACCGCGTTTAACACGTGCAGAAATACCGATGCTTGGTGAAGGTGAAACACCATTTATTCGTGAAAACTTCTTATACAATAATCATCGTTATGCATTTACAGCTGTTTCAATGGGGAATCCGCATGCGGTTATTTTTGTTGATGATGTAGAGCAAGCACCTCTTACAACACTTGGTCCAGTCCTGGAGACACATGAAATGTTCCCAGAGCGAGTAAATGTTGAATTCGTCGAAATTTTGAATGATGCAGAGATGAACTTCCGTGTTTGGGAACGTGGATCTGGTGTAACACAAGCTTGCGGAACAGGGGCGTGTGCTGCAGTTGTAGCCTCTATTTTAAATGGGAAAATGGAACGTGGTAAGGAAATTATAGTTCATTTAGCTGGTGGCGATTTAATGATTGCATGGACAGAAGAAGGTAATGTGTTAATGAAAGGACCAGCGGAAGTAATTTGCCGCGGAGTGTATGAGTACAAGATAGAAGCGTAAAGATGTATAATAGAATGAGAACAGAAAGGATGGTGTATTTCATGATTGAAGTAACAGAACAAGCAGCTTTTCAAATTAAAGATATGTTAAAAGATGCTGAAGATGGAGAGAAGTACGTGCGCCTTGCTGTACATGGCGGCGGATGTACTGGCCTTTCTTACGGCTTAGGATTTGAAGTAGAACCAAAAGAAGACGACACAGTTCTTGAATTTTTCGGTGTTGAATTTGTTATCGATACAGAAAGTGCTCCAATTGTTAAAGGAGTAAAAATTGATTATAAACAATCTATGCTTGGCGGTGGATTCACAATCGACAATCCAAACGCAATCGCATCATGCGGATGTGGATCATCTTTCCGTACAGCGACGAATGCTGGTAAGCCGGAAGAGTGCTAGTACGAAAAAGTGCGTCAAATCAACGTTTTTAGTATCGAGATATTAGCGTGAAATCTTTTCGTAAATATGAAGCGTATAGGGTGAGGATGGAGAATTGAGGGCGGTAGATAACGTTCGAAATTCGACCATACACAAGTAACTAAGTGTATCTACGTAACCCTACTGCGCATCTATAAGGATTAATAATACCGACCCTTCTTGACGGTGAATTACAAAATTCATTCGTTGAGGGGGTTTTTTTATTGGCATTAAAACGTAAGAAGAAGCGAGCTGAGCGCACTACGCACAAGTCGTACCCTAAGATAACCTTACGGCAAGCTCTCGATATAGCGATAGCAGGTAAAAAAGCAGAGGGTCTGCGAGAACGAACGCTAACAGACTATATGAAGATGTGGGGCTATTTTACCGATTGGCTTGCAGAAAATTATTCCGATATAGATTATGTTAACGAACTTACAGCAGATATTTTCCGTAACTATATTAACTATTTACAGTACGATGCCATACGTTACGATGGTCACAAGTTTATTACTAATCGAGAAGAAAGAGGGTTAAAAGAAACGACAATTAATATAAGGCTGCGTACTTACCGCTCAATGTTGAATTAATTAGAGCGTGAAGAGTTAATAGAGTACAATCCGATGGACAATGTAAGATTGTTGCGTCAAGACATAGACCTTACGAATTGTTTAACAGAGGATGAAGTAAAAGCGGTCTTAGCGCAACCTAATCAACGAGATTATGTAGGTTTTCGAGACTTTGTAATTATTAATTTGTTATTAGATAGCGGGTTACGTATTAATGAGGCTCTTAATTTACGAGTGGAAGAGATTGATTTTAAAACACGCTTTATAACGTTGACGGGTGAACGGAATAAAAACCGCAAACCTAGATATGTACCAATATCGGCATTTGTTGCGAAGCTCTTACTACAGCTTATCGAAGAGAATAGGGCGCATTTTAAAACAGACCGCATATTCCTTTCTTGCTTCGGTGAGTTACTAGGAGCGAATCATTTTAATAAGCGCTTAAAGTATTACGCAGAAAAGGCAGGTATTAAAGGTAAGAAGGTAACTGCGCATGTTTATCGTCATACGTGGGCTAAAAATATGATTTTAAACGGCTGTGATCCATTTACATTACAGAAAATAAAAGTAAAATCTTAGTGCAGTCGCAGTAAGATTCGGACTAGCTGTATTTGCGGCAAATATTACAGATATGATAGGTGCTTGGCGAAAGCGGAGAGGGAAATAAAAAAAAGCGGCGTTTATACGTCGTTTAGTTAATTGTATTATCTGTTTCTTTAATCTCATCATATGGCTCATGCACGTATTGAAAACCGTATCCCGCTTCTACAAGGACTTCGTCAACCTTTTCTAAAAACTCTTTGCCCCATTTAGTGCAACGATGTTTACCGTAGATTTTAATAACAAAATTATACCCTTTTACTTCGGGATATCTTTCGTAAACTTCTTCACTTTCTATAAAACCTAAATACAAATTGATTTTTTCTTGCAGTAACTCAATATGTTTTTCTTCATCAGTCCAGTCTAATTCATCAGCAATGACTAAATAGGCTATTTTTTCTTCTTGATTGTAGCCCATAAAGTCAACTTTTTCTAATTCATATAAAGACATAAAAACACCTCTTATCTATTGTTTTCTTCTAATTCCAACTGTTGCGCCGTGTTCTTCAATTTCGGGAATCGCAATTTTTTGTTTTTTAGTAAGGGGAGCAGTTGGCGAACCTTTTGCTTCAACTATTCTTATATCTTCTAAATCTTTATTCGCCCCTAGAAAATCAAGCCTTGTCTTTGTCCCTGTTTTATTAGTCTTTAAAGTTATTTGTTCTACTACTGTATCTACTTCTTTTGAGAAGTCCTTATATACTTCTTTTTCAAATGCTCTCCCAGTTGCTTGATTTATTCCTATTTGTACCTGTCTTTGGGCTTTTACTGCTTCCGCGGTCTTGTCTATCTTTTTCGCAGTATCTACGGCATCAGCTACCTTTTTGGCACCTTTAACTACTTTTATTCCTTTTCCTAGCGGAGTAAGACCCGCAAAAACCATAACACCAGCGCCAGTGCGATCCCACCACGAAAGTTTTTCGCCAGTGTCAGGATCAACACCTTCCATAACGCGTCGCACATCGTATTCACCCGATAGCTCGCCCGCTAAGTCTCTAGCAGCTTTCTTTAAACTATCGTCACCTTTTTCCGAAGAAGATGCACTAGCTGCGGTCTCACCTTCAACTAGATTGCCGTCGTACTCAGCATCTGCCGTGCGGAATTTTTCCGCAGCTCTTTCTAGTTCGTCAGCTATTTTATCGAATTCCATTAAAACAGTGAACATTTTCGGCTTAGCTTCGTTAAACATTTGATAGAAATGTTGACTGGTTGCTCCTATCCAGGTCGCGGCAATGTGTTCTGTTTGATTATATAAATCGTTATGTATCTGTTCTAAGGTGTACCGTACGTCCTTTACTGTCTTGGCTGCTTGCTCTAAACGTTCAGGTGTTACTTTTATTTGTACCATACCATCCCTTCTTTTCTTAATATTTTTACAAGAAAATTATACCATATATATGCATTGGTCGATGTGTGATAAAAGGACATATTTGCGGTATGTAATGAAAGTTATCGAAAGCTATGAAAAGCTATTAATTTGCATTCGAATGTAATAGAATGTAGCGTTATCTACCATTTGATGTGTGGAGGAAGTTAGCGTTTTATATTTATGTGTAGCGAAAGTTGGTAAAAGTTATCGAAAGCTATAAAAGGTTAATTGATGTAAACTCGTATAATATTTTCGATGAAATAGCGAACCCCTTGCGACTGTAATGTTTACGATGATTTACGTGTAACTCAAATGGTTACGGAAATTTACAAAATAAGCGATGTCACGGGGGGAAATATCGTCAGATTGGCGTGTGTGTAGCGCTGTGGTTGGCGGCTATATAACTGCTGCTCGTTCTGCTGGAGGGAGGTCTTAAAACTCACGGGGTTTATTCTTTACGTACCTAATCATAAAAAAAAGACACCGCCAATTACTGCGCTGCCTCGTATTCTTTTATCTTCTTATAGAACGTTGCTTTCTTCATATTAACAGCCGCCATAAACTCGACTGCTTTTATCTTTCCGCCTTTCCAACCGCAGTATAAGTTATCCCAGTTTTCGGGAAGTGCCATAACAGGACGCCCGAGGTGTTTTCCCTTCGCTGCTGCTGCGTCGATACCTTCACGTTGACGCTCTTTTATCGTTCTTCTTTCTTGTTCTGCGATAGATGTATAAACCTCGATAATAATATTATTAATCATATCAATAACCCAGTCTTGACCCGCTGGTATGTCTGCCATAGTCGTAGGTAAGTCGATGATTTTAACACGAATCTTTTCTTTCTTGAAGTATTCAAGGTATTCTTTTATCTGCGCTTTGTTTCTGCCTAGTCGGTCGATAGATTTTATATAGAGCGTATTACCTTCACGCATTGCTTTAAGCATATTCTGAAAGCCCTCACGCTCGAAGTCCTTACCGCTAGTTGGTTGAGTAAGGAATTATTATTTTTCATCTATTTTCTTACGATTGTTGTCTTTTGCATAATTAGAGGTTGGTTTATGTGTATGAAGAATTTTAATGAAGTAATAGCAACTCATCCAAGTTTAGAATCCGTACTCATTCCAATTGGTGATGGGATGACGGTTTCTAAAGTGAAGAAATAATTATTATCTTACAAAAGTGTAATGTTCATGTCATGTTTTTGAATTTCTTCTTTAAAGCTTAGGCTTTAAGATAACAATATAAGAAAAACACATGAGGTGAAGGAAATGAAAAGATATATTGCACTTTTTAGCATTTTAGTTGTATTTGCAAGCCTATTAGTTGGTTGTGATTTAAATCGTATGGGTAAAGATGAGTATTATGTTCAAATTACAGTAGATGGAAAAGAGTATAATGGTAAATCTGATAATGGTGAGCCGTATAAAAATTACGAATATAAGTTAACTGGATTTGATAAAGAAGGTAAAGAGAAAGAATTAGAATTTACTGCACAAAAAAACTTACGTAAAGATGCATTCTTACGTGTATATCACTCAGATAAAAAAGGTGTAACAGCTTGGGAAGAAGTAAAGAAAGATGAGCTTCCTGCGAAAGTGAAAGAAAAACTAGGCGTGAAATAAGACAGAAAAAAGGAATTGACGAATAGGGTCAATTCCTTTTTATATTCTCAAAATCCTCTTCTGAAATGACTTTAAATCCATGTCTTTTGAATAAAGCAGTTGTTACCCCGTAACCAGTTTGTTTATTCCCGTTAAATTCTCCAGTGTAAATCGTAGAACTACCACAAGATGGACTGCGTTCTTTCAAAATAATATATTCTGGGTGTAAACCTTTCATTTGTTCTAGAGCTTTATAAGCACCGCTCACGAAAGCTGCTGTGACATCTTCACCGTCTTTTGTCACCACTTTTGCTTTTCCATCTAAAACGTCATCGCCATTCCCCCCAATAATTTCAGCTGAAGGACGAGGCGTTGGTAATCCTCCTAATACTTCAGGACAAATGAGGACTGTATCTTCTTGTTGCAGTAGCTCCTCTATTTTTGAAACGAGATTGTCATTTCCATCATACCGACAAGCGATACCACCTAAACAAGCGCTAATTACGATCATATTGTCACCTCCAAAAAAATTTAAAATATCCCGCCAATTTTTCTTCCTGACTCTTACCTATAAATGAGGTGATAAAAATGGGAAGCTTATATAATTTAATGAAACCATATAGTGAATTTCGAAGTAAAGAAGAGTTTAATACATATCAAAAACAAGTTTTGAAGTGCTATCGATTTGAATTAAATAAAACGGATACAACCATCATTCATTTTTTAGGGAAGTATGCGGTGAATGAGAAACAAAAAACAGTGGGAGTTGCTTGTCCGTTAATGGAGACGATTGCTACGAAAGTTGGAAAGAGCATTCGTACAGTACGCCGTTCAATTGCAAAGTTAGAGGAACTAGGAATTATAAAGCGTGTTGCGACAAAAGAAAGACATAAGCGCGGCGGATATAGTGCGAACTTATATGTATTTCTTACATCTGCAATTGACCGCATGGATGACCGTATGAAACTGTCCGCATGTGAAAGTGAGGATCGTGTAGATGGCTGTAGTAAAAATGAGCAAAAAAGTGAAGGGGAAACAATTTTTTCTAAAAACATTCCACAAATAAAAGAGAATAGAAAAGAAACGTACGAACTTGATGAGACGTATTGCCGTCATGATATACCGAAGCCTTTTATATACGCACTTGTGCCAATGACGCGTAATCCGAAAAAGATTAATATATTTTGGAGTAAGGTGGAACTTGCATATAAAAAGAGCGGGTTACTAGAGCAAGGTGTTTTACTGGAGCAAATATTAGCTGATGAAGAAGTGTATGGAAATTTCATTTGGCGAGTAAAGAGTGTTGTGAGAGCGTATAAATACGGGGAAATCCGTAAAAATGTGAAGGCTCTTTTATATAGTACAGTGCGGGATTTATTTTTAGAAATTGGATTAGAATGGGGAGCAGCCGTGAGAAGAAGTAAGGGGATACCGTTATTTGATCCGTTTAAAAAGGAGCCATGCGTATAACACATGACTCCAAGTAGTTAATCAAACTTTCTTACAACTGGAACACGAATCGCTACAAATAGTACGAAGACGATAACGGCGATTGCACCGCTTTTCATAACGGTTACGATTGGAATTCCTATTGCAAGTGCGATTGATGTGAATGCATAAGAAAGCGGGATAAAGCCCATTGATGAGAGCATAAGTAAACTCATTACGCGTCCCATCATTTCTTCTTTTACTGTCGATTGAATCATCGCCATAAGCGGAACGATAGCCATTGCAATTGTAATACCGTAAAACATGCCAGCTAATAATGCTTGCCAAAGTACGGTGCTAAAGTTGATGGATAAGAAGAATACACCAGACAGTAGCATCATGATAATGCAAAATAGACCGCGTCTGCGATTAATATTTTTTAAACCGACAATGACAGCGCCTATCGCCATTCCGCCTCCTACAGATGCTTCTAAGTAACTAAACTGAAGCGAGTCACCGTGCAGAACATTTTTAACGAAAAGCGGGAAACCGACTTGCATTGGACCGATTAAAAATAAGTTTAAAAAGGCACTACAAATAAGAAAGGTTGAAAGGAATGGTGATTCCTTTACATATAAGATTCCTTCTTTAATAGAAGTGAACATGCCTTTGTCTGTATTTTGCTGTTCTGGCATCGTAAATTGTATTTTTTGAACGAGTATGGCTGCAACGATTAGTAATAAAATCGTGATCGAAAAGATCGTTTCATAGTTCGTAAATTTGATAAGAATTCCGCCAAGTACAGGGCCTAAGATGACCGATGCTTGATTTGACATTTGTGTAAGTGAGTTTGCTTGTGTTAAACGGCTTTTTTCTACAAGTTCAGGCAAGATAGATCCATCAGCTGACCAGAAAAAAGCATCAGCAAGCCCAAAGAATAAAGCGAATAAAGCAAATGTATATAGTGTTACATCACCTACGATGAACCATGTAAGGATGGTTGCGACGAGAATAGCACGAATAATATTAGAATAAAACATAATGTTTTTTTTCGGGAATTTATCAGCTACAGCACCGCCGATAATCATAAAAATAAGCCTTGGAACACTAAGAGCTACGAAAACAACACCGAGTGAAGCCTCAAGGTTTAATGTTTTTGCTATGTACCACGTTTGTGAAAAAGTAAAAAAGGCTAAAGCAAAACTTGAAAAAAGAGTAGCTGCCCAAAGAAAAAGGAAATTCGTATTTTTTAATAACGGTTTCGCATTTTCTTTTAAAGCAGATTTATTTTGTTGTAGTTCCTCCATATTGCTTCCTTTCTATGTGACAAATTTAAACTGAAAAACCTATTAACAATCGTTTTATACAGTTTCTAATATTTCTATACTGCACTTTCTCATTGTAGACAATAATGTTGGGTTTGCACAGTGGCTATTTAACGACAAAAAAGAAGATACCAAAGGGTATCTTCTTTTTTGTCGTTCAGGCTAATGCAATATAAATATCTAATTGTACGTTGTTTGGATCTGTTGCTTTTTCATCATAAAGCTCAAAGTCTGTTGTAAAAGCACGTTTGTTTTCTTTTGACCATTTCCAAATATATTCCCAAGCCTCACAAACGACTTCAGCAACTGGTCCCTTTCTCGTTGTAAATACCGCATACGTAGCGGCAGGTATTGTTAAAATTGTCATATTTTCAGGAACGTCTTCTAATGAAGAAACGGGCATACCGATTGTAAATTGATATGTACCAGTTTCATCTGATTCGTAATTTGAGTAGAAAGCGAATGTTTCTTTCGTTTGTTGATTTGGGATGTGATGCATCATTTGTTCTTGGAAGTATTGGTTCCAAAGCCCTGGAATTTTTCCTTCAGTAGATGCCTCTATTTCATTTGTCGTCGTAATCGAAACGCCGATTGCTTGGAAAGCTTCTTTTTTTACGATAATAGGTTCTTTCATTTTAAAATATCCCCCTTATCAAATAGAACGCTTGTTCTCATTTATTGTAACATATTTTGGAAGGATACGGTAGCACAATAACAAAAGAACTCCTTCACGTAAAAGGAGTTCTTTTCATTTCTATATTAAAACATACTAGAGCTGTGCATCGGTTGAAGTTTTGCGTTTGGATCGAAGTAAGCTTTTGCATTGTTTACTGCTGTTGGTGCTTCACCGAAGCCGCAAGCAATGAGTTTTACTTTTCCTTCATATGTACAAATGTCACCAGCAGCGTAAATACCAGGAATATTTGTTTCCATTTTCGAATTCACGAGAATGCTGTTTTTTTGTATATCTAAGCCCCAATTTTTAATTGGGCCAAGAGAGGAAACGAAGCCATAGTTTACGATGACATCATCCACATCGATGATAATTTTTTCTTCTGTTTTTACATGCTGAAGAACGACTTGTTCAATGTTGTCATCACCAATGACTTCTACTGGTATGTACGGTGTGCTTACTTCTGCACGAGAATTCATTAAGTTTTCTACGCTATGTTCATGTGCACGGAACTTATCACGGCGATGAACGATTGTAACTTTTTCAGCGATCGGCTCTAACATCATTGTCCAATCAACAGCTGAGTCGCCGCCGCCAAATACTACGACGCGCTTACCAGCAAATTTATTCATATCATCAACGAAATAATGTAAGTTTTTCTTTTCATACTTTGCTGTATCTTCTAATTCTAAGCGGCGTGGTTGGAAAGCACCATTGCCAGCAGTAATAATAACTGATTTAGAATAGTGAGTTTGCTTATTCGTAACAAGTTTAAATATACCGTCAGCTTGTTTCTCAAGCGTATCAACAGCTTCTTCTAAGCAAACGGTTGGATCAAATTTTTTCATTTGCTCTTTTAAGTTATCAACTAGTTCTTGTGCGCGCACTTTTGGAAATCCAGCTACATCATAAATGTATTTTTCAGGGTAGAGTGCGGATAATTGTCCTCCAAGTTGAGGTAAGCTTTCAATGATTTTTACACTTGCTTGTCTCATACCGCCATAAAATGCTGTGAACAGCCCTGTTGGACCACCACCAATAATTGTTATGTCGTAAACTTTTTGATTTTCTGCCACTTTCATTCCCCCTATAGATGGAATTTTGATATTGATTTCATATATTGTTCATATGTACACGAAAATCCTGCAAATGATGACACTTTCAAATAAATGATAGCATATTTGAGTTCATAATACTTCTGAAAACGACTGAATTGTGTGTAAGTTTTCGCATAGATGCTTTTTTAATTGTATAAAATATGGTGAAAGGAAAATACATGAAAAAAAGGCTGAAAAACCCTTGAAAACGCTATGTTATTTTAAAATATTGATAATTCTCCAGACGCTTGAATTCTGGAATAAAACCGACTAATATAGGGAAGTATTATGTTAAATTTCTATGACAAAATTCGTACGATTTTTTGACTGCGTTTTGTTATGATATAGAATGTGATAAATTCCACATTCTTGACAAATATAGTTTTTAGTACTTGGTATTATTTTTCATTACTATTATATAAAGAAAAGGGTTGTGATTTGGTGAAGACTCCAAAAATCGTAGTTTTAGGTGCAGGTTATGGCGGGATGATTACGACTGTTCGTCTGCAAAAAGCATTATCTGTAAATGAAGCTGAAATTACGTTAGTAAACAACAACAGCTATCACTACCAAGCGACTTGGTTACATGAGAGCGCAGCTGGTACATTACAAGATGAAAAAATCTGTCTAGATATTCAAGACGTTATTGATACAAATAAAGTGAACTTTGTACAAGACACAGTAGTAGAAATTAAAGCTGCTGAAAAACGCATCATATTAAAAGACGGCGAGCTAGAGTATGACTACTTAGTAATCGGTCTTGGTTTCGAATCAGAAACATTCGGAATTACAGGATTAAAAGAGCATGCATTCTCAATTGCTAACATTAATGCAACTCGTGAAATTCGTGAGCATATGGAAGCTAGTTTCGCTAAATATGCAACTGAAAAACGCGATGAGTTAGTAACAATCGTTGTTGGTGGTGCTGGATTTACTGGTATCGAGTACGTAGGTGAGCTTGCAAACCGTGTTCCTGAACTTTGCAAAGAGTATAATGTACCACGTGAAAAAGCACGTATCATCTGTGTAGAAGCTGCTCCAACAGCACTTCCAGGTTTCGATCCGGCATTAGTAGAATACGCTGTAAAACAACTTGAGAAAAAAGGTGTAGAATTCCGCATCGGTACAGCAATTAAAGAAGCAACTGAAGAAGGTATTATCGTTGCAAATGGTGATGATACTGAATTAATTAAGTCTGAAACAGTAGTTTGGGCTGCAGGTGTTCGTGGTAACGGTATTGTAGAAGAGTCTGGCTTTGAAGCAATGCGCGGACGTGTAAAAGTTGATGAGTACATGCACGCTCCAGGATACGAAGATGTATTCATGGTTGGTGACGCAGCGTTAATCATTAACGAAGAAATTAACCGTCCATACCCACCAACGGCACAAATCGCAATTCAAGAAGGTTACAACATTGCACACAACTTAACTGTGTTAGTTCGTGGTAAAGGCGAAATGAAAAAATTCGCATTCGACAATAAAGGATCTGTATGTTCTTTAGGTCATGACGATGCAATGGGCGTTGTTATGGGCAAAAAGTTAACAGGTTGGAAAGCTTCCTTCATGAAGAAAGTTATCGATAACCGTTACCTATTCTTATTAGGTGGACCTTTATTAGTTCTTAAAAAAGGTAAATTAAAGTTCTTTTAATATATAATAGAAAAAGCAGAAACGGCTAAGAGCTGTTTCTGCTTTTTTCATTTTAAAAATATAGTATAATATATAAAAAGAAAGAATATTCTGTCCGTTCTAGTAGAGGAGGGTATTACATCATGGAGAAGCGAGGGAAAGTATGGCTAGCTGTTGGTGGCTTAGTAGCTACAAAAGATGGCAGGTGGCTGTTCGTTAAGAAAAAATACAGTGGATTAAAGGGGAAATGGTCTTTGCCGGCTGGTTTTGTAAATGAAGGTGAGACGGTTGATGAAGCTGTGAAACGTGAAGTGTTAGAAGAGACAGGTATCGTCGCTCATGTGAAGGGGATCATCGGTGTTCGATCGGGCGTCATTCGCAATGAGATTAGTGATAATATGATTATTTTCCTTTTGGAGCCTGAAGGAGAAAACATTATTGTACAGGAGAAGGAATTGTCTGAAGTAGCATTTTTACATCCAGATACGATTGCGGACGATCCAAATACGTCTCTACTTATCAAATATTTGTTTGAAGGAAGATCAGAACTACATCTTGAGATGAACAAAACATTAGATCCAGGAGAGCAATTTGGTTATACAGCCTATCATGTATTTACGGCGCATGCGAAGGAGAGGGAGAAAGAGTGAGTATACCAGTACTACTTATTTCAATGATGTTATTTTTCATTTTGTTTTTTGGAATTGGATTTTTACTCAACATGATATTGCGAGCGACATGGGTAATGGTTATTGTATATCCGATTGTTTGTATACTTATTATTAATAAGGCGAGTGTGTGGGATTATTTTTCAAAGCCGAAAGAAACATTCTCTTCATTTGGGACAAGTGTATCGCATTTAGGGCAGGCAGATGTGTTTATTCTATCTACTGGATTAGTAGGTGCTGCTTTAGCCGGAATTGTAATTAAGAAACTTCGGAAAAGCGGATATCAAATGTTTTAATCTCCAATTCATTTGGGGATTATTTTTTTGCATATTCCTTCATCGTATAGGGAATGATTAACGATGAAGGAGTGTGGAATATAAAAATGTTAAAACGATATTGTATTCGCATTATGATGACTTGTTTACTTGTATCCGCATTATGCGTAACATGGAATGCTTTCACAGGAGTTTCTTTATTAGAGATTGTAAAGAAATATGAGGGAACGAGTGCAAAAGAAGTACATGCAGCAGAAGTTAAGAGAAATGTTGCTCCGAGTAAAGAAGTGATAAATGCTTTAGAGCAGGCAAACGACTGGTCTAAATATCGTTCAATTGAAATGACTGCAACAGGTTATACGTCGGGAATTGAGTCAACTGGTAAGAGACCGGGACATCCGGAGTATGGTATTACATATTCAGGAGTTAAGGTGAAAAGGGATTTATATTCCACAATCGCTGCGGACTTACGCGTATTCCCAATTGGAACGATTCTATTCGTACCAGGTTATGGGTACGGTGTAGTAGCTGATAAGGGCGGTGCAATAAAAGGAAACCGTCTTGATCTGTATTATGATACGGTGAAAGATGTTTATAGCCAATGGGGTAAGAAAAAAGTGAATGTGTATGTAGTGAAAGTTGGAAATGGTAAGTTTTCAGAAGAAGAGTTAACGATGTTAAATCAAGACGAAACGATGCAAGTGTTTCGTGGTCAATATTTAAAACAAAGATAGTCTAGTGGTAATTACGCTAGACTTTTTTATTTTATAAATAGAAGAAATATGGATTATATAGGATGTAACAGAAGTTAGAATTGTCGCATTTTATCGAAAATAAAGTTATAATAAAGGCAGAGTAGAGAAATTTAGGGGGTCTGAACATGTTTCAAGTACAAAAAGAATTAGCAAGCCATGAAGCGGTAATCGTTGCCTTATTTGAAGAAGAGAAAACGAGTAGTTTTGTACAAGAACTGGACAAAGCGTTTGAAGGACAACTACAAGTTTTATTAGAAGAGAAAGAACTTTCTACGAAGAAGAAAGTTATTTCAAAAGTACATAGTTTAGGAAAAACAAATGTGAAACGTTATTATTTCGTTGGTTTAGGTAAGAAAGAGTCTTACACGACAGAAACGTTGCGTGCTGCTCTTGGTAAGGCGTTTAAAACGTTACAAGCAGCAAAAGTACAAGATGCAGCAATCTTCCTTGATTCTTTCGTAACAGAGAAATTAGATGCGATTGATGTAGCTCATATTGCAGCAGAAGTACAAGGTCTTGGTACATATGAGTTACAAACGTATAAATCAGATAAAAAGGATCGTGTGGAACTAGAGAAGTTCACGGCTATTACAGCAGAAGATGCACAAGAAATTGAAGCTGCATTAACAGTTGGCTACGTACATGGACGTGCAACAAATTCAGCTCGTACACTTGTAAATATGCCGCCAAACGTATTAACAGCAACAAAGCTTGCTGAGTATGCTGTTGAGTTAGCGGAAAAGTATGATATGGATTATAAAGTTCTTGAGAAAGAAGAGATGGAAGATCTTGGTATGGGTGCGTTACTTGCAGTAAACCAAGGTAGTACAGAGCCACCAAAAATGATTGCTCTTATTTATAAAGGAAAAGAAGAGTGGACAGATGTCATTGGATTCGTTGGAAAAGGGATTACATACGATACAGGTGGTTATTCTTTAAAACCACGTGAAGGCATGGTCGGTATGAAAGGTGATATGGGCGGTGCTGCGTCCGTATTAGGTGCGATGGAAATTATCGGTGAACTTCGCCCAGAGCAAAATGTGATCGCTGTTATTCCATCAACTGATAACGTTGTAAGTGGTACAGCATTTAAGCCAGACGATGTAATCACATCTATGAGCGGAAAAACAATTGAAGTATTAAATACAGATGCAGAAGGTCGCCTAGCGTTAGCTGACGGTATTACGTATGCGAAAAAACTAGGTGCAAACTATCTTATTGATGTTGCGACATTAACAGGTGGTGTAATTGTTGCACTTGGAAATCAGACGACAGGCGCAATGACAAACAATGAAGAGTTGTTTGAGCAAGTGCTAGAGGCGTCTATGGAAACAGATGAATCAATTTGGCAATTACCGATTTTTGATCGTGATAAAGAACGTGTTCGAAACAGTAAGTTTGCCGATTTAAATAACTCACCAGGCCGCGAAGGACATGCGGTTATGGCAGGTACATTCTTAGGTGAATTTGCTGAAGATACACCTTGGGTACACTTAGACATCGCTGGAACATCTGAAACGTCAGGAGCGCATGATTTAGGTCCAGCTGGAGCAACAGGTGCAATGGTACGTACACTTGCAACACTTGTTGAACGTTTCGGAGAAGAGTAAGATCCATAAGAGAAGGCTGTTCCAATATTTTGGAACAGCCTT
This sequence comes from Bacillus pretiosus, assembly GCF_052947655.1. Classification (NCBI taxonomy): domain Bacteria; kingdom Bacillati; phylum Bacillota; class Bacilli; order Caryophanales; family Bacillaceae; genus Bacillus; species Bacillus pretiosus. Next base: position 4,733,344 of record NZ_CM129593.1, on the reverse strand, counting down.
TTTTATTGGTATGATTATTGTCATTTTTTTCGTTAAGTCGATATAATTTCATTTCCTATTGTACTGTTCTATAGGAAAAGATGGACCCTATAAAGAAATCGTATATAACGTTCCGTTTAAAGCGAATGAAGTGCGACCTGTTTCTTCAGAGACAACTAAAATAAGTGCATCGCTTTTTTCTGATAAGCCAATTGCAGCTCTGTGACGTGTTCCTAGTTCAGGATCAACTTCTGTGCTTTTCGTTAACGGAAGAATATTGGCAGCTGAAACAATATGATCATTTTTAACGAGAACGGCTCCGTCATGAAGAGGGTTACCTGGATAGAAAATGGATTCAAGTAACGGTGAGGTTAAATGAGCATGTAATGTTGTTCCAGTTTGAATAAGAGAGTCAAGTGGCTCGTTTCTTTCCACAACAATAAGAGCCCCGTGTTTTCGGGCGCTTAAGTGTTGGACAGTTGCTGTAATAGAATGTGAGCTTTCAGTATAAGGTGATAAATACGCTTGAATATAGTATGTAGCTGCCAATGTTTGTACGTTTGCTAACATATGATGAATATCTTCCATTTTGCACAAAATACATTCATCTTCTTTATCAATTGCTTGTCTCATAATTGATAATTCTTTCTCAGCAATTTCAATCATTTGCTTTGTTTGTATTTTGAGCTCTTCTGACAAGCCCCATTCTTGCATAATCCTCATTCCCTTTAGTGGAGTATTTAACCATAGTGTATACAAATATTCCTAGTAAAATCCTGTTAGATTGTAAAAAATATTGAGATACAGGTTGTTTTTTTCATATAATAAAGGTATGACAAGCGAGAGGAGATAGAAATATGAACTGGAAACAGGAATTTAGTCGCTGGCTTTCCTATGCAGAGTTAGACGCAGAACTAAAAGAACAGTTAGAAAACATGAAGCAAGATGAGAAGAAAATTGAGGACAGCTTTTATAAAAATCTAGAATTCGGCACAGGTGGTATGCGTGGTGAACTTGGTGCTGGTACGAACCGTTTGAACGTATATACAGTTCGTAAAGCAACACAAGGATTAGCGAAGTTTATTGAAAAATTAGGTGAAGAAGCGAAAAAACGCGGTGTTGTTGTAGCGTACGATTCTCGTCATAAATCACCTGAATTTGCAATGGAAGTAGCTGCTACACTTGGTGCACACGGTATCACAACATATGTGTTTGAAAGCTTACGTCCAACGCCAGTGCTTTCTTTCGCAGTTCGTCATTTACATACAGTAAGTGGAATCGTTCTTACGGCAAGCCATAATCCGCCGGAATATAACGGTTATAAAGTATATGGTGAAGATGGTGGGCAGTTGCCTCCAAAAGAAGCTGATGAGTTAATTAGCTATGTAAATGCAGTAGAGGATGAGTTAACAGTTGAGGTTGCTAATGTGGAGCAATTAAAAGCTGACGGTTTATTACATATTGTTGGACAAGAAGTAGATGATGCATATGCAACAGAATTGAACAATGTCATCATTAATAAAGAAATGGTACAAAATGTTGGAAAAGACTTAAAAATCGTCTTTACACCATTACATGGAACATCAAATATTTCTGTGCGCCGTGGTTTAGAAGAAGTTGGATTTACAGATGTAACAGTTGTAAAAGAGCAAGAGTTACCAGATCCGAACTTCTCTACAGTAAAATCACCGAACCCAGAAGAGCATGCAGCGTTTGAGTATGCAATTCGTGACGGTGAGAAGGTAGGAGCAGATGTGTTAATCGCAACGGATCCTGACGCAGACCGTCTAGGCGTTGCAGTTCGTAATCACGATGGTGAGTTCCAAGTATTAACGGGTAACCAAACAGGTGCATTAATGCTTGATTACTTATTATCTCAAAAGAAAGAAAACGGAACGCTTCCAGAGAACGGTGTTGTATTAAAAACAATCGTAACGTCTGAAATTGGCCGTACAATCGCGAAAGCATACGGTTTAGATACAGTTGATACGTTAACTGGATTTAAATTTATCGGTGAGAAAATTAAACAGTATGAAGAAAGCGGACAATACGAATTCCAATTCGGTTATGAGGAAAGCTATGGTTATTTAATCCGTCCATTCTGTCGTGATAAAGATGCAGTACAATCTGTTCTATTTGCATGTGAAGTAGCTGCATACTACAAATCACAAGGTAAAACGTTATACGATGGTTTATTAGAAGTATTTGAGAAGTACGGTTTCTTCCGTGAAGATCTTGTATCGTTAACGTTAAAAGGAAAAGATGGAGCGGAACAAATTCAAGAAATGATGGCAACATTCCGTGAAAATCCTCCGAAAGAAGTAGCGGGCTTAACAGTTGTAGCTGTTGAAGACTATAAAGCGAGCATCGTTACATCTTTACAAGATGGACATAAAGAAGAGATTCACTTACCGAAATCAAATGTGTTAAAATATCAATTAGAAGATGGTTCTTGGTTCTGCCTACGCCCATCTGGAACTGAACCGAAGATTAAGTTCTACTTCGGTGTTCAAGATAATTCTTTACAAAATAGTGAACAAAAGTTACTTACTATTAAAGAAGATATTATGAATCGTTTATAATATAAAGTAATTTTAAGTAGTAAGGAACGAAAGGGAGTGAAACCTCCCTTTTGTTTTATGTAAGGAAATAATCGTTATTGATTCTGACAGAAGAGAGGGTATTTTGTGATGAAAAAAGTAAGAAAAGCCATAATCCCAGCAGCTGGATTAGGAACACGTTTTTTACCAGCTACAAAAGCAATGCCAAAAGAAATGTTACCGATAGTAGATAAACCAACTATCCAATACATTGTAGAAGAAGCAATAAAATCAGGAATCGAAGATATTATTATCGTTACTGGTAAAACGAAGCGCTCTATTGAAGATCATTTTGATAATGCATTTGAGTTAGAGCAAAACTTATTAGAAAAGAAAAAGTATGAGTTACTTGAAAAAGTACAGGCTTCTTCAAAAATGGTAGATATTCACTATATCCGTCAAAAAGAACCAAAAGGATTAGGACACGCTGTTTGGTGTGCACGTAAATTCATTGGTGATGAGCCATTCGCTGTTTTATTAGGTGATGATATCGTTCAAGCTGAAAAACCATGTTTACGTCAATTAATTGAAGAATATGATAAAACGCTTTCTTCTGTTATTGGTGTACAAACGGTTCCAGAAGATGAAACACACCGTTATGGAATTATCGACCCATTAGAGCAGGAAGGACGTCGTTACCAAGTTCGCAATTTCGTTGAGAAACCAGCAGCAGGTACAGCACCTTCAAACTTAGCAATTATGGGACGTTACGTTTTAACACCTGAAATCTTCATGTTCTTAGAACAGCAACATGTTGGTGCTGGTGGTGAAATTCAGTTAACAGATGCAATCCAAAACTTAAACGAAATTCAACGTGTATTTGCTTACGATTTCGAAGGAAAGCGCTACGACGTAGGTGAAAAGTTAGGATTCGTTCAAACGACAATCGAAATGGCTCTGCGACACCCAGAATTACGTGATGACATGGTTCCAATGATGCAGAAAATTTTAGAAGAACACACGAAGCAACAGTCTTAATATAAAAAAGGAGTTATTTCAGTGTACTGAAATAACTCTTTTTTATTATGAAATCGTCGAATGAGAATGCTGATAAGCGGAACGACGTACAGCATAGTATATGCGAGGTGCGATAATAGCACCGATAATGGTAAATGCAATATCTTTTACTGCGAACCACATCATAATCATCCAAGCCGCTTTATAACTCATATTACCACCCATGAAGAAATTGACTGCCCCGTACATATAAGTAGTACCGATAATATACGTTAAAATGATTCCTGTGAAAGAGGCAATTGCAAATGTACTGAATGTTGGTCGTTCTTTTTGTTCTACTAGTTTTCCGGATACGTAAGCAACGATAATAAATGCAATAATAAAACCACCAGTAGGATCTAAAAGCGCTCCGAATCCAGCTTTGAAGTTAGCGAAGATTGGTGCACCAGCTAAGCCAACGAGCATATACACAGTCATTGATAATGCGCCAAGTCTACTTCCAAGAAGAAGCCCTGCTAAAATTGCGAAAAATGGTTGCATAGATAATGGGATACCCGCTACTTGCAGGAATGGTGCCCAAGATACAATATTTGCACCAATGGCCATAAGAGCGACGAACATGGCAGCTAATGCTAAATCTAAAACATGAAATCTCCTCATAATGTTAACCTCCTGTTGTTTTTAGGTTAACATTATCGTAGCGAAAATATTTACTTGTTGTCAATCAAAATATTTTGATAAGAAGGCTTCAAATACTCTCTTAGCAACGTATACGGAATACGAAATTGAGGGATTCCGCTTGAATAAGGAGCAATCTCATATAAAGGGAAATAAATGACGAGATTGTCCGGTTCTAAAAAGAAGTGGAACTTTTTCGTGCTCATGACCTTTTCAGTTGCATCGGGAAAATAAATACTTTCATTTTGTTTAATTTGTCTTACAATCTCAGCACGGATTATTTCTTTATATTTATCTTCTGGTTGAAATAGATCGTCTAAGTGTAGTAACTTTTTTTCTTTTAAATCAAATGTGTTTGCCTTCCACTTATAAAGACCGTGTGCTCCGCCTGTATATTGATAGTAATTCACATATAGGCTGAGCAACGGTGGTTTATTTAGGGAGACTTTATAATCAACATTCGCCACGTACGGATGAAAAGGTGTACTAGATCCTTCTGTTTCTTTATAATATTTTTTTGCGTCTTTTTCTAATTTTGTTTTAAATTTGTCAGTAGATTTTTTGTAATAGAAATTGAGCTTATTTTGAAATTTAGAATCGGGAAAATTGTGAAACGAAGGTCTGTTAATTTGATATTCTATATAAGGTTTCTTACCTTTTTGTGTTACAGTCTGAACATCGATTGTCAGGTTGGATGCTTTGGCTGCTAGTGCACAATTTGGTACAATAGTCAGCAAGGAGAACATAAGCAGTAATATACAAAATTTCTGTTTCATTTAGGTGAAACCTCCTTATATAAGTGTTATAAGTAGTTTGAAAATAAATAGGTAAAATTATACATTCAATTAAAGTAAGAGAAGGAGGAAACGATATGGGAAAAACTTTAATGGATTCACTTGGAATTGAGTTGTTAGAGATGACAGAAGATAAGGTGGTTGCTACGATGCCTGTTGATGAGCGTACGCATCAGCCGTTTGGTTTTTTACACGGCGGTGCATCTCTTGCATTAGCGGAAACAGTAGCAAGTGTTGGTTCATACAATTTAATTGATCAAGAGAAATGTATTTGTTTCGGTCTAGAAATTAATGCAAATCACATTCGCTCAAAGAAAGATGGGATTGTAACAGCGATCGGAACACCGATACATAGAGGACATTCAACGATGGTTTGGGATGTACGTATTATTGATGAGAATGATGATTTACTATGTATATCAAGATGTACAGTAGCAATTAAAGAAAAACGTGAAAAGTAAAAAGAGGCGGCTCAATAGAGCGCCTCTTTTTTATAATTAGAACTGGATTTTCTTCTCTAAGAAGCCTTTTAGCTCGCTAATTGGCATACGAACTTGTTCCATTGTGTCACGGTCACGTACTGTAACAGCTTTGTCTTCAACTGAGTCGAAGTCGTAAGTGATACAGAATGGTGTACCGATTTCGTCTTGACGACGGTAACGTTTACCGATAGAACCAGTTTCGTCAAAGTCTACCATGAAGTCTTTAGCTAGTTCTGCGAATACTTCAGTAGCACCTTCAGATAGCTTTTTAGATAATGGTAAGATAGCTGCTTTGTATGGTGCTAAAGCAGGGTGGAAACGAAGAACTGTACGAGAATCGTTTTCCAATTGCTCTTCTTCATATGCATCACATAAGAATGCTAATGTTACACGGTCAGCACCTAAAGATGGCTCGATGCAGTACGGTACGTAACGCTCATTCGTTTGTGGATCGATATAGTTAAAGTCTTCGTTAGAGTGTTCCATGTGACGTTTTAAATCGAAGTCTGTACGAGATGCTACGCCCCAAAGTTCGCCCCAACCGAATGGGAATCTGAATTCAATATCAGTTGTTGCGTTACTGTAATGAGATAATTCCTCTTCACCGTGGTCACGAAGACGCATGCTTTCTTCAGTCATACCAAGTGAAAGTAACCAGTTCTTACAAGTTTCACGCCAGAATGCAAACCACTCTAAATCTTCACCAGGCTTACAGAAGAATTCAAGTTCCATTTGTTCGAATTCACGTGTACGGAATGTGAAGTTACCAGGCGTGATTTCGTTACGGAAGCTCTTACCGATTTGGCCAATACCAAATGGAAGTTTTTTACGCATAGAGCGTTGTACGTTTTTAAAGTTTACGAAAATACCTTGTGCTGTTTCAGGACGAAGGAAGATTTCGTTCGTGCTAGACTCTGTAACACCTTGGAATGTTTTGAACATTAAGTTGAACTGACGGATTTCAGTGAACTCTTCACTACCGCAATCAGGACATTTTACTTCATGTTCTTTCATTAAGTCAGCCATTTGGTCGAAAGTAAGACCATCAACAACCATTTCGATGCCTTTTGCATCTAATGCATCTTCAATTAATTTGTCAGCACGGTGACGCGCTTTACATTTTTTACAGTCGATCATTGGATCGTTGAAGTTACCAACGTGACCAGAAGCGATCCAAGTTTTTGGGTTCATTAAAATAGCTGCGTCTAAACCAACGTTGTATGGAGATTCTTGAATGAATTTTTTCCACCAAGCTTTTTTAACGTTATTTTTTAATTCGATTCCAAGTGGACCGTAATCCCAAGTGTTTGCAAGACCACCGTAAATTTCAGAACCAGGGAAAACAAAACCGCGATGTTTCGCTAAGTTTACAACTTGTTCCATTGAATACATAATAAAATCCTCCTTTTGAAAGTTAACGTATTGGCGATGACGTGCTCTGGTACTTGTGAAACGAGCGGTATATGCTTTGAAAAACATAAAAAAAACGCTCATCCCAAGGCTTAATTGCCTAGGGACGAGCGTTTGCCCGCGGTTCCACCCTAGTTGATACACAACAGGTGCATCCACTTTATCACGTATTGCTCGGGACTGCCGTTTCCTTGCGGCATCAGGCTTTCACTATCCCTGAATCGCTTTTTGTGCAAGTACTTATAAGTCCGTCATCGCTACTTATATTAATAATAATGAACATATTCTAACACGTTCTTTTTTAAATCTCAATAGAGGAACGCGTCTATCTATGATAGAGTCTCGCCTATTTTTTCGTTATTTATTCCGTAATTTTGTTTAATGTGCTTAATTGCTTCACGTTTACTAAGGGGAGCAAGCTCGTTATTTTGCACGTATTCCCAAACGACATCGGGCTTCGTTTTTGCATACTCGCGAAGGACCCAGCCAATCGCTTTTTGAATGAAAAATTCTTTTGAAGAATGTAGTTGTCCAATAATCCAGAAAAGAAGTTCTTCGTCCATCTTTTGTTTATATTTTAGCTGGAATAAAATAGCGGCGCGTTGTAACCATATGTTGTCTGATGCAATCCATTTTGGAATATAGGCAGAAATTAATTCCGGATGTTTTAAAAAGATATTTCCTAAAAATGTAGGGACGATGCTATCAACAGAATCCCACCAAGATTTTGTTACAATAAGTTCTTCTAAAAACGGGATATGCGTTTCGTTTATATGCTTTTTATATTTTTGCATAATATCGAGTGCGGCCGCTTGAAATTCACGTTCTGGTAAATCCCAAAGCTCACGTACGATAATTTGAAAGTCTTTTTGATCTGGAAGAGTGTGTATTTGGATAACGTCTTTTAATAACTGTCTTCTTTCAGGTGTTTGAATACCGAGAAATGGGAAGTGGTTTTTCATATAACATGCCATCGGTTCTGCTTTTTCAGGATTTTTATAGGCTGTGAAATGCTCTTGTAATGCTTGTACAAATGGATGCATAAGTGCGTTCTCCTCTCTTATTATCTCGCTCCTATTATTATACAGAGAGTTTGGATAAATTTTAAAACATAACTTGTAAAGTAATGAAATATGTTGAGAGTAGAGAGGAGAGGATAAGATGGAAGATCAAGGCGTACTAGCAGGTTTCTTTGCTCTTAGTTTTGCGTTTATTCTTGTTGTATTGATTTGGGCAATTATTGCGTATTTATTAACGGCTTTTGCACTGTATACGATGGCGAAAAATGATGGTGCAACGGATGGTGCTCTTGCGTTTATTCCTTTTTTAAATAGTAAGATATGGGGTGATTTAGCAAAAGACAAATTACCGGATTTCTTAAAAGAAGAAGCAGGATGGAAAGTATTCGGCATATATGTCGCGTGTTTCATTTTTAACTTCGTACCAATTCTATATTTATTAGCAACAGCTGTATCGATTGTGCTGTCTATTTATCTTATCTACGCAATTTTAGATAGATACGGAACGAATTCTATATTGTTTACGATTATTCATACAATCACATTTTCGGTTTTCTTACCGATTCACTTGTTCATTATTCGGAATGAGCCGGTAAGGTATAACGAGTAGGGATATTTGAAAAATCATTCATATAATTGTATTGAACAAGAAAAAGGGCTGTCACATGTGACAACCCTTTTTCTACTACATAAGGTAGCGTAAATAAATATAAATATGAGAAATGATTAATGAAACGATCATAATTGGGAAGCCGACTTTAAGGAATTCCATGTAGCTAAATTTATGGCCCTCACGACTTGCGATACCTGCAACAATTACGTTAGCAGAAGCTCCGATTAATGTTCCGTTTCCACCTAGACAAGCACCTAATGCTAATGCCCACCATAATACGTCGATTTGTGCGTCAGAAGGTGATAAACCTAGCCCAACTGCCATATCGTTAATAAGTGGGATCATTGTTGCAACGAATGGAATGTTATCAATTGTCGCAGAGGCGATACCAGATACCCATAAAATAAGGATAGATGCGTAAGAAACATCTCCACCTGTTATTCCAATTACTTTTTGAGCTAACATTTTGATAAGGCCGATATCAATAAGTCCTCCAACAAGTACGAATAGTCCTGCGAAGAAGAAGATTGTTACCCACTCTACACTTGCGAATACCTCTTCAATTTCATGTTCTTTCACACCGATTAGCATAAGTACAGTAGCACCAGTTAAAGCGATGATAGCTGCATCAACATGGAAGATTGAATGAGTCATGAAACCTACGATTGTAAGTCCAAGTACGGTTAAAGATTTTTTCATTAATACTGGATCTTTAATGTATTGTTTTTCATCTAAACTCATTAATTTTTTAATTTGTACAGGATCAGCAATTAATTGTTTACGATACATGAAGTAAAGTATTGTCGCTGTAACAGCAATAATAATGATTACGATAGGTGCTAAGTTGAATAAGAACGCATTGAAATCTAAATGCTTATTTGCAGAACCAATCATAATGTTAGGTGGATCACCAATTAATGTTGCTGTTCCTCCAATGTTTGAAAAAATAATTTCAGAAAGTAAATAAGGAACAGGATTTACTTTCAGTATGCGCGTAATAGATAAAGTAACTGGAACAACAAGAAGTACAGTTGTAACGTTATCTAAAAATGCGGAACCAAGCGCAGTAAGTAAGGAAAGTGAAATTAAAATTTTAATTGGATTTCCTTGCGCCCCTTTTGCTGCTTTAATGGCAACGTATTGGAAGACACCCGATTTACTTGTAATGTTCACCAGAATCATCATACCGATGAGTAGCGTAATCGTCCCCCATTCAATATGTTTCGTAAAGGCGTTGTGTAAATCAACGACCCCCATAATTACCATGAGTGCTGCACCAAGAAGTGCGATGACAGCGCGATTAATTTTTTCTGAAATAATAATGGCATATGTAATTAAAAAGACTGCGATAGCAAAATAATACTGCCAGTTTGCGAGCTCTTGCGTTGTTTCGTGCAAAACTCTCATCTCCTTTCATTCACTTTTCTTAGTGTGTCAAAAAATTAACTAGATGAAACACACATAACGTCATTATAAAGTAGAAAAAAGGGGGATGTAAATGAAAGGGCTTATTTTGTCATATTTTCTGCATCGGTCATTTTTTCTTATTTTTAAAAATATTTGTGGGCATTTGACATATATATAAGATACATCCAATCTGAATATTTAAAATGGAATTAGCATTCGAGCTTGTTCGTGTAGGAGTGTCAAATAGAAAGGAATGACAAAGATGATAAGGAAGGGATCGTATGGATGAACAACGATTTTTATTTTTGGATTTTGAGTTTACGATGCCCCAGCACAGAAAAAAACCAAAAGGATTTTTCCCGGAAATCATTGAAGTAGGACTCGTTTCGGTTGTTGGCTGTAAGGTAGAAGACACGTATTCAGCTCATGTTAGGCCGAAAACTTTTCCTTCTTTAACGGATCGATGTAAGAAATTTTTAGGAATTAAACAAGAAGTCGTAGATAAAGGAATTTCGTTTCCAGAACTCGTTGAAAAACTTGCAGAATATGAAAGGAGATGTAAACCAACCATTGTTACGTGGGGAAATATGGATATGAAAGTGTTGAAGCATAATTGTGAAATGGCAAGAGTAGACTTTCCGTTCTTAGGCCAGTGTCGTGATTTATCACTTGAGTATAAGAAGTTTTTTGGGGAGAGAAATCAAACAGGATTGTGGAAAGCAATTGAGGCATATGGAAAAGCAGGGACGGGTAAGCATCATTGTGCGCTAGATGATGCGATGACGACGTATAATATTTTTAAATTAGTAGAAAAAGATAAAGAGTATTTAGTGAAACCAGCACCTCCAACATTGGGAGAACTCGTTGATTTTTCAAAAGTGTTAAAGAAAGTGAGTACACAGTAACGACCAAATTGCATAGTATGTAATTTGGTCGTTTTGTTTTTTTAAAGTTTGTAGTCTTTTTTTAACTGCTCTAATGTTTCTAGACTACGAACCGCAAAAGGTGAATCATCTTCAGAAAATGAATCCATTTGAGTTTCCAATGCTAATTTGAGTGACTCTGTATACTCTGGAATTTCTCCTTCATATTTCTTCACCATTTGCTCTGGAATGTTCGTCTGTTCACGGAAAGCTAAAGCACGTCTTTCATGGAAAAATGGTACGTCAGCTTGTTTTACATTATGTAAGTCACCTTGCACCGGATGTTTTAAAACAGCTAACACTTTTACGACGTAACTGCCAGGACGGCTATTTGTAACTTCGCCGATGTATTTGCCAGTTTTATAAATACCAGTAACGATTTCACCAATTTCAAATGTTTCTCTCATATTTTTCACCTCAAGTTTATAGTAAGGAAAGTGTGCGAAGGAGTCAAAGAAATCATTCGCTTTCGGAATGCCCCCTTGAGAATATGGATAGGTTCCACTATAATTTTATATTATATAACAGAAAATTCTGATGTTTTTTGAATCCTATAATAAGGAGTGTTCCGTATGATGCCTTTATATTTTCCGGAAGATAAAACAGAATATATTATTCCAGGGATTGTTTGCGTTCTATTTATCATTGGTGCCGTTGCTACGTGGCGTATGTTCATTCGTGTATCAAAACGCGAAGCGGAGCGATTACAGAAAGTTGAAGAAAAACTTTTAGCGGAAAAGAAACAGTAACTCATTTTTGTATGTTTCCCTCTATGCTCGGACAATCTAAGGGCAGAATATATTTTGGAGGGAATAGAATGAAAAAACGGCTTTTTTTAAGTTGTTGTTTATTATTTCTGATGGCAGGTTGTGACCAAGGGAAGCCGAAAGAAATTGACGTGAAATTACATAATGCTTCAGGCGATGAAGTGGGGACTGCGAAAGTAGTGCAGCAAACAAGCGGAGTGAAAATTACGATTAAAGGGGAAGGTTTCGCACCAGGCGCGCACGGACTGCATGTACACGAAATTGGTGAGTGTAAAGCACCACGTTTTGAATCATCTGGTAATCATTTTAATCCTGATAATAAAAAGCATGGACTTCTTAATCCGAAGGGTGCAGAAAACGGTGATTTACCGAACGTAATTGCAGACGGTTCTGGAAAGATTAAAGCAGAAATCGATGCGCCGCACATAACGCTTGAAGAAGGGAAAACAACGATTCATAGAAAAGATGGAGCGTCTATTATTATTACAGAAAACGCTGATGATGGTATGACACAACCAACAGGTAAATCCGGTGATCGAATTGCTTGTGGTGTCATTGTAAAAAAAGCGTCGGATATGAAGAAAAAGTAAAAGCTACCGTGCATGGTAGCTTTTTTTGTGAAACGTATTTGAAAAGATATTGATAAAGGAGGTTTTCCCGAATTACCTCCTTTCTTATTCTGAAAACGTATGGCGCAGTCTATTTAAAATTTCTTCTAAAACAGATCTTGGACAGCCGATGTTAATTCGAATATGTTCTTCGCCGCCTAATCCGTATTTCTCACCAGGTTCAACGATGATTTTCCCTTTTTCCTCAAGTAATGCAGTGCGTTCATTTTGAGAAAGCTGTAGGCGGGAGCAATCGATCCATAATAAAAAGCTACCTTCTGGTTTCGTTACAGAAAGAGCGGGTATGTGATTTTTAATATATTTACAAGCGAATTGAGCGTTATCTTCTATATATAATCGAATTTCATGTAGCCAATCATTACATTCTGTATAGGCACTTTGCATCGCTGTATAGGCAAATGTATTTAATCCGTGGAAACCTTGTCTATATTGGATAGATATAAAGGTTTGACGGAGTTTTTCGTTTGGAATGATAATAATCGATGTCTGTAATCCAGCGATATTAAATGTTTTACTCGGAGCCATACAAGTAATCGTGCGCGCTGCTAATTCTTCAGATAAGGAAGCGAACGGTGTATGCGTATGATCTCCGTAAATAATATCGGAATGAATTTCATCCGCGACAACGATTACATTATATTTTGTACATAACGTGCCAAGTTGTGTAAGTTCCTCTTTTGACCAAACACGCCCGATTGGATTGTGAGGACTACAAAGAAGCATGAGTTTGACGCCTTGTTGAAATTGCTTTTCTAAATGATCGAAGTCTATCGTATATGTATCATTTTGTTTCTGTAAAGGACTCACGCATAATCGTCTGTTGTTTGTTGTGACCATTTCGAAAAATGGGGGATAAATAGGTGGTTGTACGAGAACGGATTCGTTTTCCTTTGTGAAGGCCTGTATGCTCGCACTAAGAGCTGGAACGATTCCCGCGCTAAAGACAATCCAATCTTTTTGAATATCCCAGTTGTACTGTTTTTTTGTCCAGTTACAAATAATATCTCCAATATTTTCGGGAGGAAGTGTATAGCCGAAAATAGGATGCTCGATACGTTTCTTTAAAGCAGTCTGAATTGGTTGTGGTACTTCAAAATCCATATCAGCAATCCAAGCATGGAGAAGTTCTTCGTTTTTATACGTATCCCATTTCGTACTATGAGTTCCACGTCGATTGACTGTTTTATGAAATAGTTGCATAAGTTTGCCCCCTTCTTCTGTAAACCGTTAAGTTATGAAAGTTCTCTCTCTTCTTATAGAATAGCTGATGTGATAGGATAAAGAAAAGCATTAAAAAGTGAAAAGGCGGGAAGCGAATGGGTACATATGAAAAGATGATAGAGGTTGTGAAGAATTGGGATCCGTTTCAAATGGGACCGGAGTTTTATGAAACAGAAGCGAGCGATGTTGTGAACGTCGTAAGTGTGTTCGACGATCCAAAATACATCGCAAAAAAGATTCAACATATATACTTTATGTCTTTTGAGGAAGTACCTGCGCTTGGAAAATGTGAGAAGTTAGCTGTGGAATTACTTGTAATAAAAGAAGGCGGAAGTTGTTCATTGTAGGCTGTCGGAATTTCCGACAGCCTTTTGTATTATTGTGCAGAAAAAGCGATAATTTCTTCATAAACAAGTTCAGGCTTTTCTTCAGGTAGTAAATGTCCTGTGTTTTCGTAAGAAATAAATTTAGAATTTGGTAAATCTTTGTGTAGCCGATGACCTACATGTACAGGGACGACACGATCTTTTTCACCCCAAATGAGTAGTGTAGGTGTTTCGATTTTTTGTAATTCATTTGAAGATAAATCACCTTCACGGTCTCTTATCATACGAGTTAAAGCAGGGAATATACGGTTGTCATAAAAAGGAGCGGAGTAACCTTCCTTCATTTCATCGTCAATTAATGAGTGATCATGAACGACATTCATTAAGTTATGAACAATCCCGCGCCGTATAATCCAGTTCTTTACGTATAAATGAAAGAACGGTAAATAAGAAGAGTACAGTAAAGGTAAGGTTGCGCGTGCTAAATAGCTAGAGCTGCATAGTAAAATTGTCTTTGAGATTAATTCAGGGCGTATACGGTTTACATAGAGAGAAATTTGTCCACCCATAGAATGCCCAACTAACACAATATTTGAGAGAGATAAATGTTCAATTAAATCGATAATAACCGTTGCTAAATTATGATAAGAATACTTAAAGAGATGAGACTTATCACTTTTTCCGAACGGTGGCAAATCAAGAGCTAGTACTGTTCCTGCTTTCGATAATAAAGGAATGAGGCGGCGGTAACTGAATGAGGAAGATAAAAAGCCGTGAACGAGTACGAAAGTAGGACGTTCCGTTTTGTTGTCATGTTCATACAATTCGTAATGAATAGTAGTGCCGCGAGTGGAAAAAGTGAAATAAGGACAAGTATATTCGTGATTCATTTTTTGTCACTCCATTGATTTTTGTTCATATCATCTCCAAGGCAGAAAAAAATATGTTAACAAAAAAAGGCAAGATGACGATGTCATCTTGCCTTTTGCTTATTCATCATTATCCACGAACAATATTAGGCGGTGTTTTTCCTTGTAACCCTGCAACTAAATTTTCAGCGGCTGTCATAGCCATTTGCTGCCTAGTTTTTAATGTTGCAGATCCGATGTGTGGTAAAGTCACAACATTTTGTAATGATAAGAGCGGATTATCTTTTTGAATCGGCTCTTGTGTAAAAGTGTCAATGCCTGCTGCAAAGATTTTCTTTTCTGTTAACGCATGTATTAACGCTTCTTCATCTACTGTTTTTCCGCGAGAGGCATTAATGAAGATTGCTGTTTCTTTCATTAATGAAAATTCCTTTTCTCCGATAAGATGATACGTTTCATCTGTTAATGGAGTAAGAAGAACAATAAAATCAGATTGTTTGAGTAACGTCTGTAAATCACAATATGTAGCATCGAATTTTTGTTCAGCTTCTTCTTTACGGCGACGGTTATAATACAGAACATTCATATCAAATCCGAATTTCGCCCGTTTTGCAATGGCTTCTCCAATTCGTCCCATTCCGATAATACCGATTGTACTATGGTGTACATCCAGCCCGAAGTGCTCTTTTCCGATTTCGGCGTTCCATTCACCATTTTTCACGTAGGAGTCGAGTTCGCAGACGCGGCGACCAGCAGATAACATAAGAGCGAAAACAAGGTCCGCTACTGTATCATCTAATACATATGGTGTATTCGTTCCAATGACATTGCGCTTTTCCATCGCTTGTAAATCAAAATTATCGTAACCGACAGAAATGTTGCTCACTACTTTTAAGTTAGGAGCTACATTTAATAATTCTTCATTAATAGCAGATCCGAAATTTAATAAGCCATCTTTATTTTGTATTTTCTCCAATAGGACATCACGAGGTACCTTCTCATTTTGCTCCCATTTTTCATAATCACAGTGTTCTGATAAATAGTTTTCTACAAATGTTGGAACTGGTTCAGCAATATAAACTTTTGGTTTCACGGTTCCATCCCCTTTCGCTTTATCACGCATTTTCCCGCTGATTAAAGTTTCACTTTACCCCGCTTTAACGAGCAGTAAGACTCCCACCTAAAAAGACGGCTGAGGCAAAGAAGTGAGGTGGGAGATCAACTGCTCGTAAAAGCCCGATTGGTTCAACTAATAATCAGCGGGGTGAAGCATTCCGCTGATTAAAGTTTCACTTTATTTTGACATAATTCACTAAAAAAATCTTCTTTTCAAACTGGAAGGGGTATTTGTATAATTTAGACACAAACGAAAAGGAAGGATGATTTATATGGTGACAGAAAAAGAATTAGAATTATTAGCTTGTCTTGAAAAAAGTAGTCGATTATCTGTAGATACATTAGCGAAGCTGTTAAATATAGAAGTAGAAGAAGTAAAGAAGATGGTTGAAAAATTAGAAGCGGAAAAGATTATTGTTGATTATGTAACACATATCGATTGGACGAAGGTAAAAGAACATACAGGTTTAACGGCGATGATCGATGTGAAAGTTACGCCAAAGCGCGGCGTTGGGTTCGATGCGGTTGCAGAACAAATTTATCGTTATTCAGAAGTGAAATCTGTGTATTTAATGTCAGGGACATACGATCTTTCTATTACATTAGAAGGAAAGACAATGGGAGAAGTCGCGATGTTTGTTTCTGAGAAATTAGCAACAATTGAATCTGTCGTTTCTACAACAACGCATTTCATTTTGAAAAAGTATAAACATGAGGGAATTATTTACGAAAAAAACGATGATGATAAGCGCATTGTGGTGACACCATGAAGCAATTTGAACTATCTAGAACGGCAGAATCTTTACAACCATCTGGTATTCGAAAGTTTTTCGATTTAGCAGCAAATATGAAAGGTGTTATTTCTCTTGGAGTAGGAGAGCCTGACTTTGTTACACCTTGGAATGTAAGGCAAGCATGCATCCGTTCTTTAGAACAAGGATATACGTCATATACAGCAAATGCAGGATTATTGGAACTGCGCCAAGAAATAGCAAAGTATCTAAAAAAACAATTTGCAGTATCTTATGATCCGAACGATGAAATCATTGTTACAGTTGGAGCGAGTCAGGCGTTAGATGTAGCGATGCGCGCCATTATAAATCCTGATGATGAAGTACTCATTATTGAACCAAGTTTCGTTTCTTATGCACCGCTTGTGACATTAGCTGGAGGAGTTCCGGTTCCTGTGGCAACGACTTTAGAAAAAGAGTTTAAAGTACAACCAGAACAAATTGAAGCAGCTATTACAGCGAAAACAAAGGCAATTTTGCTTTGTTCACCAAATAACCCAACAGGTGCAATGTTAAATAAATCCGAGCTTGAAGAAATAGCAGTGATTGTTGAGAAGTACAATTTAATCGTATTATCTGATGAAATTTATGCAGAGCTTGTATACGACGAAGTATATACAAGTTTCGCGAGTATTAAAAATATGCGCGAGCATACAATTTTAATTTCGGGATTTTCAAAAGGGTTTGCGATGACAGGATGGCGCCTCGGTATGATTGCAGCTCCTGTTCAATTTTCGGAATTAATGCTTAAAATTCATCAATATTCCATGATGTGTGCACCGACAATGTCTCAGTTCGCAGCACTCGAAGCGTTACGCGCGGGGAATGATGAAGTAATTCGGATGAGAGATAGTTATAAGAAACGCCGTAATTTTATGACGACATCGTTTAATGAAATGGGTTTAACGTGTCATGTGCCGGGCGGAGCATTTTATGTCTTTCCTTCTATTTCTTCAACTGGACTATCTTCGGCAGAATTTGCAGAACAGTTATTATTAGAAGAAAAGGTGGCTGTTGTACCTGGAAGTGTATTTGGCGAAAGTGGTGAAGGATTTATTCGTTGCTCGTATGCAACATCGCTTGAACAACTTATGGAAGCAATGAAGAGAATGGAACGGTTTATAGAAAATAAAAAAAGGACAAAACATAATACGTTTTGCCCATAAAAGGGGGGGAATACTAGAAAGCCATGTGTTAGTATTCTATCCCAATATTAGAAAATTATACGTACTCTAGGAAATTTTTCGTTAATTTTGAATGAGTTCTGTCATAGTGGTATAATTTACTAATATAAGGTATGCATATCCTGAGTAGCTTTACTTAGGGTACGTACTAACTAATCGGATATTTAACAATAAATCATCTGCTTTACTATCTACAATTGTAGAGAAAATGGTAACGTATGGGAGTGTTTCATATGTCAGAACAATATACAACTGGAGTGGTTGTAACAGGGAAAGTGACTGGGATTCAAGATTACGGAGCATTTGTAGCGTTAGATGCAGAAACACAAGGGCTTGTGCATATATCTGAAATTACAAATGGATATGTAAAGGATATTCATGACTTTTTAAAAGTCGGCGATACAGTAGAAGTAAAAGTACTTTCAATTGATGAAGAACACAGAAAAATGAGTTTATCGTTAAAAGCGGCGAGAAGAAAACAAGGGCGGATCCTTATACCGAATCCATCTGAGAACGGATTTAATACGCTGCGAGAAAAGCTAACCGAATGGATTGAAGAGTCCGAGTTAACAAAGTAAAAGAGGAGCGCATATGAGCGTTCCTCTTTTACTTTGTCTTATGATATATATTTGCAAATATGATTGCATGCAATCATATTCGTATGTCGGAGGTGAAATAAAGACATACTGACTAGTGGATTTCGTTCGTTTCTGGGTGAGTGCCAAGATTTTCTGATGGTTTAAAGAGTAAACCAAGATTGATAAGCCCAGAAATACCGACGATGCCGTAAATAATACGGGAAAGAGCTGAATTTTGTCCACCGAAAATGGCTGCCACTAAGTCAAACTGGAAGAACCCGATTAATCCCCAGTTCACAGCGCCAATTACAGTAAAGACTAATGCGATACGTTGCAGAGTACTCATGAAAAAGCCCCCCTTAATTGTGAAGCGTGAACAAGCGATGAGTTAATTAACTCCTTTATAGAATGGTGTAGTTATGTTGTTTTTATACATAAAAAATATAAGAAAAAGGATGTATATACATCTATACCGAAAAATGCGAATTTTTATGCAAAAAATGAACTTTTTCTAAAAAATATATATTGGTTACGTTTACAATGGTTGAATCGCTTGATTTACAACTTCAGTTTCGCTAAAGTGAATACAGAAATACATATACATTATTGGAGGGAAAAAGATGAGTACACATGTAACGTTCGACTATTCTAAAGCGTTATCCTTCATCGGTGAACATGAAATCACTTATTTACGTGATGCAGTGAAAGTAACACATCATGCAATCCACGAAAAAACTGGAGCTGGGAACGATTTCCTTGGGTGGGTAGACCTTCCGCTTCAATATGACAAAGAAGAATTTGCGCGCATTCAAAAATGCGCAGAAAAAATTAAAAATGACTCTGACATTTTACTTGTTGTAGGTATCGGTGGTTCTTACCTAGGAGCACGTGCAGCAATCGAAATGTTAAACCATTCTTTCTACAACACGCTATCTAAAGAACAACGTAAAACTCCACAAGTGCTATTTGTTGGACAAAACATTAGCTCCACTTACATGAAAGATTTAATGGACGTATTAGAAGGTAAAGACTTCTCTATTAACGTTATTTCCAAATCAGGTACAACAACAGAGCCGGCACTAGCATTCCGTATTTTCCGTAAGTTATTAGAAGAAAAGTATGGAAAAGCAGAAGCTCGCAAACGTATTTATGCAACGACAGATAAAGCACGTGGTGCATTAAAAACATTAGCTGATAACGAAGGTTACGAAACATTCGTTATTCCAGATGATGTTGGAGGACGTTTCTCTGTATTAACGCCAGTTGGTTTATTACCAATCGCAGTAAGTGGCTTAAATATTGAAGAGATGATGAAAGGTGCAGCTGCTGGTCATGATGACTTCGGTGCATCAGAACTAGAAGAAAACCCAGCTTACCAATACGCAGTAGTTCGTAACGCTTTATACAATAAAGGAAAAACAATTGAAATGCTTGTTAACTACGAGCCGGCACTTCAATACTTCTCTGAATGGTGGAAACAGTTATTTGGTGAAAGTGAAGGGAAAGATCAAAAAGGTATTTTCCCATCTTCAGCAAACTTCTCAACTGACTTACACTCATTAGGTCAATACGTTCAAGAAGGTCGTCGTGACTTATTCGAAACAGTTCTGAAAGTAGGTAAATCTACACATGAACTAACAATTGAATCAGAAGAAAACGATTTAGATGGATTAAACTACCTTGCTGGTGAAACTGTAGACTTCGTAAACACGAAAGCATACGAAGGTACATTACTTGCACATAGCGATGGTGGCGTACCAAACTTAATCGTAAATATCCCTGAATTAAATGAGTACACATTCGGTTACCTTGTATACTTCTTCGAAAAAGCATGTGCGATGAGCGGCTACTTATTAGGCGTAAATCCATTCGACCAACCAGGAGTAGAAGCATACAAGAAAAACATGTTTGCTTTACTTGGTAAACCAGGATTTGAAAAGTTAAAAGCAGAATTAGAAGAGCGTTTAAAATAATAAAAAGCGACCGGAATCCGGTCGCTTTTTATTATTTTATCGAAAAGTCCATCGGTATATTCAAACTAGAGTGGGTATGCTAAAGAAAAAGTCTAGGAGGGATGGGCTTGATTCCGATTCAATCAAATTTAGAAGGACGTACATATGCGTTATATAAGTTAGAAGAGATAATGAAGCCACTTGGGTATAACATTGGTGGCAATTGGGATTACGATAAAGGATGCTTTGATTACAAAATCGATGAAGAAGATGGATATCAATTTCTGCGAGTGCCATTTACAGCAGTGAATGGCGAATTAGATGTGCCTGGTGTAATAGTCCGTCTGGAAACGCCGTATATTCTTTCGCACGTATATCAAGACGAACTAGATGATCACGTAAATACTTTAACGGCTGGAACGAGTGGAATGGATCAATTTGCTGAGCCGAAAGATCCAGATGGAGATGTGAAAAGAAAATATATCAATATTGGGAAAGTGCTCATGCAGGAACTAGAAAAACATTTTCTTAATGGTGAATAACAATGAGTATGTCGCTTTCAATGAGAACAAAGGAATGGACTGGATTAATCATATATTGTTCGTCGCGTTTTATACCTAGTAAGAGAATATTTTGCTTTAAAAGAGTATAGCTACAATTTGCAAAAGTTTGTCCAGTGCAGGAAGGATAAAGCTCCATCAGTTGTAATTTGTTATCAGAGATTTCATCGTAAAGTGAGAATAGTACGCCTGAAATGGAAGGGAATAAAAGAGAAGCGGTAAATACGTAGCTCGTTAATTTATTTCCTTCTATAATTTCTGATACACCAGCTCTAGTTGCATTTTGTATTTGTTCAGAAGTAAGAAGTTCGGCGATGCAGTGAATGTTTGGATTGAGACCTTTCGCAGTTAAAATATTTAAAATGGACTGTGTATCTGCTAAGCTTTCATTTTTTTCTTTATCAGCTGTTATTAATATAGTGTGAGCCGTTGTAATGTTAGCTTTTAATAAAGTTTGATCGTGATGCGGGCAACCCTTTATAAATTCTAAATGATGAAATGGTTTTGGAAGTAAAGAAAGTGTTTCATCAATTAAAACGATATCAAGGTTCGGTTGTAAGATGTGCATTTGTTTTACAACATGTTTTGCCCGTTCATTCCAACCCACGATAATCATATGACCGTTAGAGGTAGCGGCTTCTTCTCCTTTAATTTTCATATATTGTTTATTAATCATATCAGTGGCGAACAGAACCATATAATAAGAACAAAAACCGGTTCCAAATAAAATAATACCCATACCGATAAGTTTGCCTATTAGTGTATGCGGGGCAAAGTCACCATAGCCAACGGTGAAAATGGTAACGATTGACCACCAAACTCCATCAAACCATGTGGTGAAGTGCGATGGCTCTAATCTATGTATAAGGAAGCCAGAAAAAGCAGTAAGTAAAACAATAAAGCAAACTAAACGAAAAATAATGGAATCACGAAATGTATCTACTAAATTTGGACGGGATTTCAAACTCTTATTCCTCCTTACTTTGCAGGACTACATTCATTGTTACCATTATAGAAAAAAGAAAAACTCTCTAATTTAAAAGAGAGTTTGTTTTACATTACATACTTTCTAATTCAGTTTGTTGGACACTTTCAAGATGCTGGAGGGCGTAGTAAACATCAGCGGTATGCCTTTTTTGATCGATAGATAATTTCAAATGTAAATAGTGAGAACCATTCTCCAATGTTTTGAGCTTCATATTCTTAACTTTTATATCCATTTCTTTTATTTCTTCAATTACAATTGGGATATTGTCCATATTTCGCACGACAAGTTTTACTGCGATATCACGTTGACGAAATGATCTCGGTCCTACAAATTTCATTGCTAATGGTATAAGTTCAACGCTAATCATAAGGAAACACATTCCGAAAATCGCTTCGATATAGAATCCAGCCCCAACAGCAATACCAATACCAGAAGCACCCCAAATCATAGCAGCAGTCGTTAGTCCTGCAATGCTATCGTTTCCTCTTCGTAAAATAACACCGGCACCTAAAAAACCGATTCCTGATACAATTTGAGCGGCAAGTCGAAGTGGATCCATATTCATATGATCGGTATGTGGTAAATTGTAAGCCGCTTTAATAGAAACAATCGTCAGGAGGCAACTAATGATAGAAATAACTAAACAAGTTTTTAAACCAAGTGGTTTTCGTTTTAATTCGCGCTCTAAACCGATAGCGAACCCTAAAATAGCCGAGAGACCTAGTTTGATTAATAAATCGGCATAGTCCATATATATTCCTCCTTGTATGATATGGTATATGAATAAAACATTTATTATAGAAAGAAACGCTTTTGATAGAGTGACTTTATATAGAATATATGTAGGAATTATTTATACATGAAAGAGATATTTCGTTTAAGTATATGATATTAACAAAGAAATTAGGGTGATCTAAAAAAAAGTTTATAAAAGGTGTTGCATTTCGATTTTCACCATGATATATTAATAACCGTCGCTGATGCGGAAACGCAGAAAACGACAAAAAAGAAATTGAAAAACTTAGTTGACATCGAAAAACGAAGATGTTAACATAAGGAAGTCGCAAATGAGCGACCAAGTAGTTCTTTGAAAACTGAACGAAACAAACAACGTGAAACGTCAATTTTTATTTTTAGATGCTAGACAAACTAACTTTATTGGAGAGTTTGATCCTGGCTCAGGATGAACGCTGGCGGCGTGCCTAATACATGCAAGTCGAGCGAATGGATTGAGAGCTTGCTCTCAAGAAGTTAGCGGCGGACGGGTGAGTAACACGTGGGTAACCTGCCCATAAGACTGGGATAACTCCGGGAAACCGGGGCTAATACCGGATAACATTTTGAACTGCATGGTTCGGAATTGAAAGGCGGCTTCGGCTGTCACTTATGGATGGACCCGCGTCGCATTAGCTAGTTGGTGAGGTAACGGCTCACCAAGGCAACGATGCGTAGCCGACCTGAGAGGGTGATCGGCCACACTGGGACTGAGACACGGCCCAGA